>CBDUVB010000001.1:0-252533 GCA_965370555.1 uncultured bacterium
CCAGTCCACAAGATCGGCCAGGCTTAGCCTGGCGCACCGAAGGACACGAAGAATGAAATTCGATGAGCTCTCAAATCGGGTAATTGTCTGTGCAATGTCACCAAGCTTAAGAGCGTAATCAAGCGCTTCGTCCTCCTCCTTCGTGCTCTTCGTGTCCTTCGTGGTGAAACAGTTTTGTACCTCGGAACCTAGGATTGACTTCTCCCGCAACCTGGTGTAGGCTCAAACTCAAGGTGAAAAGGAATCAGGGGGATCAACTCTAAGGGAGGAATAGGTCATGAATGATTCGTTCTGGGGTTGGTTGATTGGGGCGGCTGCGATCAGTGTGGCGCTCCTCCTCTTCCTGGGGGCACCAGCAGTTGTCGAGGGGACATCTGTGGGCGAAGGTGACGATTACACCGAGTCGGTGATGCCGCTTCATCCCTTTACAGAGGTGGAACTGATCCCTGCGCCGATTGTCTATCGGCATTCTCAGCATCCGTGTGATCGTGCGCGATCCCTGCCTGAGCTTGTAGGTGGCTGTCAGGGAGAGTGGTCTCTTCCGTGCACAGGTACCGTGCTGTGTGCACCGCTCTCCTATTCGTGTGGGCCTTGCTCGCTCCCTGGGATCAATCGGAGCGTCTCGCCGTGTATTCCCGAGTGCGGGGTCATTCAGCTCCATGCCACAGTCGCTCAACCGGTCTGCGATCGCATAACTTTCCGCTGGGAAGCGAGCAAAGGGACGTTCCTCGATCCGACGGTAAGCGATCCACTCTTCTACATCCCGGCGACGTACTATCCCATCGGTGAGGACCTGTGGATCACACTCACCATCATCGATCAAGATGGTAGCTACTACTACGATCGAGTCTGTCTGCACGTCGTCAACGTGCGCTAGCGTCTCGAAGAACTTGACAGCATCGTAACAACTGGGCATACTGGTGAATGTTGGTATGTGAACCGGTCCTCATAGATTGGATATGGCTTATGACCGTTTAGCAAGGAGGTGCGAAACTATGATCACTACAACTACTCGAGTGTTCCGTGGTTACGCCCCCGGACAGGTCCTTCGCTAGGCTCCATTCACGAGACTCGCGTTTAATGGCTGTCCCTTCCGGGAACGGCTTCTCAAACTTCAAACAGAGACCACGAATGCAATATCTCTCTATCTTCGCAGAGGAGGAAGCGTTTCACGTGTGGGGATCTGTATCAGCGATGAATGGACCATCTTGATGGGACCATCGAGATGGGATCTGAAAAGGAGAATCAATAATGTTTACCCATCTACCTAAAGGAGTAACGGCACGTCCTCTGACCTTGGATGATGTGCAGGATGTGGCCGCGCTCCTCAATCTGTGCGACATGCAGCTTGTCGGGAAAGAGGAACACAACGTCAAGCGGTTGTTGGTCGGCTGGCAGGAGCCCGGCTTCGATCCGGCGACCGACGGCTATGTCGTCCTCGCCCCAGACGGCACGCCGGATGGTGCATTGGTCGGATACGTCTACGTGCGTGATACGAACGAACCGCATGTCCGGATATGGAGCTGGGGACAGGTTCATCCGGCCTATCGCAAACAGGGGATCGGTACTTCCCTGCTGCACTGGGCCGAGGTTCGCGCTAGCGAGGCGATTCTCAAGGCTCCGCCCAATGCACAGGTGGCCCTGCTCGGCGAGGCCCTCGATAGCGATGTTCCCTCGAACGACCTGCTCACAAATGAAGGGTTTGCGATCGTACGCCGCGGCTGGCGTATGCTCACCACGATGGAGGGGCCGCCGCCATCGCCGATCTGGCCGGAGGGGATCCATGTCCGTACTGCCGATCTCGATGTGGATCTTGTCGCCATCGCCGCCGCGGATCGTGAGGCATTCCGCGACCATTGGGGTTTTGTGGAGACCCCGGTCGAGGAGGAGCTCGAACAGTGGCGACACTGGGTAGAGAACGACCCGGATATCATCCCTGCGCTGTGGTTCCTGGCCATAGATGGAGACGAGATCGCAGGTATGTCGCTTTGCTACCCCAAAACGGACGACGATCCAAGGATCGGTTACGTCGGGGATCTATCCGTTCGCCGTCGCTGGCGTTGTAAAGGACTCGGCCTCGCCCTACTGCACCACTCGTTTGGCGAGTTCTACACGCGGGGGATCCACAAGGTTGCTCTGCACGCCGATTCGGAGAACCTGACCGGCGCAACGCGGTTATACGAGCGCGCGGGGATGCGCGTCGACCGCTGCTACAATGAGTATCGGAAGGTGCTACGCCCGGGGACCGACCTGTCGACGCAGTCCGTGAAATGAAAATATACTCACCAGGGTATGCTACAGGATTGTTCCTACGGGGTTCTTCATCCTCGATAAGGAAGGTATGCCGGGGGTAGAGAATCCGGTGGAACGTGATTTGTCTTTCCTGTTTGGTTGTGCTATAGTAGGTCCACTAAGGAGGTGCACTATGTGTCTCAGCGCTTGGCTTCTGCTGTCCTTCTTCTGGGCGTTTTGGATCTTCGCTTTTGCTGGTTTCTGGTGCGGCGGCCCCTGCTAGTTTGTAGCTTGCAAGTGTTCTGTAAATAAGCACCATCGACTGCGAAGGCCATCGGCCGCAGGGAAGATATGATGCGTGTAACCTTAGCACGTCGGGTGGGGGTCTATCTCAGTGTTCTTCTGCTCACGAGCCTCGGGATTCTTGCCGGGTCTCATGAGCAGATCGCTTCTAAGACCGGCCCGGGTCTTTTTGTGAGTGAGGGTATTGCCCATAGCTATCTACCAGCAGGTGTAAGGAGCTATCAGTGATGTGTATTACTACGGCAAGGAAGGGTTTTGTTGCCTACACGTTGCTGCTTTTCCTTATAGCCACGTGCGCTTTAGGTGATCTCGCAGATCGCTTTGCCTCTGAGGCGCATCTGGACCGGGATTTGGTCGGTGTTATTACCACCAACGTAGCCGGGACTGAGGTGAAATTCCTCCTCGTTTACATCAACGAACGCGCGTTCCAGAGTGGAATCTTAAAAAATCCGGATCTATATGAAAAGCTTCACCAATATGTAGGCAAGAACGCGCTATATGTCAATCCGATTCTCGAACAAGTAGTCACTCGGTTCGATTTTTCGCCGAATCAATTCGCTGTGGAGCAAGAGGGGAAACCCGGTTTCGTTCCGACCTCAGATGATTGGGATGAAATAACACCGGGGTTTCTAACCGGCGCTTTAAGGAAGAATTCAGACGAGACTTCCAGGGGATCAGGCAGCGAAGGGATCCTCATCATGGGCGATGATATCGATCCATCCCAGCCCTTCTGGGTGGTCTATCAGGGACAGCGGGCTCGTTTTAAGATTGCTCCGGCGCTTACTACATCGGTCCCGACTGCTGTGCCCACTCCGAGGGACGTAGTTCAAGTGTCCCCATTAGCTGTTGTCACGGAACTGGAGGACAGCTTGCTGCAAGGCGACTTCTCCGTGGAAACGGTAGCTGGCCTCTTGGATGTCGATCAGAGTCTGGTCGGAACGGTGATCGTAACTTATCCAAAAGAAGAGTTGCGCTTTCTATTCATTCGGCTTGAGGAAGGTATCCAAAACGGGGCCTTCTCCGCAGACTTGCTTACTCGGATCGAACCTTATATCGGTTCGGGAGCACTGATGGTGTGGGTGTTCTCACCCACGGGAGCGGCATTCACAATCTGGAACCTCTATGTGACTCATGGAACAACCGACTTTTTTGTCCGTGATAATGTTGTTGATCTGACAGAAGGCTTCTGGCGGTTGAATTACATTACACAAGGCGACTTGGCCGCCGCGATCCTCCTCCTCCCGGATCGTGTAAATCCTGCAGAGACGTTTACGATGAATTACGCGAGTGGCAGAACAGAGTTTCTGCCACCCGATGCTCCGTGACGTCATGCGATCGGACTGTACTGGCATCAACCCCGTTTCACCAGTCGATTTATGATGAGAGACCAGATAATCCTTGCCTCCGCCTCGCCGCGGCGGATCGAACTCCTCTCTAAACTCACCACCAAATTCATCGCGGTTCCGAGCTGTATCGATGAGGTGGCGAACGGCTCTCCAGAGGAACAGGTCATCGTTATCGCACGCGACAAGGTGCGCGAGGTGGCGCGGCATCAGGAGGGGATCATCATCGGAGCGGATACGATCGTCGAGCTCGATGGCGAGATCATTGGGAAGCCACACGCCCGCGACGAGGCACGCGAAATGCTTATGCGGCTGAGTGGACGGGAGCACCGTGTCCTCACCGGGCTCTTTCTCCTCTCCACCGTGACAGGGGATTCTCGCCAGGCTTGCGAGACGACGCTCGTCAGGTTTCGCTCCCTCAGCGAGCAAGAGATAGAGGCCTACCTCGATAGCGATGAGTACGCGGACAAGGCCGGGGCATACGCAATCCAAGGACGGGCATCCGTCTTTGTCGACCGCATCTGTGGGGATTTCTTCAACGTCATGGGCTTACCACTGTGCCGCCTCGTCCTCCTTCTGCGGGAGCTGGGGCTCGACTTGCTCGCAAAGCCATCCATCCCCTAAAATCTTCCCATTACAGAGAAAGAAAGACCGAAAAAGGAGATACACGATGGAAAAACGTAAGAAGATCACGATTCTCACCCTCCGCGAGATGAAGGCGAAAGGGGAGTTGGTCTCGTGGCTAACTGCCTATGATTACCCCACCGCGCAGTTCGCCGAAACGGCAGGGATCGAGATGATCCTCATCGGGGACTCGTTGGGGATGTGCATCTACGGGTATAAGGGGACCATACCGGTGACGATGGATCAGTGCATCGTCCATTCCGAGGCGGTCTGCCGCGCTGCACCGACCGCGTTCTTAATCGGAGATATGCCATTCATGAGTTATCAGACGAGCGATGAGGAGGCGGTGGCAAATGCTGGCCGGTTCCTTAAGGAGGCCGGGGTCGACGCGGTCAAACTCGAGGGCGGGAAGCGTGTGGTCAGCCGGATAAGGGCAATCCTCGACGCGGGGATCGTCGTCTGTGGCCATATCGGCCTCACCCCACAGAGTTCGGGGCAGCTCGGCGGGCACAAGGCCCAGGGGCGCACGGTCGAATCGGCACGACTCTTGATCGAGGACGCTCTGGCGATCGAGGAGGCCGGAGCGCAGCTCTTGCTCCTCGAAGCGGTCCCTCCTCAGGTAGCTGGGTTCATCACCAAGAAGCTCTCCATCCCTGTCTACAGCATCGGCGCAGGGCAGTACTGCGATGGCCAGCTCCTGATCGTCTCGGACTTGATTGGTCAGTTCCAGGCGTTCACCCCCAAGTTTGTAAAGAAGTACGCCAACGTTGCGCAGGTGGTCACCGACGCGATGATCGAGTACAAGAAGGACGTAAGGGCAGGAGCCTTCCCTGCCGACGAGCACTGCTATCACATGCTGAAGGGCGAGGGCGAGAAGTTCGAAGAGATGATCAAGGAATACGAGTGATCGTTCCGCGAAAGGACAGGAGGAGATAGATGAGCGAACTGCGAAGCCGCCTGAGAATAAGTGAGGATCACGTCAAGCAGATCAACGACTTTATCCTCGATCCGAACAACGAGGTGATCAATCGATTCCTCGAGGTAGTAGAACGCTACGGTGGACCGGAGGAGATCAACAGAAAGGCGGACGAGGCACGCAAGTTGGAGAACCTCCTTTCCCGGCTTGAGGAGGAGAACTCCCCCTACCTCGCCGATGTCAAATGGTTGACCGATGAGAGGGATAGGGGTGCGTTCATCTCCATCGCTGACTTCCGGAGCAAGGTCCTCGGCCCCGCTGCGGAGACGATGCGCTTCGACGATGAGAGGGCCGTGACCCTGGAGATCAGCGCTCTCCAGTTCTTCCCGTGGTTGATCGCCGAGGCGAAACAGGCGATCGAAAACGGCGAACTGATGCCCGGGCGATTCATCCGCGTGCGCAATATGGCGGAACAGGTCGCCGACAACGGGGATGTTCTGGCTGTCGCCGCGGCGATGCAGATCGTCGGAGCGAGCTACGTGGAGACCATGGATACCAAGGGAACGGATGGATCGAATATCCATCTCGGCGGGCCGGAGACGATCACTGGCTACTTCGGTGGGATCGGGCAGCCGAACGAGCATGCCCTGGCGTGGCTCGACGAGTACCTCCACTACTACACCACTTACGGGATTAAACAGGTGCTGAATATAAACCCGGGGACCGTCCTCCTCGGTTACTTGCTGCACAAGCTGGGGGTCGACATCGAGTTCAAAATCTCGGTCTACATGGGGAACGACAACCCGTACGCCGCGTTCTGGACCCTGATCGGGGCGAAGCTCTTCGCGCGCGAGGATGGGACGACCTCGCTCATCGGGCTCAACTGGGCGAACTCGGTCAACAACAAGACGATCGAGGCGAGCGCCCCATTGCGCAAGGCTCTCGGGTTCGAGAACGTGGTCCGCTTCGAACACCACATCACCGAGACCTATAAATCGATCGTGATCCAGCCGTACGACCGAACCGCGGAGCTGGTCGACCTAGCGGGCCACGTGGCGAATGTATCGGCCAAGCACGAGGGGGCTGGCCCAGAGATCGATGCAACCCGCGAGCACCCTTCCGATATCCTGGAGTACTTCCTCCCTAAGGATGAGATTGAGGCGCAAGGGATGATGCCCCTTCTCGAACGGAATTACCTGGATAAGCACGATGCGGTGAACCGCACCGCCGCTGCTCTCACCAAGCGCGGCCTGTCGTTCATCGCGGCGCGAAAGCTACATTCGTAGGAGCTTACAGTCGTAGGAATATGGGCTCCTCGCTGTTTGGAGTGGGTAGCTGGAGACAGCAGGGTACGTAACATAAAGGCTCTAGCAAAGGAAAAGCAGAATACGGAAAGGAAAAACAAGAACAACAGGGGATGTTGGAGTGCCGTTCTTAGCGATCACTACGCCCGACGTTGCGCTGTGAGATTGTGTCTCAACGTGGCAGACGAGCTACCACGCTACAGAAGAAGGCTTGCGTAGCGTCGCACCTTGTGTGCGACGTTGTGCTGTTGAAGTACAACGAACGAGCAAGAGAACAGCGTTTTATCATTTGCCATCAGGAATCCGTTACCCACTCGAAACGACGAAGAGCCGGAATATGTATTCGTGGGGTCATAATAGACGCAGCACTGTTAGGATATGGAGCCAAGGGGTCGGAACCGTTCGCTACCGCCTCTGGAGCCTGGCAGGAAAGCCTCACTTCCTGCACAAATTACAGACCGTACTTCGACCAGAAGCTCCGCTTGCGGCCGTGGGCCTCAAGGAGGTCCTCCTTGTAATCCTCGTGGAAAGGGAGACCGCGCCAATCTTTCACTGAAGGAGAGAGCACGTCTAACTTCTTGAGGTAGCGAACCCCATGGTGGTAGTAGCGCGACTGAGCGCGATCGAGGATCGATTCGAGCAACGAGCGGTAGACCAGAGTTGCCCCAAGGAACCGCTCTCCTTCCTCCAGTGCCTTTGCCAGCGGAAGGAGAAACTGATACAGGTTGCCGTCTAGCTGATCGCGATACCGAAAGAGGTACTCCGAGGCGTCATCCAGCCGGCCCATGTCCACCAGAAAGGCCGCATCGTCGTAGGAGAGAGTCGCGCTTCCCATGATCGGTTCCACCTGCTCCTCGATCACCCGCTCCCGCTCGGACTCTCCGAGGGCCTGCAGGAGCATATCCAGTGTACTGCGGCTACGGCAGTTGCGGAACAAGCGCCACGCCGTCTCCGCCATCCTCTCGCGGTCCCCAAGTCGCTCGTGAATCGAATAGAGGAGCTGATCCTGCGCATCGGCGCGGAATCGATCCGTGGGAGAGATCCGTTCCATCCAGAACAGAGCCATCTCGGGGTCGTCGTTTTCCAAGTACACTTCCGCAATTTCCATACACGTCGGAGAGGAGAGCTCGGGGTTCGCGGTAAGCTTCGCCTTCTCGAACAGGCCTGGGTCTCCAAGCTGGCGGGCGAGGAGTTCCACCCCGATCCACCACTTGCCCGCCTCATAGGAGTCCGGCGGTTCACCCTTTGCCCGCTCCCAGAACTCAGAGGCGAGGGCACGCATCTCCTTTTGCGGCAAGAACCCCGAGACCTTCGCCACAAGCTCCGTCCTCACCCCGTAGTCGTCATGCTCATAGAGCCGCAAAAGGAGGTCGCAGACAAAGCCCTTGTCCGTGCACCTGGATGCGTAGGCGACAAACAGGTTTCGTGCGTCGTAGCGGAAAACGTCGCCGATCAAACCACTCGAGTCGTCACTCCGTTCGAAGATCGCACCATCACATGCAAAAAACTCCCCCACAAGCCCCAACCCGGTCTTCGGGTCGTCCACCCCTTCATGCAGGGTAGCGAGGATCAGTTCAAGCTCGCGAGCGAAATCAGGGGCGGCACGCCAGTCGATGTACTTCCGCCGCCTCTTAAGGCCGGCTAACTTCGCCTTAAACCGCTTCTTGGCTTCTTGGGGGGTGAAGAGCAACGCCTCCACGTATTCGGTGCCTCCTTCCGTCCGCAAGGAAAGGTAGGCCAGCGCATTCGCCAGCCTTGTTGCTCCCAGTTTGCTGAGCTTCTCCCGCATCTCGTCGTTATCGGTGATATCCATACCGCGATTATACCCGCGACGTATCTGTCGAGATAATCGCACAGATATCGATGCGCAACCTTTCAAATAGCCGGCGCCTAACCTTGCAATTGGCCGACCTGCGAAGTTGCAATTAGGGCAAATCTATGGACTATTCATAGCCGTTTGTAAGCGCTCATCGAAAGTGGCAAGTGGAAGACCAAGAGAACGCGCTAAGTATAGATAACTGGCGTCGTAGGTGGTAAGCCCAGTGTCCATGGCCAGCGCAAAGACGGCTACATGATCGACCTCCATCCAATGGATATCGAGCAATAACGCTAGCTCTAATGCCTGCGCCAGTTTTCCATGCTGGTCCGGATAGATCCGCGCTTTCTTTCGAGCAACGCTGGCAAGCTCGTAAGCCAGCAAAGAGGGGGCGTAGAGTTCCTCTCCTCTTATGAGGGAAATGGCCTCTTTCGCCCGAGGCTCTCCAAAGACGATCGCCCCCAAGAGTGAGGCATCGATTACCTCACCTGGCATCGCGGTCCTCTCGCACCATCCCCGCAGTTTCGGAACCCGTCTTAAGGCCCAGCTCCTGCACTCGCTGGTACGCTTGATCTACTGTCACTCTCCGTGGAATCATCTCTTCCTCTATAATGGCCATTAATTCCCCCTGAAGAGAGCGATGATGTCGTCTTGCTCTCTCCCGCAATCGTTGCGCCAGTTCCTCAGGTACGTTCTTGATAGATAGGTTGACCGGCATTGCTGAGCCTCCCAAGAACCCGTTTTGGTAACATTTTAGACCCAAAATAGATTCATATCAAGGCCGTGCTGCCACCTCGAAAGTTTTACGAAAACAGGTGCATGGGGGCACATCGTTAGAAAGGCTGTCAAAAGCTGGAGGTCTGTAGTTGGTGAATGCGTAGCACAAGTCTGGAGGCCGTACAGGGAAGGATTAGTGACCCACCCTGACCCCTCGGAGGGTGTAGTAGTAGCCGAAGAGAGACTTACTACACCCCTTGAGTCATGCGCCGGTATCTGTGAGGAGATGGGCGAAGCGTTGACAAGGGCAGATGTGCGGCCTGTCTGCCGTGCCGGCACAGGTCCGCGATCGCAATCCCATCAGGGTTCGGATGGTTCGTTTACCTTCTCCTAACTTAGCACAAATACGCGACCAAAATGGTGCAGGGTTCCCATCGCAAAACGAGCCACTGAGACGAAGAAAGACCAAGAATGGAGAGCTGCCGCTTTTGTGCACCAATACAGCTACTACAGCTGAGCCGCCCAAGGACTCACACTCTTCCGATGCCTACCAACCGATCAGCGAAGCCAGGCGCAGACCGTTGCTAGCCTATCTCGTATCTCTGAGGAAGTCAGCGATGCGAACACGTTGCCCCTGGGCAGCCTTGCTAAGGCGATCGAATGAGGCCCCGAAGAAGCCTGCATCACAAAGCGGAAGGCCCCTCTCGCTTCTCACGACTCGGTTGAAGAAACGTCCAATGTGGGAAGTCATCTCGTCTGACAAATCTCCTTTCCTGAAGTAGTCAGTGTTGAGTGCAAAGCGCCCGACCAACGGGAACCTTGGCGAATTGAGATCTAGGTGAACCAGTGACTGGACAAACTCGAAGATGTCGAATACGTTCCTGTACTCAGTCTCATCTGGTAGGTAGCGTCTAAGGGGTTGCCTCAGAATGCTGGAGATGTAGAAGCTTGGGCGTAGCAACTCGTAGCAGTCCTCTTCACATAGAAGGAGCTTCTTCCAGTCGTTCTCGAACACCGAGTGAGCATTCAACTCCTTGATACCGGAGATCTGTTGTCGCCTCTTCTCATCCATCCACTCGGGGCTCACCAGAACGGCGTGGAGATTGCTGTATCTTCCGGCAACAATGGATGCGATACCTGCTGCATACACCAGGAGCAAAGCCGGATAGCGTTGCAGAGCAGTATAGGAATCGTTACTGTAGGCCTTCGGGAAAGCGGCGAGCCTGCTTATGCAACGTTTCAGTAGCAGAGGGGCCTGATCTTCGCAGTAAAAAGCGACCGTAGCTAGAACTTGAGCCATTCTCTCAGTAAGTTCTTCATACCTATGGATACGCTGGTGAAAGGTGCCGACCATTAGCTTCACGCGCTCCCAGTTTGTGTTTTCCTTCTCCAGCAGCATGAATAGCGTCTCAACCTCTTGGTGCAAGAGAGCTTCAAGCTTTGGGAATGCTCTGTCTTCAGTAGCATACTGACGTATTTGCTGCACTACCATACTGACTGACTCGGGATGAGATCGCCCAGACTTCTCAAGTCCGCGAACCCTCTCGAGAAGATCAGAAAAAGTATCATCAGCACTTTCGATAGCTACTTCCTGGGCTTTGCAAGCAGAGATGACCTTCTTCGCGTGTTCAGACGCACCTGAGCCAGAAAAGCTAAGCCAGAAAGAGGAGAAGCGGTGATTCGACGTTCGAAGTATCGATTCCCTGAGTGCCACATCCCATTTGGCAGACCACCCACAGCTAATGAGACCGAACTCCTGTAGGATCTTTCGGAGGAATCTTCGAATTGGTGGTGAATACTGCTCTAGTTCCTTTGCTGTCAGTCGCACTCCAGGCTCTCTGTAATCCCCATGCAGCTTAGCCACCAAACACGATGTACGATGTACGGCAGGTGCCCCATCAAACCCACCATCTGACGAGATTACGTCAAAATCCATGGAGATTTCATGAAGTGCTCGTTCCATTAGGCGGTCGAGATTCGTTGTCAGAATGATGCGGATGTAGCCACGCTTCGCAAGCCCTGCAATGGCGCGATGAGCTTCTGTTGGCTGTGGCGGTTCTTGGCCGGCATCATTTGTTCCTTCAATATACGGAACAAGAACGCCTCGGCGCTCCTCTTCTGTGAAACCCAAGCCATCCAAGATATCGCCAAACGCAGGTCTTGTTTTGAATGTCTCGATGTACCACTTCTCTGGGTCTGCGAGATCCTCGGTACCGCGTAGCCGCGCAATTCTTTGTATCAGGTCAAGAACAACACTCCATCCCGTAGGTATGCCAGCACTAGAAGAAACGCCTGATCCCAATAGAACCGCGTAATCCCCAGGGTTCATGTGTACAGAAAACGCTAAGCGTTCCTCAGGTTTGAGATCCAACTACATCGCCTCTTCTACAAATACTAACGATTGCTATCTTACAGCATTGATGGCTTCGGAACGAGACTAGATGCCTTGACTCGATGCAGGAGGGTGGGAACACACCTCCATTCTTGATGTTTGTTCGACCGCTGAAAGCGAATACACCCCCATCAGCGGCCGGGGTAGTATCTCCAGGTGAGGATCAAAGGTAGGGATCGGACGCAAACTCGTCACTTGTCCTGGTCTTGAGCGGCTCTAGTTTGAGCAAGCATCCTTTCAGTCGCTATAAGCGCCGTTCGATACCGTTCCACTCCGGCGTCATAATCCTCCCGCGTCTCCCCCTCTTTTTGGGAACCGGAGAATCGGTGAAATGGCGAATCGCCCCATCGCCGTCTTGCCATCAGCGCATCATCCTGAACTTGTTAGATTGGAAGGCCTGATTGTATGCGTACTGTACATAGCTAGTCAGGCGCGTCCCTGGACCAGTACGAAGATCCACGCCATGGTAGTTGCAGCTTACCCTTTCAGCTTGCTTGCGGGTGCGGGACCGCTTCGAACAGTAAGCGGTGAATGTCGGTTTCTGGCGCTCTTTTCGAGAGATAGAGCATCTCGATACCTACAACCCGATCTTGCTTGTCGTAATCCACGATGATCCCAGGCGAGACTTCTTCAGAACGACTCGCGGGCGCCTCGCCCAAGGCAAGATAGAGAGCATCGGCCTGTTGATCCACTTTCAGTTTCATAGGGTCATCCTCCGTCGATCAAAGAATACTGTCACAACTCGCGGTGGAATCACTGTAACATTCACTACCACGCGCAACACGCGGTTATCAAATTCAGCAATGTGCATAAGCCGATGCTCCAGGTTAGCATCGATCGGATCCACTTCGATCAACTCTGGTGTCGTCAGCGCGCGCTCCATCCAGCCAGTCAGGATTCTCCGCTTTGCCAACGCATCCCGCGCATGCTCGGTAAGGACATAGTCCATTTTACACCCTTTGACAAGTGCAGCACTATCAGGCTCTCAACGTCGCAGCCATCCGCGATCTTGACCGCAATGCAGTTGTGTTCGCCGGCTCGAACGGTAGAGTCACTGTGCCCACCCCATATGAATGGTAGTCTCTCCCATCTCTCGAAGTCAAGCCAATGCAGATAGTGGTCTACGGCCATATTCAACAAACGGCTTGAGATGAGCAGCACGACTTCGCAAGTGCTAGCCACTCCTGTAGTGGGTTTTTGGTGGCGTCTTGTGGTCAAGCACGGTGTTGATTCTCCTCGTTTATGTTCTCCTATCTGCTACTGATAATCATCTGTTGGACGGCAAGATGATTCGCGATCTCCTTGATTTGTACCTGTGCTTGCGATGCCTCGCGAATCGCCACATTCATTCGTCGAGTTGCGTGGTGCGCAAGGTGAGTGATATACTGTGAGAAAGACAGAATTTCCCTCTCAAAGAGGGGGCTTCATAAAGGCTCTCCGGTGGATACCCCTCAGCTCGCTGGGGGGAGGAAAGCGGAGATTCGCCGAAGGCGAATCAGCTTGTTGTTCGTACTAGCTACATGAGTTCTCTCAGGATTGTCCACTTCAACGTCGGAGACAAGCTCCGACGCTACGAAAAAAGGGGTGTAGCGTCGTACCTTGTGTGCGACGTTACTTCGGATGCAACAAAACTCTACATGAGATTGTAGCATGAAGACCAACTCCAACTAGATCTTTAGACTGAAGTTCCTGTGGCTGAAACAGCGAAAACTCTATTGGGTTGGCGCGTTTCGCAACAATCGTAGTGCAACGTTCTGTCTACACTACGGATGCGCAGTTTGGAACGGCTTATGCGCCCATCCCGCTACAAGTGAGTATGCCACGTGTTCAAGGGAGATGTCAAGCAGAATCACGCATCTCACATGACTACAAAATGGAGAACTCCTCTATCCTCAATCCCGGATCTCATCTGCATTAACTGCCGATTTCAGCCCCCAAATCGTCAGGAACTTCAGTTTAGAGCTTTGCTTCTCAATGCCTCGCAGCTTGCTGCGGGGTTTTTTACTCTTCGATGGATTCAGTCTTAGGAAGACATCGAACACTGGATCGATGTCACAGGTCGCAAGCATGAGGACATTGCGTGCAACCCTCATCCGCACGAGTTCACACTCTACTACGATCTTTGATGTTGGATATCAGAAGGTAGGTAGTATGAACGTATTGCGGAAAGACGAGGAGCGCGCCCTGCGCCGTCCGATGGGCGATACTTACCGCGCGTGGTCGATCGTGCCCATCACGTGTGTGGGCGATCAGATTCCGTAATCCTTCGAGATGGAGGCCTATCTCGTCGCGCAGCTGAAGCGGCAACTGGAGCGAAGGAAGGAGTCTGCGAATCTGCTTTAGTCCTGTACGATAGTTTCCACAACCCTCCTCACCCTCGCTGCGGACTGAGCCCACGACCATGTCGATGCACCTCTCGCCCGCGTCGGCAAGGAGGCTCATCGTTGCCAGGTAGTTGCCGGATAGAAACCCCTTCTGTGCGGCGTGGACGTAAGTGCGGATGATCGGGTCGAGCGGTTCATCGATGCTCGCTTCCAGGTCGTGCAGGTAGCGATCGTAATCGTGCAGGATGATCTCCCCCGATTCCAGGCACTCCTCGCCGTACTCGGTCACGTGAAAGAAAGGGAGGGTGATGTTGAGTGAGTTCTTCCCCGGAGCGAGGACTCCTTGCACGAGGAGTTCCCAGATGATTTCATGAATCTTCAGGGCGTCATGGCGCTCGTAGTTCTCGGCGAGGTTCCTTACCTGAAACACGACTGCGTTTAAGTGCGTCTGCGATTCGCGGCGCAGGATCTCGAAGATCAGCGGGCGAAGCTCGGCCTTATCCATGATTTCCTCCGTTCTATTCAGGGATACCATACCGCATCGATTGATGTGTGACAAGGAGACGCGCATTGCCCTCCCTCACGCGATCCGCTATAGTAACCGCCAAAGGAAGAGCAGAGGAGGCCCGATGAAACGACTGATCGAGGGTGGGTGGATCTGGACCGGGGGCGATCACGATCGCGATCGTCTCATTGAGGACGGGGCGGTACTGATCGCTGGAGAAAAAATCGAGGCGATCCTGACACGAGAGGAGCGTTCCTCTTATCCGATCTCGCCCGAGGTCGAGCGGATTGACGGGTCGGGAAAGCTCATCATCCCGGGCCTCATCAACGCGCACACGCATCTGTACAGCAGTCTTGCCCGCGGAATGGCGCTCCCTAGCTTCGCTCCGACGAGCTTCACCCAGATCCTCGAACAGTTGTGGTGGCGGTTGGACAAGGCCCTCGATCCCGAATCGGTGAAGCTGAGCGCCCGCGTCGGTGCGATGGAAGCCGCCCGCTGTGGCGTCACCACGCTGATCGATCACCACGCCAGTCCCCATGCCGTTACCGGTAGCCTTTCAGCGGTCAAGAGAGCGGTGAACAATGACGTCGGCCTGCGCGGGGCGTTCTGCTATGAGCTCTCCGACCGCGATGGAACTGCAATTCGCGACGAGGGAATCGAAGAGAACCTGGAATTTCTCGTCAGCGATGATCCGAAGGAGACTATGAGTGGAG
The DNA here is from genome assembly GCA_965370555.1 of uncultured bacterium. Classification (GTDB taxonomy): domain Bacteria; phylum Bipolaricaulota; class Bipolaricaulia; order UBA7950; family UBA9294; genus JAJOKK01. Next base: position 15,190 of record CBDUVB010000001.1, read on the forward strand.
CCCTCTTCGGCCTGCACGCCTCATTCACGCTCTCCGATGACAGCCTGGCCACAGTTGCGGAGCGTATTCCCGATGGTACCGGCGTGCACATCCACGTGGCCGAGGGACCGGAGGACGAGGAACAATGCCAGGCTGAACATGGGATGCGAATCATCGAGCGCCTGCGCAAGTTCGGCCTCCTGCGGGAGAAGTCGATCCTCGCTCACTGCCTGCATATCGATGAGAAGGAGAAGGACCTGGTCGCCGAGAGCAGAGCGATCGTCGTACATAATCCGCGTTCGAACATGAACAACGCGGTCGGCGTATTCGACATGGATGGTTTCCTTGATCGCAAGATCACGGTTGGCTTAGGGACGGACGGTCTCGGGACGAACATGCTCGCTGAGCTGTTCACCGTGGGAATCCTCCAGAAGGTATCGACCGGGAACTCCCTTGCCACTGGATTCGGTGACCTGCAGCAGATCCTGTTCGCTAACAACCCGCAGATCGTCGGAAGACTCCTTGGGGCAAAGGTGGGACGCATCGCCCCGGGATATCAGGCGGACATTGCCCTGTTCGATTATAATCCCCCCACGCCAATTAATGAAGGGAACGTCCTTGGGCACCTGCTATTCGGGATTGCGGTGCATGACCTGCACGTATCCGATCTCATCGTTGCCGGGCGATCGGTGATCGATGGTGGCCACTTCACCAATATCGATGAGGACAAGACGTATTCCGAGGCGCGCAAAGTAGCAGCGAAGCTGTGGGCGCGCATCTCGTAGAAGGGAGAAGAGAATGTCCGACGCGATGAGGGTTCAATCGTTCGCCGAGCTACTAGGTTCGGCTCTGCAAGAGTACGAGCACACAGAGAGTATCTTCGGGATCCACCGTTCGCTCTTCTACCAACCGAAATCCGACTCTCCCTGTGCAACAGAGATGTTCGGATCGTACTTGGCTACCCCCATCGGCCCAGCCGCCGGGCCGCACACGCAGCTTGCCCGCAACATTATCTCTGCCTGGCTCTCCGGGGGACGGTTCATCGAGCTGAAGACGGTGCAGATCATGGATGAACTCACGATCCCACGGCCGTGTATCGACATGGAAGATGAGGGATACAATGTCGAGTGGTCGCAGGAGTTGAAGCTTGAGCAGTCGGTGCGCGAGTACATCAATGCCTGGGCAGCGATTCACATCCTGCGGCGTGTCCTCGGCTTCGAGAATGTGGTGCCGTTCGGAACGATCTTCAACATGAGCGTCGGTTACAACCTGAAAGGGATAAAGGAACCCCGGATGCTCAGGTTCATGGATACGCTCACCGATGCCACAGAAGAGATCAACAAGATCAGAGAGACGCTCACCGAGAAATGGCCCGAGTTCTCCGATATAGAGATCCCGACCTGCCTGACAAACAGCGTCACCCTGTCCACGATGCACGGCTGTCCGCCCGATGAGATCGAGCAGATCGCTCATTACCTGTTGGAGGAACGCGGTCTGCACACGATCGTCAAGGTCAATCCAACTCTCCTCGGTAAGGACAGAGTGATGCAGATCCTGCACAGCGAGCTTGGTTTCCACGATATCGATATTCCGGATAGCGTCTTCGATCACGATCTTCAGTACGAGCGAGCGGTGCGGATGATCGAGGAGTTGAAGAAGAGAGCAGCCGCGCGCGGCCTCTTCTTCGGGGTTAAGTTGAGCAACACCCTGGCCATGGCCAACCACCGTGGAGTGCTTCCTGGGGAAGAGATGTACATGTCCGGACGCGCCTTATACCCGATCACGATGAGCCTGTTCGATAAGCTGATGCGCGAATTCGACGGTGATCTCAACGTCTCTTATGCCGGCGGCGCGGACGCGCTGAACGTCATCGACATACTCTCTTCAGGCGCATGTCCTGTTACCAGTGCCAGCGACCTGTTGCAGCCGGGTGGCTACTCGCGCCTCTTACAATACATAGATAACCTGGAAAGAGCGTTCGCTGAACGCGGGGTGACGAGCCTCGCCGAGCTGTCGCGTGATAAACTGGCGAACCTTGCGTATGCCGCGAGCGCCGCACGCGGCGATCGACGCTACAACAAGGAATACCATCCTTACGGGCTTCCCAAAGTCAGCTCTGCCTTGCCTGCGTTCGACTGTATCACTGCTCCGTGTACCGCGGCCTGCCCAGTAGAGCAGGATGTCCCCGACTACGCGTGGCTGATCGCCCGTGGCGAGTATGACCGCGCGCTATCTGTGATCTTAGCACGGAATCCTCTCCCTGGAATTACGGGTTACATCTGCACTCACGCCTGCCAGACGAAGTGCACGCGCAACAACTACGACGAGTCAGTGGCGATCCGTGCGCTGAAGCGGTTCGCGGTTGAGCACGGACGAGCTACCCTCGTACCACTCGGAAAGAGCGAACGCAAGGTGGCGGTGATCGGCAGTGGTCCATCCGGCCTTGCCGCGGCCTCGTTCCTGGCGCTAAACGGGATCGACGTGACGATCTACGAGGCAAAGGATACTGTTGGGGGAATGCCGGCGATCGCTCCCGAGTTCCGCCTGCCGCAGCATACCATCGATGAGGACATCGAGCGGATCGTAGAGCTAGGCGTGAAGATCGAGACCGGACACGCGGTCAGTGCTCCCCCGGAGGAACTCCTTGGTCAGGGTTTCGACGCGGTCTATGTGGCGACTGGGTTTCAGCGTGACGCCGAACTAAAGATCGATGGCATCACTGATGATATCGATGGAAAAGGCGTGTTCACCGCACTCGATATCCTGGAACGGGTGCGACGCGGCGAGAGTGTGGATCTGGGTAAGAAGGTCATCGTCATCGGAGGGGGAAACACGGCGATCGACGCGGCGCGTACAGCGGCGCGCATATCAGGCGCGCCGGTAAGTGTGATATACAGACGCACGCGAGCCGAGATGCCCGCTGATGATGAGGAGATCGAAGGTCTCCTCGCCGAGGGGAACACCATCCGTGAGCTTCTCGCCCCGCAACGGGTGATCCGCAAGGACGAAAAGGTTGTTGCAGTAGAGTGTGTGCGCAACAAGTTAGGGAATCCCGGCCCCGACGGGAGGAGACGCCCGGTCGCGATCGAGGGGAGCGAGCACGAGATCCCCGTCGATACGATGATCGTCGCCATTGGCCAACGGGCTGATCTCTCTTTCCTTGACGGGAGCAGCATATCTGTTGCTGACAAGGGGCGGATCGCCATTGCAGAGGAGACGGGCGACACGGGTGTCGCATGTGTCTACGCTGGTGGAGACGCGACGCGTGGACCAGCGACGATCATTCAGGGCTGCGCCGATGGCCGACGCGCGGCAGAGGCGATATGCGACAAGTTGGGAGTGGATTATCGTGAACTGACGGTGAACCATCCCGAGCTTTCGGATGAGGAGATCATCGAGGTCAAGCGCGCGCGCGCACGAAAGGAGCGGCGGGTTCCCTCGCCAATCCTCCCAGGCGACAAGCGCTCTGGGTTCGACCTTGTCGAAGGAACCCTGTCCGAAGAAGGAGCACGCATAGAGGCGGCGCGCTGCTTGCAGTGCTCGACTATCTGCGATAAGTGCGTCGAGGTCTGTCCCAATCGCGCCAATTACACGTATTTTGCCGATCCGTTACAGACCACATTGCCCGTTCTCTCTTGCCGCGATGGTGAGTTGGAGGTGAGTGGTGAGGAGACGTTCTCCTTGACACAGAGAAGGCAGATCCTCCACGTCGACGACTTCTGCAACGAGTGCGGCACGTGTGCCACATTCTGCGTCCACGATGGCAAACCGTACCTCGACAAGCCGCGCCTCTTCCTCGACGAGGCAAACTTCCAGCAAGAGGACGAGAACGCATTCTACGTACGCGGTAACGAGATAAGGTCTCGCCATGCCGGGAGTGAGGCGAGGCTCATCATCAACGGGGACAACGTGCAGTATGAAGACGAACACGTGCAGCTTACCCTGTCCCCAAGGCTCGCAATCGAAAGCATGCACCTAAAAAGGGTATTCGACGGAGAGCTATCGCTTACGCACATAGCAACGATGAGCGTGATCCTGCGTGGAATCCAGGAATCGCTCTCATTCTTGGTAGAGTGAGCAGGGTTAAGTGATTGAGCGAATGAGTGATTGAGCGAATGAGTGATTGAGTGATTTGACCTTCCGATCTCTCAATTCCTCAGCGCCCCTGGGGGGGTGTAGTAAGTCCTTCTCCCGATACTACACCCCCCGAGGCGGTAAAATGCTTGAGACTACGGTTTGAGCTCGAAGACGAGCAGTGGAAAAGGTTTACTTAGCAGGTACAAGCACTATAGCAAGGAGAGGATTGGGATATGGGAAAGATAAAGGCGCTGCGCTGCATATCGTGCGGCCGCGAGTTTTCCGCCGACGAGATCGAGTATACGTGCCCTGATTGCGGTGCGCGGCGAGGGACCCTGGAGGTAATCTACGACTACGAAACGCTTGCCAAGCGCTTTGATCGACAGGCGCTCGCTCGCGATCCCGAACGTACGATGTGGCGATACCTTCCACTCCTCCCGATCGAGGATCGACGGTTCATACAGCCGCTGCGCGTCGGATACACGCCGGTCTATGCATTCCCTAAGCTCGCTGACAAATACGGCCTGAAGGCCCTCTACATCAAGGACGATGGACAGAACCCGACGGCATCGTACAAGGATCGTGCGAGTGCCATCGTTGTGATCAAGGCACAGGAGAAGGGGAAACCAGTGGTCACCTGCGCTTCCACTGGGAACGCGGCGAGTTCGCTCGCTGGATTCTCCGCCGCGACCGATCTGGAGACGGTCATCTTCGTCCCGCGCACAGCGCCGGAGGCGAAGGTCACGCAGCTCCTAATTTATGGGGCGAAGGTCTTCCTTGTCAACGGCTCCTACGATGTCGCCTACGATCTTGCTGCCGAGGCGGCCGAAGCATTCGGGTGGTACAACCGCTCGGCCGCGGTGAACCCCTACCTCGTCGAGGGGAAGAAGACAGGGGCGCTCGAACTCGCCGAGCAGATGGACTGGGAGGTGCCCGATGTAGTCCTCGTCAGTGTTGGTGACGGCTCGGTGATCAGCGGAATCTGCAAGGGGTTCGACGAACTCGATACCCTTGGTCTGATCGAGCGGATACCGCGTGTGATCGGGGTGCAAGCAAAGGGTTCGGCTCCGATCGCGCAGGCGTTCGCGCGCTACAGCGGGGGCGAGGTTCTATTCGACGATATCGAGGCGCAGACGGTTGCCGACAGCATCTGCGTGGGAAAACCGCGCGACATCGTGAAAGCGGTGAAGTACGTCGCCAGAAACAACGGTGAGTTCATCACGGTGAGTGACGAAGAGATCATGGCCGCGATCGCGACGATGGCGCGCAAGACCGGTGTCTTTCCCGAGCCGGCCGGTGCAACTCCGTTCGCCGGCCTGATCAAGTTGGCCGACTCCGGTGAGATTTCAGGGAAGAGCGCGGCAGTGATGGTCACGGGGAACGGACTCAAGGACATCGTCACTGCCCGACGGGTGGCAGGCAAGGCGATCGAGATCGAACCCTCCCTCGACGAAGTGAAGGAACACCTATGAAGATACGGTTCACCGTCAACGGAAGGAAGGTCGACCGCGAGGTTACGGCTGACTCGCGCCTCCTCGACCTTCTGCGTGACGACCTCCACCTCACCGGAACGAAGGAGGGGTGTGGCGAAGGGGAGTGCGGAGCGTGCACCGTTCTTATCGATGGCAAGGCAGTCAATTCGTGCCTCGTCCTCGCCCCGCAGGCCGATGGAAAGGATATCCTTACAGTCGAGGGGCTGGCAAAGGGAGACGAACTTCATCCGATCCAGCGGGCGTTCGTGGAGAAGGGTGCGGTACAGTGCGGATTCTGTACGCCGGGGTTTATCATGTCGACCTACGCGCTCCTGAAGGAAAGCCCCAACCCGAGCAACGAGGAGATACTGACCGCGCTCGAGGGAAACCTCTGCCGCTGCACCGGCTACACTAAGATTATCGAGGCGGTTCACTACGCTGCTGAACTGATGCGGGAGGAGGAGTGAAGAACCCCGTCTACAAGGCGGGGCATTGAAAGGCAGAAACCAAAGATCTAACCGGAGTTGGTCTTCATGCTACAATTTCATGCAGAGCTCTGTTGCATCGAAAGTAACGTCGCACACAAGGTACGACGCTACACCCATCTTTTCGTAGCGTCGGAGCTTGTCTCCGACGTTGGGGGGGGCATCCCTGAGAGTACTTATGTAGCCAGTACGAACAACGCGCTGACTCACCTGCGGCGAATCTCCGCTTTCCTCCCCCTAGCAAGCTGGGGGATATCTAGCGGAGGCTCTTTATGATCGCGGCAACTCCAGTTAAGATGCCCGCGGTCGAAGCGATCGTCCTCGCAGCCGGTGAGGGGAAGCGCTATGGCGCGATAAAACCACTCGTAGAGATCGATGGTGTTTCAGCGCTTGCGAGGATCGTCGCGACGCTGCATCGGGCCGGGATCGAGCACATCCTCGTCGTTCTCGGCTACGCCGCAAAGAAGATCGAGCGTGAAGTCGACCTTAGTAATGAACGGGTAGTCGTCAACTCCAACTACGAGAACGGGATGGGAAGCTCGCTTGTACTCGGCATCGAATCCCTCGCTTCGGAGACGACTGGTTTTCTCGTCCTCCACGCCGACATGCCGTATGTCACGGAAGAGACGGTGCGTGCCGTTCTCGCACGAGCGCGGGAAGGTGGGCTCATTGTCGCCCCTATATATCGCGGAAAGAGAGGATTCCCGGTTTACCTCGATCGTTCGTGCTGTGAGGAGCTCCTGCCGACCCTGGTCGGAGAGACCGGAGCGCGGGAGTATATCGCCTCTCACCTCGGTGATCTTGTTCTGGTGGAGGTGGACGATCCGGGCTGCGTATGGGATATCGATCGGCCGGAAGACCTGATGATGAAGGAGGAAGAACGTGAGCCTACAGTACTTAAAGGTTAGCTCGATCGAGCAGCTCCTACAGAACATAGATGAGCCTGAGGCGCAGATTCTCTGTGGGGGAACCGATCTCCTCGTCAAGATGCGATCCAAACTCATCCAGCCTCGCCTCCTACTCGACATCTCCGAAGTAGAGGAACTGCGCGGGATCCGCGTGGGCAACGGTGAAATCGAGATCGGTGCCGTCGTGACAGAGGGCGAGATTATCGCCTCCAAAGGCATAGCCGAACGCCTCCCTCTTCTCGTGACGGCCCTCTTACAGCTCGGATCGGTGCAGATCCGAAACCGTGGGACCCTTGGGGGGAACCTGGTGAACGCCTCCCCAGCCGCGGACAGCGCAATCCCGCTCCTCCTCTACGATGCTGCGGTGATCCTGCAAAGTGTCTCCGGCGAGCGACGTATTTCTGTGGAGGACTTCCTACGCGGTCCCGGGAAGACCGCGATCGAACGCGGCGAGTTACTGCGGGCCATCGCGATCCCTATTCCCAGCGAAAAGTTCTCCCAGTTCTTCCACAAGGTTGGGCGGAGGAAGGCACTCACCATCGCCATCGCCTCCCTCGGGGCCCTGTTGCGGGTGGAGGATGGCACGGTGGAGGCAATACGCCTCGCCGCCGGCTCGGTCGCCCCCACCCCGATCCGCCTTCATCGCGTGGAGGAGTTTCTCATAGGAAGCAAGCTGACCGATTCTGTCATTGCGTCCGCGCGCGAACTCGCATCGAGTGCGGTCCCTCCTATAGATGACATCCGCGCGAGTGCCGACTACCGGCAACATGTGATCGGCGATCTTCTCGCTCGCCTCCTTCGCGACGAGATGGAGAAGATTCAAAGCTGACACAGCACCTTCATAAAGAGCCTCCGCTGGATATCCTCCAGCTTGCTGGGGGAAGGAAAGCGGAGATTCGCCGCAGGCGAATCAGATTGTTGTTCGTACTGACCACATGAGTTCTCGCTAAGGATAAACCCCAGAACGTCGGAGACAAGCTCCGAGAGGCGCGCCTCGACGCTACGAAAAGATGGATGTAGCGTTGCACCTTGTGTGCAACGTTACTCTCGATGCAACAAAGTTCTATATGAACTGTAGCATGAAGACCAACTCCGGTTAGATCTTTGGCTTCTGCCTTTCAATGCCCCGCAGCTTGCCGCAGAGTTCTTTATTCGACTCCTTCTCCCTTTCGTGTTATGGTAAGAGCCGGAGGTGTTCTTATGCAGAAACTACGAAGGCTTGGTCTTGTGATCCTGCTCCTCGGGGCGGTCGCCTTGGGAGGGTGCTTCCTCTTTCCCAACCATCCACCAATCGCTTCGATTACCATTACCTATTCGAGTGAGGACCCACTCGTTGTCGACCTGGACGCATCCGGATCGACCGATGAGGATGGAGATGAGATCGTCGCTTACATGTGGTCATTCGGAGACGACGATGTCGAGATCATCGCGCCGCCGGAAATTGACGGTCTGGTGACCTCGGCGACGGTTACAGAAGAGCTCATTACCGTCAATTTCCGGTTTGAGGGTACGTACAACGTGACCCTGGTGGTGCAGGACGCCAGAGGGAAGCTCTCCACGCCACTCCCGATGGAGATCACGGTCCCGCTCCCCGAATTATAGGGGGCATGAGATATACCCATATGAAACAGAGGAGGTTTGCTATGCGAAGGATGTTTTTGGGTGTTGTGTTAATTTTGCTAGTGGGGAGTTTTTCGTCTGTCGCTGGGACTGCCGGTGATGAACTCAAGGGTTTTGGATTCGCTGGTCCGCTGATCGGTCTCTTCTCCCTCGACCTGGAAGAAGTGAATGACATCCTTATCGATGCAGGGTATGCACCGATCAGCGAGCAATTGTTCACATTCGGTGGAGGAGGAGTCGGTGGTGTCATCGGTGGGTTTTCTCTCGGTGGACACGGATGGGGAGGTTCGGTCACTTCTCTTTTAGGAGAGAAGCAGGTTGAGTTATCCCTTGGATTTGGAGGGATGGATCTCGCATATGTTGTCGGGGGAAACGAACGGTCGCTTCTGGCCTTTGGCGTTGTCATCGGAGGGGGAAGCGCGGAATTGATATTGCGTGATCACTTCCCGGAGAGCTTCGAAGCTGCGATCAGCGACCCAACTACGACTACTCTCAGTCAGGGATTCTTTGCATTGGAGCCATATGTGAGATTTCAGGTACAACCTCTCTCCTGGCTTGGGTTCAAGCTCCAACTTGGATACTTGTTCTCTTTCCCCGGAGAGTGGGAAGAAGGTGAACGCTCAATCCCTGGACCTTCGCTCAATCTGAGCGGCCCCTTTGTGGGGATCGCTCTTACCTTCGGTGGAATCGGAAGGGCTGATATGGAGGAGGCGGTCAAGGAGTCAGTGCAAGAGTTCTTGCAAGAAGAAGGTTTCGGCGATGACCCCGAGGTGAGTAACGCCACGCTCGTTTCCCAGGCGTTGGTGGCTTTGCACAATGGGGACCTAGAAATACTCGAACCGCTTCTCGCGCAGGATGTCTCATGGGTTAGCCCAGACGATTTCCTCGCCTGGAGTGGAACATGGGTGGGGAAGGATGTCTTCATATCTTTCCTGCAAACAGAGCTTACAAGTGAGGATCTTACGACTCCGTCCCGCCCCAGCTTAGAGATCGATAGGACTTTCCCATCGTCAGATGAGGTGGTCGTGAAGTGGCACCTTGTCCCAACTGAAGAAGGAGAAACTGTCGTCTACGGAGTGACCATCTGCCGCGTTGTCGATGGGCTCATCACTTCAGGGCGCGACTATAGGAATTGAGAGCTGGCGACCACAAAAGGATAAAGGATAAAGGAATCCCTTGAAATTGACTATCCCCGCAGCAAGACTACGGGGTATTCCGCCAATTTCATTTTGACCTGAAGGTCAAAACCGGGATTTCATTATTTCACCTCACCCCGACCCTCTCCTATCAAGGAGAGGGGGATAAGGAAACCCTGTGGCAAGACCACAGGGAATCTCAAGTTGAACACTGACTGACGGCTGGGATCTAAAGACCGCCGCACGTTCACCTAGACCTTCTTTCGCATGAAGATCTGCGCGCCCAGGCGCTCGAACCCGAAACGTTTGTATAGCCTGAGAGCCGGATTGTCATCGGCGATATCAAGGAATATTCCTGTCCGGCCCCACTCGCGGGCCAAGCCCTCACAGGCGTTAAGGAGGGCGTGGGCGATCCCCTGGCCGCGAAAAGCTTCATCGACGGCAAGGTAGAGGAGATAGACGGTTTCATCGGCATGGGGAAAGACAAACCCGCGCGCGCCTTCCTTCATATCCTTGCAGAAGGCAAAACCCACGATCTCATCCTCGATCTCGGCGACGAACCCAGCCCAGTGAGGGCGTATGATTCGCTCTTTCAGCCAGGTCAACACATCCTCCGCGTCAATTCCCTGCCACAGCGTGGTCGAAACCGGTTCGAACAACTGCGAGAGTCGCACCACTGCCTCCGCGTCGTTGCTGACCATCGCCCGAATATGGTAGCGGTTCTTCGTCATCGATCGTTCCACCTTTCTTGCTAATAAGTTCCTGCAACATTAAAGAGAGATCTCTCGGAAAAGTCAAACCGATAGGCACCAATCTTAATCCGCATAGGAGGCGAGGATCTCTCCCATCACGATCATGTGATGATCGTCAGTAAGATAATACTGGTCAAGAATACCAGGGGCGCTGAAGTCCTCTCTCTCCAACTGCTTGCGCAGGAGGATCCTGCACTCGTAGTGGAGCGTACACTGCGCGATGATCGGGGTTGCGACCTCCTTCCCTTCTATAAGGGTGAGTCCGCAGGAGGCCGCTTTATCGAGATCGCGCCCCGACTTCGTCCCGCAGAAGAGGAGTTCCTCTTTCAGTTCGCCAGGGGCGGGGACGTTCACGGTGAAGCTCTCCGATGTGAGCAGACACCTGTACGTGTAGCGTGACCGGCGAACGAGGACGGTGAAGACCGGTCGGCTCCAAACACGCCCGACCTCGCCCCACCCGATCGTCATCGGATTACCCTTGCCGTTCTCGTCGCAGGCGACAAGGAACGCGCCACTACCTGAGAGAGCTTCCTGCAACTGATCGATCCCTTTACCCAAAGATGGCACCTTCTTCATTTTTCCTCCTTCTGCTCGCTGAAGCGACTATCGGCTCGGGGCTCATCGTCCTCATGCAACCGCCCGGCGAGCCACCCGCTACGCCACCCACCACGCGCCTGATCGTCTTCTTCGAAGACAGGGACGTACGGCTTGATATCGAGAAGCGGGGTCCCGTCGATGATATCAAGATCGAGTATGTAAAGTACCATTCCTTCGATCTTTACGAGGCGAACTGTGGAGAGTCCGATCGGATTCGGTCGCCGTGGTGCACGCGTGGCGAATACTCCCCGCTCCATCTCATCGAGGAACGGTTTCACCCGCAGTGAATAGCCCGTGGACCGATGAAGGTGATAGAGGAGCGTGATGTGACTGAATCCTTCGAGATCGGTGAGCCCCTCTGCATACTCAGGGAAGATCTCGATACTCCCCTCGATTCCACGACCGAAGCGCGGTTGGATCGGAACCCCATACGGCTCAGTGAACGGGGAATGGATGATCCCGATCGGGTGATAGTGAACCGTTTCCATCTCTGCCATAGCGACATGATATCATAGAACCGCTAATAAAAGGCAAGCGGCGTTTTGCGCCCCTATAAAGTATTAGCTATGATGGTGTAGAACTTGAAGAGGAGAATAACGAATGCCGACACCGCAGGAAGTCATCGATCTGATCGAACGGTTCAAATGCAATCGGGAAGCCTACCTCTCCAATGAGTACAACGAAGCGCAGGTGCGCCTCGAACTGATTAACCCATTCTTCAAGGCCCTCGGCTGGGACATGTACAACGAAGCAGGCTACGCCGAGGCGTACAAGGACGTCGTGCATGAAGACGCGATCAAGATCGGCGGGGCGACCAAGGCCCCGGACTACGCATTCCGCATCGGTGGTGTACGCAAGTTCTTCGTCGAGGCGAAGCGCCCCGGTGTGAACATCAAGAACGATCCTGAACCAGCATACCAGCTCCGCCGCTATGCCTGGTCGGCCAAGCTCCCGCTCTCCATCCTTACCGACTTCGAGGAGTTCGCGGTCTATGACTGCCGGGTGACGCCAAACAAGGAAGACAAGGCGTCCACCGCACGGACGATCTACCTGCGATTTGAGGAGTACGAGGACCGCTGGGACGAGATCGCGTCGATCTTCTCGCAGGGCGCGATCCCTAAGGGTTCGTTCGATAGGTACGCAGAGTCGGCCAAGAAGAAGCGCGGCACCGCAGAGGTGGACGATGCTTTCCTAAAGGAGATCGAGACTTGGCGCGATCTCTTTGCGCGGAACATCGCCCTGCGTAACCCGAGCCTCTCCACACGCGAGCTCAACTATGCCGTGCAACGGACGGTCGATCGGATCATCTTCCTACGCATCTGCGAGGATCGGGGGATCGAGACCTATGGTCAACTCAGGGCCTTGCAGAACGGGACGCGGGCTTACGAGCGCCTCTGTCAGATCTTCCGTCGCGCCGATGAGCGGTACAACTCCGGCCTGTTCCACTTCACTGCGGAGAAGAAGCGCACCGATCCACCCGATGACCTTACGCTCAATCTCACGATCGACGACAAGGTGTTGAAGGAGATCTTCAAGGGCCTTTACTATCCCGAAAGCCCATTTGAGTTCTCCGTCCTTCCCGCCGACATCCTCGGCCACATCTACGAGCAGTTCCTCGGCAAGGTGATACGGTTGACACCGGGCCATCGCGCCAAGGTGGAGGACAAGCCAGAGGTCAAGAAGGCCGGTGGCGTCTACTACACCCCCACCTATATCGTCGACTACATCGTGAAAAACACCGTGGGAAAGCTCCTTGAGAGGAACACCCCAACCAAAGTGGCAAAGATCAGGGTGCTCGATCCCGCCTGCGGCTCCGGGTCGTTCCTCCTCGGTGCATACCAGTATCTCCTCGACTGGCATCAGGAATGGTACGCAAAGCACGATCCGCAGAAACACGCCAAAGGACGATCACCCAAAGTCTATCAAGGCCGCGGTGGCGAGTGGCGACTGACCACAGCCGAGAAAAAGCGCATCCTGCTCAACAACATCTATGGCGTGGACATTGACACCCAGGCAGTTGAGGTGACCAAGCTCTCGCTCCTCTTGAAGGTCCTCGAAGGGGAGAGTTCCGAGACATTGGGGAAGACTCTCCGGATGTTTCACGAACGTGCCCTGCCCGATCTCGGCGAGAACATCAAGTGCGGCAACTCTTTGATTGGCCCTGACTTCTACGAAGGAAAGCAGCTAAGCCTACTCGATGACGAAGAGCGCTATCGCATCAACGCCTTCGATTGGAACGCCGAGTTTCCCGAGGTATTCACACCCTCTCCTGCTGGGAGAGGGCAGGGTGAGGGTAATGGTTTCGATGCCGTGATTGGAAATCCGCCGTGGGGTGGAGATATTGATCGCCCTATTGACTATTACCATTTGAGGTATCCGTTTAGTACCCAAGAACACACTGACAGCTTTAAGCTGTTCATTGATTCTAGTCTTCGCCTCGCAAAGGAGGGAGGGCTAGTATCTATGATCGTTCCGAATACACTTCTACAGCAACGACGTATAAGAGACGTGAGACGACTTCTACTCCAAGAGCGCATCCATTCTCTTGTTGATTTGGGTGAAGATGTTTTTGCTGGAGTTGTCGCACCGGCGTGTGTCTTCGTTGTTCAGCGCGTACCACCCGTTTGCGACCACAGGGTGGTACTTATGCTCCTCCGTACCTTATCCGCTCAGGAGCGAGTCGAAGCAATAGCCAGCTACTCAGGAAGAGATTCTCACAGTCGGCTTGTGCTGCAAGAGGATTTCAAACGAGACCCAGACCTCTCATTCCTAGCAGAAGACACACGCCCAACAGCACACGTCGTTCCTCTGGGAGAGTTTCCCTTTCTCCAGTGCAAAGACGCTGGCATCAATTACCAGCGAGTAGGAGTAGGAATGAAGGAAAAAGGAAGAAGCGATCTGTCAAAGCGATTGTTGTATGAAGGGAGCCGCCAGTCACCCAATGATATGATGTATTGGAAGGGATCGGATATCGACCGTTATTGGGTTGCTGAATCAACCTCGCGGTTCTGCCGGACTCATTACAGTGGCTTCCTCCGTCCGAACGAAGTGGTTCGCCTGAACAAAGAGGTCTATGGACAAGCCCCCAAGATTCTTCTTAGGCAGACCGCTGACCACATAATCGCAGCGATCGATAAGCGAGGTATATGGTTTGGGCGCAGTATTATCACTGTTATTTCAGTAAGCCAGACTGAATATGTTCTCAAGTATTTCCTTGGCATTCTGAACTCCAAGTACTTCAGATGGCTCTACCAGAGAATCGTCCATGAGCGGGGGCGTGTGTTTGCCCAAGTGAAACTGTCAAAACTGAAGCAACTCCCCATCCGCACCATCGACTTCTCTGACCTCACCGACAAAGCCAACCATGACCGGATGGTCGAACTTGTCGAGACGATGCTTAAGCTGCACAAACACTTAGCCGCGACGAAAACGAACCATGAAAAGACCGCAATCCAGCGCCAGATCAACGTAACTGACAAGCAGATTGACCAACTTGTCTACGAACTCTACGGTCTCACGGAGGAGGAGATCGGCATTATCGAGGAGGGGACGAAGTGAGCACTTTGCTTGAGGGGCTGAGTGTATTGCAAACGGGAGAAGGCGGCACAACCAGGATGCACGGATCCTCTTGGGAGAACCCAGACGCGCACCGTGTCGTGGATGAAGTAGGGTGCTGGAGTTGTTCTTGTTCCAGCACGGGAGGCACGGGCAGCGAGAAAGGAGATGTGCTGGATGGATTGGAATTGGAGTAGTGTGGTTCTTGTGGTGCTTGCGCCGCTGGCGGGCGGTGTTGTTGGCTTTGGCGTCTGGTTCCTGCAATCACGGATCGACAAGATTCAGCACGCCCGGGAGCGTCTGCAGGATGAGAGGCGCAAGGTGTACACGGACGTCCTAGATCCATTCATCCGCATTTTCACGGGAATAAAGAAGCCCCAAGAGACTCAAAAGGCCATGAAGCAAATCGTTTCATATGCGTACAAGAAAGCGGCCATCGAGTTCAACATCATTGGCGCGGACAACGTAGTCAAGGCGTTTAACGAATTGATGCAGTACATCTACGAGACCGAAGAAGATGAAAGCGGAAACCCGGTTGAGACCATGCTTCGGTGGGGGAGGGTTCTTTTGGCGATGCGCAAGAGCGTGGGCGATCCAGCAACGAAACTGACAGAAATAGACATGCTGCAAAGCCAGATCAAAGGCTTGAATGCTTGGATCCAGCAAGGGGAGAAACCGAAGCCCCAAGATGTGCAGAAACCGGACTAGCTGCGGGTATTTCAGAAACGTACACCATAATTGCTGAAGGAGCAGTCTGAAACAAGGGTTGCGACACTCGAATTCGCCCCCTTACATCTCTGGCCTATCCTGTATCTTTTGCATCCACCCGAGCGACTTGTTACGGAACCATCCATTGCCAAGTGTTAAATAGGTGGCAAATACGAAGTTAGAGAGGCAAATGATGACGCGGTACCCTGCGGCAATCTCTGCCACAGACACAAGTTGGAACATCAACAGCAGTAGTAGGCCATGGAGTAGCAGGAATCTTCCCCAACTCCTGTCCCCGCGCTTGACTTGTACTGGGACACCCTGCGCGAAGTATTTGGTCCAGAACTGCCTGGCGATGGCGTACAGCACAACAAATACGATCGTACCCTGCACGCCCAGGAACGCAATGGAGTCCGGCTGCTTCAGCATAGACGTGTAATCCATTCGTCCCTCCTTGTTATCATTCTACTCCTCTTACGATCTTGCGTAGGCATTGGGGTCTACCATTCAATTTATACGGTGACGGACATACCGTTGTCAAGCGGGTCAGGGTCTTCGTTTTTGGTTCCTCACGCTCCAGGCAAGGTACGGGGTGGTTATAAGAGGCACTCCTCTCGAGATATTACTGTGCGTAAAAATCAAGCATCATTACCGTGACGTCTCTGCCAACCAGGCAGAAGAACCGCATTCCCTTTTTCTTGGGGCTGGGGTCAGAGCTTTATTTTTGGTGTTTCTCTGACAGCCGATCCACGACAACGCTAACGGCATCATAGAGCAACAAGCGAAGAGAGTCGGAGCTACACTTGACACTTAGTGTTGTGCTGCAAGATATTTTCTAGCTCCCAGAGTTATTGGTCTGACGCCAACTGCATTTGCGCAGCTTGGAAGGTGTGCGTAGAATCATAAGTATCGATTTAAGACAGAAAAAGGGGTCAAGAGGCAGGGGTCAGGTCTTTATTCTTGGTGTTTTTTCACCTCAGCGGTGTGGTTCGCGATGAAGCTGATGGTGGAGTAGTCTTGCCCCATGAACTCAGTCATCTCTTTGAGCCTATGCTAGCGAACGTGAACGGCCCGGTAAATCTGCTCGTTGGAAAGGAATCCCGAACGGATTGACTCAATTACTTCAACAGTCTCCTCATGGCCGTCCAATCGTGCTATAATCATAGATAGGTCACAACGCCAGATCGGCGCGACCGACAGAAAGATCAACCAGTTGGTCTACAAGCTCTACGACCTAACACACGAGGAACTCGGAAGCGTGGAGGAGAGAACAGGAAAGAGCCGATGAGAAAACACAAGCTACTTGATAAAGCTCTCAGTCGACCAAGCAATCTCCGATTTAGTGAGATGGTTGCGCTAATTGAGGCATTCGGGTTCCATCTGTCGCGAGTCAGCGGGAGTCATCACATCTTTGTTCACCCGACAGTTCGAGAATTGATGAATATCCAAGATGTGAACGGAGGTGTAAAACCCTACCAAGTTCGTCAATTTCTGCGGCTGGTGGAGCGCTATAATCTCAGCATAGGAGGTGAATCGTGAAGGACTATCACATCAATATCTTTTACAGCGAAGAAGATGGCGGGTATATCGCCGATATCCCTGATTTGGAAGCCTGTTCAGCCTTCGGAAGCACGCCGGATGAGGCACTGAAACAGGTCGAACTTGCTAAGATCGCTTGGCTTGAGGCAGCCCGCGATGAGGGTAAATCCATTCCACAACCCAAATACAAGCCAGTGATCTACCAGGTTACAGCCTGACGCCGCCTTAGATGTGTGAGCAAAGGAGGCGTTCCACTGAAACTGACATATGATCCAAGATACAACGTGGCCTATATCCACCTCAAAGAGAAAACGGCAGAAGTATAAACCGTCCACATTAGCGAAGAGCTAAATATCGATCTGGCCCCGTATGGCACGGTCTACGGAATCGAATTGCTGAATGCGAATGAGCAGTTGACTCCTAGCCATAATGGAAAGCCAGTTATTGTCAATGAAGAACGGGGTCAAACCACAGAGGTCGCTCTATTGCAGCCGGGGTTACTTCACCGTCTTCCCAGCGGTGTGAGGTCGAACGGGATCCCGATTTGATCACCGATCTCCACGAGCGAGTCAACGACCGGTGCGAGCACAGGAACTCCTTCTGCTGCACAGCGCTCCGCGTGTTCGAACTCCTTCTCGCCGTGGATGTAGATGCGATTATGATCAAGAATCTTGGGAGCGTCTTTCATCCGTTGGATCAGTTCATCCATCCCCTGCTTAAAGTCATCGACCGGTCGGAAGAGATCGGGCTTTAGAGCCATGAAGAAATGACCGACGTCGGCGCGACCTGGGTTGCTGGGATGTCCTACATCGGTTGAAAAGGCCGCTCCGGAGAGAACCCCGGAGAGGATGTCGACGAGAAGAGCTAGGCCGTACCCCTTGTATCCCCGCATGATGTCAGTGCCACCGAGCGGGAAGAGCGCGCCATCAGCGATCACGGCATCCGGGTCTTCGGTGGGTTTCCCTGCCTTGTCCATTCCCCATCCTGCTGGGATCTTCTCACCCGATTTGCTGTAGACCTTGACGCGACCGATCGGAACGATGCTGGTCGCCATATCCAAGACGTACGGTCGTTCTGTACCGGTTGGGACAGCAACAGCGATTGGGTTCGTCCCGAGCATCGCTGTTCGTCCATATGTAGGAGCGACGAGGGGCTGGGAATTGGTGAGACTCACGCCGATCATATCGTGCGGCAGGGCCATCATGGCATAGTATCCGGCGATTCCGAAGTGGTTGCTGTTGTGGACCGTGACGATGGCGATCCCCAAGTGTTCAGCCTTCTCGATGCAGCGAACCATAGCCCGATGCGCAACGACCGGCCCCAAACCGTTCCCACCATCGAGCGCAAGGCTCACCGGGGTCTCGCGGACCGCCGTGGTGGGCGACAATGGATCGATCAGTCCCCTCTGAAGCCGGGTCCCATAGTACGTGTGAAGCCGAATGATCCCGTGGGAATCCACTCCGCGCAGATCGGCGGCGATCAGAACATCGGCCATGATCTTCGCGTCCTCTTGTGGAACGTCGAAGCTCATCAAAAAACGACTCGCGTAGGACTTCAAGTCCTCCGCTTTGAATAAGTGTTTGTGCGTCATGCTCCCTCCTTGGCGTGACGGTGCAACGAATCCAAGTCTACAACTAGGGAAGAAAATTTCAACTCTGCGGAATAAAACTTGACAGCGCCTTGGGAATTCAATAGAATGAACCGGTCGGTGTCGGTGAACGGAAAGGAGATCTACCTTTGGAAAGCCCAACAGAAGCGCAGTTCCTCTCGAAGAGCGTTCTTCAGAAGCTCAAAGGGATGCGGTATCAGCTCTCATCGGTCGAGACGAAGATTGCCGACTACATGATCGCGCACCCGTTTCGGACAATACGGTGCTCCACCGAAGAACTCGCGATGGAGTGTGGCTCCAGCCAATCCTCAATCATCCGTTTCTGCCAGAAGATGGGGTATACCGGCTTCCGCGAGCTCAAGATCGTCCTCGCTCAGGAGGTAGGAAGCCTCGTCCCAACAGCGATTGCAGAACCAAGCCGACAGGGAGATCCCGACTATGTGGCGGAGGTATTGCGCCAGAGCGTTGAGGGGATGCAAAAGACGGTTGCCACACTGGACCGAAAGATGCTGGATGCCACCATACGTGCCATCGGGGAGGCCCGAATCGTGGACATATACGGTGCGGGTGAATCCTATGTCGTGGGCAAGGACCTTCAACTCAAACTGCGGCGCCTGGGGCTCGTTGCAAACATCTATCCCAATCCCCACCTGCAGGCTATATCCGCTGCCTCGCTGCAGCCAGGTGATGTGGCCGTAGGAATCTCCTTCTCCGGGTGCACCCAGGACACGATTGATGCGATGGTGTTTGCTGCCGAAAGCGGGGCTACCACCGTCGCTATCACCAACTTCTCTGAGTTTCCCCTGGCCGAGAAGGCGGACATCGTGCTCGAAACGAACGCTGTCGAGGTGCTTTCTCCGTACGGAACAGTCTCCTCAAGGCTTGCCCAGCACCTTGTCGTAGATCTCATCTTCGGCGGGTTATTGGTGACCCGGAAAGATAAATTCCGAAGGGCCTATGAGTATTACAACGAAATAATCCAAAGGAAGATGCAATAACGTGAAGAACCCCCCGGATCGCTTGACCTCTCTCTTAGGGCGTGGAGAAATCTGGATGATGGGAACGGCCCTCTGTTTCGCCGTGGCAAATCTCTTCGATCAGACCGCAATGGTCAAAGCGGATCCGTTCATCGCTTCTTCGGTGAAGGCGTTCCTGGTTTCATCGTTTGCTCTTGTCGTCCTGATCTCTTCCAGAAAGAGGCTAGGCCTGGCAAATCACCGACGATCTTATTGGACGCGTGCCGCCCGCATCTACATTGCGGCCGGGATTGTGTCGGAGGTGATCGGAACGGCCGCCTTTCTCCAAGCGATGAAGGTGGGTGGAATTAACATCGCCACGCCCATGGTACAGACGTGGGTGATCTGGACGGCCATCGGGAGTGTCGTATTCTTGAAAGAACGAGTTAAGGCGAAGACTTTCATCGGTCTGGCACTCTCCGTCATCGGTCTTGTTCTCTTGGCTTACTTCCAACAGCGAGGAATTCCATTTACCCCGGATTGGCCAAAGGGAATCCCTTTCGGCCTCTTGGCTGCACTCGGCTGGGCAGGCTCCACTCTACTGATCAGGAAAGGGCAAACAGAGGGGATCGATCGCTATGTGGGCCTATTCATGCACTTCTTTGCGGCACTGCTGGGGTTACTGATCGTGATAGGCGCAACCGGGCGGGGAGCACTATTCACACAGATTTCAGCAGAGACGTACATGTATTTGGGCATTTCCGCGGTGTTGGCGGGCATCCTCGGCATGGTTTGCATGTATACAGCCTTGAAGTTGTCCCCGGTTGAGCAGGTGATCCCGATCGTCGCCAGTTATCCCGTTCTGGCCGCAATCGGGGGCATGCTCTTCCTCGGGAACTACCTGAACGGAGGGATGATGGGGGGCATTGTCCTCGTTGCTTTTGGTGTAGTTATTTGTCAAAGAAGGTTCTCTTTTAGTCAAAGGAGTGGTTGATAGTGAAAGCGGCAGTACTGTACGGACCGAAAGATCTCCGGGTTGTCGATTGGGATAAACCGACCGTTGGGTGCAAGGAGGCCCTTGTCCGCATCCAGGCTTGTGGAATCTGCACGTTGGAACAGAGACTCTTCTTGGGGGATCAAAAGATCTTCTATCCGCTCGTCGCCGGACATGAGGCTTCCGGAGTCGTCGAAGAGGTGGACAAGCGCGTTCTGGTAAACCTGAAACCGGGAGACAGAGTAGCCCTCGACCTCTTGAACCGCTGTGGGGAGTGCTACTTCTGCCGCATCGGGAGCGACCACCTGTGTGAGAACCGGTTCAAGAAGGGGCTCAACCTCATGGGCGGGTTCGGGGAGTATGTCAGTGTCCCCGCGGCACAGCTCTTCAAGATCGATGAACGACTATCGTTCGAAGAGGCTGCTCTGACCGAACCGGTTGCCACCTGCGTGCATTCACTACGCAGCGCGCGCCTATCAGGGGAGGAGACGCTCGTCATCTTCGGCGCCGGGGTCATGGGCGTGTTACACGTGCTACTCTCCCGGCTGTACGGTGTCCGGACCGTGGTCTGCGATATTGATGAAACGCGACTGGAACAGGCGAAGGCATTCGGCGCCGATGTTGTAATCAACCCGGAGAAGGAATCGTTAGTTGAGTCTGTAAAAGGGGTGACCGAGGGGCGCGGTGCGGATGTTGTTATCTTGGCAACGCCGGCAGAGAGCGCCTTCACGGGCGCTCTCTCCGTTGTTCGGATGGGGGGACGGATCGTCCTGTTTGCCGCATCCGGTAATCACTACGAAACACCGATCAGTCCCGATCGATTGCACGCCAAGGAGATCGCGTTGATCGGCGTTCAAGGGCGCACCACGAACGACTTCCAAACAGCGGTGACACTGTTGAACCGTGGGCGGTTGGACCTGAAACCCGTCATCTCGAAGACCGTTCCTTTAGAGCAGATCGCGGAAGGGATGAAATTGGCACTCGATCGTTCCACTTATCGGGTGGTCGTTCGGATGGGCTCGCAATAACAAGAAAAGGAGAGGTGTAAATGAGAATCGGAAAGGCTCTACGGCTAAAACGCATCTTCGCAGAAGACGGGAAGAGCTTGATCGTTGCGATGGACCACGCGGCCATCATCGGACCGAAAGGGGCCCTCGCCCGACCGCATGAGATGGTGGAGAAGGTGATCGCGGGCAAGCCGGACGCCATCTTGACGACAAAGGGGATGCTCCGCGCCACGCACACGGTCCAAGACCCTGACGTGGCAGTGATCCTGCGCATCTCCGGTGGGTTCACCATGCTCGGTGATTACACCGACTTCCAGGACCGCATCATCTCGAGCGTCGAACAGGCTATCAAGTACGGAGCGGACGGTGTAGCAATCACGGTGAAGTACGGACACCGGAACGAGGGGGAGTTCATCGAAAAGGCCTCTTTCATTGCGGATAGCTGCAACGATTGGGGGATGCCCTTGATGGTCGAGGTTTGGCCGGCCGGACCGAACGTGGAGAAACCGAGTGACCTGAAGGCGGTGAAACTGGGAGCACGTGCTGCAGCAGAGATCGGTGCCGACATCATAAAGACGTACTACACCGGGTCACAGGAGAGCTTCGCCGAGGTCTCTGGGGGGTGCCCGATTCCGGTGGTCATCCTCGGTGGGGAGAAGGGATCGACCGAGGATCTGTTCAAGGTGATCAAGGCCTCTCTTGCCGGTGGTAGCGCCGGTGTTGCCATGGGACGGAACGTGTGGGGGCGTGAGAATCCGAAACGCATGGTCCAAGCGATCAACGGTCTGATCCACGATGATTGGTCCGTTGAAGAGGCGTTGCGGTTCCTATCTGAATGAAGGGGAGGTAACAGGTGGCTGGAGAAGTCAAGGTGACACACTACAGATGGTATAAGTCCAGAGAGGCGCGCATAGCTTACCTCTTCCTCCTTCCGGCAACGATTGTCTTCATCGTGTTCACCGCCTTCCCCTTCTTCCATTCCCTGTACTTGAGCTTCCATAAGTGGGCGATTCTTACTCCCAACAAACCCTTTGTTGGGTTTGGGAACTACCAGAGACTCTTTGCAGACAAGTATTTCTGGAACGCCGTACAGAACACACTTGTGTACTCACTGGGCACCATCCCGGGAACTACCGTCTGTTCTTTGGGCATCGCGCTCCTGTTGTGGAAGGGGATCAAGGGGCGCAATCTCCTCAGAACAGTCTACTTCCTTCCGGTCATCACATCGCTCGTTGTGGTTGCGATCGTCTGGAGCCGGATCTTCGACGCCCAGTACGGGTTGTTGAACCAGTTGTTGAAGCTCGTGGGCGTCCAAGGACCGGCGTGGTTCTATGAGCCGGGTTGGGCAATGTTCGCGATTGTCATCACCGCAATCTGGAAACACGCCGGGTTCTACGCGGTTATCTTCCTCGCCGGTCTGCACGGAATACCAAAAGTGTACTACGAGTGTGCACGGCTCGACGGTGCAAGTTCGACACAGCAGTTCTTCTACATCACGCTGCCACTTCTGCGAAGGTTGACGGCTCTGGTGGTGGTAATGCTGACTCTAAACTCCTTTAAGGTGTTTACGCTCGTCAACGTCATGACCGGCGGCGGTCCAATGCGAAGCACCGAAACGTGGGTGAACTACCTTTACCGCCAAGGATTCCAATCGTTACGCATGGGATATGCGTCCGCGGTCGCTTGGGTGTTATTCCTGGTGATATTGCTTATTTCGCTCTTCCAAATGAAGTTCATCGGAGGCAAGAGAGATGCCATCGGACAATAACCGCGAATATACGATTCGCCGAACAGTTGGCTTGAGCGCGAGATATCTCGTCTTGATCCTGGGGGCCGTGATCGTTGCGTTCCCATTCCTGTGGATGGTTCTCACTTCCTTTAAGGGACCATCGGAGATCTTCAGCTACTCGTTCAAGCTACTGCCAAGCGAGTGGAAATTCTCGAACTATGCCGAAGTCTTTGACTACATCCCATTTGCGACGATGTACGCGAACAGCATTATCGTAGCCGTGGTCATCACTACATCGCAGCTTCTAACGTGCGCCTTGGCCGCCTACGCCTTTGCGCGTTTGAAATTTCCCGGTCGCGAGGTGCTCTTCTATACCTATCTCGCAACGATGATGCTGCCGGAGCAGGTTCGGATCATCCCGTCATTCTTGCTCCTGAAGTGGATGCACCTTATCGATACCCACTGGGCTCTTATGCTCCCGTGGCTGGCCGGGCCGTTCTCCGTCTTCTTCTTGCGGCAGAGTTTCATGGACATTCCTCAATCTCTCTTCGATTCGGCGCGGATCGATGGCGCCGGACACGGTCGAATCCTCTTTCAGATCGTGATGCCGCTGACACGCAACATCTTCCTCACTTTGGGAATCTTCACGTTCATGTGGAGTTGGAACATGTATCTGTGGCCGTTGGTGATGACCCACAGGACGGTGATGAGGACACTGCCAGTAGGGCTTGCGATGTTCAAGAACCAAATGGGAACGAATTGGGCCGTGATGATGGCGGCAAGCGTCATGGCGATCGCTCCTGTTGTACTCGCGTTTTTCTTGGCGCAGCGAAAGTTCATGGAAGGAATCACTATGACGGGAATCAAGTCGTGAAAGGTCAGATCCTGGATAGTTAAGGAGGTGGTAGTCTCATAGAGATTGGAACAGAGGTGCATGCACACAAGAGATCTACAGAAGAAACAAGGAGGTAACTAGCGATGGCGAAGAAACATGTTGCGCTACTGATGGGGGTTATCTGCGTACTACTAGCAGGTGTTGCTGTAATGGGGCAGGTGAGTATCGACTATTGGCATTTCTACGGAGGAGATTTTGGAAAGGTTCACGAAGAGGCGATCGCCGAGTTCAACGCGACGCATCCGGATATCCAGGTGACATCACAGTACATAGGAAGCGCGTGGACGGGACGGGACAAACTGCTGACGGCGATCGCAGCAGGCTCGGCTCCTGATATATGCCTAGTGGACGATTATTGGATCCCAGAGCTTGCGGCTACGGGAAACATCCTCAAACTCGGAGACCATATCACCGCGAACACCGCGTTCGATGTCTTCGACCTTTTCTGGCAGAGTGCAAATTATAAAGGCGAGATCTGGGCGATGCCCTATGCGGCTAGCAACCTCGTCCTCTACTACAATAAGGACATGTTCGTAGCTGCGGGGCTGGACCCCGAGGCGCCGCCCACCACGTGGGGAGAGCTGGTCGACTACGCCAAGGCACTGACCAAGGACCTCGATGGGGATGGACAGATCGATCAATGGGGCCTCATGATGAATACGACCTCCATGACAGGCGTGATCTACGACTTCCTTCCCTACCTGTGGCAGAACGGCGGCGAGCTGTTCAATGAGGAGTCCACTGAGTGCACGATCGACAGCGATGAAGCGGTAGAGGCCTTGCAGTACCTGCAGGATCTGATCTACGTGCATGAAGCGATGCCGGCTGCTCCGCCCAAGAACGGGTATCGCACCGGCGCTGTTGCGATGGTGTTCGCCTCGTGCGCCCGGCTCCATATCACCTACGAACCCGTTGTGGAGTTCGATATGGGCGTTGCGGCTCACGTGATGAACGACGAGAAATTGGCCCCGGTGACTGTCGCCGGCGGGAAGCTATTCACGGTGTTCAACGACGAGAAACTGGCAGCGGAGATGGTGTTCATCAACTGGATGACGAACGTCGAGAACAACACCGCCTGGAGCATGGCCACCGGCTATATTCCCCTCCGTCATGCGGTTGTCGATTCCGAGGAATTCCAGGCGTACCTGGATGCGAATCCGAACGCGAAGCCCGCGATCGCTCAAATCCCCTATACGCGAGCGCGCCCGAACATCGCAGCCTACGGAGACATCTCGCGCGTGATCGGTAACGCGATCGAGTCGGCCTTGCTCGGCCAGCAGGATCCTGCTACGGTATTCACTAACGCAGTTCCTGAGGCCAATCAGGTGCTTTTGGATTGGGAGGAGAGGCTGCAGTAGGCAGGTTGTACCGTTGAGCGGCCCTGGCAGGCTCTCCAAATGAGCAGCCTGCCAGGGCCATTATTGTCAATGGGTCGAAAGAGATTGCGATAAGGTGAGGGAGTTAAGAATGAGAATCGGCACAACCTCGATGGTCTTCTGGCAAACGGGCCTTGCTGATGGAATAGAAAAGGCGACCAAAATTGGGTTCGACTCGATCGAGATCTGGGTCAGTCACTTCCAGAAAGAAATCGACCTCACCACCGATCGATTGGCCAAATTGCTGAAGGAAGCCGGGCTTGCATGCACCATCCACGCGCCGATCAGAGACATCAACATCGCCTCGGTGAACGAGGGAATCCGACGCGAATCCACGGCCCAACAGATCGAAGCCGTAAGGCTGTGCGCGGCACTGGGAGGCGAACTGGTCGTCGTCCATCCTGGGAAGCGCTCTTCCAAACGGAATGATGCAAACGAACAGTGGGGGTATCAGGCCAATTCGTACCGCCAGATCCTGGAGGAGGCCAAAGCTCATGGTGTCACCGTCACTGTGGAGAACATGGAGTGGGAGAAGGAAAACGAACTCGTACGCACGGCAAAAGACATCCAACGTCTCCAGGAAATGGTGGGAGACTTTCATCTTCCCGTGACGCTCGACCTCACGCACGTAGCTGATACAACCCGCATCATCGAAGCGATTGACACCCTTGGGAAGGATATCATCCACGTGCACGTGAGCGACTTCGGAGAGAAACGCCACATCCCTCTGGGAGATGGAATACTCGACTTTAAGCCAATTTTTCAGCGGCTGAAGGAGAGGGGATTCAACGGCATTCTCTCGTTCGAGATCTTCATCCCCGGTTCTACTGAGCAGCTAAAGCAGGAGAAAGAGAAGCTTCTCAGTCTGCTTTAGGAACCACATACGGTGACGATCCAGCGCGTGTGCGCCATGATCGAACCCTTCCCGCGGCCCTCCTCTTGACATTTTGTAAGAGTCGTGCTATGGTGGGGTAACGATTTCGGAAAACGATTTCCTATGACGAAACAGGCGACCATCAGAGAAGTAGCCGCACGAGCTGGTGTCTCACCAAGCACTGTTTCCCGCGTGTTGAACGGGCTCGACGCCGATCATATGCGGCCGGAGACGAAAGATCGTGTTTTGTTGGCGATCGAAGAACTGGACTACACCCCGGTCAAAGCGGCGCAGACACTCCGTCGGCAGCGAACTCAGGTGATCGGCATTCTTGTACCCGATATCTCCAACTCCTTCTTCTCCCGTATCGTGCGCGGTGTAGGATCGGTCGCATTTGAGAAGGGGTTCTCCACCCTGGTCTGTGACAGCAACCACTCCGTGGAGAAGGAATCGCACTACTTGGACATCCTCCTCGCGGAAGGGGTGGAGGGGATCGTCTTCATCCCAGTGGGACGTCCGGATATGGCACGGGTGAAGCGTCTGTTGCACCAGGGGATCAAGATCGTCGTCGCGGATCGCCGTGTGGAGGGGTTACCCACCGTTGGGGCTGACAACCAGGGGGGAAGCCGCGAGTTGACGAAGCACCTCCTTCGACTCGGTTACCAGCGGATTGCGTACATCGCGGGGCCGCAAGAGGTGAGCACGGCCCAGGATCGCTTGGCTGGCTTTCGTCAGACGATGGCCGTGGCCAACCTCTCTCCAGTAGCGGTCTGCCACGGGAAGTTCACCTATGAATCCGGATACGAGCACGCCCAGAAAATTCTAAAAAAATACCGTGTGGACGCCATCATGGCGGGGAATGACCTCATCGCGATTGGGGTGATCCAGGCTGCCGAGGACATGGGCCTCAGTCTTCCGGAGGACCTCGGAGTGACCGGGTTCGACCACACGCCGCTCCTGGCCCTTGTGAGGCCGAAGCTGACCACCGTGAAGGTCCCGGCATACCGCTTCGGAGAGGAGGTATCCCGCCAACTCTTCGATGGGAAGGGTGAGGACATCACCCTGCCGGTCAAACTCATCCCTGGCGCCACCTGTCGACAGCAAGTAATCAAGGAGGAGAATAAATGAGTGGAAAGATGATTCGGCTGAGCCGGATCTTCCGTGCGGATGGACGGGCGGTCGTCATCGCCCTCGATCACGGGCAGTTTAAGCACGAAGCGAAGGGGCTCGAAAGCATGGAGGGGATCATCGGAAAGGTGGTCGGCGGCGGGGCGGATGGGATCATCCTAAATCCCGGTCCTGCAGCGCAGTTTACGTCTATCTATGCCGGAAGATCAGCGCTCATCCTGCGGCTGACCGGGGCATCGACCGAGCATAACCCGGACTTCGACTACCATCGGCCGATCGCCACGGTGAAACGGGCCGTCTCTCTCGGGGCGGACGCTGTTCTGGTGATGGGGTTCATCGGGGGAGCGGGAGAAGCCCGCTCGCTCGAACTTCTCGCGAAGATCGCTGGGGACTGCCAGCGCTACGGGATGCCGCTCATCGCGGAGATGCTCCCCGTCGAACCGAACCGATTCTACGACACAGAGTGGGTGCGTTGCGCGTCACGGGTGGGGTACGAACTCGGGGCCGATTGTATCAAGGCTTACTTCACGGGTGCACCAGCCTACAGGTCTGTCATCGACAGCTGTCCCATCCCGATCCTCATCGCTGGCGGGCCAAAGGTAGATGACCCACTGACCATGGTGCGCGACGCGCTCGCGCTACGTGCCGCGGGTGTCGCCTTCGGCAGAAACATCTTCGAGGCCGCCGATCCCACACGAGAGGTCGAGAAGCTCGTGACACTGGTCCATTTGAAGAGCGATTAAGGAGGTACCTATAATGATGCAGAGAAGATTACGGCTTGCGCTGGCGATCGGAATAGCACTCTGTACCCTGATCCTGGCAAGCACCGGCCTCTATGGCGTAACCGGAACGGTCTACATCGACCACAACAACGATCTGCAATACGACAGCGCCGATCTTCCACTGTCTGGGGTGGTCGTGAGCGATGGGGTCACGGTAGTGTCGACGGATGATAAAGGCGTGTTCACGCTGGAACCGGATCCCGAAGCCAGATTCGTCTTCATCGGCACCCCCAGCGGGACCCGGCCGCTCGACGGATGGTACCGGGACCTTACGGAAGGGGAACCCCTCGACTTCCCATTGGAGGTGGTGGTAGACGACTCCCCGCTCGTCTTTGTTCAACTCTCGGACACGCACTACGCGACCGACCCGGATGAGTTCAAGAAAGCCTTCTACGATCGACGGATGAAGGTCCTCCCCCAAGGGGTATTGGATTCGATCATCGATGAGGTAAACAGCCTCGCACCGGATTTTGTTATGCTGACAGGAGACGTTGTGGCCGATGCGAAACGGCCCCCTGTTGAGCTGGTCGACAAATGGATGGCCTATGTAGCCAACCAGTTTGCCGCAAACTTTACTTCCCCTTTCTTCGCTGTGGAAGGGAACCATGACATAGTGTGTGATGAAACCGTAGGGAAAGAGATATACGAAAAATACTTTGGTCCTACCTATTACTCATTTAATAGGAAAGGTGTTCACTTTGTCGTTTTAGATACCATGCAACTTTCTGGCACAAAACTCACTTATACAGTCTCCCAAAATCAACTTGTTTGGATAGAGCAGGATCTGGCCTCAGCAGATCCGAATGCCCCTATTGTGGTCTTCTGTCACGAGCCAACCCCTTCTTGGGCTAACACTGAGGAGAATGCACAGATGCTCAAGCTCTTAGCGAATATTGGTATCACCGCTTTGTTAAATGGCTCTTGGCACGCGAACTTCCTTATACAGCAGCAATACCCCTTCTATGAGCTCACATCTGGAGCAGTATGCGGCTCCTGGTGGGAAGGGGAGGCCCCAGATGGAAGCGAGTTTGGATATCGGGTGTACCGGATGAGCCGCGGGCGGTTGGAGAGTATCTGGCAGGAGGTGGGCCTGAACACAGTTGAAATCAGCTCACCCCAAGGGGCGGTTGTCTTCTGGAACGATACCTTGCAGGCAGCGGTGTGGGGGGAAGCGAAGAGCGCTTCCTGGCAACTCGATGACAGAGCACCAATAGAAGCAGGGTTATCTCACAATACGCTTTGGAGCACCGCCTACGGAAACCTGAATTTCTCAACGCTGGACGACGGCTACCATTCATTGACGATTGACTTCCTGATGGTGGATGGAGAAACCGTCTCCCGTGAGCGGTCTTTCTACATCTTAAACCCCAATTTGACGATCGACGAGATGAAGTCCCATAGTGAGGTCTTCATCGGAAAGACAGTTGCGGTTCCCCGACTCGAAGTCAAGGCGATTATGGGTAGCGACATCTCAGCAAGTGACGGAAGTGCAACCATTATCATAGGCAAGTTCCCTATTCCAGTGGAAAGGAAGGATGTGATCGGGATAGTAGGTATTTATCGCGAGCACAGCGCGACACTGATAAAACCCTACGATCCTGTCTTCTTCACGAAGTACGACGAGGCAGCGGATTAGCAAGAGGGCGGGTTTAAGAGCATGAAAGGAGGAACGATGAAACGAGTTGTGTTATTGGTGGCGTTGCTGGCTCTGATGGTCACGACGCTTGGGGTCCTCGGGTCGGCCGCCGATCTTACGTTTGTCTGCCCTGCCTGGCAAGGGGACACGGTGAAGGAGATCAAGGCGATCGTTGCCGAGTGGAACGATGCGTACCCCGATATTCAGGTCGAGATCCTCTGGCAGGCGTGGGAGAACCTGGATGACTACCTCCTGACGAGCTTTCAGGGGGGGCAGGCTCCTGACATCTTTCATGAGGACGCGGTGATGTGCTACGAGTACGGGATGCTCGGCTACGCTGCCCCGCTCAACGATTACCTGAACGACGAGACCATTTCGGACATCCCCGTCTCCACTTGGGAAGGGGTAAGCGATGATAAGGGGACGATCTATGGAGTTCCCCTCCTGCAGGAGACGCTCGTCATCTTCTACAACAAGACCCTGTTCGCCGATGCTGGGATCACTTTACCTGCGGATGGGATGATCACCTGGGATGAACTCCGCGGCTACGCGCAGCTACTGACCAAGAGGGATGAGACCGGCAAGGTCACCACGTGGGGGCTCCTCGCCCCGCTCGAACAACGGCTGTGGTGGTGCCTGGTCGAGCAGAACGAGGGACACGTCCTGCAGCGCCATGACGACGGGACGTGGCACGTCGAGATCGACGAGAACGCGAGAGAGGCGATCAAGAGCTTTACCGATCTGGTGACCGTCGACCAGACCATGCCGCAGGATATCCTGAGCTACGATTTCATGAGTCTCCTGAAAGGATTCAAGGACGGGCAGTACGCCATGTTCAGCTATGGCTGCTGGGTGCGTAGCTGGATCGTGCGGCTGACAAAGGGCGAGCTCGATTGGGGGATGCTCCAGGTCAAGGGAGAGAAGAAGATCGTTACCGAGGCCGATCCCCAAGCCTTGGGGATCTACGTCGACTCACCTCACAGGGATGAGGCGTTCCAGTTTGTGGAGTTCTTCACCAACACGGAGAACTCGGCGCGGATCGCTTATGCCGATTGGCTCTTCCCGGTAAGGCAGAGCGCCCTGGAGCGGCCCGAGTTTCAGAGCGAGGAGAACCAATGGAGCATTGCCTATCAGTGGCTCCCTTACGCGCAGGACGTGAAGCCTCACATGTTCGCGTTCTTCGCTTGGGAATGGCAATCGTTCCTCCCCCAGATTGAGCTGGTCATCTTGGGAAAACAGGATCTTGAGACAGCACTAGAAGTGGCAACCACGCAGGGAAACCTGTTCCTACGGCGAATGGGCCTGCAATAAGGAAAACCCATGATATTGAGGAGGTGATGAACATAAGCAAACGCAGTTCCTAGAACAAAAGAAAAAAAGGAGGACAGACGATGAAGAACGTTTCCAAGGTTTTACTGTGCGTGTTGGTGATCGGCCTAATCGCGGTGAGCGCGTGGGGGAAAGAAGTCCCCGTACCCACCGGAGAGGTTGTATTGACGGTATCGGGAGCGATCGCGCTAACCAATAACGGTGACGTGTTCGAGTTCGATATCGATATGCTGAAGGCACTTCCCTACGTTGCCTATGTAGTGGAGGATCCGTGGATGGGAGAACAGGCCTACGGTGGTGTGACGCTGAAGGCGATCCTTAGGTACGTGGGGATTCCCGCCGGTGCTAGCACCGCCGTAACGATCGCTTCGGATGATAAGGAAGTCCCCGTCGCAATCAGGGATGCCCTCTACTATCCGGTCCTCTTGGTCACCACCCTTGACGGTGATGACCTCCCGGCAAGCTTGGGCGGACCGGTGAAGCTGGCCTTCCCGTACGACTCCGATCCGGAGACCATAGAGCTCTACGATGAGAACCAGTGGAACTGGTACGTCGTCGAGATCCGGGTCGAATACTAGACTTTCATAGGGGGGCGAAAGCCCCCCTTTCTTTCTTGAGAGACGATCGGAATGATATCAAAGATGAAGATCGCTGAGCTTGTCGAGATCGGGAAGATCGGTTATCGCGAGGTCCCGACGCCGCATCCCGGACCCGGAGAGGTTCTGGTAAAGACCCACTCCGTTGGCCTGTGCGGGACCGACGTCAAGGCCTACTTCAGAGGGCATCCCTATTTCTCGCCCCCCTGCGTCCTCGGGCACGAGTTCGCGGGGACCGTCATCGAGGTCGGAGAGGGAGTCGAGCGGTTCGAGGTCGGAGAGGGGATAGTCGCCGCACCGTATGTCGAGTGTGGGGAGTGCGACCTGTGCCGACACGGTCTGGGCGAGCTCTGCGAGCACAAGGCATTCGTCACCGGGGCACTTACGGAGTACATCCTCCTCCCGCGTGCGATCGTGGAGCAAGCAACATTTCGATTGGGTGCGGGGGTCGATTTCGCCGTCGGTTCGCTCGCCGAGCCGCTCGCCTGTGCTCAGAATGGCGTCGAGAGAGCAGGAATAACAGAGGGAGATACCGTCCTTGTCATCGGAGGCGGACCGATGGGGGTGATGCTCGCCCTGCTGGCAAAGACGAAAGGGGCAAAGGTCCTGTTGAGCGAGATCTCCTCTCCTCGGATCGAAGCGGCGCGTCAGCTGGGTATTGCCGTTGTCTCACCAGAGGCAAAGGATCTTGCCGAGCGGATGAGGAGCGAATGGGGGAAGGGAAAAGCCGATCGAGTCCTCATTGCCGTTGGAAATAAATCGCTCGTCGAGGCGGGGTTCAACCTGGCCGCGGCCGGGGGGTGCGTCCTTCTCTTCGGCGGATTGCCGAAGGGAGACGAGATCTGCCTCGACGCGTTTGCCGTTCACTATCGCGAGATCGGGCTTATGGGAAGCTTCGGCTACAACCTACGTCAATTTAAGACGGCCGTCGCCTGGTTGAACAACCATGCGCGGGTCGTGCAAAGAATCATCACTCACACCGTTCCCTTTTCCGAACTTGAGAGAGGTTTCGAACTAGCCAAGGAGGCAAAGGGATTGAAGATCATGATCAATTTTTCTGAAAGAGGGGGCACGTGATGCGCAGCGTTCGTACACCCTTCGACGAAGAGCGACGGGCTCTCCCGTTCCTTATCCCCGCGCTTGTCGTACTGTGCGGGATCAGCCTATACCCCTTGATCCAAGGGATCTCTCGGATGTTCTACACCTACCGTGCCTTGACACAGGAGACCGTCTTTGTTGGGTTCCGGAACGTGACGTCTCTCTTCCAGGACCACCTCTTTCTACGGGCGTTCAGCAACAGCATCATCTGGACAGTGACGAGCGTCGGGATGCAGTTTCTCCTCTCCTACTGGCTTGCCACGATGCTCAACTCGCGCTTCCTGCGTTTTCGCAGGATGTTCCGCGGGATTGCCCTCATTCCATGGGCTCTTCCCCCGGTCGTCATCTCCCTCATGTGGCGCTATATCTTCTTGAACGGCGGGCCGTTGAACGCGTTCCTCCACTCCCTAGGGATGTCCCACCCGCCCAACTGGCTCACTGATCCCCAGCTCGCTCTCTGGACCTGCATCATCGCCAATATCTGGATGGGAATCCCATTCGTGACGATAATGCTCCTCGCAGGGCTGCAGACTATCGAGAAGGACACACTCGATGCTGCGGCGATCGACGGGGCAAACTATCTCCAGGCCCAGTACAAGATCATTCTCCCGAGCATTAAGAAGGTCGTGTTGATTATCCTCACCCTGGAGACGATCTGGACGTTCAACATGTTCGATATCGTCTTCGTCCTTACGAAAGGAGGACCAGGGAACGCATCGCTCACCCTTCCGCTCTACGCCTACGAGAATGCGTTCATGTACTACCAGGCGGGCTACGGGGCTGCGATCGGGTTACTGATCCTGTTGTGCCTCCTCACCGTGGTTGTCTTCTACATTCGGGAGGTCCTCCAATGAGAATGCACCCTGTAAAAAAGGTTCTGTTACACCTGTTCGTCATCCTGTTCATGCTCCTCCTTGCCTTTCCGATGGTCTTTATCCTGTTCAACTCATTGAAGACGGAACAGGGAATCGTTGCCTCCCCAATAGGTTTTCCCAGGGAAGCGACACTTGCCAACTACCGCGAGGTCTTCACCGAGTCGAGCTTCCTCACGAACTTTAAGAACAGTAGTATCGTCGCCATGGCGACCGTCTTCCTCTCCATTATCGTATCCACTCCGGCCGGATACGCCTTGTCGCGGTTCAAGTTTCGCGGGCGGACCATCTTTTCGATGTGGCTCCTTGCCACGCAATCCTTCCCCGGGATTATCATGGTCCTGGGGCTATTTGCTGTGCTCAAAACCTATCACCTGTTGAACACCCTTCCTGGTCTCGTCATCATGTACACCAGTTTCAGCATGCCATTCAGCATATGGCTCCTCAAGGGATACTTCGACAAGATCCCGGTCGCGCTGGAGGAGGCTGCACGCATCGATGGGTGCAGCCGGGCAAAGTCGCTCGTCAAGATCGTTCTACCCCTTTCGGTCCCCGGGCTGCTGGCGGTGGGTACGTTCTCCCTCCTCCTCTCATGGAACGAGTTTTTCTTCGCCCTCGTAATCATGCGTGATAACGCGCACTACACACTTCCCGTCTTTCTGGCACGGTTCATGGGCTCGGGCGGCGTGGTGCGTTGGGGCCCGTTGAGCGCGGCGGCACTAATGGCGTGCATCCCCGTCCTGATACTGTTCATGCTGGGGCAGAAGTACCTCGTCTCCGGCCTCACAGGTGGGGCGATCAAGTGATCCCTATCGGTCGATCCGGCCTGGTCGCTCATCTTGGTGCAGGAGCCGGCGAGGCGAAGATCCGCATGTTCCTCTCCGTTCTTCTCCCCAAGTTGAGAGGAACTCCTCTCCTCGTAGTCCTCGGGACGCCCGTTGCGGCCATCGCTGATAGCTTAGGGATTAGCGTCGAAAAGGTCGAATCACAGATCGGCTCAGGCTTCACCCGCGTGACCAGTGCGGTCGAAGCGATGCTAGATGCACGTGTGGAGAGCGTGATTGGGATTGGGGGGGACGGAACACTTGCCGCCATCGCCAATACGATTATCGACCACGGGAGTTCGGCGCGCCTCCTGGGAATCGGTGCCGGCTCCTCGAACGTGGGGCCGCTCGTGACGGTACGCGGAGATGACCTGGAGAGGCTCGATCTTTCTCGTCTTGTGGAGAAGCCGATCCACGGGATCGAGGTGCAGGTGAACAACGAGCCCACAGGGATTGCGTTCAACGATGTGACCTTAAGCAACCTCTTTTTTGGGACGAAAGATGGAACACGTGTCGACCTCGACGCTCGCGCAATGCTCAATGGGGTTCGGCAGGAGACCCGACCGTGCTCGGTCTGTGGGAAGGAAACGAGGATCTACAAGAACGGAACGCTCATGATCGACGCGCAGGATACGCCGATCGGGCAGATCATCGCCTCCCCGATCAACGATCCGCTTCCATACAGCGGCAAGGCGATCAGCGGCCTGATCTGCTGGGGCCCATACCTGGGAAAAGAAGGGGTACTCACCGCGGCAAGCGCCGTCTTGATTCGGACACAGATCGATCAGGCGGATCTCGTGGCGGTCGAGCCGCTCTCCCTTTGCCAGGTCAGCTTCGGCGAGGGGGACACGATCGAGATAGTCGGCCTAGAGAACGGTGCTGTCGTCATCCTGGACGGGAACCCTACACGCGCACTATCACCCGACGATCGTGTGACGCTTCACCTCAGACGATCCCTCCTCCGCGCGTACAGAAGAATGATCTAACAAAAAAGGAGAAAGATTGCTCTACAAGAACATTGAACTGGAGGAAGCAACTTGCGAGTGCACGGATGTGCACCTCTGCCGCGTCCTCCTCACCGCTCTCTCAGAACGGGTGGCGTTGCAGGAGGCGACTTACTTGTCCGGGTTCTCCGTCATCACCGCGGCCCCACTCCAGGCGTGCGTTGAGGGGAGGGTCACTCCGACAGAGACTCCGGATGGCCGCCCCGGCGTCCTTATCCAGTTCAACGCGCCGACGGAGATCGGGATGGAAGCATTTCGCAAGGCTCTACTCGATAGGCTGTACATCCTCCCGCACCTTCCAACCTGCTCACTCTTCGACGCGACCCCTGCAGGGAGGAGAGGGGAGGCGGTCGAGATCGGTGAACACCTGCGACGGTGGGGGGACGGGTTTGAGGAAGAGACGACGCTAGGGGAGCGCGAGGTGATCCGCCTCCCGATCATGACCGGGGAGATGATGATCGAGAGGAAATGCCATGTCATCACCGGGATGGATGGAGTGATCGAGGTCTTCGCGCAGAACGCGGCGTCGTGCCTCATCGCGGCGCAGGAAGCGTCCGATCGGATCTTCCACGACACCCATGGCGTCGCGCTCTTCAACTACCCCCTCGGCGGGATCAGCGGGGCAAAGGTGGGAGGAATCAACTATCGCGAGGAAGGAGTAACGATCAACGAGCCCTACTGTCCCACCCTGCGTCATGAAGTGAGCGAAACGAAGATCCCGGATGGAGCCGAGGCGGTGATCGAGTACCCGCTCATCGGACTGGGGATAGAGGAGATCAAGGCAGGATTACGTGTGGCGATCGACGCATTCGCTGCAACTCCGGGGGTGATGCGCATCACAGCCCCCTCGTTCGGGGGAGAGTGGGGGAAGCATCAGCTCTACCTTCCCGATGTAGTTAGCGAGCGATAGACAATATGAACAGACTGAACCTCGACTCGAGAGAACAAGCAAGCATCGCCCGGCGGTGTAATGGACTGGTAAGTACGTTGATCGAACGTGCGTGGGAGTACGGCCTTGCCGTTCAGACCCTTCCGTGTGGAGCTACGCTGATCGATGCTGGTATCGATGTTGCCGGGTCGTTTGCGGCGGGGTTATGCTTGATCGAGATCTGCCACGGCGGGCTCGCTAACGCCTCGCTCGGTCTCACCGACCTTGGAGGGTTCCTCCTCCCGCAGGTCACTGTCGAATCATTTCATCCCACCATCTCTACGTACGGATTGCAGGCCTCCTACCCGTTGAGCGCGGACGAGCCAGAGGTTCGTCTCTCCGGCCCGATTCGTCTATACCTCGATGGAGCGGTAGCAATGGAAAATCCAGCCGCGATCGCGGTCATCGAGTCCGATCGCCTCCTTGGCGACGAGGTCGCACTCGCGCTCGCCGAGCGAAGCAACCTCCCCCCTCGATCTCTGACCTTGATCGTCGTTCCGGGGTGGAGTGTAGTTGGAGCGGTGCAGATAGCGGGGCGAGTGAACGAGAGCGTGATCTTCACCCTGGAAGAGAGCCTGAAGGTCGATTCACGCAAGGTCAAGCACATGATCGGACAGGCTCCTGTCTGTCCGGTGAGCCGGATCGGTTCTCCTGCGGAGAAGCGTCCCTATCCCGATGATTTCATCCACTACGCCGGGGAGGTTGTCCTCACCCTCCTTGCCTCCCCGGAGGATGATCTGGAGCACCTCGCGCACCTGCTCTCCTTTGCATCGACCTCGATCTACGGGAGCCTCTTTCACGACGTCTTGGCCGCGGCAGACGGGATCTTCGAGGCGATCCCCGATCTCATCCACATCAACAAGCCTGCACGGGTCACTATTGAGGATCTTTCCACCGGTCGAGCGGCCCATGCCGGGGTGAAGGACGTCGCGCTCTTGACCGCCCTCCTGGGAAAAGCCCGATGAAAACGAATGACGCAGGGAAGCAGACGATCGTCATCGAGGGAATCTCTACCCTTGTGCGTGACGAAACGCGCGTGGAACACGATGTGGACATCTTGATCGAGGGAAATCGTATCGAGAAGATCGGCCGTGTCACTCCGCAAGAGATCGGACAGGGAGCGATCGTCCTCAATGGGCGGGGGCGGATCGTCATCCCAGGGCTTGTCAACGCGCACACGCACCTCTACCAGTCGATGCTCAAGGGGCGGCGAGACGATCTCTCGCTCGTCTCGTGGTGTGAAGATGTCACCTTCCCCTTCGTACGCAAGGTCCTCGATAGACTGAAACGTGATATGAGCGATGAGATCGGTTACCTCTGGTCAATCCTCGGGACGACCGAGATGATCAGAAACGGGATTACTTCGTTCGTCGATATGGACATGAACTTGCGCGGGATTCCGCAGGCGTGGTGCGACATCGGTATTCGCGGTATCGCCGCGATGAGCATGGTCGATCAGTGGGTTCCGGACGACCTCACGGTTGGCTCAGCGCAGATACAAGAGAATACCCTAGAACTTATCGAAAACTGGCATCAAACCCCGCGAGAGGATCCACTAGTACAGGTCTTCCTCGGGCCATCCGCCCCGTTCACCTGCAGTGAAAAACTGCTTCATTGGATCATGGAGACCGCTGAGAAATACGACTTGGGGATCCAAACACACGTCTCGGAGACGGCCTGGGAGGTGGAACAGTCCCTGAAGACGACCGGAAGACGCCCCCTGGAGTACCTGGAGTCGATCGGCTTTCTCTCCCGTCCGATTCTGGCCGTCCACGGTGTACACCTGAGCAACGAAGAGATCGAGCTTGCCAAGGAGCATTCGGTGACCGTGGTCTACAACCCCAAGAGCAACATGAAACTCGGAAGCGGGATCGCCCCGATCGTGCAGATGCGCCGGGTTGGAGTCGAGGTCGCACTAGGGACCGACGGGGCCGCATCCAACGACCTTCTCGATCTGTTCGAGGAGATGCGGACCGGGGTTCTCCTCCAGAAGGTTGCGGCAGGGGATCCGATGGCTCTCGATGCGCGGGAGATCTTCCGC
Organism: uncultured bacterium; assembly: GCA_965370555.1. Lineage (GTDB taxonomy): Bacteria > Bipolaricaulota > Bipolaricaulia > UBA7950 > UBA9294 > JAJOKK01. The sequence goes on from CBDUVB010000001.1 coordinate 53,696, forward strand.
AGCGCTACCGCGGTGGGAGCGGCAGCCTGCCGGATCGATGCGGGTACTCTCGACGAGGGAAAGCTTGCCGACCTCGTCCTGATCGATCCCTCCGAGCCCCACCTGTTCAACCTGGGCGATGCAATCGTCCCCTCCCTTGTCTACTGTGCGAAAGGGAGCGATGTCGAGACGGTGATCATCAACGGGCGGGTAGTAATGCGTGATCGAGTTATCGTGACAATCGATGAGAAAGCCCTTCTCAAGGAGGCTAAGAAAGTGGGTGAAACATATGCATAACGATATCAAGGAAGAGCTTGTCGCGATCGTAGGCGAGCAGTACGTCACCTTTTCTATGGTGGACAGGATCTGCTATTCGCGTGATTGCGGCCCGGATAAGGCGGGGATCCCGGAGGTGGTGGTCCGTCCTGGATCGACGGAGGAGGTGGCCGCGATCGTTCGTCTCGCGAACGAAGTCAAGAAACCGATTTACACGCGGGGCCGCGGAACGACCTTCCTCGGGAGCGGCGTCAAGGATGGGGTGATCCTCCTTGAGACGACCCGTATGAATCGAATCGAGCAAGTCGATCTTCAGGCCGGCTACGTTACTGCGCAGGCAGGAGCGATCTGGCACGGGATCGATCAACACCTGCGTAAGCTGGGACGAGAGCTCGCTGTTCCCGGCGGCGGTGGACTCTTCTCGTGCACCATAGGCGGGACTGTCGCGGTCAACGCCATTCCACACGGAGCTACGGAGTACGGGATGACAGCGGACCACGTCCTTGCCCTTGAGGTGGTCCTTCCCGACGGGAGGGTGATCCAGACCGGGTCAGCGGCAAACCCGAATTCGGAACCGATCGAACGGAACGCGAACGGACCCGATCTTGCCGGCCTGTTCATGGGGTCCTACGGGATTCTCGGGATCATCACCAAGGTGACCTACCGCATCCGACCGATCCCGGAGACGGAGCTCTTCGCGTTCTACGCCTTCGATGACTACCAGAACGCGATCGATGCCGCGTGTGGCATTCAGATGCGTGAGGTGGCGACGTTCATCGTCGGCATGTTCGGTGGGCCCAAGCCTGCAGGAGTGGACGGTGATGGGTTCCTTCACCTGATCGTCCGCGATCGCGCCACCGCTGCCCGTGAGCGGCTCCGTGAAGCCGAAGCGATCTGCGAGACGCATCACGGGCGCCCCACTTCGGCGGAGGGGACGCGTCACTACTGGGAGGAACACATGTACTCCTGGCTGCGGAACACCGCCCCTGGCCCGTACTACAGCGATCGACCGTACTTCTGCCCCGAGGTAGCCGGCTTCGTCTCCACACAGGGGTTGAAGAAGGCGGTCCGCCTGTTTCGTAACCTGCGGGAAGAGCGCGACGCGGACTTCGCCAAATACGGGATCCGCGTGAAGGGGTTGGATGCGTACTTCTCCCGTAACGGAGCGTATCTTTGGATCGACACCCTCTACGATGAGCGGCGGGACGACGCGTGGGAATATGGGATGAAGTTGCGTGGCGATATCGCGGAGATCATGTTCACAGAGGGGACGATGAGTCCGGGTGGCCTGGGAGCGGGAGTCTCCCCTTATATCATGCCTAAGCTCGGTGAGACCTTCGAACTGTTCAAGAAGCTCAAGGCCGCGATGGACCCGAATGGTATCTTGAACCCTGACCTTCTCTTTCCCACAGGAGTGAAACATGAAGCTTGAGAAATACAGAGATCAGATCTACAGTTGTCTCCGCTGTGCATTCTGCTTTGATCAAGACCAGGGAGAGGGAAAGAAGATCTGCCCGCCGTACGCGACGTACGGGCTCGAATCCTATGGGGCGAGGGGGAAGCTCGCCATTGCGCGCGCCTTGATCGACAAGGAGATCGAGTATAGCAACGAAGTCGTAGAGCGCATCTTCTCCTGCACCGACTGCGAGGCCTGTCAAGAGCAATGCTTCAAGTATCTTCCGCTCACTGATATCTATGCAGCGATGAAGGAGGACATGGCAGACCAAGACCTGTTGCCATCTGGCCTCGCCGATACGCTCGCACAGGTGAATGAGTTCGGAAACCCTTACGACAAGTCGCAGGAGAAGCGGCTTACTTGGCTTCCCAATAAGGAGCGGGTCGACAAGGAGGCAGATGTACTGTTCTTTGTTGGGTGCACCACTGCCTACCTACGACGCGGGATTGCGCGTAGCGCGTATCAGGTTCTCAACAAGTTGGGGATCGATTTCACACTCCTCGGGGACGAGCGATGTTGCGGCCATCCCTATATTGCAGCAGGAAAGATGGATCAGGCAGGGAAGACAGCCGCGACCAACCTGGAAGCGATCGAGCATCTTGGGATAAAGACGATCGTCTTCGCCTGCCCGGGGTGCCTGCGTACCTTCAAGGAAGATATGCCGCGGCTCCTTGGAAAGCCTCTTCCGTTCGAGACCATGCACTTGAGTGAGTTTCTTACTGATGAGCTCGCGAAACACCCGGTTCAATTGAAGAAGACGTCCCGCGTCGTTACCTATCACGATCCCTGCAATCTTGGTCGGCACATGGGAATCTACGAACCCCCACGGGAATTAATTGAGACGATCCCCGGGGTCAGGCTACTGGAGATGCCTCGCAACCGCGACAATTCCTTCTGTTGCGGAAACGGTGGGTTCGTCCGCTACGACTATGAAGAGATGTCCGTGGAGAGTGAGCTTGATCGATTTGCCGAGGCGGAAGCGACTGGAGCGGACGCGATCGTGAGCGCGTGTCCGGCATGTCAGAGTGGGTTGCTCGATGCCAAGAGCAGGGCAGGATCGAAGATGGAAGTCCTTGACATCCTTGAACTTCTTACCAAAGCGCTCTAAGAGAAGCGAGGTATAGATGGACGATCTAAAGAAGCGTCGAGAGAATGCGGCGAACATGTGGGAGACGACAGGCCTCTCCGGGGTTAAGGTCTACCCGATCCGCGCCGCTGTGGAGGCGATGATCAATCAAGGGTATGCGATGGAGAAGGCGTCCACCCTCCTTGCCCAGGCAGAGAAGGATTATCACGAGGGCGATTACGATCGGCTCCTCGTTTCGATCGCCCTCATCAACAAGGAGATCCACCTTGCGCTGGAGGAGAAGAAGAACCTCGGGCCAACGACCTTCGAGGAGATGAGAGCGTCCCTCCCCAGCCCGGTAGAAGGGATAGCCAGCACGATCACATCTAAAGAGTACCTGGATCGGGTGCGGGGAGGATGGGTAGGAAAGTGCATCGGCACGGCACTCGGAGATCCGGTGGAGGGGTGGACGAGCGAGATGATCCGCTCCCGCTACGGGACGGTCACAGACTACCTCGTCCCTCCCAAGGTGGAAAACGACGACACAGCCTACCCGATTCTCGTCCTGCATGCCCTTGATGAGTACGGTCCTTCCTTCACGAGCGAGCAGCTTGCCCTGGAGTGGGTAGGGCACCTTCCCTATGCCTTCACCGCGGAGCAGGTCGCTCTGGAGAACCTCAAGGCCGGGATGATGCCTCCGGAGAGCGGCCGGTTTCGCAACCCGTGCAGCGAATGGATCGGCGCGCAGATGCGCGGGGAGATCCATGGCCTCTTAACGCCGCTCCGTCCCGACCTTGCCGCGGAGCTTGCCTTCCGCGATGCAATTATCTCGCACCGCCGCGAAGGGGTCTACGGTGAGATCTACTGCGCCGCCCTCATCAGCATCGCCTTCTCAGGCTGTCCGATCGAGGAGGCCTTGCGCCGCGCGCTAACGTCTGTCCCGTTGGAGAGCCGTTTTCATCAGGTGGTTGAGGAGACCATCCACTGGTGCGAGAAGATAGGGGATTGGGAAGGGGTGCTGGCGAAGATCGAGCAGGATCTGGGGCACTACCACTGGATTCACACCTTCCCCAATATCGCCACCGTCATCACCGGTCTCTTGCTGGGGGAGGGGGACTTCGGGCGATCGCTCACCACGACTCTGATGTGCGGATTCGACACCGATTGCTCGGCCGGACAGGTGGGTAGCCTTCTCGGCACCCTCCTTGGATACGAACGCATCCCGGATGAGTGGAAGGACCCCGTAGGGAAGGAGTTCGAAAGCTACGTGATCGGGTTCGAGAAGATGAGCTTCACTAAACTGAGCGAATGGACCGTACACTGGGGCAAGCGAATCGTCGGACCGGTTGTACGCGGCGGCTGAGCCCCATGAAAGGAAGGTGAGTTCGACCAAGTGATCAACGTATTGGGAAGCATCAACATGGACCTCGTCACCGAGGTCCCGCATCTGCCGCGACCCGGGGAGACAGTCCTTGGCCACCGATTCGGTCGTTACCCAGGGGGGAAGGGAGCGAACCAGGCCGTGGCGGCAGCCCGTCTCGGAGCGCAGGTCGCCTTCTACGGGAAGGTCGGGACGGATCCCTTTGGTGAGGATCTCCTCCGCGGCCTTGCAAAGAACGGAATCGATATTAACGCTGTGGAGAGAGAGCAAAGCGCCTCCTCCGGGATCGCTAGTATCTGGGTGAACGAGGACGGTGAGAACGCCATCGCGTACGTACCAGGGGCGAATGCCCTGGTAGATTCTGCCTACGTGGACCGAATCCTTCCTGCGATCGCGCGCGCCGAGGTCCTTCTCCTGCAGCTTGAGGTCCCCCTTATAACGATCGATCACCTGCTGCGACGGTTGCCCGCAACACGTCCCCTGGTGATTCTGGATCCCGCTCCCGCCCAGGACCTCTCGTCTCTCTTTCTTGAGCGTGTCAATATACTGACCCCGAACCGAGGCGAGCTCATCGTCTTGACCGAGGAGGAGGGGCTGGAGGAGGGGGCGCACAAGCTCCTGGAGCGTGGAATCGGTCGGGTGATCTGTAAGGACGGAAGCGATGGTGCAGTTCTCGTCGAGGCCGATCGCTATCTGCGCTTTCCAGCATACACGGTCTCCCCCGTCGACACTACCGGAGCGGGTGACGCCTTCAACGGCACGTTAGCCGCCGCCCTTTCAGAGGGACTCCCCGTGGAAGGCGCAGTGCGGTGGGCTGCTGCTGCTGGTGCGTTGGCGACTACCAAGCGAGGGGCGCAGCCCTCCCTTCCCACGCGGCAAGCGGTGGAGGATCTGTTGGGGCGATCGCAGCATGGGCCTTTCCACGATACCGGCATCATTACAGGTCAATAGAACAGTAGATTGGAATAAGGGCCACCCATCACTTCTCTTGAAGATCTACACCGGAAGTCACTCCTCGACCCACACCCGGATCTCGTCGAAGTAGGCGTCACACGCCTCGGTATGGCTCTCGTCCCCCAGGAGGATCAACCACTCTCCCCCGTCAGCGATCGGCTGGGTTAGCCTTCCGGAGATGTAAAGCTGGTCGTTGACATAGACCTCGTATCCATCTGCGGAGAAGACAAAACGGTATGTGTACCAGCGGTAGACACCGGGAGCGAACGGAATCGGATGACCGATGTCACCACCGTGCGCCTCGATCTCATGGATCGTTGATCCTCCTCCTTCGTTGGTGAAAAGATAGTACGGGAGGGATCCCGCAAGCGAATCGAGCGACTTGCGCGCGGGAAAGACCGACATGGTGTGCGCATCCTTTGTCTGGGCCATCATCGCCTGACAGGAGAAGACGATACGCTGGCCAACACGAAGCGGGGGGATGCTCACAGCAGCACTGCGGCGATGCCAGCGGTCCGCACCGCTTCGGATGTGGAGCACGAACCCGTGCGCACCGGTGACGTTCTCCACCGCTCCCTCACCGGCACTCGCCCATGTAGGGTCGAGTGACCATAGCTCAAGCGCTTGCTCTCCATCCGAGAAGTCCTCGTGGAAGATCTCGCTCCCGCTTTGCAAGTAGACGAGGATCTCTCGCTCCACCTGCGCGGTGTGGCCAGTAGAGTCTTCTATACGCAAGGTCACCGAATAGCGCCCCGCTTCGCTGTAGGTGTGATCTACTTTCTGGCCGGCTGTCTCCTCTCCATCAGAGAAGATCCATGAGTAGGAGATGATCTGGACATCACCGTAAGATGAGGAGGCATCGAATGTCACTTTTTCTCCGGCGTAGATAACGACTGAGCTGGTCTCGAACCGCGCTACCGGTCCTGTATTGAAGAGGGTGCACCCACCGACGAGAAATAGGAGAGCCAGCACCAAGAGAACACTTACTCGTCTAAGATTCCTCTTCCCACTAGCCAACCTCGATCAACCGATCCTTCGGCAAGGAGGTAAGAACCTCGCACCCTTCCTCTGTGACGACCATCAGGTCCTCAATTCGTACCCCACCGAGTCCAGGAAGGTATACCCCCGGCTCCACGGTGACGGTCATCCCTGCTTGCAGCGTGTCCTTACTCAACGGGGAGAGCCGCGGCCCCTCATGCACCTCCAAACCGACCCCGTGCCCGAGGCCATGGCCGAAGTGTTCTTTGTGCCCTGCTTGGGCGATGAGATCGCGCGCTATCTCATCGATTGCCACCCCTTTCTCCCCGGCTCGAACCGCGGCGATCCCGGCCTTGTTCGCGGCGAGGACAAGATCGTAGATCTCGCGGAGTTGCGCAGGGACCTTCCCTACGGCAAGAACGCGCGTCATGTCGGCACAGTAGCCGTTGAGCTGAGCTCCGATGTCAAAGAGGAGGAGATCCCCCTCTTTGGTCCTCCGCGTCCCAGGTTGGTAGTGAGGAAGGGCGCTGTTCTCCCCAGCGGCCACGATCAGATCGAAAGAGACCTTCTCCGCCCCCTTCTCCCGCATGATGAATTCAAGGCGCAGGGCGAGTTCCCGCTCACTCACCCCAATGTGAATCTCTCCCATCAGTTCCGTAAAAGAGTCCTCGGTCAGCCGGACCGCCGCACGGATCTTCTCGATCTCCTCTGGTTTCTTGATCAGGCGCAGGTCGGCAACCGGGTCGGAGAGGGCGACCAACTCTCCTTCGAACAAGTCTCGCAGCTTCAGTACTGTTGCGTGGCTCATCCGCGCTGAGGCAAAGGTAAGCTGAGAGATCAGCCGCTCACCGCAGAGTGCGGCGACCCGCTCTAGGTACGGCCCATCGACCCGCACGAGCGGTAGTTCGGGGACTTCCCGCTTCGCTTGTTCAGTGTAGCGCGAATCGGTCACGAGGAACGCCTCCTCGCGTGTGACGAGGAACGCCCCTTCACCGGTGAACCCGGTGAGGTAGAAGAGACTCACGTGATCCGCCCCCTCGATGTTCAAGACGAGGAACGCGTCCGTATCGATCTTATCAACGAGTGCAGCACAGCGTTTATCGTAGTTAATTTTTCCATCTCCTTTTCGCGAACGTCAGCGGACAGTGTAGTAGCAATCTTCTGCTGCAAGACAAGGATACACACTGCAGGAGAGCCTTGTCAATGACCGGCAGGGTCGGTAGAATCAGATGCTATGATAGATCTTATCTCTTTGCGCGAACAGATTGAGAGGATCAACTCCGATCTCAAACAAGGGATCGATCGGCTGACCGACCGATCCGCCTTGGAGGCGTTTCGGATCGAGTTTCTCGGGCGTAAAGGGCGTATCGGACAGCTGTTCCGTTTGTTGGGACAGATTGCTGCCGCTGAGAAAGCTGAGGCAGGGAAGCTGCTGAACGACCTCAAGACCTCGGCGAATGTCGCCTTTGAGGAACGTCGCAGTGTGCTCGAGAATACGATTCTTCAGTCGAAAATCGAGGAAGAGAAAGTCGATCTTACCCTTCCCGGCGTCTATCACCCCTTAGGGCATCGCCACCTCCTGACCCAGGTACAGCAGGAGATCGAATTGATCTTCCTGCGCATGGGATTCGATGTCGCCACCGGTCCGGAGATCGAGAGCGAGTACTACAACTTCGAAGCACTCAACATCCCGGCCGACCATCCTGCGCGCGACGATTGGGATACTTTCTACATAGATGCTACAAACCTGCTACGACCGCACACCTCTCCGGTGCAGATCCGGGTGATGGAGAAGACCGAGCCGCCGGTGCGGATCATCTGCCCAGGGCGCTGCTACCGCCGCGACACACAGGATGCCACACACTCGCCCGTCTTCCATCAAGTCGAACTCTTGTGGGTCGAAGAGGGGTTATCGCTCGCCAACCTGAAGTATCTCCTTGAAGCGTTCATCCACGAGTTCTTCGGAGAGGGGTACGAGATGCGCCTTTCGGGGGACTTCTTCCCGTTCACCGAGCCGTCTGTGCAGGTACACATGCGCGCCCCCGGCGCCGAGGACTGGCTGGAAATCATGGGCGCAGGGATGGTCGATCCGGCTGTGCTAACGAAAGTGGGGTACGACCCGGAGAAGGTCACAGGATTTGCCTTCGGTTTGGGAATCGATCGGATGGCGATGCTCCGCTACGGAATCGACGACATCCGCACCTTCTTCACCAACGACCTGCGGTTCATCACGCAGTTCTAACCTTAATCCCTCTTTTCACCTCAGAGAGAATCCGGTAGAAGCGATACTCTCGCTCAGTGCAGTGTAGGGTCAGACCTTCATTTTTCGGATTCTTTGGGGACTCCGTAGTAGGGCTATTGCACTCCAGCATCAACATGATCGCGAAGCGTTTTCACGAGACGATAAAATCCTAAAAATGAAGGTCTGACCCTAAACCCTCATGCGCGCCTCTAGCGCCGAGGACTGACTGGAGATTAGGCAATTTGCCCGTTGCCATGTACGCGACTACAATGCCAAGGAGGTCATCAGATTGACAAAGAAACCTCATACTCTGCAAAATCGCGCGGCAACTGTCCCTCTTATCGCCTTGCTTCTTCTGGCCATTTTCTCCGCCAGCGCGATCGCAACACCCAAGATCGCAAAGGGACCCTACATCATCTTCCCCGGGAACAACACCGAGATGATGGTCCTGTGGCAGGTAAATGAGACAACAACCTGTGCGTTCGATTGGGGGCTCGATCCCACGTGTACATCCGGCTCGCTGTTGACGAAGGAACGATCCCCGACCCACGAACACAGCGTCACTCTTGTTGATCTCATCCCCGGCGAACACTACTACTACAGCGTTACGATTCTAGAGGAAATCCACTCCGGAGATTTCTTCGCCGCTCCGCCAAAGGATGCAGCGTCCTTGAAGTTCATGGTGTACGGAGACACGCGAACTTACATCAGCCATCACAACAAGGTTTGCGGTGCGATGCGGGCCACGCTTACCGAGAATCCAGAATACCAGACGCTCCTGGTGCACAGTGGTGACTGGGTCACCGCTGGTGCAACCGAAACCTGCTGGAAGGTGGAGTATTTCTCTCGCGGAGCATCCAACGCGGTTGCTCTACAGGCAAGCCTGCCCATCCAGGGGTGTACGGGGAATCACGAGCTCTACACTGACCCCCCTCCAAAATTGGGGATCGACACGCTGTACAGGAAGTACTGGCCCTATCCGTACGTTGATGAACGCTATTGGTCTTTCGACTACGGACCGGCTCACTTCGTCGTCCTCGATCAATATGCGAACTACAGCCGGTTCGGAGAGCTTGATCAATCGCAACTCGCGTGGCTGGAAGATGACTTGGGTGCAAACTCGAAGGACTGGACCTTCATCATTCTGCATGAACCGGGCTACTCGGCAGCAGGCGGCAACGCGAATGTTCGTCTCCATCTACAGCCGCTCTGTGAAGAATATGGGGTCGATATTGTGTTCGCTGGGCATTACCACTGCTACGCCCGTGCCATTAAGAACGGTGTCCTACACATCACAACCGGTGGAGGTGGTGCCCCGTTGGGAGTCCTGATGCCCGGTCCGCCGAGTTTGGTTGTCTCCGCCCGAGCTCTGCACTTCTGCAAGATCGAAATCGATGGTCCCACACTAACACTCACAGTCGTGACACCCGATGGCGACGTGCTCGACGGATATACAATCGAACATGATGAGTAGGCATACGCAAGCCAACCATCACTGAACATTCATGAGGAGTGTGAATCCCTATGTTTAGGCATCTCTGCAAACTGCGTATCGTTATCTTCCTCGCCTCGGTCGGCGTATTAATGGTGTTTCTTGGGACAACGGGTCTCTGCGATCAAGTCGCGGTCGGCACTGAAGGAATGGTCGCCTCGGCACACGAGCTTGCTTCCGCAGCCGGGGCGGAGATCCTGGCGGCGGGCGGGAATGCCATTGACGCTGCTGTCGCAACGGCGTTCGCCATCACGGTTGTCGAGCCGGATGAATCGAGCTTGGGCGGTGAGGGATACATGGTATTGAGCTTAGCTGACGGGCGTGATGTGGCGATCGACTGCCGCTCCTGGGCGCCCGGACACGTGACCCTCGATACCAACGTTCGTGCGAAGCCGTATTACGGCCCAACAGCCACCTGTATTCCGGGACTAGTAGCCGGTCTCACACTTGCCCTCAACGAGTACGGCACGATGACTCTGGAGGAAGTCATGGCTCCGGCAATTCGCATTGCGCACGAAGGATTTCCGCTTGACGACGTGCTTTTCACCGCATTATCCACCGTTTATGATGCGTTGGTGGATGATCCTGTAGTCGGCCCGATCTATTTCCCGGACGGAGTCATTCCTGAGCCGGGCTCGCTGATGGTGAACGAGGATTTGGCGCATGCATTGGAGTTGATCGCTGAGCAAGGGGTACATGCGTTTTACCACGGCAAGATCGCCGATGCGATTGTCGCGGCAATGGACGGTTGGATTACCCATTCCGATTTGCAGCGTTATCAGGCGGTGGAACGTGAGCCGATCACAAACTACTACCGCGGATATGAGATCATCGGCGCCCCTCCGATCGTTGCTGGCATTGTCGTCGCCGAGACGCTCAATATCCTGGAGAACTTCGATCTTTCAGCGTACGGCGGCTGGGATGACCCGGTGGCGATCCACTTGATTTCTCAAGCTCTGCTCCTCTCCTCAGCCGATCGTATCCGCTACATTGGGGATCCGGATTTCTACGATATTCCGATTGAAGGACTGCTGTTGGAGGAGTACGCTCGATCACGTGCCGCGCTGATCGATCCGGAGCAAGCGATCAAACCGACCCAGGATGCACCGGTCGGGGATCCCAATACACCCGTTTCCGTCGATGCGGACAACTCGACAACGCATATCAGTGTGTTGGACAAAGACGGAAACGCAGTCAGCATCACTCAGACGATCTCGAGCATGTGGGGATCGAGAGACATGATTCCCGGCTATGGCTTCTTCATGAACAACGAACTCCACAACTTCAACAACTACGATCCTGACTACCCGGACGATGTAAACGTCGTTGGTCCCTACAAGCGACCTCGGACGGTTCTCGCTCCGACGGTCGTGCGGGACTCACGCGGTGAAGTCTTTCTTGTCGTGGGGACACCTGGTGGAGGACGCATCCCATCCACCGTTACTGAGACGATCATCAATGTCATCGATTTCGGAATGAGCCTCGAAGAAGCGGTGAGAGCACCCAAGTTCTGTAGCCGAGTCGTCTATCCGCAGCTACAGATGGAGGCTGGGTACTCTAAGGACACGATCGCCGCTCTGAAGGCATTGGGACACACGGTTGTGACGCTCAAGGCGCGTGGTTCGCTCGTCGGTTACTTCGGCGGAATCAATGCCATCATCCAGTACGAGGATGGCACGATGGTTGGCGTCGGGTCGTTCCGCCGTGCGGGCGGTGCAGCTGGTCCGTAGAGACGATTGGTCGTTTTCTTGAAACCGGCCTGGAACCGCTGCCAGGATTCGATTGGCCTCGCAACGAGAGATGCAAGAAAGATGGGGTCTTGGAAAGCGCCGTCAAAAAACAGAGGCGCACAGTTGGTAGAAGTCCAATGCGGGGAAGGATTAGCACCCTGACCCCTCGGGGGGTGTAGTAAGTCCCTCTTCGGCTACTACCACCCCCCGAGCCCATGCGCCGGGGGCCTTATGGGTGAAGCGTTGACAGGAGCAAATGCGAGCCTTGTCTGCCATACCGGCACAGGCAGGTGATTGCAATCCCTTTCAGGTTGACATGGTTTGCTTGCCTTCTCCCAACTTAGCACGAATCGGCGACCAAAGTGTCGCAGGATCTCCACCGCAAGTTCCACCGAAAAGGGAGGCTGTGCTGTTCCACCATGAATCTCATCGTGAAACGAGCCACTGAGGTGCAGAAAGACCAAGAATGATGAGCTGGCACTTTTGTTGGTCAGTGCAACAGGAAGGAGCAACGGCTTATCCGGGGATGTTTCTCATCGAGAAACTTTGCAGTAAGGAAGAGATTTGCGGAAAAGACAAGTGGACCCTGATCTTTCCAGGGTCCACTTGCTGGAGCCAGGAGGTGTTGCGTAAGGAGGTAGTGCAATATCAATTTTTCTTGTCTTTTCCTTTGTCCCTTCCGTTCCCCTTCTCTTCCTCTTCCGGTGAGTTGCTGTTTTGCTCCTTATATCCACTATCCATCAGTGCTTTGTCAAGTGCGTTGGCGGCCCTAGAAGAATCGACTTGTGACTGCAACAAGCCGTCGATAACCCCCAGATCTTGCGTATCGAGCGCCCTGGAAAGGGCGTTCATCACCGTGGAGAGGTCAGACTCACCAGAGAGAAGTACAGCAAACGCAGTTTCCAGAGCCGCCACAACAAAGTCCGCCTCCGCGAGGGAGACGCTTCCTATCTCAGCCAATGAAAGAACAGCAAGCAGATCACCCGGAGAGAAGCTGCCGCTATCATCAACATCTAACAGAGACGCGGATAACGTCTCTTTCTGTGCATCTGTCAGTGTGTCAACATTGGTGATGACCGTTATGAGGTCCTCTACGGTGAGCAAACCGGATTGTGCATCCTGACCCAATGCGGCACGCGGTAGAACAAGAAGAAAAACAAGGACGAAACAATAGGCTACTATCCTTACTTTCGGTGGTCCGGCGACCATAGGAACTCTCCTTTAGGCCCGTAACTTTGCGTCCCTAGCTTTCGCTTAGGTTTGCCGTTATCGAGTATTGGATTAACAATAGCATAAACTGGTTCACAATGCAAGAGGTGGGCAAGCTCCTGCCCAGTGGGAAATCGAGAGAAACGTCCTTCCTCGGCTCCTCTCTTTTGTAGCATCGCAACCTGCCATGCCGAGGCATGAGGTCACACCTTCATTCTTGGTCTTTGTCCGACCGTTGAAGGCGAATACGCCCTGTCAGAGGCCATGCCCTACTAAGGATCATCGGACTTACCATGGACTTCGGTCTCCTACGCTTTTTCCGGCATATCAATAGAAAGGTCAATCAATTTCAGCTGGAGCAGTTTCTTCGCCCGGGCGTAGATATCCTTTGTATCGCCCTCTCTCCGACTTATTCCTGGTTTCTGCTGTTCTTCGCGGCTCTGCGCCTTTGCGAGAGGAATGCGTTTCCCTGTCTGGCTATTCAGGCAGGCCAGATAGCGAAAAAAACCATTATCTTATCGTTATTCGGGTTTCTTGAAGAGAAGCGCGGCGTTCTGTCCGCCGAAGCCAAACGAGTTTGAGAGCGCGATATCGATCGATTTATCGCTCGATCGGGGTGTGTAATCGAGATCACATTCGGGGTCGGGGGTCTCGTAATTCAGGGTAGCGGGGATGAATCCGTGTTCCATCGACAGGAGGGTGGCGATCGCTTCCACGCTCCCGGCAGCGCCGAGGAGGTGCCCCGTCTGCGACTTGGTCGAGCTGATCTTCACCGTCTGAGCAGCGTCTCCAAGAGCGGTCTTGATCGCTTCTGTCTCGGCTCTATCATTCAACAGGGTCGAGGTCCCATGGGCGTTGATGTAGTCGATCTCGGCTGGCAGGATGCCGGCACGGTCGATCGCTGTTTTCATAGCTTGTACAGCTCCCGCTCCGTTCTCGGCCGGGGCGGTGATGTGTTCCGCGTCGGCGCTCATTCCGAAACCGACGATCTCCGCATAGATGTGTGCTCCCCTTGCTAGAGCGCGCTCGCGTTCCTCCAGGATGAGGAACCCGGCCCCTTCCCCCATCACAAAGCCGTCCCTGTCCCGGTCAAATGGGCGCGACGCACGCTGTGGCTCATCGTTCCTCTTGGATATCGCGCCGATCTGGACGAATCCAGCATAGGCGATCCGCACGAGGACTGCCTCCGATCCGCCGGCCACTATGCGATCGACCAACCCGGAGCGGATCATCTCCCCAGCGATTCCTATGGCATGAGCGGAACTGGCACATGCGGAGACCACACCGAAGTTTGGACCACGTAGGCCGTATTCGATGGCGATCTGGCCGGCGATGGCATTGGGCATCAATCTGGGGATGAAGAACGGGCTCACACGCCGCGGTCCGTGCTCAGTGAGAGCGGCGTAGTTCGTCTCCATCGTCTCGAGACCGCCGATCCCAGTCCCGGCGACTACTCCTGTCCGTTCCGTGTCGATCTTCTCTGCATCCAGGTTCGCATCATCGAGGGCGAGCTTCGTCGCCACGAGGGCGAACTGTGCCGCCCGATCGAGCCGCCGTGCTCGACGGCGATCCATATGGTCGAGCGGGTCGAAATCGCCCACCGGGGCGCCGATCTTGACCTCGATCCCGGAGAGGTCGAGCCGGTTATCCACGCGGCAAACCCCGCTCTTCCCAGTACGCAAAGCCTCCCAGAACGCTCTCTTTCCCATACCGATTGGGGTAAGTGGACCGAGCCCGGTCACGACAACCCGGTTAGGCATGATCTTTCACCATCCGTTCCTCGACCCGCAGCAGAGCAAGCTCGCGCTGCAGGAGGTCCTTCTCCTCCGCTTCTGCAAGCTCTTGCTCGATCTCGACGCGACGCGCTTTCACCGCAGCAAGGTCGATCTCTTCGACGGCGATCGCCTCCTGCGCAAGGATCATCACCCCGTCTGCACTGACGCGAAGGACTCCCGAATCAACGGCAAAGACGCGCTCCCCATCGTCCGTCTTGATCCGCAAGGGTGCTGTATCGAGCGCAGCGAGGAGCGGTGCGTGACCGGTCATCACGGCGAATTCGCCTTCCATGCTATGTGCTGCTACCAACGTCGCCTCCCCATCAAAGAGAGTTCGTTCCGGTGATCGTAATTGGCAGTGCATACATTCCTCCTCGTCGAATGAAGACTATAGGCAAAAGCCCGCTCGAAGTTCAAGGACCGGACGCGAGGTGGTCGGTGTAAGAGGCAATCAGGTCGTGTGATAACTCGATCTCGTCCGTGGTAAGGCGGACGACTCCCGCCCGTTCGAGGGGCCGGGAGGAGAGGGTGTGAAGCGAGAGGGCCAGTCCGCGTGTGATGGCGATTCCGTCCCCGTGGCTGCATGTGGAGCAGAGGAGCCCTCCCTGCGCAGGGACAAAGAAGAAAGTCCCGGAACTCTCCCCGCAACGGGCACAAGCCTGCAAATGGGGGCGATGCCCCAGGAAGGAGAGGAGCTTTAACCACGTGGCGAGAGAGAGCTGCTCTGTGGAAACCTCACTCTCCTCCAACAAGGTGAGAAACCGATGAAAGAGAGTGTAAGTACGATCTTCTCGCTGGTGAAGCGGAAGGAGGCGATCGAGGGTTCGCCCGATAGCGAGGGCGGCAGAGATACTCTTGAGATCGCTCTTCAGTCGCCGAAAACCATCGAGGAGCGCCCCTTGGCTGACGAGGTCGAGGCGCGACTTCTCGTAGAAGACGACCTCTACCCGGTTTAATAGATCGAATACTCCTCCCAAGCGGGAGTCGAATCGCCGCGCCCGCTTGGCGATCGCCGTTCGCTTTCCCCAGCGCTCGGTGAACAGGGTAACAATCAGGTCCGATTCCGCGTAGTCGCGGGTCCGCAGGACAAACCCGGTCCCCTGCAAAAGGCCCAATCTACTCGGGGGCTCCGTCGAGGATCACACGGCTGCGGCTCGCTCCGAGGCGCGTTGCCCCGGCTTCGATCAGGGCGAGGGCCGTCTCGTAGTCGTGGATTCCACCGGCCGCCTTCACCCCCATAGCCGTCCCCACTGCCTGGCGCAGGAGGGAGACATCCGCGACGGTCGCTCCCCCAGGGCCGAACCCTGTTGAGGTCTTGACGAAATCCGCCCCGCCTGCCTTTGTCAGGATGGCTCCGGCACGCTTCTCCTCGTCCTCCAGGAGCGCGGTCTCCAGGATAACCTTCACCAAGACAGGGTGGGGAGCCTTCTCGGCAACGGCACAGACCCCACGAATGTCGTCGAGAACCGTTTCGTAGTTGCCTTCTTTCAGTGCGGCGACGTTTATCACCATGTCGAGCTCTTCCGCCCCGACCGCGACCGCTTTCTGCGCCTCGAACGCCTTTACCTCGCCAGTCGTCATCCCGTGCGGAAAACCGATCACGACGCAGACCTTGACAGTGGTCCCTTCGAGGAGATCCTTCGCCAGGGCGGCGTGACACGGGTTGACGCAGACCGAGGCAAAAGCGTATTTCTTCGCCTCTTGACAGAGTTTCTCCACCCCGGCGGTAGACGCGGTCGGGCCGAGGAGTGTGTGGTCGATCATCTTTGCAAGTTCAGCTTTTCGCATTATTCCTCCCCTTCGATCAGTTGCTGCGTTCAAGGATCGTCTTCCTGTCCGCGCGCTCCAATAAGTGGAAGCTGCGGCCGGCCTCGTGGACAAACCCGGTCATTGTATACCCATTTGTGAGGAGCCGCTCAAACAGGTCGCGCGTCTTCAATCGCCAATCCCGCGCTAGGTCAAGGTCTTCGTCGCACAGCCGGTCGAGATCGGCTGGGATCTCGACGAGGATGACCTTTCCCTTTGGTGCTTCTTCGTAGCCTGCGAGTCGGCGGATCCCGTTCTTCACGAGCCGGGTCTTCGTGATCACTTCCATCTTATCGAGCCCGAGGTGAAAGTGATGCGGGAGTCGCCTGCGGTTAATGACTCCGCTCACGCGTGGGGAATCAAGCCACCATTCGACGATCAAGCGATCTGATGCGAGGCCATGCATGGCGAGGCTACGAGTAGCGAGGCCACGGTGGTCAGGGGCAGTCGCTTCGCCGTACATGTTCCGTTTGTAGGAGACCGCGATCGCCGCGAGCTTGTTGAACGCAAGGTGAGGAAGCTTGCTCTCCAACGGGTCGATCGCCCACGTGACGAGCGCAATCCCTTCCCTCTTTCCCTCCATCCGTTCCCGCAACCGCAGGTGATGGCCGATTCCCTGATTTTGCAGTTCCTTCCTGACGCCATGGAAGAGGGTGAACCAGGACCTACACCCTTGGCTCTCTCCGACAAGGTCGATCAGCGCTCCGGCGAGAGTGTAACCTTCGGCCTCGTTCTCCCGCGCTCCGATGATCAGCCCCCCGCTTCGCTCGATGTCGATCATGATGGAGGTGGGGATTCGCACGGTCCCGGTGATCTCCTGCTGGATCGCTGCACAGGTGGAGAACGCATGCGGATCTTGCAGCCGCTCAGTAATCATAGTCATCGGATTGCTCGGCGTGTGTGGCGCGTTTGTCCGCGTACATCTTTTGGTCCGCCTCTTCCAGGATCTCCTCCAATGTGCGTGGGTCGTGCGGAAGGCGCGTGCAGATTCCGATACTCAGGCCGATCGAGAGACCATTCAGCGGTAGTTCCCGGGAGAGGCGCTCGATCGCTTCCTTCAGCCGGGTGTGGACATGCTCGGAATCCCCGTCCGTCTCCGGCATGAGAATAAGGAACTCGTCTCCCCCGTAGCGGATCACCCGATCGGAGGTGCGCACGCACTCTTCGATGATCTTGGCAACTGCGCACAGTATCTCATCCCCTTTCAGGTGTCCAAGGTGGTTATTGACGGCGCGGAACCCATCGATATCGATCATCATCAGGGAAACAGGGTGATCGTATCGATCGGCGCGCTCGATCTCGAACCGGATCACTTCATTGAAGTAGTGCCTGTTGTAGATCTGGGTCAGCGGGTCGCGCACCGCTTGCTGCCGCAGTTGTTCCTGGGCGGTCAGGTTGGCGATCGCGATCGCGCCCTCGGCAGCGATTGCCTCCAGGAACCTCCTGTCCTCCTCACCGAAGAATTTCGCCTGCTCGCTCTCAACGTTCAGCACCCCGAGTAGTTGTCCAGAGATCGTTATTGGCACGGCCAGTTCGGAGCGTATCCCCGGAAAGACCTCTGCGTAGCGTGGATCGGCTTCGACATCGTCCACGAGGGCGTGGCACTGGTGATGGGCGACCCAGCCGACGATCCCTTCATCGAGACCGAACCGGTCTCCTGTGGTAGGACCCGCCTCGGAATTTGGGTTGTTAATCCCACGTATCACCAGTTCTTTCTCCCTGTAGAGGAGGATGGCAGTGTGCTGTCGGTTGAAGTACTCAGCGAGGAAAGAGATGAGGTCCGCGGTCAGTTGGTCGAGAGTGAGGGCCTCGGTCAGCTTCTGTCCGAGGGAGTTGATCTGTGCGAGTGCCTCCCTCCGCGTGAGATTGGAGATCGCCACCGAGAGCTGGTTCGCTAACGAGGTGAGGATCTCCAAATCTTGCTTTCCAAACGCCGCCAGTTTCCTGCGCTCTACGCTGATCGAGCCAATAGCTCCATTCCTTCCAGGGATAGGGACATCGACCTCCGAACGAGTCAGTGTAATCCATTTCTTGTACCGGACGTCTTTCCGCACGTCGGGAACGATGGTCGGTTCACCGTGCTCGATGACCCACCTTACCAGGCCGTCCCCGGAGAGGGGCATGCGGATCCCTCTTTTTGGAACCTCTTCCTTGTTGATGCTCTCCTGCGCGGCGATCCCTTCGAGAGAGAGGTCGGCTCCATCCTTGAGCCATATGGCGCACAGCTCATAGTTCATGTCCCGTTGCAGACGCTCCGCCGCGAGTGAGCAAAGGGAACCGATCTCCTGTACCTGGGAGAGCTGGCGGCTGAACTTGAAGAGGCTGTGCAACCGCTCCTTCTGCTTGCGCAGCTCATTGAGCTTGTAGATGCGTTCTACGGCCAATGCCGCAAAGTTGGCGAGCGCGGCGACCGATATGATCGATTCCAGTGTAGGAGCGGTGCGATCGATGGGGTCATCCACGGAGAGATGGCCGATGATCCCGGATTCCCCCCGCAGTGGGAAAAACAGGAAGTCATCGGCATGCCACCCCTCAACCGTCGTCGTCCCAGCTAGCCCAAGATCCGGGCTCCACGGGACCTGGTCGTGTGGGATGTAGTAAGCGGGGCCGAGGCGAAATCGATCGGCGAAGGCAAGCTTCCTCTCTTCTGGCGTCAATCCTTCCTCGGAGCGGAGGGTTTCCACCTCCGCGGGGGAGAGGCCGGAGGTGAGGATCTTGTGGATCTCTCCCTGAAATGGGTCGGCAACTGAGAGGTCATAGAGCGAGACGACCGCACGGCGGAACCCACTCTGTTCGGTGATCGCATCGAGGACGGACTGCAGGATGTCGTCGATCCTCCCCGCGGCGAGGATCGTCTCGCCGAGCTTCGCCACGGTTTTCTGCAACTCCGTGAGCCTCCTTTCGCTCGTCACGTCGCGAAGCGTTCCTTCGATGAATAGTCCGTCCGGTGTTTCGACGAGGCGAGACTCTACCCGAGCGAGGATCGTCTCTCCGTACTTCTTGTAGAAGGTGTAGAGAGTGCTTTTAGTATCTGCGCCAATTGCGCCTTCCATCCGCTTTCGCAGGTGGTCCGTGAACCGTTCCCTGTCCTCCCGGGCGACGAACTCCTGTGGAAGATGACCGATCAGATCCTCCTTGCGATACCCACCCAGATCGAGGAGGTAGCCGTTGACGAACGAGAGGGTCCCACTCGCAAGCTCGATCTCGAAGACGCCGATCGGGGCCCTCGTCACCAGCCGTTCGTAGCGGGCCAGCTCCTCTTCCAGGGATTGGAGA
This sequence comes from uncultured bacterium, assembly GCA_965370555.1. Taxonomy (GTDB): domain Bacteria; phylum Bipolaricaulota; class Bipolaricaulia; order UBA7950; family UBA9294; genus JAJOKK01. Next base: position 73,316 of record CBDUVB010000001.1, read on the forward strand.
GCGCGGCAATGATCGAACGAGCGGTCAAGGATCTCACGCAGCTGGTCCACATCGATCGGTCTTCCGAGGCAGTAGTCGGCTCCTCGGCGCAGGAGGAGCATTTCGGCCTTGCTGCACCCCGTATCCGTAATGACGATGATCCCAGCCTGCGGTGATGCCTGGCGCACCCCAGGAATTAGTTCTCCCTTTTCGAGGTCGCTCTCGCCGATGGAGAGGATGATGGCGTCGAAGGGATGTTGTGCAAGGGCATCAAGGGCCGCTTCGTCGCTACTAGCTTCAACGGGATCATGACCAAAGCTGCGGACGCTCTCCGAAAGGCTGTAACGCGCCTCGGGATCGGCGTCGATGATGAGAATCCGCCCCGCTCTTTCGCGTTTCATCCTATTCCGGAATTCCCTCCCCGGTGAACCGTTCGATATCCTGTTCGTCCTTGGTCCAACCTTTCCGTACCTGGACCCTAAGTTCGAGGAAGACATGCGTCCCAAAGAGAGATTCGATCTTCGTTCGGGAACTGGCCCCGACCTGCTTGATCATACCCCCTCTTTTGCCAATGATTATACCCTTCTGCGATTTGCTGTCCACGATGATCTCGGCTTTGATCTCCAGTAGCCCGTCCTCCCGTTCGTGCAGCCACTTGACCCAGACTGCAGTGGCGTATGGAACCTCATGGAAGGTCGATTGGAAGACGTTCTCGCGGATGATTTCGCTGATCATGAACTCATCGGAGCGATCGATCTTCACCTCGGGAGGGAAGATGGGGCTCTTCTCAGGAAGGTAGGAAATTACCGTACGTAAAACATCATCAAGGTTCTTCTTCGTGCGAGCAGAGATCGGGATCAACTCCGAGAACCTTCCCGTCGCATCGTAGGCGAGGAGTGTCTCTTCGAGGGCATTCCCGCGGGCGAGATCGACCTTGTTCACGAGGAGGATGATCGGTCGGTCCTCCTCCTCCAGGCGTTCGAGCAGGGTGCGATCATAGCGGCTCACCTTTCCCCACGGCTCGACCATGTACAGGAGAAGGTCGATGCCGCGCAGGGCGCGGAACGCCTCGCGAAGGATGTGTCGGCTAAGTAGATTGTGCGGACGGTGGAGCCCTGGGGTATCGATGAACACTATCTGCGCGGCATCGTTCGTGTAGATGCAGCGCACGCGGTTGCGCGTTGCCTGCGGTTTAGAGGATGTGATGAGGAGGTCCTCTCCCATCACCGCGTTCAGGAACGTCGACTTCCCGACGTTGGTCTGTCCCAGTACGCCAACGAACCCCGCTCTAAAGGAGCCCATGAACCAATCCTCCTGTGGCGACCGCCCGTGTCAACCGCTCGATCTCCGGGGCGAGGTAGCGATCCTCTTCGAGGCGAGGGACGATCGTGCGAACCCGTTCGTGAAGTGTGTTGGTCGCCTCTCCCATCTGCCCCTCCTTTTGCAGGTCGATCGCCTGTGCCGCACACAGGAGTTCGATCGCGATGATCCGCTCCAGGTTCGTAAGGATGCGCAGCGCCTTCCGTGCGGAGATGGGAGCAAGGCTGTTATGATCCTCTTTCCCGCCTGAGGTGGGGATCGAATCGACGAGCGCGGGGTGGCAGAGGACCTTGTTCTCGCTCACGAGCGAGGCAGCGGTGTATTGGATCAGCATCAGGCCGGAGTTGATACCGCTCTCCTCAACCAGGAAGAGGGGAAGACCGCGGTGAGGGCTCGTGAGGAGCTTATCGACCCGCCGCTCAGCGATGCTCCCCACCTCGGAGAGAGCCATCGCAACCATCTCCAGCGCCAGCCCGAGGATCTCCCCGTGGAAGTTCCCTCCGGAGAGGACTGCCCCGTCGGTGAAGATGAGCGGGTTATCCGTGGCAGCGTTGATCTCGATCGTCACCTTCTCCTTGAGAAAGGCGAGCGCCTCGAAGGCAGGGCCGAGGACCTGCGGGATGCAGCGTAGGCTATACGCGTCTTGTACATCGTCCGCAGCGCTGTCCACGAGAGTGCTCCCCTTGAGTAGTATACGAATTGCTCTTGCCGCCTCGATCTGTCCGGGGTGAGGGCGGCTCTGGTGGAGCCTTTCGTCGAAGGGCGCGGTGAACGCACGCAGCCCCTCCAGGGAGAGGGCTGCCGCAGCAAGGGCGTTCTTCAGCAGGTTCTTCCCGCGCGCATAGACAAGGAAGGAGAGCCCGGTCATGAACTGGGTCCCGTTCAACAGGGCGAGCCCCTCCTTCGGGGCAAGGGAGAGGGGTGGCCGATCAATCAATGACAGTGCCTCATCTCCAGCGATGATTTTCCCATCGTGCTCGGCCGCTCCCTTGCCGAGGAGGACAAGAGCAAGGTGCGCGAGCGGCGCAAGGTCCCCGGAGGAGCCGACCGATCCCTGCTCGGGGATCGACGGGTGAACACGGTGGTTCAACAGGTCGATCAGGTACTGAATCGTCTGGAAGCGAATCCCGGAATTCCCCTTCAAGAGCGAGTTGCTGCGGAAGAGGAGGATTGCCCGTACCGCTTCCGCGGGGATGTGTTTCCCCACTCCAACCGCGTGGGAGAGGATGATCTTCCTCTGTAGTTCCTGCAGACGATCTCGGGGGATCGATTCGTTGCTCAACTGCCCGAAGCCTGTATTGATCCCGTAGACCGGCCGCCCCTTTGCGACGATCTTCTCCACGATCCCTTGTGCGCGCTCGACCCGGTCACGCGCCGCATCGCTCGCTGCTACCTCTTCGTTCTCAAAGACAACCCGTGTCGCCTGCTCTAACGTTAGCGAATGCCCATCCAGTTCGATCATCTATTCCTCTTTTCCCCTCGTCATTGGGAGGCGTTGTAAAACCCTTGACCTCTTACTATACTCGATTCCACATGAATACTCTCATCACAAACATCGGGCAACTCGTCACCCCACGCGGCCGCGCTCCTGTGGAGGGAGAGCGGATGAACGATCTAACCGTTTACGAGAGGGTGGAGATGAGGATCGATGGAGAGCGGGTCTCACAGGTCGGTACCGCTGTTGATCAAGAGAACGTGGACCTGACCCTCGATGCCCATGGCGGGGTCGTCCTTCCGGGGCTTGTCGATCCGCATACGCACGTCGCCTTCGTTGGAACGCGTGAAGAGGAGTTCCTCGCGCGGTTACAGGGGCTGCCGTACACCGACGGAGGGATCCTCTCGAGTGCGCATGCCGTCGCTGCGGCCAACGAGGAGGAGATCGTCGAGCAAGCAGGCCGCTTCCTTCGGCGCATGCTTGCCTGCGGAACGACGACCGTCGAGATCAAGAGCGGATACGGCCTGAGCTTGGAGGGGGAGGTGAAGCTCCTCCTCGCCATTCGCCGGCTGAAGAAGACGATGCCGATGAGGATCGTGGCGACCTTCCTCGGGGCACACGCAGTCCCCGCTGAGGTTCGTCGTGACGATTACATCTCGACGATCATCACCGAGATGATCCCCACGGTCAGGCGGCGGCGCCTCGCTCAGTTCTGCGATGTCTTCTGTGACAAAGGCTTCTTCACCGTGCCCGAGGCTCGTACGATTCTTCGTGCCGCGAGAGGGGCAGGGCTGCGCCTGAAGCTACATGTGGACGAACTTGCGGATACGGGCGGAGCGAAGCTCGCCGCCGAGCTCGAAGCGACCTCCGCGGATCACCTCCTAAAGGTGGGTGAGATCGGTATGCGCAAGCTGAAACGGGCCGGGGTAATCCCTGTCCTCCTCCCCGGAACCGCGTTCACCCTTGGTTCGCCCTACGCTCCCGCACGGAGGATGATCGAGTTAGGGCTCCCCGTCGCCGTGGCGAGCGACTTCAACCCTGGGACCTGCCTCATCTACTCGATGTGGACGGTCATCGGTCTCGCGGTGATGAAGATGGGGCTCTCCGTGGAGGAGGCACTCACCGCAGCGACATTGAACGCGGCCTGTGCACTCGAGATCGAGGAGGAAGTCGGCTCGTTGGAGGAAGGGAAGCAGGCCGACCTTGTGGTGTTGGATCTCGACAACTACCACCAAATACCGTATTTCTTCGGGCATAACCCTGTTCGCGTCGTGATTCACAACGGAGAGGTCGTCTACGAATCGTGAGGATCACGCTCCACGCCTACGCCAAACTGAACCTCTCTTTGCACGTCATCAGGCGCCGCAACGACGGTTTTCACGATCTCGATTCCCTCGTTCAGACGATCGACCTTGCGGACACGATCACCCTGGAACGAATCACAGGAAAGATCGAGGTCGAAAACGACCTCGGGATCCCCTCCGAGGAGGACCTCACCACGCGTGCGGCTCTCCTCCTTCTCCAGGAGAAGAGGGTAGAAGGAGGAATGAGGATCAGGGTGCGAAAGAAGATACCGATGGGAGCGGGACTGGGCGGTGGATCGAGCGATGCGGCCGCTGTCTTGTGGGGAGCCGATCGGGTGACCCCGCCCTCCCTTTCTCACGCGCGGCTCTCTCTCCTCGCCTCACGCCTCGGCTCGGATGTACCCCTCTTCCTTAGTGGTGGGCTCCTGCGCCTCAGCGGGCGTGGGGAGCGGATCACCCCTCTCCCGCACCCGCGTACGGAGCGCTTCGTGATCCTCGTTCCACCGGTCCACTGCGCCACCGCCGCGGTCTACGATCGCCTCGATCGGCTCGGGTCCAATGCGGGAAGGAAGCCCTCCTATAACCTTGGAGAGAACGACCTCTACACACCTACCCTCTCTCTCTATCCTGTGTTGATCCCCTACGCAAAGGCGATCGAAGCAGTTGGCGCTGACTACTCCGGGATGAGCGGGAGTGGATCATCCTTCTTCGCCGCATTCGCGGAGGAAATAAGGGCTCATTCCGCTCAACGCGACCTTGAGGCTGCCTTTCCCGCAGCGTTCGTGCACCTGTGTGAGGCGACCGATTCCGGGTATCATCTGTGCGATGAAACCAATGCATATCGCGATTGACGGCCCCGCCGCTTCTGGGAAGACGACTCTCGGACGGGCGCTCGCCCGCCGGTTTGGGTATCTCTTCGTCGAGACCGGGAAGATGTATAGGGCGGTCGCCCTCGGCCTCGACCGCGGGTTCCGCCTCGATGAGATCGATCTTACCATGGATACTGACGGGCGGACCCTGTTGAACGGAGAGGATGTAAGCGACCTCCTCCATACTCCAAGGCTCGATCAAGCTTCCTCGCAAGTCGCAACGCAACCCGAGGTGCGGGAGCGGCTCGTCGCGCTTCAGCGGGGTATCGCCACCGATCGTGACGTGGTTATGGAGGGCCGGGACATCGGCACGGTAGTCCTCCCGAACGCCACGGTGAAGCTCTTCCTGCAGGCGACCCCAGAGGAACGGGCAAGAAGACGGACCAAGGAACGCCATGGGTCGGAGACGGCAGCTACGTTGAACGAGATCATTGCCCGCGATCGAAGGGATCGCACTCGCGCCTTTTCACCCTTGAACCCCGCAGATGATGCAATTATAATCGTTACCGATCAAAAGAGCCTCGCAGAGGTCATTTCCGAAGCAGTTGGCCTTATTGAGGAGCAGTTGGGAGGACGTCGATCAAGCAGCTGAAGGAATTTCTCAAAGGGGTGCTCTATACAGTGTTGGTTCTCCTCTTCACCCCGGTGTGGATACTCTTTCGTCTACGCGTTCACGGAAGGGAGAGGATCGCGCCGGATGGGCACTACATAGCCGTTGCTCGTCACCGTAGTTACTGGGATATCCTCTTGCTGGTGATAGCGTTCGGCTGGCGGAACCGCATCCACTTCATCTCCCGCAAGGGATTGCTGAAGAACCCGATATTCATGCCATTCGTTCGTATATTCAGCACCACGATCGGTCGGGAGAACTTCACCAGGGACGACTTTCGCCGCACGTTGAAGTCGTTCCGCAACGAGCGGATAATCGGGATATTTCCGGAGGGGACGACCCGGAGCCGAGTCGATGCGAAGGCCGGAGCGATCCGCTTTGCGCGTCACACCGAAAAGGAACTGCTCCCTGTCAGAATCGAGGCGCGTGGGCCCTACCCGCCACGATACCCGTTTCACTTTCCGCGGGTGACAGTGTTGATCGGAAAGGCGCTCAGTGTCCCGGATCTCGAGGCCGAGATCGGCCCTACGGAGGGGAGGGAGAACCGCAATCTCCTTCTTAGCAAGCGGCTGATGGAACGGATCGATGCCGTAGAATCGGGAAAGGGGGGTGGTTGAACGACACGATATCCCATCGCAAGAGCCTAACCCTGAGATGCAAGGGGGAGGGGAAATCCTACAACAGGTGATTAAGAATGGAAGAACTAATTAAGATGGAAGACGCTTTCTCTGAAAGCGATGTCAAGATGTACAGTCGGGGGGACACAATCACCGGAACGGTTGTTCAGGTGAACGAGAGCGAGATCCTCGTCGATATCGGTTATAAGTCTGAAGGGATCCTTCCAGTGAGGGAACTCTCCCCCTTCCGCGAAGCGGGGAAGGTCGAAGAAGGGGAAGAGATTGATGTCCTTGTCACTTACATCGATGAGGAGAAGGGAACGGTCTACGCTTCGGAGAAGCAGGCCGAATACGAAAAACGGATCGACTTGCTGGATGCGGCCTACCGTGAGGGAGCGGTCGTGGAAGGGGAGGTCACAAGTGAGGTAAAGAACGCGGGCTACCACGTCAATCTCGACGGGATCCGCGCCTTCCTCCCAGGATCACACCTCGGAAACGACCTTCCGAGTGCAATCGAGGAATTGAAAGGGAAGCGCGTTTCGTTCAAGATCCTCGAACTCTCCCGCCGCGACAAGAACCTTGTCGTCTCCCACAAGGCTTACCTCAAGGAAGAGAAAAAGAAACACCGCATGCAGCTCTTCGAATCCCTGGAGAAGGACCAAGAGATCGAAGGGGCAATTTGCAGTATCGTCGATTTCGGCCTGTTCGTCGATATCGGCGGTTTCGAGGGACTTGTCCACCGTTCTGAGATCGCCTGGAAGGACCTCCCGGTTCCACCAGCAAGTTACAAGGTGGGGGACAAGATTACTGTGAAAGTGGTCTCTTTCGACAAGGAGAAGGGAAAAGTTTCCCTGTCGATCAAACGCCTCCGTCCCGACCCGTGGCAAGGGATCGCCGAGCGTTACCCCGCGGGAATGCAGTGTTCAGGGACGGTGGTGAGCGTCACCGATTTTGGCGCCTTCGTCGAGCTGGAACAAGATATCGAAGGGTTGATTCACGTCTCCGAACTCTCATGGGGGTACCCTGAGAACCCTAAGGATGTGGTGAACGAGCGCGATAAGGTAGACGTGGTGATCCTCAACTGTGATGAGGAGGCCCATCGTATCAGCCTCTCCCTGCGCCGTACCCAGCAGGACCCGTGGGAGGAGGTAGAGGCGAAGTACCCGAGTGGGCAGCACGCAATCGGTACGGTCACGAAGATCACCGACTTTGGAGCCTTCGTCAAGCTGGAAGACGGCGTCGAAGGATTGGTACACGTCTCTGAACTTGACTGGGGACACGTCACCCATCCACGTGATGTCCTCAAGGAAGGGGAGACGGTTGAGGTTAAGGTGTTGGGCACCGACCCGAAGGAACGGCGTATCAGCCTGAGCATTCGTGAGCTGAAGGCAAACCCGTGGCGTCAGTTCGTCGAGCAGTTCTCTATCGATGAGATCATCGAGGGGGAGATCACGGAGATCAAGGATTTCGGCGCGTTCATGAAGATCACCGATGATGTCGATGGGTTGATCCACGTCTCCGAGATCAGCGATCAACGGATCGCGACCCCGGCCGATGTCCTCTCCGTCGGGCAGAAGGTGCAGGCAAAGATCATCGGAATCAACGAGGAGAAACGGCAGGTTCGCCTTAGTATGCGCAGCCTGTTGGGTCCACCCGAGGTTCCTTCAGAGCGGCCGCCGCGCAAGCAACGTTCCCGGAAGAAAGAGAAGGAGCGAGTCGATCACGCCTTCCTCGATGACGGCGGGCACGAGAGCCTGAGCATGCGCGACCTCTTGGGGGATTCTACCCTGGACGATGGGGAATAAAACGAGCAGATAACCGATAACTGTTAGGAGGAATAGATCATGAACAAAGGCGAATTCATCGACCGGCTGTCCGATTCAACGAACTTGACCAAGAAGGAAGCGCGCAAGCTTCTCGACTCGGTCCTTAACCTCGTTCAAGATACCCTGCTGCAGGGTGAGGAAGTCAAGCTCGTCGGGTTCGGCAAGTTTGCCGTGCGTGCGCGCAAGGCGAGCAGCCGCATCAATCCCCAGACGAAGAAGATGATTCAAGTTCCGGCCAAGGTCGTCCCCCTGTTCAAGCCGGGAAAGGAACTGAAGCGGCAGGTGGAGAAGAACCTCAAGGTGACCGCAAAAGGCGTAGCCAAGAAGTAGCCTTAAGGGCCTTCGAACAGGATACATGCGATGGCTAGCCTCCGCGTATGCGAGAGGCTGGCCTCGATCTTTCCACGCACGTGCGCGCAGTGGACGATGGGACGCCCGTCCTTCTGATTCCTCACCTCGATCGAACGGTACGGTAGAGGACGCCCGACCGCCTTGATCAACGCTTCTTTGATGGCAAACCGAGCGGCTAAACGCTCGAACCGACGATCGCCGCGCGCTGAGAACGCGTAGGTGATCTCTACTCTTGTGAATAAGCGATCGAGGAACCGCCCTCCACGCCGCTCGTAGATCGTTTTGATGCGCTCGACCTCGACAAGATCGACCCCGATCCTAGCCATGAAGGATACGGGATCGTTCGGCAACGATGATCGACCGCAGCTCATCGACCGCGATATCGAGTTCGTCGTTCACCACCAGGTAAGCGAAGAGAGGGAGAGTTCCCATCTCCTGGGCCGCCACGGTTAGCCGAGCGCGGATCTCCTCTTCGTCCTCCGTCCCACGGATTCGCAGGCGTTCTCCCAGGATAGCGAGTGAGGATGGGGTGAGGAAAACGTAGACCACTGAGAAATCGAGCAATCCGGATCCCTTCAATGCTTTTGCTCCCTCAACATCGATGTTCAGGATGACATCCTTTCTGCGGGAGAAAACCTCGCAAATCTGGGCGCGTGACGTCCCATACTGATCCCCGAGGTAGGTGACGTGTTCGACCATCTCGCCCTCGCTGACGAGACGATCGAATTCTTGGTGCGTGATGTAGTAGTAATCCTTTCCGTTCACCTCGCCGCTGCGTCGTGGGCGGGTGGTGTAGGAGACGGAATAGGAGAGCCCGGGCAAGATCTGCATCACCCGCTCGATGACCGAGTTCTTTCCCGCTCCGGAGGGGCCGCAGACGACGAACGCGATTCCGCCGCCGACTCCCCGACGTGTCTTAACGATCGATTCACTCGACATTCTGCACCTGTTCCTTGAACTCATTGATCGCCATCTTCATATCGATCACGAGAGAATTCACCGCAAGATCGCGCGACTTCGAACCGAGGGTGTTCACCTCCCGCAGGAATTCCTGACTCAGGAAATCGAGTTCCTTCCCAATCGCTTCGTCCTTGTCAAGGAGGGCGGTCGCCCGAGCCAGGTGCGCCTCCAAACGAACGATCTCCTCGCGGATGTCAAACCGCTCCACAAGGACAGCGATCTCCATCTCCAGCCGTGCAGGGTCGACCTCGACCTGCAACGCAGCGATCCGTTCCTGCAGGCGAACACGCAACTCCTCCGTCACCTGTGGGAGCCTCTCCTTCACAGTGTCGAGAAGGTCGGCTATCTTGCCCAATATCCTTCTGATCTCCACCGCAAGGTGTGCTCCCTCCGCTTCTCGCGCGGCGGTAGTGGCCGTGATCGCTTGCTGCAACGCGGCTGCGACGATCGGCCAAGGGTCCTCCTCTTCCGGCGCAGCCGCCTGGAACGCTCCAATCCGGATCAGGTCAGCGAGGCTCGGTGGGGAAGAAAGGTTGAACTCCTGGACGATCCGTTGCAGCTCGGCGAGGTGTTCTGTGATCACGTTGTGATCGAAGAGGTCCTGAGACGGCCCTTGCGCCTCCCGTGTGAGGTCGACCGATACGTTGATCTCGCCACGCCGGAACGCCTCCTTAACCATCCCTTCAACCCGAACCTGCACGTATGGATACTCGCTGAGTGAACGGAGACGAACGGAGAGGTAGCGGTGATTAAGGGTACGCATCACCGTCTCTACCCGCCACCCTGCTCCCACGGCAGAACCGGTTCCAAATCCAGTCATACTCCTAACCATCTTCCCTCCCAGTGAGTGAGATTGCAGCGTACCCAACGACGGAGTGGCTCTCCCCGGTCACATCCCCCGATGTCGCGTAGGAGAGGAGCTTGGTTTCGTCCCATCCTAGTCTGCGCGCGCAGGCCATCAACGCGACGATCGCTCCCCCTCCGCAGATCGAGAGACGTTCTTCGATCAAGCTCCGGTAAAAGCCCTGCACATCCAAGGCGAGGATCTTCTCAATCGCTCGGTGATCGACACTGCGTGCGGTCTCGTCTGGTTCGTAGTGAGTGAAGTCGCTACTCACGATGACAACCCCTGCTTTACCACGTGCTTTACCACGGACAATTCGCGCGATCGCCTCGCCCAACGCTGTCAGGTCGGAAAGGGCGGGGAGCATGACGCAGATTGGGATGAATGGGATCTCCGCTCCGAACAGGAATTGCAAGAACGGGAGCTGGACCTCGATCGAGTGTTCGTGCAGGAAAGCCTCGTCCGCAACCGTCAGCCCCTCTGCGACAAGGCTATCGGCTACCTCGGTGGCGATCGGAGCATCACCGAGCGGGGTCCGCCAGATTCCCTCCCTGGCGATGGAGACAGGAACTCCCAACCCGGTGTGATTCGCCCCGAGGATGATCGCCCACTCCGGACGACCGTGCGCGGCGAGCTCCCGATAACCGGCCGCTGCCACCGCGCCGGAATAGATGTACCCTGCGTGCGGCACGACAAACCCCATCGGCTCACAAAGCGTTCCCTCGATGTGAACCTTCTGCTTAAGTAGGAGCGTAAGCCCAGCTGACAGTGCGGAACGACTTCCAGGGTAGAAAGCGCCGGCAACGACCGGCTCGCGGATCGAAGGCATCATGCTCAAATTGTAGCGTTAAGCTCCTCTACCCTGCAACCCCTCGATCTTGACAGCATCGCGCGCGCCGTTTAACATGTCCAGGAATCCTTGGGAGATCGTCTAAAGGTAGGACAACAGGCCCTGGCCCTGTCAGTGGGGGTTCGAATCCTCCTCTCCCAACTACTCTCCAGTTTGAACCCCAACAGCCACTGCCTCAAACGGTTTTTTGTAGACTGGTTCTATTATTCCATCCCTTAGATTGCAGTTCGAACCCAGCGCTCCTCCGCAATTTTCCCATTCCTTCGCCACGGATCTCTACCGTGAGACGAGCAAGATCCGCCTGGTGCAAAAGGTACTTGGTCATTCGGACTTGTCGACAACGATGATCTACACTCACATCTTTGACGAGGAGGTGGAGAGCGCACTCAAATCCTTTCGCCAAGCGACGGCGGTAGTGGTGTCAGACATCGATTGATTCCCGTGAGTTTCGACAGGGCGCAGAGAGAGTTAACCGGGGCGCTTTCTACGCGTAACGTTTAACGCGTATTGCGCGTAAGCGTTGCATTCTCGTCAAGGAGATAAGCGGTGAATGGCCAACGCCAGGGTCTTATCTTGCGCCATGTAACAGAATGGCAATTGTGTTACATCGGGTGGCGACCCCCACTTTCCGATCTCCGCTACTGGAACCCCAACCTGGGCCCGGGTGTTGTCAAACAAGCGACCAGGTCGAGTCTTTTCAGGCACGCCTGGGTTTACCATACCCGGGACTGCCACTCGCCGGTTCATGGTAGGACTCCGATGAGTATACTTGTGATGTGTTTTCGCACGAGCATCAACCAGGAGGCGAGACTGTGAGTACAACATCATCGGATGAGTGGGAACAGATTCGCAAGATCTCAGAGGCTTATTGTGAGGCATTCTTCGAAGCTATGGAGCCTGCCCGACACGAATTCTCCAAACGAATTGCTGCATTTCAGAAGACCATGCAGAAGGAAACTCTGAGTTTCGGCAAGGCAATTCTGAGCATGGCAAAGAAGGAGCAGCTTGCGAGGAAGATGGAGGAAATCAATAAAACACTGAGGCAGGAAGGATGGTTTGTGCCGCCTATTCTTTCCGAAGGGCAGATCACCCAGCTGCACCGGCTTGCTGTAGTGAATGGAGACGTAGATGCAGCCATGTCAGAACTGATAGGTTACTGTGAGGATGGCCTACCTGAGAAGATCGTTGATGCAGCCTGCTCACACAAGGCCTTCGAGCACCGGACTGCCTTTCTGCGGCAGGCTCTACAGGCACACGTGGAGGGTAAATTCACTCTGAGTATTCCCGTTTTTCTAGCGCAGGCGGAAGGCACGTACCTCCAAACCCTGGAAGCACATGGGATCTTCAACGAAGCTTACCTCTTCAAGGGAAAAGAGTGGGCGGAGGCTCCTATCGAGGATTGCATCGATGAGCTTCCCATAACCGAGATCGTGTTTGCGTCAATACTACGTGCATTTTCAGTTGCCATGCATGAACAGTTTACAGCGCGCGTCAGATCTATGGAAGATCTTGAACAGTTGAGAGTTAAGTATCCAAAGGGTTTCTTGTCGCGCCATGCCGTCCTACACGGCCGAGACGACAGGTACAATACCAAGGAGAACAGCATAAGGGCACTGTTCATTCTCGATACTGTTCGGGAACTGGTGAACAGACTGCTACCTTGAAATCCTTTTTGTACGTAATTACCCACCTTCAAGTAACAGCGCTGTCGGAGATTCTGTTCAGGTGGAGAACGTCTGATCCTGTGTACTGACAGCCAGTCCCCAATATCGGCCCCGTGTTACCTCAGCCCCGCAACGAAAGGCTTCCCTTGTTGCGAAAGATAACGCAGAAACCTACGCAACAGAATGCCATTTGTGTTGTACAAATTAGTGGCTCGGGTTCGAGTCCCCTAGGCTCCAGAGCAATCTACCAATCACTGATGGTATCGACCCTTCCCTCGCTTCATGGATTCTCTGGCCAAGTGATCCTTTCGCGTATCGCTAGATAGCGTCAGCACTTTCGAGTTCGAGTCCCTTAGGGTCTACCGCCCAGATACGCCTAATCCAGGCCTCAGAGAACCTCGCTATCCGCATGCCATATTCCGGCCCAAAAAGCGTGAATCAATGTTAATTTGGTCATCACGTCTGGACGGGGTTCTGAGGCGAAGGTCAGGAAGCATACACGCTCCACGCAAACTGTGAATTCGTAGCGGGAAGAGTTGCTCAAGAGAAACACCAACAGGCAGACCAAGACTGTATCTGCAACCGAGCTGCTTGTACTGGCGGCGTTACATTGCGCGAAGAATCTTGCCCTTGCTTAACTACTTCTTCCTCAGTCTACGACTAGCCAGGAAAATTACTACGGCAGCTATAGGGATTAAGAGGAAATACAGCAGCATGTTGCTCTTATTACTACTATAGCTTCCTGCGTCCTTGTCATCTCCGGCGACGGTTACTGCCATGGAGTATTGATCGCTTCCACGCCTGCCGTCATCTATCTTCAGTGCTACGGTATGTTCTCCCGCTTCTGCATCTGCCCATTCCCAATCGGATTGATTGTCTAGTTCCAGAAGATGTTCTCCGTCAAGATACCACGAACTTGTCAGCATATCGCCGTCCGGGTCTGAGGATGTGCTAACGATCATAATTGTGTCACCGGCTTCAGGGTCTTGCGGCATTAGGGCAAATGAAGCGGTGGGGGGATGATTGCTTGACCATTCGCTTCTCACGACGGTTACTACCTTGGAATATTCATCGATTCCACCCTCTCCGTCCATAACCACCAGCCCGATTGTGTATTCCCCCTCGGCTGGGTTTGGCCATGTCCATTCGGGGAGATTCCCGCTGGTGCCAGCATATACACCGTTGACATACCATGAATATATGAGGGGGTCACCATCTGGGTCAAACGATGTGCTAGTAGCTTTAATCGTATCATCGGGAGTCGGATTTGCGGGCATTATGGTAAACGAAGCAGCGGGGGGACGATTGGAGGATTCCTGTCCCGCAGCTCCGACCTCTATTACTTTGAAGTTCTCATCGGTTCCGCCTTTGCCATCCTCCACTCTCAAGGTAAGGGTGTATTCTCCAGCGTCCACATCAGTCCATTCCCAATCGGATTGATTGTCTATTTCCAACAAGTGTTCGCCATTGAGATACCACGAAGTTGTCAGCAGATCGCCGTCCGGATCAGAGGAAGTGCTGGCGACCACAATGGTATCACCGACTTCGGGGGAGTCGGGCATGAGGGCAAATGAAGCACTAGGGAGATGGTTGCCCAGATCAGCGCCGCCCCTTATCGTTATCGACGCTTTCTCCTCAGCTGTGGTTCCTTTGGAGTCTGCCACTCTGAATGCTATTTCGTGGGTTCCTTCTGAGAGACTGTCAACCCGCAGTTCCTCTGCATGACCCAATACCCCATCTAAGCTGGATAACCACTCAGTAGTTAATCCCGTAGATGCCTCATCTTCCAGATCGTAGGCGATGCCCTGAAGCCAAATCTCCTCACCAGCTGGATAGACGCCTCCATCTTCAAGTGAAGTGATGAAGGCAAACGGCGTCTTGTCACCTACGGAGAAGAAGGCATCAGACTCGTCGTGCCCCACATTGAAGCCGTCCATGGCTACGACCTGTAGAAGACACTGATCCCCGCCTGGTAGTTCAGAAAGGGCCAAGGTATACTGCGTCTCCAGCAGATTCGTTGCCACGGCAGTCCAGTCCTTCCCACCATCCCCGCTGTAAAGCACGGCATAGGATAGCTCGTCTCCATCTACGTCATCGGCACGCCATCTGACCTCGCAGGTTTCGCCTAAGGTCTCACTACCATTTGGGTAAAGAATCGAGACTGTAGGCGAGTTGGGAGTTTTCTGAACCTCATGTAGTGTTGTTTCTCCATGCTTGATCGCCACTCGTGATGTATCTGTGGGGAATGGAATATTGAAGGCGAACACGACATCCTCAGTGTCAGTTCCGAATTCTGTGGTGTAGAGAACTTCACCCGATGGTGAAAGGCACTGAATTGAATAATCCCCTGGAAGCTCCCCCACTAGAGGGTCTGGTTCTGCTTCCAGAAGGTACCAATCGCCAAGTTGGACCACGCCACGATTAGAGATTATACCTGAGACGTACAAGACTTCGGAGACAGGTGGATCCATGAAGGTTCTGATAAGGTCAGAGTAAACCTCTTTGGACACCCAGGCGGCATTGGCGTCAGTTGCCAGGCCCATGAAGCAGTATACTTCCGCTGCCTGCTTCCCCGCAGCCACATGAGGATGGGGGAAAGCCACGATCGCCTCATCCTCTAGCAAGAGATTATAGAGCGCTCCATTGCGGAGTACGATGTGGTGGTCAACAGGCAACCCCCATTCACGGAACTGTTGATACTGCTCCAGCCCTTGATATACATAAAGGCCAAGCGTATGGCCAACCTCATGAGCTGTCACAGCCTCAAGCGGAGACCTGTATTTCACAAGGCATGCAGAACGTTGCGCTAGGGCAAATGCACAACCACTCTCTCCACTCCCCCACCAGCTATCCGGGAGAACGCCGACATTCTTAAGCAGCACATTCTTCAGTGCCAGCGCTAACCCTTCTTGTTGTGCCATATTGCCCAGCCAAAGGCTCAGGACTAGCCGTGACGTTTTGGCCCGCTGCGGTGCATCCGCAACTGCTATGCCATAAGTAATGCGTGAGGGCGGTAGAGGATAAACCTGCCGCATGAAGCGCACCTGTTCTTCGCACCATACAAAGAACTCTCTCTCCATTGGCGTTGCCCAGTCCGGCGAGAAACTCATACGTAAGTCTATGGCTACAAATTTCAGCTTCAGAGATTTATGCGGTTGTGCGACCGTGACATTGATAATGTCCGCCTTCAGATCATCGCTGGCCTCTACATATTGTTCGTCTGGGTCGACCTGAATCCAAATGCTAACTACACCAGCGGGCAATGTGAATAGGAAGTCGGCAGAAACTAGCTCGCCCCCGGTAACGGTCACCTCTTTCTCCTGTGACAGGGCGTTGGGACCTGTGCTGCGCAGTTTCACTGTGACCTGGAACGGTGTGACACCTTCTACTGTTTCAAGGCTTGGACATGATATCACTGTTCGTATGCCAGCCTGCTTGCCAGCAATGAAGATGGGTTGCTCTGAGCTTGGCACACGGAGTTCGCCATCTGGATATTGCGAATTGGGCAAACACGAGATTCTGTCAATCACTTGAACGAGCTGAACATGATGCAGCTTTAGATATATAGGCAGAATTTTAACAGTGACCGTCTCAAATGCCGTTGTGGTCTTCCCCCCATCGCTGTACTTGGCCATAACCTTTATCTCCCATTCTTCAGGAGCTGAGGGGATAGTCTCAAAAGGAATCCTTGGGACCACATACCGTATGGTATAAGAGCCATCTCGTTCCGTAACAGAGGCCTCCTCATCTGTTGTTCCGTCTGCGCGGTGAACTTCTATGCTGATGGGAGCCCAATCCACTGGTTCTCCTCCGAAAGCCAAGTCACCAGTAATGGTTATGGTTTCGTTGGTGACGTATACAGGGTTGTCTGGTTTGTCTGTAGAGGCCGTAACCAAGAGGCTGCCGATTGCAATCCGTTTCGTTTGGGTCACATCCGGATAGCCCTTTCTCGACGCAGTAACCGTAACCGTATGATTCCCTTGGGAAATATCCGATGGCAGTGTGAGTACCTTTCTATAGTTGCCGGATGCATTGGTAGTCGTAGAACCCTGCGGATTGATGGCAATCACTACAGAAACACCAGCCAAGCCACCATTGGCCCCAGATACGCTGCCTGTAACGACCACCGCTTCTCCGGGGGAGTAAATCTCCTTGTCTGTGAAAACACTCAGTTGCATCCCTAAAGGGCATCCTGTTACATCCACTGCGGTCCCTGGAGCAGTGCCGGGGCAGTCATCTACATCATCCAGAACGCCATCTCCATCTGAATCCGTAACAATGATATCCCCGGTACCCGACCCATCGCCTGTGTCGCAGCCCAAATCAACGCAAGCTTCATATCTGAGCTTGGCTAACATATAGGCATTGACGTCCTCGTCCGTAAGATCATCCGCATCCAAAACGTTAAAGAAGTAATCTTCTGCACTCTTCCATGCATTGTAGGTTCCCGCGCAGCCCTCGCATGGATCAGCAGCGAGAGCGATTGTGTTGCCGGCTCCCAAGTCGGCTAAAGCGGCCACAAATAGAAGCGATGCCAGGAGTAGCACGGGAACTAGAATCGTTAGTAGGACCAAAAAACAGAGTTTCTTGAATCTCCACATCCCCGTTACCTCCTAGTGTACTAGTAACAGCCTTTGAAAGAGTTCTCGATTAACCTATACACACCTGGTCCTGTTCCGTCAAATTGCATTGGCAACCGCATCTTTGAGGCTTGTGACCCAGTCATCCAACCCCCACATCTGGAATATGTAAGACTTCTCATCGCATTGGACGTAAAGCCTGCTTCTAAAACTGCCAGCAAGGAGATTGGACATATCTCCCTTCATTCTTTCTACGACCTCTATGTAGACAAGGTCAAGTACTGTGTCCTTTGCTCTCCGTGCCGGTATAGGGACAGAGAACCTGTCAGGAAGGAAGATAAGTCGCTTGTTGGTTAGAAGAAGTTTGCCTCCGAGTGGGACAATAAAGGTAGTCTGGAGGTTGGCCCTTGATTCCTTGAGGAGGGCCTCCCCCTCCTGCAACTGCACTCTTGTATTAGGCGTCAGGGCCATGTTCTGGCCTCCTTTGAAGGAAGTGGTAGAGCTGCAAGCGGTTCAGCAACTGCGGTCTACACCCCATGTAGCAGTTCCAATCTAAGATTCAGGATGGCATCCTCTTCAATGTCGATCAGTAACTCCTCTGAGTAACTATAGTCGCCATAGAAGGCGCGAACAAAATACTTACCCGGATCCAGATCCGCCTGCCAATAGCCGTGCTCTCCTGATTCAACTTCGGCGACCAGTTCGCCTACGTTGTAGTTTATATGTTCAGGTTCTTCTCCACTTATCTTGTAGGTCCCTGCCTCCACCGCTCTGTTAATGACAATCGAAGCTCCCACATAGGTATCAGGCGTTGCTCCCTCAGGCAAGAAGCCACCATGATCCACAACAATTCCCGCTGCCCTTCCCATGCCCGGCTCCAGGTCCAATCTGCCCAATTCATCTAAACTAGGGCTTCTAGGGCTAGGATAGTAGAAAAGGAGGGCAACGCAGATCGATATAGCCACTAGACTGATAACCAAAGCAGTAACCAACGACTTCGTCATGACCGCTCTTCTCCTTCCCTAAGACCCTATTGGTAGCTTGACAGCCGTATTCGTTGGCTTCCAAGATTCCGATGCTTCATTCGCCTATCAGCATCACCTGGATTCAACTTCCAAGTGCAACTGTCAAGGGTGTCTTCGTGGAGAAGAATACTTCGAACGGGGTTTGGAATCCAAGGGTCTTCCTTGGTCGGTGATTGAGCTGGTTCGCCACATGCTCGATTTCTTCCCTAGCAATAGCCATCAGCTCGCATCCCTTCGGGAAGTACTGACGAATCAACCCGTTCGTGTTCTCGTTTACCCCACGCTCCCATGATGAGTACGGATGAGCAAAGTAGATCTTCGCCCCTAGCGCCTTGGCAATCTGCTCATGCTCGGCCAGTTCCTTCCCGTTGTCGTAGGTCAACGTGTGTACCCGTTCCTTGTGTATGGTAAGACCAGCGACAATGGTCGCCTGCACCGCTGCGGCTGTCTTACGCGCTACTGCCCCAATGACAGTGTACAGCAACCTCCGCTCAACCAAGGTCACTAATCTGAAGTTCCTGGCGATTTTGGGTCTGGAATTAAGCGGTAAGCCTGTTGGTATACGGCATTGAGCGGATATATGTCATCCATTTTGTAGCCATGTATGTCTTGCCGATATGCTTGATATTTCTAGTTTGATATGTATAATAGTAGCCATGCACATCGATATTGTCCCCAACCGTAACTCGAAACCGACGATCCTTCTGCGAGAGTCCTACCGTGAGGGGGGTAAGGTGAAGAAGCACACCCTGGCCAACCTGTCGAAACTCTCCATGGACCAAGTACAGCTGTTCCGCCAGGTGCTCAAGGGAGAGCAACTGATCCCAGTAGATACTCTGTTTGACGTCTCCTCATCACAGCACCACGGACATATCCAGGCGGTGCGTACGGCGATGAAACGACTGCGGTTTGACAATCTGATTGCCTCACGATGCACCCGTGAGCGCGACCTGGTGGTAGCGATGGTCGCAGCACGGATTCTGGAACCGGAGAGCAAGCTTGCCACCACCCGCTGGTGGCATACGACCACTCTTCCCGGGGATCTTGGGGTAGCCGATGCCACAGAGGACGACCTGTATCAAGCGATGGATTGGCTGCTCGACCGCCAAGACCGTATCGAGAAGAAGCTGGCAGCACGGCACCTGGAGGAGGGAGGGCTGGTGTTGTACGACTTGAGTTCGAGCTACTTCGAGGGGACGGCCTGTCCTCTGGCGGCGCGTGGTTACAACCGGGACAAGAAGAAGGGTAAGTTGCAGGTGAACTACGGCTTGCTCACCGATCAAAGAGGCTGTCCAGTATCGATATCGGTCTTTTCGGGGAACACCGGTGATCCGACGACCCTCATGTCGCAGGTAACGAAGGTAAAGGAACAGTTCAAGCTTGACAGTCTGGTATTGGTCGGTGATCGGGGGATGATCTCTCAGAAACAGATCGACGAACTTAGCGGAATCGAGGGTATTGATTGGATCACCGCGTTACGGAGTGGTCAGATCAGCAAACTGATGCAGGATGGAACGATCAACATGAGCTTGTTCGACGAGCGCGATCTGTGCGAGTTCAGCCATCCTGACTTTCCTTTGGAGAGGCTGGTGGTCTGTCGTAACCCATTGATGGCGGAGAGGCGTGTGCGCACCCGTCAGTCCCTGATCGAGGCGACGGTGCAGGAGCTGGAGAAGGTCAGGGGGATGGTCAAGCGGGGGAAGCTCAAGGCCAAGGAGAAGATTGGGGTACGGGTAGGGAAGGTAGTGAACAAGTACAAGGTGGGGAAGCACTTCCAACTTGTCATCGAAGAAGGACAGTTCAGTTACCATCTTCTGCCAGAGAAGGTAGCAGAAGAAGCGGCGATGGATGGTCTGTATGTGATCCGCACCAGCCTCTCCAAGGAGCGGATGAACGGTGCGGAGGCGGTAAGGAGTTACAAACAGCTATCCAATGTAGAGCGTGCTTTCCGTAGTTTGAAGGGGATCGATCTCAAGGTACGGCCGGTCTATCACCACCTGGATGATCGGGTACGCGCGCACATCTTCCTATGCATGTTGGCCTACTACGTGGAGTGGCACATGAAAGAGGCCTGGTGTGAGCTGCTGTTCAGTGACGAGGATCATGAAGCTAAACTGATCCGTGATCCAGTGGCCCCGGCAAGGAGATCAGCGCAGGCATTGAAAAAGGTTCACAGCAGGACCTTGGACGACGGTACAGAGATACACAGCTTCCACACATTACTGAACCGCCCCGGCTTTTCCGGAGGGTTTGTTACGTGAGTCCGGCCACCATGACCGGAGCCTCCTGACTCTGATAGTATAGCACCTCACACTCGGCGGGTGGTATATTCCCGATCGGCTCAAGCAGCCGCCGGTTGTTGAACCAGTCCACCCAATCGAGAGTCTCGAATTCCACATGGTCAACGTTGCACACAAGGTACGACGCTACATCCATCTTTTCGTAGTGTCGGAGCTTGTTTCCGACGTTGAGGGGTTTATTCTTAAGAGCACTCATGTAGCTAATACGAACAACAAGCTGATTCACTTGCGGCGAATCTCCGCTTCCTTCCCAGCAGCTGCTCTAGCTCCCTGATCCTCCTCTCGTATTGCGCTACCGTCGTATCCTTCCCAAATACCTCCGCCCCCTTTTCCAGGAACTCCTGCTTCCAGCGAGACACGGTCACTGGATGGATGTTGTATACCCGCGCAATCTCTGTCGCTTCTCGATCCCCTTTCAGTACCTCCAGCACTACCTGGAACTGAAGCCGAGGCGAGTACCTCTTCCCTTTCTTCCCCACTTCGATCACCTCTCTCTCCTTCAGAGGCGATCTTACCACACTCCCACTTCCGCTCTTAGCACATCAGGTGGTACAACTTTCCCACCGCGGCTCCTGAACAAAGCGCAGTTCGTTGATAAGCTAGTTAAGAAGACCGGCTTTATGAAGAAAGATGCACGCAAGGCAGTCGCTGCAATACTCGATGTGATCACCGAGAACCTGACAAAGAACGAACCCGTAGTCTTTACCGGGTTCGGCAAGTTTGAGGTGCGAGCGCGGAAAGCGGTCAAGCGGATCAACCCGCAAACCGGAAAACGGATCAACGTGCCGGCAAAGGTCGTGCCTGCGTTCAAATCAGGGAAGAACCTGAAAGACGTCATCGCTAAGAAGCTCAAGGTTGTACAGGCAGGATCCAAAATCAAGGTGAAGAAGGCATAGCAGCTCTCCCCGTTATTTAGGGTGTGAGATCAGGTCAAGAAGATAGCAGACTCCCTGGCCAACTTGGAAGTAGAACCGCCATCCGCCATTGACCCTTGCTTGCCAGATGCGCTTTTCCGGGTCGACTATCTTTGCTCGTAGGGATGGGTGACGCGCATCCTGCGCGAGAAGATGAAGCGCTTTCTTTGTCCGCTCCTGAATAGCAGGAGGCGCCTTCTTGTAGCCCCTCTTGAACTGTGCGGAACGGATGAAGCGCATCCCGTCAGGAGTCAAGGTCAGCGATCAATTCTTCGACGGTGGCAAATTCCTTGCCTTTTCCCGTCTTGATTTCCCGTAGTGCCGTTGCGATCGCCTTCTTTCCTTGTGGGGAACCATACCACTCATCACGATCGACGAGCTCCTTGGGAATATACTCTAGTTTCCCGTCGTTGAGCTTGACTTCGAGGTAGTCGCCAACGTTCAATTGTAGGCTGTCAAATAGCTCCTTGGGGATGACAACCTGCCTTCTCTGCATGATTTTTACAATCGACATTGGATCCCTCCTTATCATACTATTATGATAATCATACTGAGCCGGATATCAACCCGCAGTGAGCAAGAGTACATCGCCTTCTTGTGGGACCCCTGAAAGGACTTAACCGTGGTTCTGTGGCAAAAGGTTTTTGCAAAGGCTAGCTGCAAGCACTATAATCATGATGGTTCATTGACATGGGGGTGAATGGATTCGACGGAGCTACCAAAGCGAGGCTGCAAGCGGAGCGTTTGCCATCTCCTAAAACTGGCGAAAAAAAGAACAACTGCGAACACAACAACTGCGAATTACGCATTCGCTGCTCCTTCCCTAAGCTAGGGGAGGCCGTCTGCTGGAGCTTCCCGTGAGCTTCAACCAGGCGTCACTAAAGCGGGTATATCGCGTTCTTCTAGCTTTCTAGGGCGCGATGAACAAAAGAAAGCTAGGGATAGGTTATCCCGGTCGCGGGAGAAACTAGCCCGAAATCAAAACGCGACACTAAGCTTGTAGACGCCGATCGGCGGTATCTTCGGACGCGGGTTCGACTCCCGCCACCTCCACCAGTACCTATGGAAGTCTTTATCAAGCGCGATCGTTCGTTCCCGCATTGCCCAATAGACCGCTTTAGGGTTCGTGTTGGCACGTGTGCAGTTGACAGTTGCCCGAGCCGCGTCTAAAATGTAGATGCTGTTGGTGATCTTGCAGTAGTTTAAGCTTGGGATGTAGATTATCTATCACCTGCCTAGAACACTCTGCCAAGATTAGATACCCAACACCAGGGAGGTAGATTTCTATGGCAGATCGTGAGACTGGAACCGTAAAATGGTTCAACGAGAGCAAGGGATTCGGCTTCATCGAGCGCGAGCAGGGTGAGGACGTATTCGTGCACTTTAGGTCGATTCGCGGCGAGGGATTCAAGACGCTATCTGAGGGACAAAAGGTGGAATTCACCCTTACCCAAGGGGAGAAAGGCCCACAAGCCGATGATGTTGTTGTACTGTAGCATTCATAGGACATAGAACAAATCCTTCCGGGCTTCGGGGTTCCCGCCTCTCGCATTCTCCACATTACTCCCAAGTAGTGTGCCTCAGAGTGAAAGTTCTACAATCATTCACCTAGGCTCTCTTCTTGGAGTCTTGCAATTGCGTAGGAAAGTGACATTTGTGAAGAGTTCCATCTTCATTCACGTCGGGTCTCTGGCAGGGACGCCTCGCGGGGGGAGGCGAAGAAGATGCAAATGGGCTTCAGAAAGCGTTTTCAGCTCCATGAGCATGTTAGGACAAAAGTTCTCTCATCGTTCACGTAGGCTCCACAACTGCATACTACACACTCTGACTCACAGGCCAAGAAGAAAACGTCGTTCCTGGCGTGGGGAGCGCAGGTGAACTAGGTGCAGGTGGGCGTGCTCGGGAGAAGAAAGGAGTTCTGGGTATTCCCTTCTTCGTCTGCGATAGGTCTTAAACGCCCACAGAAAGATCGAATCGCGACTGAGAAACTGCGTGAGTACCCGTTCCTTGTTTCCGCTCCATAGCTCCTCGCGGGTAAAGATCCTTCGGAAGGTGCGCCTCGTAAGCCGGTATAGGATGGTAGGGAGGCTGTAATCGAGCCACACAATCGTATCCGCGCGGGACCACACGATATCGCGCACTGCGCTGTAGTTCCCATCGGTCACCCAGGCCTCGCCGCTTAGCGCACGAGTGACCCTCTCACGGAAGAGATCCGTTGGGGCTTCCGTCCAGCCGGGCTCCCAATGAAGAGCGTCGAGCTCCACGTGTGGTACCTCAAGTCGCCGCGCCAGTTCACCCGCCAGGGTAGTCTTCCCGGATCCGGTCGTACCCACCACCACGATCCGACGGCCAAGCTTGAAAGGCTTATCCTGAATAAGGGGTTTCATCGCACCAACACACTCATTCTCGGAGAGGTTTGCCATAGTGCACCAAAAATCCTCCGGGACTTTCGAAAGATCCCGGAGGATTGTCGAACGCCTGCTTAGATTACCGGTTAATAAAGACCGTCCCCTTGGCTGTGAAGGTGTTCGTCCCATCCGTTGCCATTGCCACGTAGATATAGGGACCATTGGCAAGCGTCTTTCCGTCCTCGTTGATCCCGTTCCAAGGAATCCTCGAGACGTCCGCGAGTTCCTTTGTCCACACCAGGTGACCGGAGAGGTCGTAGACCTCAATCGAGAAGGTCGTGGCAATCCCACTTCCGTGATATGCAAAGGCGGTTTCGTCGTCGAACGGGTTCGGACCTGCATAGAAGCTCTCGACCGAAAGCTCGGAAGGAACGATCGAGATCGTGTCGGATGAAGTGTCCGTAGGATCGGCCGGATCGGTGTATGTTGCGGTGATCGAATCCCCGATAGCGAGGTTCAGGCTGATCGGGTTGGTGATAAACGTGTCAGCCGTCGCACCGGGAAGGGGAGAAAGATCATAGGCTACGCCGGCAATCTTCACCGCACCTGATATGGTGTTTGCACCGGCATAGGAGGAATCGGCTACCTTCACGTATATATCGTCATCTTCCGTGTAGGCTTCAACCTCGTTCCCGAACTCATCGACGAACGTTGTTGCGGACCCTCCAGGGATTCCGCCCCCACCAACCCCGACCTTGATCGCGATCCAGACGTAGTCGGAGTGATTCGACGGATCCTGATAGATGGCAAGGATCGTATCGCCCGGCAAGACTCCCAATGTAGGGACGCAGCCGTACTGACTCGCGAGGTCGATGCAGGTCACACTGACAAAGTCGCCCGTACCCACGCCTGTCTCCAGGAGGTCGACTGCTGCCCAGCGGCCGTTTCGCGGGTTCAACACGTAGAGCTTTGCCCACTGGCCATTTTTGAAGATATTGGTATCTCCTAGAATCTCGTTCACCGGGTGCGTCTTTACGTCATAGAATCCGCAGTCGGCGTGATTATCGGGGTAGTCCCACGGGGCAAAGGGGAGGTTCTGCCCGTTCCCTGCTGTCCCGTCCCAGAACCCGTCGATCCGCTCACGGCGGTACTGATCCTCGTCCTGATCAAGGTCGATCACCTCAATGAAGACGCAGTCAGAGTTGATGTAACCGGCAATGCGGTTCCCTTGACGGTCAAGGAAGTACATGTTGAGCAATTCGCCGTCGTATACTTGTGTATCCGCGATTTGCATCAGATCAAAGGAGACGTCGTTCGCCAAGCGGATGTGATCTATCATCGGAGGGAAAGCCGTGCCAGTATCCATATCCCCAAGGCCGCTCATATCGACACCGGTATAAGCGACATCGTTGTACCTCGCGTAGAGAATATCCTCGTTGAATCCCTCGATCTTCCAGTTATCGAGTTTCAACTGATATCCACCATTGGAACCGGCAAGGCCAATACCCAAGGCGTCCCATACCGATTGGAGCTGCAATCCCTGGTTGCTGAAAAATATCGATGAGTTAGAAGACACCTCATCAAGGATCAACCACTCGGAATCATCCACCTCGTGCGGATCACAGATATGAACGACAACCTGCTCTGGACAGCACGAATCCGTATTGGCGTTTGAATCGACCACCTCTACGTAGACCGGATCACGTCCGATCCAGAACTCATTCTCATCCTCCCGGTTCATGTCGGTGAAACGGGTGATGCTGTGCTGTCGCTCCTCGATGTACGCTGTGGAGAGGCTGAAGTCGTCCTGGTCGTTCGGGTCAATGTAGTACGCTACGAGCACGTCGCGCACCCTTAGTGACTTGAATCCAAGATCTCTGAGGATACTGTTCAGATTCAGCTGGAAGATCCCTGTATCAGCCCCGGTCTCCTGCGCGTAGAACATCACACGCGTCACTCCCGAGGTGCTGGCCGTATCGAACGAGGTCACATTGCCATCACCGGCTGTCGGATACTCGATGTAATATGACCCATCTATGTTCGGCTGATTACTCCCGTCTGCAGAGAGGTTCACATCGACTGTTGTTAAACCGCTGTCATAGATGTTGTGCCAGACCATCGCCCCCGGCCCCACCGTTGCGGGATCACCCGTATCGATCACTCCCCCGTAGCGTTTGAGCATACAGAAGTTGGTTGCGCTGGTAGCACTCAACGGATTCCAGGAACCGGGATTCACAATGACGAAGATCGGAACGAACTCAACCTTGTTGCAATTGATGTTCTCGTCGGGGTCGACCACTGTTATCGTCGCAGCTTCGTTGGCGTCCTTGTACACCTCCTGTTCCCAAGAGATCGTCGCCTTGGTATCGATGATCTTCCCCATCGCTACCGCTACATCACTCGCGTCGTTCTGGTCAACGTACAACCCCACCACGGTATCCATGTTCTCGAATCGACCGAGTACGTAATCGTCATCTGAGGCGCCCGCATCACCCGGGAGATAGGCGTTTCCAGGCGGGGTCGGGGTTGCAGTGGCATCAACGAAACCGCCAAGGGAGTCGACCCACACCCGGTTATCCCCAAATTCATTGGCATCCGCAGGTATATCTGCATAGAGATAGTTTCCCCACTCGAAGTCGGTTGGCGTAATCGATCCAGCAGGGCCACCACTGGCGTATGGACCGACGATGTGCGTCTGCCCGCGGCCGTCGGACCCGAAATTCGCGCGGGTTCCAATCTGGAACGGGCGCTTGCTCAGGAACAATCCTGTGGAAGAATCTGTCTCCTCCAGGAAGTCTTCGCCGAGGTACCCCGTTGTGTTGCCGGGGTAGTGCCCCTTATGCGGTTTGTAACCGGTTTGACCGTACGTGGTATCCCCGGTGCCACTGTCATTCGTGTCGACTCCGCCCGCATCGAGATAACTCTTCCACACAATATGGGCACCGGTCTTTGCGTCTATCACCTTGACGTCGGTCCAGATCTTATCGCGCACATCGCAATCGATGTCTTCATCCGGGTCGAAGACGGCGATCCAGATCTCGTCCCCTTCCTGGATCTTCGTCACTCGATTCTGTCCGTTCTTGTCCGACGCGAAGTAGATCTCCGCATCGGTCGCCCAAACTGAAAGGGCGAAGGAAGAAACGAGCAGAATCGCTAGTACGCTCGCCAATAAATATCGCCTCTTCATGATTAATCTCCTTCTCATATTGTGTGCTCCATACCTTTTATCTCATTCGGAAAATAGGACGGCTCAGCAGTTCTCTTACTTCCAAAAAGCTGTCTGCCCCAGTATTTGAACGTTAATAGCGTCCAAATTATAACGGAGGAAACTTCCCATAAAATACGTAATAAAACCTGCATCCAATCGAGAAATCGATAAGCCACCGCCCCGACCTCGTTGCACCCGACGAAGACATAGGTAAGTTCGACCGATCCGACCAGATAGACCACGTGGAAAGAGGCCAACAGGGCAAACCCCATCAGCGTGAGCTGGATTTGCTTCCATCTCCCAAGATTAGGGGTCGCGAGAAAGAGAGCAAGGAGGGGGACCAACCCGAAATAGACATAGCGCGAGTAATCCGAGAACGGAGCCGGTTCCCTCATCCCGGGCTCATCGCGGTAGATGAAGATGCTTCCCCCTTGCGCCTTTACAACAGTCACATCGGGTCTCTCCACCAGCGAAAAGACGGGCCGGGCTATTCCAACTATGAGGGCGTTGTAGACAGGGGTGACAAGCGGCCAAATAAGCGCAATAAGAACAAAGAAAACGAGAAAGAGGCCGGCGAAGCGGAGCAACCCAGCGTGGGTACGGGCTTTCTTGTTATGCTTCATGAGGTGCATGAGTCACCTTCCCTGCCCAGAAGAGCCACAAGAATAATGAAAAGACAATGAGCAGCGACGGCCATACGAGGAGATGTACCTGGTCCAGGAAGCTCGGCCAGTAGACGCCGATGTAGAACAGGCTGACGAGGCGGACGATGTTGACGGTGAAGATCCCTACAATGCCGAGCGCAAGGCCGGTCAGTTTCGCGATCAACCGCGCCGGATACGCGGCAACTGCCGAGAGGAAGACCGCTGTCATAAAGAGCCCTGTGCAGGCGGTAACGACGGTGATGCTGAAGCGGCTCGAAGTTATGGTATGTCCTATCACCCACGTTCGATTCCCCAATAGATTGAGGACAAAGTTCGCGACATGCGCGATCCCGTTTTGGAGGGATGCCATCGCAGATTCGCTTCCCATGAGCCACATAATCAGCACAGCAAGCCCGCCCAGAAAGGCCAGGAAGAGGAGATAGGGGCCGAACCTCTTACCTCCTCGCACGAAAATGACCTCTGCTATACCGCCGGAACTCTTCCGCTTCTTTTTGTTTCTCATCGTTATCCTTAATAACAGCCTCGTGCCTTCACTCCCTCATCAACGCGCTCTAACCATCAATCGCCTTCGTCGGAAGAGCATCCAGAAGAATGCCAGTGCAAATAGAGAACTGAAAGTGATGGCTCCCCACTCGGAGAGGGTCGGTGCATCGATCGTTCCTGAGATCACGTACCCAGCAGGGGGGATGCCAACCGTCAAGCAGGTCGGATCATCATCATCCGGCGTAGCAGGATCGTCGGTCGGCTCCTGCACATCGTTCGTTCCTCCACCATCGCTTGCCCAATGAACGACCCCTTGATTGCAGATCTCCTGGAGGTCCTCTGCATCCTCGTCAATTTTCACCCTGAAAGTAATCGTCACGACTCCACCCGCGGGGATCTCACCATCCCAGACCACTTGATCTCCCGCGAAAACTGCCGTTCCACTACTGGTCGCGACAGACCCGGGGATGTAGGTCATAAAACCCGGAATCGGATCTATGAATTCATGACCAGGATTATTCCCTTGGCGCCCATACCCATGATTGCAGATCTCGATCTCATAAGTGATTGTATCCCCGGGCGAGGGGACGCCTCCATTCTCGTCAGTGAATCGTTTCTCAGCATCAATAGCAGGAGGATGTCTAACGATTGTCAAGCAGATAGGGTCATCATCCACTTGTGTGCTAGGATCGTCGGTCGGCTCTTGAGAATCATTGACACCATTCCCAGTACTATCCCAATGAACGACACCTTGATTACAGACAGTTGTCTGATTTAGAGTATTCTCGTCAATCACCACCTGGAAGGTGATCGTCACACTTCCTCCCGCAGGGATCTCTCCATCCCATACCACTTGAGTGCCCTCGAATCCCGCTGTTCCAGTAGTCGCGCTGACGGATCCGGGAATGTAGGCCATGAAGTCCGGGATCCCATCGACGAACTCGTAGCCAGGATTGTTCCCCTGATCACCATATCCGTCATTGCGGATCGTGATCTTGTAGGCGATCGTATCTCCAGGTGTAGGCGCTCCTCCGTTCTCATCGGTGTAAATCTTCTCTGCAGCAATCACTGGAAGAGGCCGAATGAGTGTTAGACAGGTGGGGTCATCATCTTGTGGTGTGGAGGGATCGTCGGTCGGCTCTTGAGCATCATTGGTGTTATTTCCAGTACTATCCCAATGAATGATACCTTGATTACAGATAGTAGTCTGGTTTGGAGTATTCTCAACAATCACCACCTGAAAGGTGATCGTCAAGCTCCCTCCCATAGGGATCTCACCATCCCAGACCACTTGACCTCCCTCGAAACCTGCCGTTCCACTACTGGTCGCGACCGACCCAGGAACGTAGGTCATAAAATCCGGAATCGAATCGATGAACTCATAGCCTGCGTTATCTCCTTGATCCGCGCAACCATCGTTCGTGACCGTAATCTCGTAAGTAATTATGTCTCCAGGCGCAGGGGAGCCACCGTTCTCATCGATGTAAGTCTTCTCCGCCTCGATCCATGGAGCCAGTAGTCTCACCATTACTGTAACCGGAATCGTGTACTGGTTATTCTCTTCATTCAATTCATCGACTTCGTGGTTCACGTCCGCCCATGCGATAATCGAGTGAACACCTGGCGGAACATTGACCGTATCCCAGAGGAATTCCAATACCACGTATTCACACGCCTCTAATCCAGCATCGATCCGTGCTGTTCCGATTAGATGCACCTCGTTGAACTGGTCGTAGTAAAGCGAGACATCGAATGGACCTGCATCACCACAGCTCAGGTTGTCAACGGTAACTGTGATCGTGATAGTCTCTCCCTGGCAGACGATGAGATCTTCTCCCTGTGATCCTGGAGCAGTAGCAATCTGGACGGCGATATGTCCATCCGAGAGGAGTGTCCCCGGAGGCGGGAACCAAAGGTCCGGATCCTTATAGCACGGGGGATCGTCAGCAACTCCCACGATTGAAATAAACAAGAGAAGTAGAGCAAGGGCCATAATCGCTGAGACACACTTATGATTTGCACGCATTCTTATCACACCCCTTCCGTACAGTGACGGATAAATCTGCCTTCAAAGCTCAACCATACGTTATGAGTATTACACGAGAAAGGACCGGCGAGCGCGTTATCTGTGATATTGATCACATCACCCCGGACACAATGGCGGTGGAATTGGTGTGATATGGATCACAGAAGGGGAGGACCCATGTCTCCCTGAGCACAACACCGATAGAGCTACCATAAGTGACCTTTTTAGGACTCAATCAGTCGATCTTGATGCTGACGAAGACGGTGAGTGCCGAAGCAACGATCCCGGCGAGTCTCCCTCGTCTGTGGGTGAGGGCATCGCTGGACTATCTCCCGAAGGAATGGGGAAAGAACGGATGGAAGGGTATCTCGCGCCACGAACGTATATCAAGCAAGAGGTACACACGGGATGGGGTTTGATCCCCTCATCCTCTCCGGGCCACGTGCGGCGCTCCCCCATGCCACGGCGGCCGATCGGATCCTACAACCAGGAGATTGTCTTATCATAGACTTCGGAGGAAAGATCGGAAGCTACACAGCGGACATCACTCGCACCGTCGCCATCGGCACAGATAATCCCGAATGGAAAGAGATCTACGAGGTAGTGAAGGAGGCTAATACCGCCGCACGTCGCCTCGCAAGACCGGATGTCAAGGCTGAGGACGTCGATCGTACCGCGCGCAACGTAATCGAGAAGGCTGGTTACGGAGAGCATTTCACCCACCGTACTGGACACGGGTTAGGCTTAGACGTCCACGAACCACCGTACATCGTCGCCGGGGATAAGACCCCGTTACAATCGGGGATGACCTTCACCATCGAGCCAGGAATCTACATTCCGGGTAAGTATGGCGTGCGTATCGAGGATGATGTTCTCATTACGAAAGACGGATGCGAGACACTATCGACCTTCCCAAGGGAATTTATCGCGATCTGATCCTAGTCTTGACACGCCGCTGAGCAGTTGTTATACTGCCCCGTTGCGTGACAACGATAAAAGTACCAGTACCAGTGAGTACAAGAAATTTCCCGGCTTCCTGTTAAGGGAAGCTGTGGCAGTCACCACCAAACAACAAGGGGAGCTTACGCCGCGAGATGACGAATCAAGAACGGCGAGTCCGCGATAAGGTGTCGGCCAAACTTGGGTCTACAACCCAGGCGGATAGAACATAAGGAACGCTGCTTAACCTCCTTGGCGGCGTAAACCTTTCTGTCCGGCAGGCTGCCGTTCGACTCGGTATGGGCAAGGGAAACCGGGCTCCCCTCTTCCCTCATTTCAGTCGTTACCGGGATTCGGTGAGAGAAAATAAAGAAATCCCTTGAAATTGACTATTCCCGTAGCAAGACTACGGGGTATTCCGCCAATTTCATTTTGCCTGAAGGTCAAAACCGGGATTTCATTATTTCACCTCACCCCGACCCTCTCCTATCAAGGAGAGGGATATAAGGAAACCCTGTGGCAAGACCACAGGGAATCTCAAGTTGAGGGTTTTAGCTTCCCAATCTCCCGATCACTCAATCTTCCAGCTTAATCAAGATATCGACCGCAGCCGACTGCTCACCGGCAATGAACGGGTTCAGATCTATCTCAGCGATCATCGGCAGGTCGAGGCTCATCTCTCCTAATCGGTGCAGGGTATCGGCGAGGGCGCCGATATCGACCAAGGGTTGACCACGAAAGGCTTCCAGCAAAGGGAAGGCGCGGATCGAGCGGATCATTCGCTCCGCCTGATCGATCGAGAGCGGAGCAACCCCGAATGACACGTCCTTCAACGCCTCGACAAGCGTTCCTCCAATGCCAAACATGAGCACCGGCCCAAAGGAAGGGTCACGTTCCATCCCAAGGATCAGCTCGCGCCCGGAGAGGGTCGGTTGCAGAAGGATCCTTCCACTCCGTAAACCCTGACTCACAACCAGCTCTTCTAATCGGCAGACAGCGCGTCGTAACTGCTCCTCGTTCGTGATCCCGGTGATCACCGCTCCCAGTTCGAAGCGGTGAAAGAGACCGGGAGCATCGATCTTGGCAACAAGAGGAAACCGTGCCTCACGCGCAAAGACAAGCGCCTCCTGTACGTCCCTGACGTAGGCGAATGAACAAACATCGATCCCATACGCTGAGAGGACCTCCGCTCCTTCTGCAAAGGTCAGGGAGGAGCGCCCTTCTTGTTGCACTGCCTCGATCACACGCTTTGCTCGGCCCCGGTCGATTACGATATCGCTAACCCTGTCAGGTAATCGTCGCCCCCGCTGGAGGTCCCCTACACGACAGAGGGAGGCGAGGGCATCGACAGCGGTCTCGGGCATGGTATAAACAGGGATCTTCTCCTCTTGCAACCGTTTCTTGAACGCGCTCACATTCGAGCTATGACTCAAGGTGCAGACGAGGACCGGTTTATCCGGGTTCTCCTTGGCTACCCGCAAGATCCCTTCGGCCACTGCTTCCGGCGATTCCTTGAGCACGAGAGGTGGACGGAAGATAACGATCGCCGAGTCGGCAGCGGAGAGGGACACACGCAACGTCCGTTCATAATCGGAGGAACCGGCGGTGGCGATCATGTCGATTGGATTCCCTAATCCCGCTTCCGGGGGGAGGAATGAGGCAAGCCTCTCCTTGGCAGCAGATGGCAGCGGAGGGACCTCGATTCCCATGTGCTCACAGGCATCGGCTGTGATGATCCCCGCGCCACCCGCATTCGTCATGATCACCGTCCTCCGCCCGCTGGGGATCGCCCCCCACTTAGCGGCGCCAAGGACGGTGAGTGCCTCTCTGATCGATGAAACGCGGATCGCACCGCTCTGAGTCAAGAAGGCATCGACGATCACATCGGAGGTGGCGAGCGATCCGGTGTGCGAAGCTACCGCAGCCTGGCCGGCCTCTGTCCGGCCTGCCTTCAATACAACGACCGGTTTCGTGCAAATGATCCTTTCCACCAACTGACGGAACGCCGCTGGGTCGGCAAGGCTCTCCAGATAAAGGAAGATCAACTGAATCTGATCATCGGTTGCCATGTGGTCGAGGAAGTCGTTCTCCGACAGGCCGGCCCGGTTCCCCAGATTTACAAACTGCGAAACCCCCAGGTACATCCCCTCGAAGAACTCGAGGACCATCTCTCCCAGGGACCCGCTCTGGGAGACGAAGGCGATCTCCCCACTCTTGGGAAACCAGCGTGAGAAGGAGGCATTGAGCGACACCTCTGGAGCACTGTTGATGATCCCCATGCAGTTCGGGCCGACCACGTTCAAGGAATAGCGCACAATGAGGTCGCGCAATCGCTCTTCTCTCTCGATCCCTTCTTTCCCGCTTTCCTTGAATCCCGCGGTGATGATCACCAGGTTCACGATCCCCATCTCGCCACACTGTTCGACCACAGGAAGGACAAGATCCTTGTTGATGGCAAGAACTGCAAGATCGATCTCACCAGGGAGAGCAGCCACAGAGGCGTAGCAGGAGAGTCCTTCGACTGTCTCGTACTTCGGGTTCACAGGGTAGATGACACCATGGTAGCCACAACGCACGATATTGCGGAGGATCTCGCCCGCAACCGACCCCGGACGCGAGCTGGCCCCGACCACAGCGACCGAGCGAGGCGATAAAAGGCGTGAAAGATCTTTAGGCATGGAGTTTTTCACTCTCCAAACAGCAAGTTCGGCAAGGGAAACAGGAGGAACCTCATCGGATAAGAGCCCCTCCTTCCTAACACATATCCCAGACCCCATCGATGGAAACACAGGATCAAACGAGAGTTTACCGTTCCACTGCGGGAGACGCAACACATGCGTTCTTCCTCTCCTTGAGACACGGGAGCCGCCGCCTTGCGCAGGCACACATTGGTGCACGTCCCACATGCTGCTCGCTCTCCTCCGTCATGTCGCGGATGAGCAGACTCGTCATTGCAGCGCCCCCTTTGCCTGTTAAGATAAACGAGGTCGATAAAAGGATGGTCTGTATGACGATCAAGCGATGCGCGTGGGCAGGGACCGATCCCCGCTACGTGCGCTACCACGACGAGGAATGGGGTGTGCCGGTTCACGACGACCGGCTCCTGTTCGAGTTCCTCGTCTTAGAGGGAGCGCAGGCGGGGCTCAGTTGGTCGACGAT
This sequence comes from uncultured bacterium, assembly GCA_965370555.1. Classification (GTDB taxonomy): domain Bacteria; phylum Bipolaricaulota; class Bipolaricaulia; order UBA7950; family UBA9294; genus JAJOKK01. The sequence continues at coordinate 107,592 of CBDUVB010000001.1, forward strand.
CCTCAACAAGCGTGACCCCACTACCGCGAGGTCTTCGATCGATTCGATCCGTCGATCGTGGCGGCGTACGACGAAGCCAAGATCGAGTCGCTCCTCTCGGATTCGGGGATAGTGCGCAACCGGCGCAAGGTGGAATCGGCAATCGGTAATGCCCGCGCCCTCCTTGCGGTTCAACAGGAGTTTGGAAGCTTCGCACGTTACATCTGGAGTTTCACCGGTGGGAGGACGATCCACGGCGCGTGGGCTTCGATCGAGAAGGTTCCAACACAGACCCCTGAGTCCACCGCGATGAGCGTGGATCTGAAAAAACGGAGGTTCAAGTTCGTCGGGCCGACGATCTGCTACGCGTTCATGCAAGCGGTGGGGATGGTGAACGATCACACTATCGACTGCTTCCGTTATCGTGAATTGGTCGAGGAGATCAACAAGGGGGAACGATGAGCGACTGCATCTTCTGCAGGATCGTGGCCGGACGCGCCCCGGCGAGCATCGTTTTCCAGGACGATCGATGCTGCGCGTTCATGGACATCCAGCCGGTCAATCCAGGGCACGTTCTCATCGTCCCCGTCGCGCACGTCGCGTTCCTCGATGACCTCGACGAGGAGACCGGCGCATACTTATTCACGATCGCTCAGCGGCTCTCCCGCGCGCTCCGGCACTCTGGGGTGCGCTGCGAGGGGGTGAACCTCTTCCTCGCCGACGGGGAGGCGGCCGGACAGGAAGTCTTCCACGTGCACCTGCACGTCTTCCCTCGCTTTCGTAACGATGGGTTCGGCCTGCGGATGAGGCCGGACTACGGGGTTCTCCCGGCACGCAATTACCTCGACGTTCTCGCCGCAACGATCCGCGCGGAATTGTGAATATCTACGTACTGAAAGGAGGGTTCTATGATTCACCCAAAGCATCCCGATAGGCCTGTCTACCCGGAATCACCGGCAGGGGATCATGTCGATGTTCTGCACGGCGTTCGCGTTCCCGATCCGTATCGGTGGTTGGAGGAGATCGACTCCGAACGGACGCGCAATTGGATCGAGGTGCAGAACAAGGTGACCTCCTGCTATCTCGATGCGATCCCAGCCCGCCGAACGATCCGCCAGCGAATGAAGGAACTGTGGAATCATGAGCAGTTCGGCGTCCCGTTCCAACGCGGAGATCGCCTCTTCTTCACCCGCAACGACGGCTTGCAGAACCAGCCGGTTCTATACTGGATGGCCTCCCGCGACGATGATCCCCGGGTTCTCCTCGATCCGAACGAGCTAGCGAACGATGGGACCATCGCCCTGACCGGGATCGCGATCAACAATGACGGAACCCTACTCGCCTATGGCCTTTCCTCTGCTGGGTCCGACTGGCAGGAGTGGCATGTTCGCGAGATCGAGAGTGGGTGTGACCTCGACGATCATCTCGAGTGGATAAAGTTCACCAATGCCGCCTGGTTCGGCGACGGTTTCTTCTACTGTCGCTACGACGAACCGACAAAAGGAGCGAACTACAAAGAGGCAAACTACAACCAGAAGCTCTATTACCACGCGGTTGCTACCCCGCAGTCCGCGGATCGACTCATCTACGAACGTCCTGACCAGAAGGAGTGGTTCTTTGGTGTGGAGGCCACTGAAGACGACCATACCCTTGTTCTTTCCGTTCATCATGGAACACAGCGGGAGAACGCCGTCTTTATCAAGGATCTGCAGGACGAGAAGGCCCCTTTCCTCGAGATCCTGCCCGAGTTTGACGCCGGGTACACCTTCATCGGAAACGATGGTTCGATCCTCTACTTCATGACCGATCTCGATGCGCCGATGGGGCGGGTGATCGCGATCGACCTCACCCAACTCGGCCGCAACAACTGGCGTGAGATCATCCCCGAAGAGAGCGATTCACTGCAGGGGGTTCGCCTTGTCGGGGAGCACTTCTTCGCCGCTTACCTTCACGATGCCTACAGCCACGTCCTTTTCTTTGACTTGGATGGGAAGAGGGAAGGAGAGATCGCGCTCCCCGATCTCGGTTCTGTCACCGGGTTCGGTGGGCCACTGGATCGGGAACTCGCCCACGGAACCCGAAAGGATCGGGGAGTTTTCTATGGATTCAGCGGGTTCACCGTGCCGGGGACGATCTACCGCTACAACCTGGAAACGGGCGAAAGCACTTTATTCCGCGAGCCACAAGTCGAGTTTGATCCTGCCGCTTACGTGACCGAGCAGATCTTCTACAAGAGCAAGGACGGAACGCGCGTGCCGATGTTCTTGAGCTACAAGAAAGGGATGGTGCGAGAGGGGAACCATCCCACCTACCTCTACGGCTACGGTGGATTTGCCATCCCTCTCACCCCTTCCTTCTCTATACCTAACCTGGTGTGGATGGAGATGGGAGGCGTTTACGCTCAGGCGAACCTGCGCGGTGGTGGGGAGTACGGCAAAGCATGGCATGAGGCGGGTTCAAGGCTGCAAAAACAGAACGTGTTCGACGATTTTATCGCTGCGGCGGAGTGGTTGATCGACAACAAGATCACCACACCGGCGAAGCTGGCCATCGGCGGACGAAGTAACGGCGGCCTTCTCGTGGGTGCTTCCATGACACAACGCCCCGACCTGTTTGGCGCCTGCCTCCCCGGAGTGGGGGTGATGGATATGCTGCGCTTTCACCGGTTCACCATCGGCTGGGCATGGACATCCGACTACGGCTCTCCAGATGAACGCGATGCGTTCACTACCCTTTATGACTACTCCCCTTATCACAACCTGAAGCCAGGAACGGCCTACCCGGCGACCCTCGTCACGACCGGCGATCATGACGACCGCGTCTTCCCCGCTCATAGCTTCAAGTTCGCCGCCGCCTTGCAGGCTGCTCAACAGGGGGATGCCCCGGTGTTGATCCGCATAGATACGAAGGCAGGCCACGGGATGGGAAAGCCGGTCGCCAAGATGATCGAGGAGCAGGTCGACTGCTGGGCGTTCCTGGTGGAAAATCTAGCTATGCCGATCGACTGATTCTGCTGTAATGGCGGACGATCGATGCTGCGTGGATGGTGATCGAAACGGTCCAACAAACAACCTCCGAATCCGGTGTTTTTCCTTTAGACTCCCTGGCCGCGGGGTTATAATCGCAACGTAGTGTAGTTATGTAGAGGGGTGAAAACGATGGTAGAGAAGGGTACGTTTCGTGTGAAGAGCGGGTTGGCGGAGATGCTGAAGGGCGGAGTGATCATGGATGTCACCACCGCCGAGCAGGCGAAGATCGCTGAGAGTGCTGGAGCCGTGGCTGTGATGGCCCTTGAACGCGTCCCAGCCGATATTCGCGCTCAGGGCGGGGTTGCACGTATGGCAGACCCCAAGAGGGTTGCGGAGATTCAAGCAGAGGTCTCCATTCCGGTTATGGCCAAGGTGAGGATCGGACACTTCGCGGAGGCGCAGATCCTTCAGTCGCTTGAGGTCGACTACATCGACGAATCCGAGGTCCTGACCCCGGCCGACCCCCAGTACCACATCGACAAATGGGCGTTTACGGTTCCGTTCGTCTGTGGGGCGCGTAACCTTGGGGAGGCGTGCCGCAGGATCGCAGAGGGGGCGGCGATGATTCGTACCAAAGGCGAACCCGGAACAGGAAATGTCATTGAGGCGGTGAAGCACATGCGCCTGATGAACGAGCAGATTCGCGAGGTCCTCGCCGCTCCGGAGGAGGAACTGATGGTGATGGCCAAGGAGATGGGCGCCCCCTACACCATCCTCCGCCTGATCCGCGAGACGGGAAGGCTTCCGGTCGTGAACTTTGCCGCTGGCGGAATCGCCACCCCGGCCGATGCAGCGATGATGATGCAGCTTGGGTGCGACGGAATCTTCGTTGGAAGCGGCGTTTTCAAGTCCGGTGACCCGGAGAAGAGAGCGCGGGCGATCGTGCAAGCGACGACCCATTTCAACGACCCCAAGATTCTTGCCGAGGTCTCGGCGGGACTCGGGGAGGCGATGGTCGGAATCTCGATCGAGGAGATTCCCCCGCACGAGATGATGCAGGTCCGCTAAATGAAGATCGGGGTACTAGGCCTGCAAGGGGCGGTGCGGGAACACCTTCGGAGCCTCGCGCAGCTAGAAATCGAGGGAAGAATCGTCAAGAAACAGGAGGACCTTTCGGGCCTTTCGGGACTGATCCTTCCGGGCGGGGAATCGACGGCAATCTCGCTCCTGGCGGCAGGATCGTTCCTTGAAGAGCTTCGCCGCCTGGCAAGGGAAGGCCTTCCCCTCTTCGGGACTTGCGCGGGGATGATCCTCCTCGCACACGAGGTGGAAGGACGTGAGGGTCCTATCATTGACGCAATTGACATAACGGTCACGCGCAACGCGTCGGGAAGGCAGGTGGATAGCTTTGAGACGGTACTTGCGGTGGAAGGGATCGGAGAGGACATTCCAGCTGTCTTCATCCGGGCCCCCTACGTGACGCGACTGGGCGAAGGTGTGACATCTCTCGCTCAACACGACGGATCGGTGGTGATGGCGCAACAGGGGAACGCCCTTGTATCGAGCTTCCATCCGGAGCTGACCGATGACCTACGGATTCATAGGTACTTTCTCAGGATAGTAAAAGAATATATGAAGGAGGAGACGACATGAAAAAGGTGGCAATCAACGGGTTTGGACGGATCGGGCGGGCGTTCTTCAGGATCGCGTTCGGGCGTGAGGATATGCAGATCGTGGCGATCAACGACCCATTTATCACCCCGGATGTAGCGCGGTACCTCCTTGTCCACGATTCGGTCTATCACCGTTATGAACGAGAGGTAACCTCGGATGAGAAAGGGATTACCATTGACAAAACCTTCATTCCTCTCTTTGCCGAGAAGAACCCGAAGGACCTTCCGTGGGGAGAGATGGGGATCGATCTCGTGGTCGAATCGACGGGGGTCTTCCTCTCCCCGGAGAAGGCAGCCCTCCACCTCGAAGGCGGGGCGAAGCGTGTCCTCCTCTCTGCTCCTCCCAAGGGAGAAGGGATACTGCAGATAGTCCACGGAGTGAACGACAAAGAGGTCGATCTGGGGGGGCACAAGATCATTTCGGCCGCCTCCTGCACCACCAACTCGCTCGTCCCTGTCGCCCACGTGCTGGAACGCGAGTTCGGAATCGTCCATGCCTTTCTGACGACGGTGCACGGGTACACCGGCGATCAACGACTGGTCGATGCACCCCACAATAAGATCAGCCGCCGTCGCGCCGCCGCGATCAATATCATCCCCACGACAACCGGTGCGGCTGCGGCGACTGGAAAGGTGATCCCTTCTCTCGCCGGGAAGATGGACGGGATCGCGTTCCGCGTCCCTGTCCCCACCGGCTCGGTAAGCGATTTCACCGTGGAGATGAAGAGGGATGTTTCCGTGACTGAGATAAACGATGCCTTTCGCAGTTACGCGAAGAAGGATGAGCTTGTCGGCATCCTCGGGGTGAGCGAGGAGCCGATCGTATCTACCGATATCATCGGGGAATCCCGGGCGAGCATCGTTGACCTTACCATGACCAAGGTGGTCGATGATCGCCTCGTCAAGGTCGTGACCTTCTATGACAACGAGTGGGGATACACGCACCAACTCGTACGTGTGGCGTCCATCCTCTGAGCCATACCTTGTGACGAGGGTCGCCGAAGGCTTGGCTTCCGTCCTCTTTCCACCACGATGTCTCCTGTGCGGAGAGAGGACGGAGAGGCTCGCCCTCCTGTGCGAGCGGTGTACCCAGGAACTTCCCTCGCTTGACGGGACCCGCTGTCACCGGTGTCAGGAGCCCCTTACGGAAGAGGGCCTCGATCTTTGCCGCGCGTGCGGAACGCGTGATCGAGGCTTCGACCTCGCGCGATCGCTCGGTCCCTACGCAAGCGGTTGGGGAAGACTCGTCCGCGCCCTCAAGTTCGACCGCGAACGGATGGCCGCACGGTTCCTCTCCTACTGTTTAGCCGGGTACCTCACCCACGCGAGGCCGTTCGGCCATTTTGATATTGTCAGCTACGTGCCGATGAGCCGTGTTGACCGACGTGCACGAGGGTTCAACCAGGCGCAACTGCTCGCTACAGGTCTCGCAAAACGCCTCGGGCTCCCCTTAATAGCCCTTCTAGCCAAGGAGCACAGGACCCTACCGCAGGCCGGACTCTCCGCCCGCGAGCGGCGCGAGAACTTGCGCGGGGCCTTCCACCTGATAAGATCTGGGGCGGGGAAGATTCTTCTTATCGATGATATCTTCACAACGGGTTCTACTGTGGAGGCGTGTGCCCACACATTGAAATCCGGTGGTTACAAGGAGGTTTTTGTCCTCACTGTAGCGCGTGCTTGATGAAGGGGGATCATGCAGGTCGAATCGATCTGTCTTGGGAGTTTGGCGACTAACTGTTACCTTGTTGAGGTCAACGGAACGACGGTACTCATCGATCCGGCTGAGCCTTCGGAGGATCTCTTCTCTTTCCTCGGGGAGCGGCGTGTCGACCTCGTGGTGAATACGCACGGACACTTCGATCACATCGGTGGAGATTGGGCCCTGCATGAGCAGGGGGCAGAGATTCTCCTCCATCGGGCCGATCTTATGTTTGTCGATCAGTTCTACCCGGATCACCCGCCGATCGATCGCTACATCGAGGATGGAGACGAGATCGCCGGGAACCTACGTGTCATCCACGTCCCAGGGCACTCTCCCGGGAGCGTCATCCTTGCCACACGCGACGCTCTCTTTGTGGGAGACCTCCTCTTCGCAGGCTCAGTCGGGAGGACCGACCTTCCCGGTGGGTCCCTTACCCAGATGAAGCAATCTCTGAAGAAGCTCCTCGCTCTCCCGGGCAACTACCGCGTCTACCCAGGGCACGGTGAGGAGACGACCCTCGATCGAGAGCGGAGGACGAACCCGTACATCCTCTCCTGGAGGTGATCGATGAGGAAGGAACACGCCGATGTGCAGGCGATCAAGGACCGGATCGACATCGTCTCCGTGATCTCCCGTTACCTAACACTCACGAAATCAGGCGCGAACTACAAGGGACATTGCCCGTTCCATAAGGACGATACACCATCGTTCACGGTCAGCCTGGAGAAGGGGTTGTGGCATTGCTTCGGCTGTGGGGAAGGAGGGGATGTCTTTGCGTTCCTGATGAAGATCGAGAAGCTCTCCTTCCCAGAGGCGGCCGAGCGATTGGCTAGCGAGGTCGGCCTTTCCCTGAATCGTCGGGAGGACGGAGAGCGGGAGAAACTGCGTGCGATTAATTCGGAGATCGCAGCCTACTTCTCAGCCAACCTGGCAGATAGCGCAGCAGGAAGCCGAGGACGAGAGTACCTTATCGGCCGCGGCTACGAAGAGGAGACCTGGGAACAATTCGGCCTGGGATACGCTCTCCCCGGTTGGGAAAATCTAAAGAAACGCTTCGCAAAGCGATACGGGGAGAAACTGTTACTCGATCTCGGTCTTCTCGTTGCGGGAAAGGATAGCCCGTACGACAGGTTCCGCGATCGCGTCATCTTCCCGATCTACGACCTTGCAGACCAACCGATCGCCTTTGGCGGACGTGCCTTCGAAGGAGAACCGAAGTACCTGAACTCGCCGAAGACCGCTCTCTTCGATAAGGGGCGCCACCTCTACGGCCTCTCCTGGGCGAGGGACGCGCTGCGGGAACGACATACAGCGATCCTGGTCGAGGGATACACCGATGTCCTCTCTCTCCACCGGGGTGGAGTCACACACGCTGTGGGGAGCATGGGAACGGCGCTTACTCAGAGGCAGGCCGATCTCTTGGCGAGGTTCGCCGAGGAGGTGGTGATCGTCTACGATCGAGATGCAGCTGGAGGCGCGGCCTCATTGCGCGGGATGCAGATCCTGCGAAACAGCGGACTCTCTGTACGGATCGCCACCCTCCCCGAAGGGGATGATCCCGATAGCCTCGTTCGGCGTGACGGGGCAAAACGGTTCTTGGAGATCGTCGATCAGGCGATCCCGTTTCACCTCTCCTACCTCGCATCGCTCAAAGAACGCCACGACCTCACGACCATTGCCGGTAAAGAGAGGGCGTTGACAGAGGCAAGGCCGTTCTACCAGGGCATTGCCAGTCTTCCCCTCCGCCAGGAGATTGCAAATAGGCTCTCCTCTCTGTTGGAGCTTCCCGTCGAAGGGGTGATTGCAGACCTTGCGACGGGACGGGTGAAACGAAAGCCACTTGAGGAAGTAAATAGGGCAGAGGAGAAATGGGGGTCCCAAGAGCTGATCCTCTCCCTCCTCCTGCGGAAAGAGATCGAGTGGAAGAGGGTGAGGGATGTTATCTCTATGGAGGATTTCTCGGAACAGTACCGCTCGATCGTAAAGGAACTCGCCTTGGAGGGCGAGTCGTTCGATCTCTCCGCGTTCCTCCTTCGCCTCGACGAGGAGTCGAAGAGGAGGGTGAGCTCGCTTGTCTTTGCCGAGTTAACGTTCACCGATGTCGATAAGGCGCTGCAAGACGCGCTGATCAAGCTGGTGAAACGACCGGCGATCGAGCGAAAACTCGCTGCGTTACGGGAGGAGTTGAAAGATGTCGAGAAAAAAGGGGATCATGAAAGGCTCAACGAGCTGCAGCGGGCCTACAGTGTTCTGGTGACAGAGAGACTGTCGAGGAGGGGAATCAATGGCGCAGGGTAAACAAAAGGCTGCACCCAAGGCAAAACCCGAAGAGCTTCCCGCGGAGGAACGTCTCGATCAAGAGGCCGTGATGAACCAGGAACAGGCCGCAGTCGACGAGACAGCTGAGGTCCTCACTTCCGATGAGGAGGTCGTCGATGGCGACCTCCTCATCGATACAGAAGAGTTCCCCGAGCCCACCGAACTAGACACCACCGAGAAAGAGATAGACAGGCTTCAGGCCGTACCCACCCGTGGCCGTCGCGCCGAGGGAATGCGGACCACCAACAAGCGGGAAGACCCGGTGAAGACGTACCTCCGGGAGATAGGGAAAGTCCCTCTCCTGTCGAAGGAGGAGGAAGTCAACCTGGCGATGGCGATGGAGGCTGGAGCCCGGGTGAAGGCGATGGAGGTGGCGGTCGAGGCAGAGGAACAGTTGAACGTGGCCCTCCTGTCGAAGAAGGATGGAGTGAGCATCCTCCCAGCGGAGAAACGCGAGGAGCTCAAGGAGCTGATAAAGCGGGGTAGGGATGCCGCCGTATCCCTTGGTTACGGCTCGGATCTGAAGAAGGATGGACTCTGTCACATACTGAAGGATGAGAAAGGGGTGCTCCAAGCAATTACGAAGGAGGGAAAGACCTCTCGCGAGCGGTTGACCATCTCCAACCTGCGGCTCGTCGTCTCGATCGCCAAGCGCTACATGAACCGCGGCCTCTCCTTCCTCGACCTGATCCAAGAGGGGAACATGGGACTGATGAAGGCAGTGGAGAAGTTTGACTACACCCGTGGGTTCAAGTTCTCCACCTATGCCACCTGGTGGATCCGCCAGGCGATCACCCGTGCGATCGCCGATCAGTCGCGCACGATTCGCGTCCCCGTGCATATGATCGAGACGGTACGCGAGCTCAAGCGTATCAAGCGTGAGTTCATTCAAGCCCACGGTGCGGCTCCCACCCTGGAGGACCTCGCCGAGGTCACCGGGATGTCGGTCGACAAGATCAAGAAGGTGGAGAACGTTTCGCAGTACACAGCTTCCCTGGAGCGGCCGATCGGCGACGAGGAAGAAGATACCCTGGGCGACTTCATCGAAGATCCCACCTCCCCCTCCCCAACCAAGGAGACGTTTCGCATGTTCCTGAAGGAACAATTAAACCGCGCCCTCGACCAACTTGACGAGCGTGAACGAGAGATCCTGAAGCTCCGATACGGCCTTGACGACGATCATCCGCGCACCCTAAAGGATGTGTCGTTGAAGTTCAACATCACCCGCGAGCGGGTGAGGCAGATCGAGATCAAGGCGATAGAGAAACTGAAGCATCCCTCCCGCCGAGGCGAACTGAAACGTTTCCGCGAGCTCTTGTTGGGCGAGTACTAGGGCCTGTGTCCGCGCGCGACTCTGCAACGAGACCGGTCGTCGTAATCCTCGGCCCGACCGCGGTCGGGAAGAGCGCGGTGGCGATTGAGGTGGCCACCCGGCTTCACGGTGAGGTGATCTCGGCCGACTCGCGGGCCTTCTTTCGCGGGCTCGACATCGTCACCGACAAACCCTCCCTCGCGAAGCAACAAGGTATCCCTCATCACCTAATCGACCTTGTGGCGTTCGACGGGCGCTACGATGCCATGGCCTTCCGCAATGATGTCGCCCGCCTGATCCCTGAAATCGAAAGTCGGGAGCACCTTCCGATCGTCGCAGGAGGGGGAACCCTCTACCTTGGAGCGATACTGCGCGGGATCTTCTCCGGCCCGGCGGCCAACGGGAAGGTACGCGAGGCTCTTCTGCATGAATCACTCGATACCCTCTACGCGCGGTTACTGGAGGTCGATCCAGCCGCAACAACAAGGATCCACAAGAACGACCGACTGAGGATAATGCGGGCGCTCGAAGTGCATGAACTCACCGGCCAACCGATCAGCAAGCTACAGAAAGAGGCACAGCCCCTCCCCTATCCATTCACAGTCTTCGGCCTCAAGCGCGAACGGGAGGACCACCGCAAGGCGATCGCCACGCGGGTGGAGGAGATGTTGAGCAGTGGTCTGATCGACGAGGTCAAGCGCTTGCGCGACGAAGGGCTCCATAAGAACTGCCAAGCCTATCGCACGATCGGGGTGCGCGAGACGTTTGAGTACCTCGATGAAGAGATCTCACGCGAGGAACTGAGAGAGAAGATCATTCGGAATACCTGGGCGCTCGCCCGCCGCCAGGCAGCGTGGTTCCGAAACGACAGTGAGGTCACCTGGATCGATGTCACAGATAGGACCATCGATGAGGTGGCAAAGGAGATCGGAGGATTGGTTAATTGAGTAATTGTCTAATCGGAGGATTGAATGATCGGGAGATCGGGGGATTGAGTGATTTAATGATTGAGCGATTTGGTGATTTACCAAGAAGAACGGTGAATACTAGCCACTGGTGCGTTTCAAGTCCTTCCCAATCACTCAATCTCCCGATCACTAAATCACTCAATATAAAAAGGGGGGACGATGAACGTACTGAGCGCTGCGCAGATCAAGGAGCTCGATCGACGGTCAGTTGAGGAAGGGATTCCGGAATCGACCCTGATGGAGACCGCGGGGGGCGCGGTCGCAGAAGCGATCGAACGCCGTACTGCGATTCACAAGGTAGTGGCAATTGCCGGAAAAGGGGGGAACGGCGGCGACGCGCTCGTTGCCGCGCGCAGGCTGTATGAAATGGGGATCGAGGTGCGCGCCTTCACCGTCGCTCCTTTGAACGATCTCGTCCACCTGACGAAAGAGAAGGCAGATCTCTTGTACAAAGCGACTCCTGGGTCTGTCTCCGCCATCTCCGAGGACCTTGTGGCGTTCGAGGAGGCTCTCTCCTGGGCCGATTGTGTGATCGATGGCCTACTCGGAATCGGGGTCGATCGACCCCTGCAAGGACGCTATGAAGCGCTAGTCCGAGCGATCAACCGAGCGCAGGTCATTCGCGTGGCAGTCGACCTTCCCTCCGGCCTCACCGCGGATCGAGGAAGCCTTCTGGGAGAGGCGATCAAGGCCGACCTCACCGTTTGCATGGCCGCCTACAAGCCGGCGCACCTCCTCTACCCGGCGCGTGAATTCTGCGGTGAGATCGAGGTCGTCCCGGTTGGCTACCCCCCACGGGTGAAGGAAGAGGTCCTCCCGATCGCTTCCGTGGTGGAGAGAGACTGGATACATACGCACCTTCCTGTGCGCTCCCCGGACGGGCACAAGGGAGCGTTCGGAAGGGTGTTGATCGTCGCCGGATCGACCGGGATGAGTGGTGCGGCGATCCTCTGCGCGAAAGGAGCCCTGCGCGCCGGGGCAGGGCTCGTCACCCTCGCCTCTCCGAGTGTGCTCAACCCGATCCTCGATGTCGCCCTCCCCGAGGTGATCACCATCCCTCTCCCCGATGAGAACGGGCACCTCACCGAAGCGGCGGCCTTGGACCGACTCATTCCTGCCTTGGACCGCGCCGATCTCCTTGCCGTCGGCCCAGGCCTGTCGCGCGATCCTGCGGTCGGCCTGTTCGTGCTCGATCTTCTGAAGCGAGTCGAGGTTCCAGTTGTGATCGATGCCGACGGTCTCTTCCCGCTCGCCGATCACCTCGATCTCCTGGAAAGACTCTCCGGCAGGGCCGTCCTTACCCCTCATCCAGGAGAACTCTCACGCCTGCTCGATCGATCATCAGAGGAGATCGACCGGGATCGGATCGAGGTCGTTCGCACCTTCGCCCGCGAGCACGGGATTGTACTCCTCCTCAAAGGGCGGCCGACCGCGATCGGAACCCCCAAAGGTGAGGTATATCTGAACCCGACCGGGAACACCGGTCTTGCCACCGGCGGGAGTGGTGATGTGTTGACCGGTTTGATCGCCGGCCTGATGGCAGGAGGAGCCACCCCGACAGAGGGGGCGATCCTCGGGGCCTACCTCCATGGCGCGACCGCCGATCTCCTCGCCCGCGATCGCGCCGAGCGTTCAATCATCCCGAGTGATCTGATCGATGCGCTCCCCTACGCTATCGCCGAGGTGGAGAGGTGTTAGGAAGTAGCATTGCACCCTTGTGTTTAACAACCATTGCGAAATTGAAACCCAGCTATCAGCAGCTGATTGTCAGCGGGGATGTTGGCAGGGGAGCTGATGCTGAATGCTGATAGCTGATAGCTCAAGACCTGTCCTCATCGACACCCATGCGCACCTCGATTCCTCCGACTATAAGGCGGACCGCGCCGCGGTGATCGCACGTGCATTCTCCGAATCGATCGGGGTCATCACCATAGGGGTCGACCTCCGATCGAGCGAGGCGGCCGTTTCACTCGCGAAGCGACACCACACTATCTGGGCCGCGGTAGGGGTCCATCCACATGACGCGAAGACACTCGATCAAGGTGTCCTTTCCCGCTTGGAGACGCTGGCAAAGGCGCCAAAGGTCGTCGCGATCGGGGAGATCGGCCTCGACTACTACCGCGATCTCTCCCCACGAGCGGTGCAGCGCCGTGCTTTCGAGGCACAGATCGAGCTCGCTGGGAAGTCGAAGCTCCCGATCATCATCCACAATCGCGAGTCGACGAAGGACCTCCTCGCGATCCTGCGACATCACGGCTCCTCTTACCACGGGGTCATCCACTCCTTCCTCGGCGATGGCCCGCTGGCAAAGGAGTTCCTCGCCCTCGGATTCTACCTGGGGATCGGCGGACCGGTGACGTTCAACAAGAACAAGATTCTGCAGGAAGCGGTGAAGGAGATTCCGTTAGAGCGGATAATCCTTGAAACCGACTGTCCGTACCTCACCCCTATCCCCTATCGGGGGAAACGGAACGAACCGGCCTACGTCCGCTACGTGGCAAAGAAGATCGCAGAGCTAAAAGGGATCTCGATCGAGAGGGTGAAAGAAAGGACAACGAGAAACGCCGTATCCCTCTTTGCTCTGTAGTCACGAAGCTCCTTGCCCCCGCGCTCTCAAACCATTCAAGTCGTACTGCCCCTGAGTAAACAGCGTTTTGGGGATGTCACCACCTTGGTCTTGAGCGGATCTTTTGGACCGCAGGCTGATCCGTGGCAGGGAAAGGCAAAAAAAACCAAAAGTAAAGATCAGGCCCCAATTCTCGTGGACAACGCACCCGGCGGCGCCATTCTACTTGTATGACCTCCTTTTGCTCACTCTATAGTGCTTCTGTAAAGTTCTTTCTGTTTGAGTACACGGAAGCAGGTAGTGGAATTCGAGTCAAGAATCAAGATATGAGCCTTCTCCCTTCTTATCCGCAGCCCGGCCAGCGTCGAAACGATCATACCCTCGAGGTCCTTCTCGCTGATGTCAGTCGGCATGGTTCAGCGCCCCTCCATACACCAGAGGCATGCTCCGCTTTGATAAACCTTTTGATAAAAACGTGTTTCCATTCGCGTTCCTAACAATGACAAGCGCCTGATAGGAAGCGGCTTGTGGTACACAACAACGGAAAAGCATTTGTTTACGCACGCCCGTTCTTTGTTTGATCGACATTTTCATCGTCCACCTGCCATTGAGGGTAACGTCTGCTTCCCATGTTGCGAATCTCTCCTTGTCGTGCAAGCTCCGAAAGCAAGTTGTGCACCTTAACCTTTTTCTGCTTCTCAGTCATCACTTCGGACAATTTGTCGAGCAGCAGACGATCGATCTCAGTCCGATCCACCGGTCCGTGCTCTCGAAGGAGCGCGAGAATCAAGTCTAGGTAGTACCGCTTGTCGAAGCCCCGATTACGGATGTGCCTGGCGCTGTCTCCGACCGCTTCTGCGATCCGTCCTACGATGAGAAGATTGGGGTACCGCCCCTCGACAAGCTTTGCACTCTTGAGTTGACGATGCTCTTCGCGAGAGATCAAAACGCGTTTCTGAATCTTGTCCAACAGCATCGCTTGCCATAACTCAAGATCAGTCCGTTCCATCAGCAATCGCGTGTATTGCTCATCCAGGATCTCACCGTTCACCATGACCGCCACGCGCTCGATCTCTGACAAGTCGTAACTCGGTAGAGGAAAGAACCGTCCAACTTGCAGGCGAAACATGCGCTTGATCCCACCGCCTTGTGTATCGATCATGTTGAGGTTGACCATCGCCTCGGCGAGGAATGGGTTGCGGTAGATTTCCATAGGTGCATCTTGGCGGATGACGTTCTCCACAGTCCCTGGAAGGAAAGTCCCAGCATTGGCAAGAAGGATTGAGCTGGGCGTTTCCACCACGCTGATCCGCCCGTGCAGACCGTAGTCTTGATGCGCAATGCAGTTGTGCAACGCCTCGCGGATCACCCAGGGGTCGTACTGACTGATTTCTTGGGGAAACAGCGTTCCGCTCGGCAGCGCTCTCAGAGTGAGGTTCCGGATTCGGCGCAGAACACGGTCCACCTGCAGGATAAAGGGCGGGCCGAAGTGTTCGTAGTCCAGTTCGAGGTTCTTGGCATCCTTGAGAATCCAGGAGATCCTTGCTACCGCCGGCGAAAGCATCCCCGAAGCCTCAGGGTTTCCAAGCAGCAGAAGCGCCGCATGAGTGATACCACCATGGATTGTCAGCTTCGCCTTGTTGAGAAAGGTGACGTCATCCCACGTATCTACCAATTCTGCTTGCGCCGGATGCTTCACCTTGAACTGCTCGCGTGCCTTGAGCAACGCTTCGGCGTCAAGGTCAGTCAAGGCAGCACGTTCGCAGACCAATGCTGACCAGTCCGTTCTTCGAAGCCAAATCGCACGTTCCTTCTCTGGGTATTTCGAAAGCTCTGTCTTGCTCGAGCCCACGCGGATGTACGGTTTGCCGTAGAATGAGACTGGACGATCCCAGGCCGGGCCAACTTCGAACAGAGCAACTCGGCCTTGCGGGTGATCAACAGAATACACATCATAGCCAACATTCGGTCGTAGGCCCGCACCGAGCCAAGGAAGCATATCCTGGTTGCCCTTCCCTTTGGCAGCGTAGGGATTAAAGCTGGTACCGACCACTTCATGCGACTCATTATCAATGCCGAATAGAAGGTAGCCACGTGGCTCCCCTGCGAGACAGGCACCGTTGGCCAACGCCGAGAGGTACTCTCCAAGCTCCTGTGGTCGATAGCGGTTGCGTTTGAACTCCAACCACTCGATCTCATCGGGCTCACGCCGCAACCGATCCACGAGTGCCACAAGTTCGCCGTTATTCATCCGAATCCTCCATCAGAGAACTCATCCCCTCGTTGTTTCTTTCGCCCACCATAACGTCATTGAGTCCCTTAGGATCGTCACGCCACACAGGTATCTCTCTTCACGCATTTTAGAATACAGTATCGAGATAGCGTTAGCCAAATGGAAAGGCTGAAAAAGGAATCTCATACCGTGCTCTCCCTTTTTCTCGTAGCACGTGAAAGCATGTAGTGGAATCCGAGCCAAAAATCAAGATGTGACCCCATTCCCCGTGAGAACACCAATAGTAGTTTTCACCGATCGGTGAAATATCTACACGGGTGGACTAACTGCGAATCAAACTACCCCTTGGTCGGCTGATGGATGAGGGCAGCGAGGAGGTTGTCGGCGTCGGTTTGAGCTTGCTGGAGCATCGGCTCAAGTCTTGAGCGTATGGTCGCTACCTTGGTCTTGAGCGGATCTTTTGGACCGCGGGCTGAGCCGTGGCAGGGAAAGGCAAAAAACACCAAAAGTAAAGATCAGGCCCCGCGATCTGCACATCTACGAGTCCTATGACAACAAGAGCTTGCGCAAGGGGACTAGATATCGAGGGCGGAGAGGAATTCGGCGGGGTCTAGGGCCTTAATCGCCGACTTACGAAAGTCCTTCGTATTGCGTGTGATGATCGCTTCAGCGCCGATCAGACATCCAGCCTGTTCCAGGACGGCATCCTCGAAATCCTCAATCTTGCTATCAAGCGCGCGTTCAAGCACAGACCGATTGACCGGAGCAATCTCGAACAGCTTCAGTAGACTGCGGATAGCGCGCCTCGCCTGAGCACGCGGGAGTGATTGTGCAAGGAGGGAGTCAACCGTGGTGAGGGTTGTCGCGCACAGAGAGGCTTCAATCCTCGACTCTTCAACCAAGGCGAACACACTCGCTGCTTGTTTGACAAAGGGAGTGCGCGCCAACAGGACATCCAAGACAATGTTGGTATCGACAAGCACCCTCACCGGTACTTCTCCAGAAGATGCTTCTTGTAGTCAGCTTGGGAGACATCATGCCCCTTCAACACGCCAACAAGCGAAGCCGTGACCGGCGGGAGCTCCTCATCGCGCCGCGCCGCGCTCAAGGAGTCGACGAACTCCCCGACCATCTGGGAGACCGACTTACCGCGTCGGGCAGCCTCTGCCTTAGCCTGCCGCACTAGTTCGTCATCCATCCGTAGCGTCAGCTTCGTATTCATGACGTACATGATAGCGCAATATGTACGTCACGTCAACTCATCGCTCTTGGAGCGCTCAGGGAACGTTTTGGGAACGTCACCTTCGCCTGGCGCAGCATTATATCCACGTCCTTCACGACCAGGAGCACCGGGCTCCTCCTCGCCCTGTTCGAGCACTTCTTCTTCGTACATTTCACTCTCCATAGACGTTTCACCATTTGGTGAAAATCGTGCCTAGAGTGAAATGTCCACACAAGTGGAGTGACTGCAAATCACGCTACACGGTCGTCAGCCCGTGGACGATGGCGTCAAGAAGGAGCTTGGCGTTGGCCTGTGTTTGTTGGAGCATCGGTTCAAGTCTTGAGCGTATGGTCACCACCTTGGCCCTGAGCGGAGCTTTTGGACCGCGGGCTGATCCGTGGCAGGGAAAGGTAAAAACACCAAAAGTAAAGATCAGGCCCCGCGATCCTCAAGACCCGCGCGGGTTTTTGCCGCTTCCAAAGGTAGTCGCGATCTTCATTCCCTCCCCTCCTCCAAGGCCAACGTCTCTGCCAGTTCCTTCATCCCCGCGCCAAGCGTTGTACGCTTACTCCGCCACTATTCCAAGGCTGCGCCCTCCTACGCGACGCCAAGAATGAAGACCCAAAAAACTCAGGCTGGTTGTTCCGCATAACCTACTTGAGATAGAATTGTCCCAACACAAAGGAGTTGAAAACCGGATGATCGATCTCAGCAGTCTGGGAGCAACTGAGTTCGAGAGCCTGTGCTATGACCTTCTTGCGCACTTGGGGCTGCAAAACCTCCAATGGCGGAAGGGGCAAAACGAGGGATGTTCGAGCTCAGACAGCGGTCGAGACATCGAAGGCGTGTTCGTCCGCCAGGACATCGACGGAGCTGTTGTCACCGAGAAGTGGTTTGTCGAATGTAAGCACTGGGCGAAAGCCGTGCCACCAACTGCGATTCATGGGCTTATCACATGGGCTGATGCTGAACGACCAAACGTCGCAGTCATCATTTGTTCAGGGGCCCTTAGCAATCCGGCACATGATTGGATCAGGGACTATAGACGCGAGAACCGACCTGCATACCTCATAAAGGAATGGGAACAGAAGACCTTGGAGGCACTCCTTCCCTCTTTCCCAGACATCTTGCTCGACTACGACATTCCGACCTCCTACACAAGTCTGCTTTCCCACGCACTATGGAGAGATCTCAAGGTTCACGACTTGGACTATCTGTTTTCCCTGCTCGACGCAATTGCTGACGCTCAAAGAGATAGGATGCTGGGGAACGTCTATCACTCAGTCCTGCCA
This sequence comes from uncultured bacterium, assembly GCA_965370555.1. Taxonomy (GTDB): domain Bacteria; phylum Bipolaricaulota; class Bipolaricaulia; order UBA7950; family UBA9294; genus JAJOKK01. The sequence goes on from CBDUVB010000001.1 coordinate 125,827, forward strand.
CTTCGTATGCGCCAGCCAACTACCGGCAAGGAGACGGTTGGTGAACTGTTGATCGATCCTCCCAAATACGACTCGTTCAAGAGAAGGTGCACCAAGCTTACTAATGAGGAAGGGATGAACAAGAGCTTTCTTGCATCCGCGATAGTTTCCACTGTGACGCGCTGGCTGGCTTTCTATGCCGATCCGTTTGAGACAGCACGAGCGGGCGTCCGTTCCAGGAAGGCAATTGAGCTATTTGAAGACAACATTCGGCAGATAGAGGCTGGCGGGGATTTCAGCGCACGTTGGGGAATGTCGCGAGAGGAGCACATCGATACTCTACGCAAGTGCGCAGACGATCTGAGAGTCCATCTTGCTGAATCCCCTGAGGGAACCGCGAAGAGCAGGGAGCTCCTAGACGAGTGGGAGCGTCGAGTTGTGATGCCTTTCCTTAACGAGGATCAATTCCACGTGCTACGCAACTTCCTCCGAGAGACAGACGAGGCACAGTAGGCGAACGAGCGGATTGGGACACACTCCAAACGAATCAGCTTCTGTGCACTAGGTTGTTGACCGCAGCTTTCCCATAGCAGTGATGGAGCCTGCCCCGTCACTGTACAAATCCAATGGTAGGCCCTAACGCCCTTAAGTACGTGAACGGCAATGCCGCACGACTGCCACATCAAGGACAACAACTTAACAGATTCATGTATTCTCCGCTTATGTTTTTACGCATTACGAATCCCATAATTCGATTTCGCATATCGCTTGACATACACAATGCGATGCAGTAAGATATGTCATCTTCGTATTGGGAGGTGATTCGATGCAAGACAAGAGCAAAGCTGAAGAAGGGTCAATGTCACTGCTTAATATGGCAGAAACCGCACAGACAGAAGCAGGTTACCTGCTTGCGGAAAAATGGGATCCGGTCTTCCAGCGTGAAGAGATCGAGGTTGTCAAGAAGTATCTGCTCCAAAATGTCAAGAAGGGTGGAGAACGCCTTGAGAACATCACGGCCATGTTAGACAACATGGCTAAGACACGCGAACAACTCACAGAAGAGAGAGATCGTGTCAATGGCCGTATGCGTCTCTTCTTTGCTGTTCTTGGAAACATCGATCAAGATCTAGCGGAGAGCCTACTCAATGAGTTATCGGGGAGTACCGAAGAAAAAGAATCTATCAACAAAGCAGAGTTTGCTGAAACATCCATCCGCAAGGCAGCAATAGTAGTGTTGGAAAGGGCAGGAAAGCCGCTGCTAACCCGTGAGATCATGGCTGCATTGATAGCCGGAGGAAAGGCGTTGGCTGACAACGCTTCATCGGTCGTGAGTGCGGCGCTTAGTACGCGATCAGCAAAGACAGATATTGAGCCTATCAAGAAGCCCGGCGAAAAAAAACGTTGGGCGTTGAAAAAATGGAGATTGGTAAAGGATGAGATAGAAAAATAGGGGCTGGCGTCTGGTTAGAGATCGCCAACCCCAGATTGAGGGTATGCTGGAAGTGGTAGACAGACTAGATTAGCAATCTAGCGCTCTTCTGAGCATTGCGGGTTCGAATCCCGCTACCCTCATTACAATGGGGGTACCAGGTTAGGGAGCGCGGCCTTAAAATCCATCGCCCGGGGGTTCAACTCCCCCTACCTCCATTGTTGTATATACTATAGTCGTCATAGTCATATATGTCAAGAGGAAACGCCGTTTCGTTCCTATTTAACGCTTCTTCCTCCTCTTACTATATGCCATCCGACCAACAGAGAGCAGGCTTCGCAACTCGAAGCTTTGTCCCCACTCACCATTCAGCTGTTATCCTCGAGGGGAGAACTCTCTCGTTCGTAGAAGCATAGTAGTTAAGTAATCAGCTCGTAAACGATGGCGCTGAGGAGATTGTCGGCGTCTCGTTGAGCTTGGGTAAGCTCCGTTTCGAGATCGTCGCACAGGGCCATGAGCTTGTTGACTTTGGCTACGATTCGCTTCTGTTCGGCGAGCGGGGGAAGAGGGAGCTGGAGATTGCGTAATGTCCCAAGTGCAACGGTCTTCTGAGCGGTGCCGGTGGCTCCCGCTGCAGCCTGCTCGATAGCGAGGGGGGAATTTAGCCACGTGCTGATGAACTTTGGCGAGATCAGAGAAGGCACCTTCAGGATCGCAATGTGCCTTTGCACGCAGAACTCTTCCTCCGTATCTACGACTACCGTGATACCATAGGAGCCAGTCACGGTGTAGAGAACATCTCCCGTCCTTGGAACGCGGATGGGGTCAAGTTGATCATAGTAAGCTCGCGGTACATAGCGTGTCTCAGCAAAATCAAGGGCCCCAGAACTCACGTTTCCGATGACTAGGAACGGCACTCCATCATTGGATCTTGGGGGTGGTTGATGATCACCGTCGCTGACGGAGAGGAGCATGTCGGCAGTTCTACTCCATGTCCAACCCTGCGGCAACTCCCAAGGGAGCAGATCTGGATTAATTGTCTGTGGGGCCTTCGTTTTGCGGATCCTGCCTTTCTTGATGAGCTGCTCTTTCTCAGCCTTGATTCTCTTCAGAATCTCGGAGGCGGGTTCGTCGTTGGGGTCTTGGGGAACGAGGCGGCCCATGACGGCGAGTTGGAGGATGGTCTGGCGGAGCTCGGTGACGGTCTCGGGTACGGAGTAGAGGTTGTCAAACTGGTCGCGGACGCGGTGCCAGGCGGCGGCAAGGCTCGTCCCATCCGGCTGTGTGAGGGCGTGAAGGCTGGCTCGATTGAGCGCGATTTGCTTCGTCCGCTTTGCCTGCTGCTTTGCCTCCAGCTTATTGCAAAGCGCCCTCAGCTCGTCAACCTTGGCGACGATGCGTTTTTGTTCAGCAAGTGAAGGAAGCGCTGCAGGAGTGTTCACAATCTTCACTTTGGAGATGTTCGGCTGCGCTCCTCCTGCACCTTTCCTTGTGAATTCAGGTCGGTAGGCTCTGAGAACAAGGAAGAGGTAACGATTGAAGATCCCGGGGAAAGATGTGCACGCACAGACAGCTTGATTCGTTGTTGCCTTCACTTCGAGTACCGCCAGTTTCCCGATTGTTGCTCCGTACATCGCGATGAGCACATCGCCGGGCCTGTCGACACGCAGTGAGCATTCCTGGAGTGCTAAGTCCGTCACATGCTCTTCTGAGTCTCTCAGTTGTTCACTGTCTCCGAGCTCGCCGGACTTGAACCAAGGTATCTCGCCATCGAAGTACTCAGACCTACTCCTGTTTGGAGTCGCCCCTGCTCCCCAATCGCCCCACTCGCCAAGTCTTGCCCACTCCCAGTTGCGTGGCAACACATACCGGATCTCGTCAGGATCAATCAACGGCAGGGGCTTGGGCTTGCGTATCTCTCCATCGGCAATGAGGCGTTGCTTCTCGATTCTGATCCTCTTGAGCAGCTCTGATGCCGGCTCATCGTTCGGATCTTGTGGCACAAGCTTCCCTCGAACAGCTAACTGAAAGATCAGCTCGCGCAGCTTGGGAATCCCGTTCGGCGCATCTGCAAGACGATCGAAGTTGGCAAGAAGTAGGTCGATCGTCATTCCTCGCGCTCCAGCGCCTGTGCTAATTCGTTCTTCAACGCATCGCGCGCCGTCTGCGTCTCCGCAAGAAGCTTTGTGTATTCAGCAAGCAGCTCATCAGGATCTCCGGGTTTGTCATCCGGCGCATTGGGGTTCTTGATGTCGAGGTTGTATCCTGACTCGACTATCCGCTCAATCGGAACGAGCCACGCGTGCTCGTTATCTTCCCGGTTCTGCCACCACAGCTTCTCCAGCTTGTCGAACTCCTGGATACGGACCGGCTTGGTCTTGGAGTACGACTTGTAGCCCTTGGGGTACGGATGCTCGTAGTACCAGATCTCCTTGGTCGGTGTGCCCTTCTCGAAGAACAGCAGGTTCGTCTTGATGCCGGTGTACGGGCTGAACACTCCATTGGGCAATCGAACGATGGTGTGCAGGTGGCACTCGCGAAGCAACCTCTCCTTAATCCGGGTCTTGATGCCTTCGCCGAATAGCGTTCCGTCGGGCAGAACCATGGCACAGCGTCCGCCAGGTTTGAGAATGTGCATGATTAGGACGAGGAACAGGTCGGCGGTCTCCCGCGTCCTAAAGGTCGAAGGGAAGTTGGTCTCGATCCCGTCCTCCTCCATCCCACCAAACGGTGGATTGGTCACGACAACGTTCACCCGGTCCTTGGGACCGTAGTCTCTCAACGGTCGAGCGAGGGTATTGTCGTGGCGTACGCGCGACGGCACTTCGATTCCGTGCAAAAGCATGTTGGTGGTACACAAGAGATGCGGCAACGCCTTCTTCTCGACGCCGTGGATAGACTCCTGGAGGGTCTTCTCGTCGTCGGCCGTCTTGACGTATCGCGAGCGGACGTGCTCGATCGCGCAGGTGAGGAACCCGCCAGTACCGCAAGCAGGATCGAGCACGGTCTCGCTGAGCTTCGGGTCGATCATATCGACCATGAACTGGGTGACTGCACGCGGAGTGTAGAATTCGCCTGCATTCCCGGCACTCTGGAGGTCCTTGAGAATTTTCTCGTAGATGTCGTTGAACAGGTGGCGATCTTCCGACCGATTGAAGTCGATCTCGTTGAGCTTGTTGATGACTTGCCGCATCAGCGTGCCCGACTTCATGTAATTGTAGGCATCGGTGAAAACGTCCCGGATGACGAATCCGCGGGGATCGGCTCCGGGAGCGAAGGTCAGGTTCTTGAGTGTACGGAAGAGCTTGTCGTTGACAAAGTCGAGCAGTTCGTCGCCCGTGATTCCTTCGGGATCGTCGGCCCAGGTGCGCCAGCGCAGTTCCTCGGGCACGACGGACGTGTATCCCTTTTCCATAAGTGTGTATTCCCGTTCTCGGGCGTCGAAAATCTTAAGGAACAGCATCCACCCGAGTTGGGCAATCCGCTGCGCATCGCCGTCAACCCCGGCGTCCTTTCGCATGATGTCCTGAATGGATTTAATTGTGGCACTGATGCTCATCGTGCTTCCTTTTCTGTCCTATACTGTGGCATAGATCTGAGATTCCATTTCCTTGACCGCTTTCAGATACCCTTCCCGGCCACCGAAGAGGCTGACGATTTCCAACGGCGTGCCCAGCTCGTTGATCGGTTGTACTTTGAGTATCCCCAGGTCCTCAATCTGCTCAATCCCGGTGTCGGCGTACTTGTCGAGCAGGGCATCGAGCACAGCTCGTGCTTTCTCGCCGTACCGTGAGAAGAGGTCGCGCTTGCGCACGTTGTTGGCCCGTTCGCGGCGCGTCAGCGGAGGTTTGTCGAACGCGACATGGCAAACGAGATCGAATGGGTCGTAGTCCCGGCCAACTTCTTCGGCCAGGGCATCGAGGAGGACTCCCTGCTCATTCAGCTCCTCGATGATGGCTCGCTTTCTCTCGGCGCCTGTCCACACCTTAAGAAACGCATTGAGGGACGCATATTCTCGGCGGATGTTCTTGCGCGTGTAGTCCTTGAGTTCCTCGGTGATGAGCTTTCCATCATGGCCAATGAACTGAACGCGCTCGGCAACAATGCTTACTTCTACATCGTTCACGTAGTACTTGGTTCGTCCCGACGAGGTTTCTTCCTCCTCGTCAGGTTCTTCTTCAGGGAGGTCGGGAGGTACCAACGGGTTACCAGGACCGGGTTCGTAGATCTGAACAGGCTCTCCATCAAAGTCAGGATCGGCGAACAGCTCCGTCGCTTTCTTGAAATCGATGATCGTGAAGTAGAGCTTGTCATAGTCTTCTTTGATGCGCGTACCACGCCCGATGATCTGCTTAAAGGCCGCGAGTGACTTGATGGTCTGATCGAGCACGATCAATTTGCAGGTTTGCGTATCAACCCCGGTCGACAGCAGCTTCGAGGTAGTGACAACGACCGGGTAGCGGCTCTCGGGGTCGATGAAGTTGTCCAGCTCGGCCTTGCCGAGCGTTTCGTCGCCGGTGATCCGCATGATGTACTTGTCGTTTTTCGATACCAGGTCGGCATTCTCGTTGACCAAGGCCTGACGCACCCGCTCGGCATGATCGATGTTTTCGCAGAACAGGATGCTCTTGGCGTAACGATCCGTTCCCTTGAGAAATTCGGTGACCTTCCTCGCTACGAGTTCGGTCCTTTTCTCCAGCACAAGCGTATTATCCATATCGTGTTGGTTGTAGATCCTGTCCTCAATAAGCTCTCCGTACTTATCTTGCTTACCCGCTGTGGGGCGCCAGCCTTCAAGGTCCTTATCGATGTCGATGCGGATGACTTTGTACGGGGCGAGGAAGCCGTCTTCGATACCTTGTTTGAGTGAGTAGGTATAGATGGAATCATCGAAGTAATCGATATTGGATATGTACCTCGTTTCCTTCGGCGTCGCCGTCATTCCGATCTGAGTCGCTGATCTGAAGTACTCCAGGACCTCTCGCCAGGCGGAGTCCTCAGCAGCACTGCCGCGGTGGCACTCATCGACGATTATAAGGTCAAAGAAGTCCCTTGAGAACTGCTTGTAGATGTTCTTCTCTTCCTCACTACCAGTCACAGCTTGGTACAGCGAGAGATAGATCTCGTAGGATTTGTCAATTTGCCGGTGCGTAATCTTGGTCATCGCTCCGCCGAATGGCTTGAAGTCGTTTATGCGGGTTTGATCGACGAGGATGTTGCGATCGGCAAGGAATAGAATCCGCTTCTTCATGCGAGACTTCCACAGCCGCCAGATGATCTGAAACGCGGTGTAGGTCTTGCCAGTGCCGGTGGCCATCACAAGCAGAATTCGGTCCTGCCCTTTTGCGATCGCCTCAACGGCGCGGTTGATGGCTGTTTGCTGGTAGTAGCGAGGTGCCTTGCCGCTCGCGTCCACGTAGTAATCCTGCGTAACAACAGGTTCATGATCAAAACTGATATCTCTGTAGGCACAGTAACGGTTCCACAGCTCTGTTGGGCTTGGAAAAGAATCCATGAATAGCTCACGCTCAAGCGGCCCGGATTCGACGGTACGGTCATGCTCAAGAAAGGCATCCCCGTTTGAACTATACACGAACGGCACATCAAGCGCTCTGCCGTAATCGATCGCCTGCTGCATTCCGTCGCCGACGCTGTGGTTATTGTCTTTTGCCTCAATAACCGCGATGGGGATATTGGGTTTATAGTACAAGACGTAGTCGGCACGCTTGGGTTTGCCCCGGGTAACGGTCTTGCCGCGCACTATGATCCGCCCGGCTGTGAAGGTCACTTCCTCACGGACTTGCGTCTGGATATTCCAGCCGGCGCGTTCCAGTGCAGGGGTGATGAACTTCGTGCAGATATCACGTTCGCTAAGTGATTTCTTGTCCATGCTCACCCGAGGAAGCGCAGGGCCAGGACCTGCATTGCAACATCAAAACATCCCCTCGGGCAAGCGTTTTGCTCCAAAGCCTCGACCTCTCTTGTGATGACCTGTTGCACTCCCACCCTCACAGCCCCATCCTTTCTATCCGATACATAGGCCACCTATTCGCTCACCGTGTTTTCTCACCCTCTCCCGTTTGCTCTCCTATTGTACAGGATTCTCACCCGCGGTGTGAAGGGTGATTTGCTTCTTCCTTACGGTTGCTGTACCAGTTTTCCGTGGCGGCAAGCTGCACTTCAGGCTTCCTCCCTCTGTCCTAACTGCTCTCTCGCTGTTTCAATGGCCGCGCGCAGTTTGCGTTCCAAAACCTCTTTCGGCGGCAGTTCGGTAAGATACTCAGCTACGTGGATGGATGTTTTGTCCAGCTCCAACAACTCGATCTGCTCGTGTGATCCTTCGGCACAGAGAATGAGCCCTAACGGGGACGCTTCGCCTTCTTCGATTCCGCGCCTTTCCAGCCAGCGCAAGTAGAGTTCCATCTGGCCTTTATACGCGGCTTTGAATCTACCCAGCTTCAGTTCGATAGCCACGAGCCGTCGGAGTTTGCGATGAAAGAACAGCAGATCGAGATAATGGTCCTCGTTGTCAATTACCATGCGCTTTTGACGGGCGACGAACGTGAAGCCAACACCAAGTTCCAGAAGAAACGACTCCAATTCCCGCAAGATGGCGGCTTCCAGATCCCTTTCGCTGAAAGTATCCTTCAAATTGAGAAAATCTAGCACATACGGGTCACGGAAAATCAGGTTGGGAGACATACGGTCTTTGTCACGTAATTCCGACAGCTCCTTTTTCGCCAGTTCTTCGGGTTGCTTGGAAATCGCGGTACGCTCGTAGAGCATGGAGTCGATCTTTTTCCGCAAGGTACGGACGCTCCAACCCTCAGTGCGGCATATTGCAGCGTAGAATTCACGTTGTAGGGGATCTTTTAAGGGAATTAAGGCGAGGAAATGCGTCCAACTCAAATGTCGTATCAGCGATACGACAATTTGCTCATCAGGAAAGACCTCTGCAAATTGGACCATTCGTCGGAGGTTCTTTTCGGAAAAGCTGTCCCCGTGTTCCTGCACCAATTGTCGTGACAGTGATACGACAATCTGCTTGCCGTACTCCGCGCGATGTCCTTTGAGAATCTCTTCCCTGATCCGCTTACCGATCCGCCAATAGAGCATGGTCAGCCCGGTGTTGACCGTTCTTGCGACGGCCGAGCGGGTCTCTTCGATAAGTTTGCGGATATCACCCAGTAGATCTTTGGGCACCAAAGGTGGATTATTGGATTCTGTCAGCTTATTCCCCATGTTCCAATGCCCCTTGTACTATCACAGCTTTGGCAGCCCCCTCTGCTCCCACTCTCACAGCCCCGTCCTTTCTGTCCAATACATAGGTCGTCTATTCGCTCACCGTATTTCCTCACCCTCTCTCGGTTGATCATTTATTATACAAGATTTCCCTCTGCGAAGTGGAGGGTGCTGAGGAATTGAGAGATCGGAAGAATAAAGAAATCCCTTGAAATTGACTATCCCCGTAGCAAGACTACGGGGTATTCCGCCAATTTCATTTTGACCTGAAGGTCAAAACCGGGATTTCATTATTTCACCTCACCCCGACCCTCTCCTATCAAGGAGAGGGGGTATAAGGAAACCCTGTGGCAAGACCACAGGGAATCTCAAATTGAATGATCGGGAGGTTTAGTCACTCAACCCTGCTCCCCTTCTCAGCGTGCTCCGCGCCTGCCTGTCAGAATACGATGGTAGACAGGTCCTCGGCGGTGAAAGCTTCTGTTCGGCCTCCGGCCTTGCTCCGCAACCCGCACGGAGAAGAGGTTTGTGCAACAACCTGTTAAGGATATCTCTGCAAAAACTCCTCTACTTCAGCGCTTCCTGTCCTTGGAACTGCCGCTGCGGGGAGAGGATCTGGAGTGTCTCCTCGTCATCTGCAGTAAGCGCGTCGGTCACCATGCGGGCGAGGAGCTCCCCCAGGCCAAGGCCGAGCATGAATCCCTGGCCGCACATCCCGATCGCCATGAGGTAACCAGGGACCTCTTCCGACCAGCCGACGAGCGGCGAGCCGTCAGGGGTCATCGGGTAGAGGCCGCGCCAGGTGCGGCGTACGCGGATGTTCTTAAGGCGTGGCATGAGGTCGACCATGCGACGGGCGACCATCGGGAGGAACTCACTCGTCTCGCGGCGGTCGAACCCGGGAATGGACGGCTGTGGCGTGATGCAGAAGACGACCTGGCCGGTCCCCAGCTGATAGAAGTAGTAGTTCGCCGAACCCGGGGCCGGCCGGATGTCAACGACCATCGGATCGAGGAAATGAGCGACTGGCTCAGTGATCCCCCCCTCGTGCGAGTCGGGGTTCACGGGATGATCGAGCCCAACCAGCTTCCCGATCTCTCCTGCCCACGGACCGGCAGCGTTGACAATAACTGGTGCTGCGTACTCGCCATGGTCGGTTTTTACCCCGCTGACACGCCCATCTGTGACATCAATTGCGGTGACGCGCTCGTTGTAGCGGAACGTCGCCCCTGCCTGTTCGGCCGCTGCGTACATCGCGTGCCCAACGAGGAGCGTCGAACAGTGGCCGTCATCGGAGGAGAAGGTCCCGCCGAGCAGTCCGTTTGGATTCACATCGGGGACAATCTTCAAGAAGTCATCTCTATCGTACCAATCGATGTTCAGGCCGTACTGGTGTTGTGTCTTGAGGAGTTCTTTCAGCGTCTCTTCCTCATGTGTGCGATAGGCAACGAAGGTGTACCCGCCCTTCGTCCACTCGATATCATCCCCATAGGTCTCTTCCCAGATGGAGACGACCTCCAGTGTCCGCAGGCAGAGGCGGATCTTCGCCGGGTCGGAGTGGGTGGCGCGAATCCCTCCGATCGCAGCCTTGTTCGATCCTTGGCCCTGACTGGCGAACCGATCGAGAACGAGAACCTTTACCCCGGCCTGAGCCATGGCCATCGCCGTCGGTACACCGACGCTCCCCGCCCCAATGATGATCACGTCGTAGTTAGTCATCGCTCCTCCTCGGTCTCAGCGAAGGCTGCCCCAGCCGAGGCTGCTCCAGCTGAAGCTGTACCGGCAAAGGTCCCAAGCGGGACCTCGATGAAGAGTGGCCTCTTGACCTCTTCTGCAACCTCCTCTATGGGAATCCCTTCCTCGCGAAAGATCCGTTTGATCAACGCGGTGCAGGTCTTCCCTCCGCAGGCACCCATCCCGGCACGGGTCACCGCTTTGACTTCGTTCATGTCGCGGCACCCCTGCCGGATCAGCGCGCGGATCTCACCTGCGGTCACCCGCTCACAGCGGCAGACGATCGTGTCATCGGTGAGCCGCTCAAGTTGCTCGGGGAGCGGTTTGCAGACCGACGGCGCCTGCACGCGAATCCCGGCGATTTGCTTGGCGTAGGACTTGGAAGCCTTCACCTTGACAAGGACGGTACGATCGTTCCGCTCGATGGCACGCACGTTCGTCACTTTTACCTCGTCCAAGGGCGTCCCTTCGGTATCGAGGACGATCACCATTTCACCTATCTTGACGCTATCTTTAGCGAACTCGTAGGCTATCGTCACCGTCGGCATCTCGGAGTCCTCCCGGTAATCGACGAGGGTGATTGCCAGCCCCGGACAGATTGCGATACAGCGCTCGCACCCAATGCAGGATTTTCCGACCTCATCCGCGACGTAGCGCGGCCGGTGACGGATGTCAGTAGGATCAATCCGGATCAATCCGAACGGACAGACAGCGGAACAGGGGTTGCACGGGATCTCCTGCTGACAATGAAGAACCGGGAAGACACCCTCCTCTTGCGTGGGCACCTCCTCTGCAACTGTTGCACCCGGATGCGAGCGGAGGATCTCCGCGGTGCGGGCCCACTCAGCAGGGACCGCTTCTGCATCGATGCCAAGGACACGTGCGATCTCAACACCCTTGATCTTACCCGAGAAGATCGCGGCCGAGGCCTCGGCAATCTCCTCGGCATCCCCAGCGTCAAAGACGGTGAACCCGTATTCCTTCGCCTTGGCCGTGAACTCGTTCACCGGGTCGAGCCCGACCGCAATCAGAATCGTGTCGCAGGCGAACGACTCCTCAGTTCCGGGGATCGGTTGGAACTGCTCGTCAATCTCCGCGATCGTCACCGACTCCACCTGCTCCTCGCCGTTGGCGCTCAGGATCGTGTGAGAGGTGTAGATGGGGACGCCGAACCGGACGAGCTTATCCCTGTGCACCTTGTACCCACCGCACTCGGGGAGCGCCTCGACCAGGCCGACCACCTCGATCCCCGCCTGCAGGGCATGATACCCGGCGATCAGGCCGACGTTTCCTCCGCCGACGATGAACAGCCGCTCGGCCGCCTTGACGAGATCGCGGTTGACCAGTGTCTGGAACGCTCCCGCACCGTAGACACCGGGAAGCGTGTTCCCGCGGAAGACCAGCGACTTCTCCCGCGCCCCTGCAGCAACCAACAGGACCTGCGGTTTAACGAGTGTGTACCTCTCCCCGTCGCGCAGGATTCCCACCTTCTGATCGCTGAACACGGCAAGTACAGTGCTTCGCGTCCAGATCTCCACCGAGGGGTGTTCGCGAACCTCATTCTCCAGGAGAACAGCGATATCGATCCCCCGCGTTCCTGCGTGAACGGCCTCGATCGACCCGAAGAAGCGATGGGTCTGGAGGACGAGCTTTCCGCCCAGGTGCTCCTTATCGTCAACGAGAAGGACGCCAATCCCGCGCTTCCCCAGCTCGATTGCCGCCGACATCCCTGCCGGACCGCCGCCGATGATCAACACCGGAATCTCGATCGTTGCAGGGACCCCTTCCACCTTTCGAGCGCGCTCGGTGGGAAGGGTGGGGAGTCCATCGAGCGGTTCGACATGCATACCAGACTCAACAGGGGTCATACACGACTTCACCGGAACACCATCGGCGATCACCATGCACTGGGCGCACTGCCCATTTGCACAGAAGATCCCCTGCGGCGCGCCGTCCTTGTGATGATGGCCGAAGATGCGAATGCCATGCGCAAATAGGGCGGATGAGATCATCTCGCCCTCTTTCGCCGTGAGTTTCCGCCCCTGCCAATAAAATTCCACCCTCTCCCGCGGTTCAACCGCCAGGATCGGGTGCTCCTCAATACGGTACTCTGTCATCTTCTCCTCGATCTTTTCAATTGGGTCTCTATTCAATGCACCCGGTTACCCTAACAAGCGACAAGCCTCTTTCGCTTTCCGCGGAATACTACTCCGCCACCTCTTCCTCTTCCAGATTGAATCCTGTTGGAAACGGATCGCGATCTGTAAGCACAAGAGAGGAAATAGCCATCACGTAAGCAGATCCTCTCACCTCCAGGAGTGAAGGGATTCCCCAGAACCTCCTGCGTTGGCGTGTTTGCAGCATGTACATTGATAGTTGCTATGCGTAACCAATTATCTGGCGACGTCCATAACAATTCCCCTACATCCGTTACGAAGCGTATTTCAAAACGAATCATGATCGGTCCGGGCGATGATCTCGTCTTGCAGGCTCGATTCAAGGTTATTGAAGTAGCCGCTGTATCCTGCTACCCTCACGATGAGGTCGCGGTGAGCCTGCGGATGAAGCTTTGCGTCGCGCAGGGTATCCGCATCGACGACGTTGAACTGGATATGATGCCCATCGTAGCGAAAGTACGTGCGCACGAGTGCAGCCAACTTGTCGATCCCCTCATCGCCGGCCAGGACAGAGGGGAGGAACTTCTGATTGAGGAGCGTCCCTCCGGTGCGCACGTGATCGATCTTACCCATCGAGCGCACAACAGCCGTCGGACCCTGCGTATCCGCTCCCTGACTGGGTGAGATTCCATCGGAGAGCGGCCTCCCCTCTAGTCGACCGTTCGCCGTTGCACCGACCATCTTCCCAAAGTAGATATGTACGGTGGTGGGGAGGAGGTTTATTCGGTAGGAGCCACCGTTGGTGTTCTCTCGGCCATCGATGGCGTCGAAGTAGGCATCGAACAAGGCACGGGCGATGCTATCTGCACGATCATCGTCGTTCCCGAACGCCGGTGAGGCAGAAAGCATTCGTCGCAGTTCTTCGCGATCCTTAAAGTTATCATCGAGTGATTGCACCAGATCAGAAAGGCTCATATCACCCGTATCGAACACGTGCTTCTTGATCGCGGACAGGGCATCGGTCGTTGTTCCCAGCCCGACCCCCTGAATGTAGGTTGTCGGGTAGCGCGGTCCGCCATCGTTGTAATCACGCCCCCGCTCGATGCAGTCATCAACGAGGAGCGAGAGGAACGGGGCCGGCATCTCCTCAGCATACAGCCGCTCGATTATGCTGTTCCCGGCTGTCTTCAAGTCGATGAAATATTGAAGCTGCCTACGGTAGGCAGAAAACAGATCGTCGAAGCTCGCGAAACCACCCACATTACCGGTCTCAATCCCCACCATCTCGCCCGTGCGCGGATCGATCCCATTGTGAAGGGCGACCTCCAGGATCTTTGGCCAGTTCATGTACCCAGTGAGAACGCAGCTTTCCTTGCCAAACGCACTGATCGTCACGCACCCGCTTGGCCCACCGTTACGCGCGTCCTGCACGCTCTTCCCGGCGCGGAGGAACTCCTGCACGATTGCGTCGGTGTTGAAGATTGACGGTTGTCCGAAGCCACGGCGCACGACGCGCAGGGCTGTCTTGAGGAACCGATTGGGGTTCTTCTTGCTCAGTTGAACGCAGGACCCGCTGAACGGGAGACGCATCTCGCCGATCACATCGAGGATGATGTAGGAGACCTCATTGACCGCATCGTCGCCGTTCTCCGTCAACCCGCCAGTGTTGACGAGGACAAAATCGTTGTACGTTGCGCTCTGCTCCTCAGTAATCCCTACCTTAGGGGGAGCTGGCTGGTTGGAGAACTTAATCCACAGGCATTCAAGGAGCTCTACAGCACCATCGCGGGTGAGGGCGCCGGAGGCGACCTCGCGCTCGTAGAACGGGAACAGGTGCTGATCGAGCCGTCCTGGATTGAACGAATCCCAGCTGTTCAATTCGATAACCACCCCTAGGTGCACGAACCAGTACATCTGGATCGCCTCCCAGAACGTGCGCGGCGCGTTGGCCGGGACCCACTCGCACACTTCCGCAATCCTCTTAAGCTCCTCGCGACGATCGGGGTCCGATTCGCTTGCCGCCATCTTTCTGGCAAGCTTCGCGTACCTTCCAGCAAGACCGAGCATCCCAGCAGCGGCGATCCTCATCGCGCACAGCTCTTCGTCTTTGTCATAGGCACGGGGATCGCTCTTCCAGTCGAGACGTGCGCGCACGTCCTCGATCCGCTCAACGAAGTCGCGGATACCGTGGTGGTAGATCTTGTCGTCAAGGACGGCATGCCCGGGCGATCGTTGCTCCATAAATTCGGTGAACACGCCAGTGTCGAACGCTTTCTGCCATGCGGGTGTCATCGCTGCAAAGACCTTCTCCCGCATCGAGCGCCCTTGCCAGAAGGGGATCACTTCTGCAGTTAGCGTGTTGAACGCATCATCGCTTACCGCAAATGGAGTGCGTAGGCGGCCATCGAGGAGGCGCAGGTCTTCCGCGGAGTGGCTGCATAGCTCGGGATAGGTGGAGGTAGCCTTGGGCGCGGGACCACGCTCACCAACGATTAGCTCATCATCACCGATGCTGATTGACTTGTTTTGCAACAGGTAGGAGAAGGCCAGCGCGCGCGTCACTGGAATGGAATGCCCATGCGCCTCAGAGCTAGAGTAGAATTGCGTCAGTATCTTCGCCCGTTCCGCACTCACCCGCGGGACAGCATCCCTGCTCTCTTGCAGCAACCGTTTGATACGCTCATTCATCATCTAACCCCCAATCCGCACTGGAAGCCCAGTCTCCTGCGCGAGGTACGCGGCTACATCCTCACCAGATGGCTCCTGAGTACCGAGGAACGCGTACTCCCCCAAGCGGGGGTACTTCCCCGCACCAGCGCGATGATACGGCAGAACCTGTAGCGACTCCACCGCGCGCAAGGGCGCCAGCAGGTCGATCAGATCGGACAACGATCGCTTGCCGTCATTTACCCCAGGCACGAGCGGAAACCTGATCCAGATACGTTTTCCCATCTCGTCGAGTATGCGCAGATTACGCAGGATGCTACGATTTGATACTCCGGTGTAGGCAAGGTGAACGGCATCGTCGACCACCTTGACGTCGTACAGGAAGAGATCGATTACCCCAGCAACCTTTATCAATGCCTCCTCGGGAGCGTACCCGCTGGTGTCGAGGGCAGTGTGGATGTCGAGCTCATGACATCGCGCAGCTATGTCTCTGGTAAACTCCGCTTGCATGAGGGGCTCGCCACCGCCCGATTCCTCGTAGAACAATGTATCCTTGACAATCTCCAAAACGACCTGATCAACGCTCATCACTCGCCCGGCAAGCTTCCGTGCATCGTTCGGGCAGGCGCGGACACAGTCGCCGCATCCCACGCAGAGGGACTGATCGAGCGTCAGATGATCATCGACAACACCTATCGCTCCGTGTTTACAGACCGAGGCGCAAGCACCACACAGCGTGCATCGTTCCTCGTAGTAGAGGATCTCCGGCCGCTCGCGCTGACTCTCCGGGTTATGACACCAGGGGCAGGAGAGGGCACAGCCCTTGAGAAAGACCGTGGTGCGGATCCCCGGCCCGTCGTGGATTGCGTAACGCTTGATGTCGAGGATGAAACCGTTACTTAACACATTCCCCTCATGCTTTAGAAAGTCGGCTGTCATCCCTCAAACATGGTTCCTTTTCAATTTTCATCGCGCATCGCGATCTTTAAGAGAGTTTTAAAATTAGTATATGATATATCGATGAATTCCTCGCTATCGACCTTTATGACTTTTGCTAGCATTCTGGCAATCTGCACAACGTTGGCCGGTTCGTTTTTCTCATCTAACTGCAAGTAGAGAGGCATGTATGGAGAATCAGTCTCGATCAAGATCCTATCGAGGGGAACGTGGCACACGATCTTCTGTAGCGTGGTTGCAGTAGGGTAGGTTATGGCTCCCCCAAATGATAGATAAAACCCCATATTAAGAAGTTGATCTGCTGTTTTCTTATCTCCATCGAAATTATGAATAACCCCACAGACCCGATACGCCCTCTCCTCCTGCAGGATCGAAATTAACGTGGAGTAAGCCCCACGACAATGAATAATGAGGGGAAGCGCTAGTTCACAGGCCAGATCTACTTGCTGCCTAAAGGCTCGTTCCTGGGATTCCCTCAGGGTTTTGTTATCATGGTAAGTTACACCAGTAAAGACATTATCGACGAAATCTAACCCGACCTCGCTGATAGCTACTACTGTGGCTGTATTAGCAAGAGCAAGATAGCGGATCTTGTCGGTCAAGTCGCGTAGATCCGTCTCTGCTGCCACCCAGGGATGAATGCCCACCGAGGCCAATACTTGCTTATGCGCGGTAGCAATTTTGACTGCTTGTGCAGATGATTGTAGATCCATCCCTGCTGTAACGATCCAACGAACTCCCACTGAGTTTGCCCGCTTAAGTACGTTCTCGCTTTCTGCAGGGGTATACTGTTCTAAGTGGACATGAAGATCAGTTAGTTTTTCCTTAATATGCATTTTTCACCGTATCTATTCTCGCGTCTTCGAATATAGCTCACGAGAGTTCCCAAATAAGTGACACCGAACAAAGTGTCCCTCTTCCATCTCCACCATCTCGGGATCGACCTGCGAACAAATACCAATCCTTTGGGCGCACCGTGAGTGAAAACTGCAACCCGATGGAACGTTGACTGGGCTAGGTATCTCACCGGTCGACACGATTTTTTCTGGTTTGAGCGTTTCTTCCTCGTCTGACACCACTGGAATCGACGACAGGAGCATCTTGGTATATGGATGCAACGGCTCTGCAAAGAACTCAGCTGTGGGCGCGATTTCGCACAGTTTCCCAAGGTACATAATAGCAATCCGCGTAGTAACATTACGCATCAGACTAAGATCATGGGTGATAAATAAATAGGACAAGTTAAATTTCTCACGCAAACGAAGCAATAAGTTGATTATCTTGCCTTGCACCGATACGTCGAGCGCTGAAGTTGGCTCATCGAGGATGACGAACGATGGATTAGTTGCTAACGCGCGAGCAATCGCCACCATTTGTTTTTCACCACCGCCAATTGACTGTGGGTACTTGTAAAGATACTCATCTGGTGGAAGTTCCACCATCTCGAGGAGCGCGCGCAGCCGTAACAACCGCTCACGTGCGTTTCCTATACCGTGCACCATCAACGGAAGGCTTAGAATTTGCTTAATCGTTCGCTTAGGATTCAGTGATGAACCCGGATCTTGAAACACAATTCGCAGATCACCCTTAAGTGTTTTAGATCGTTTCCTAAACGATGAAACAATTTTTTTGCCTTTAAATAGGATATTTCCTCCAGTTGGTTGATACATTCCCATGATGCATTGTGCGGTAGTAGTCTTTCCTGAACCTGATTCACCAACTAGCCCAAGTATGTCCCGTCTCTCCATTGAAAAGGTGATATCGTCGACCGCTCTGACTACACCGTTCTTTGTTGGAAAGTATTGCAGCAAGTGTTCAACATGCAGAATGATCTCTGACATCGATATCAGCTCCGATAAAGATAGCAGGCCACGAAGTGATCTTCGCCAACCTGATGGGAAGGAGGGGACTCACTTTTACACACTTCCATTGCATGCTCACAACGAGGATGGAACCTGCATCCAGATGGAGGATCAAGATAGCTCGGAATTCTCCCAGGAATCCCGTCACTGATACCTTCTGCTGTCAGTTTGGGAACACTGCGCATTAATCCTTGAGTATATGGGTGGCGTGGTTCTGCCAACAGCGTCCTTGTTTCGCCCACCTCTACTATCGACCCCGCGTACATCACGTAAACTCGTTGTGTGAGATCTCGTACCACCCCCATCGAGTGTGTAATCATCAGAACGGACGCATTTTTCTCCTCTACGAGTTCGTCGAGCTTTCGCAAGATCTGATCTTGAATCGTCACATCGAGGTTAGTGGTCGGCTCGTCGGCGAGCATCAGCCGAGCGTCAGTCACCAGCGCCTCGGCGATGCAAACCCGCTGACGCATCCCACCGGAAAGCTGGACGGGATAGTTGGTCATGATCCGTTCGGGGTCGGGCATTCCCGTCTCGCGGAGCGCTTCGACGCACCGCGCGTTCACCTCGCGACGTGATAGCCGGCTCCCACCGCCGGGCGCGGAGTCTTTCACGATGTCGCGCAGTTGCGTACCGATTTTGAATACCGGATTGAGAGATTGCAGCGGATCCTGGAAGATTGCCGTTATCTCCGTCCTCCTTAAGCTCCGTATCTCGCCGCGGCTCATCTTGAGGATGTCTTTGCCACGGTAGAGGATCTCGCCTGCGGTTACTTGTGCCGGTGGGACAGGGAGAACGCGCAGGATCGACTTCACGGTGGTCGTCTTTCCGCACCCCGTTTCGCCGACAAGTCCGACACGCTCCCCTTCGTTGACGTCAAGGCAGATACCGTTCAACACCTTGAGGTCGCCCTCGAAGATACGGAATCCGACGTACAGCTCTCGCACAGCGAGTAGGTGATCCATCCCGCTACACCTCCTCAACGGAGAACACGTCTCGGAGTCCGTCTCCAACAAGGTTGAATGCAAGAATAACAACAACGATTGCGAGTGCTGGAAAGATCGCTCCCCACCATTCCCCCGGCAGCCGCTTTGAGCCCTCCGCCACCATTGTTCCCAGCCCCGGCTTCGGCGGTTGAACCCCAAGCCCGATGAAACTGAGCGTCGCCCCCAAGAGGATGACGATACCCATGTCGAGCGTCATCTTCGTCATTACCGGAGCGAGGCAGTTGGGTAAGATCTCCTTGAACATGATGTGCACCTTGCTCGCCCCCGTGAGTTCTGCCTCGCGCACGAAGTACTCGTTCCGCAACGATGACGCAAGAGCAAACACCAAGCGCGAGTACCAAGGCCACCACACAAGGGCGATCGCCATCATCTGGTTCGTCAGATTCGGCGTGAGCATTGCGGTAATCGCGAGTGCAAGGACGAGAGGAGGAACCGCGAGGAAGATGTCCGTGATTCTCATAATCACTGTTTCGATCCACGTTCCCTGGTGATACCCGGCGATCAGCCCGAGGATCACCCCGGGAGCGACGCCGAGGCTGAGAACGACAACGCCGATCATCAGGGAGAACCGGTAGCCGAAGATCACCCGGCTGAAGATGTCTCGTCCGACCCGGTCCGTCCCGAAGAAGTGCTCGGTGCTGGGCGGTTTGCCCGAGTCCTTGAAGTTTGTGTAGGGCTTCGCGTGCTCAGGGTACGGAGTGATGTACGGCGCGAGGAGCGCGGCAAGGACGATAAGAATTAGAACCACAAGGCCCAACACGGAGAGCAGGTTGCGCGAGAACTTGTACCACCCTTTGGCGAAGCCTCTGCGCTTCTGCTCGAGAGAGACCAGGAGATCCGCTTTCAGCTGTTCACGCATGACTAGGAGCCCTCACTGCGTAGTCGTATCGTCGGATCAAGGAACATCGTGATGATGTCTACGAGCAGGTTCACCATGGCGAAGGTGAGACCAATCACCAGAACCACGGCGACGATTGCGTTTAAGTCCTTGTTGAGCATGGCAGTGACCGCATAGCGCGAGAAGCCAGGCCACATATAGACCATCTCGACTAGAAACGCGTTAGACATGAGAAACGCGAAGTCGAGCCCCATGACGGTTACCGTCGGGATGATCGAGGGTTTGAGCAGGTATTTAAACACCAGTCGCGAGGTGCGAATCCCATGGACCTTGTGGACCGTGATGTAGTCCTTCTGCATGTTTTCGACGATCGACGTCCGTGTAATCCGCCCCTCCTGCGCGATGTGAATCACAGCAAGGCTGATCGCCGGGAGAATCATGTGCTTGAGCGCTGTGAGCGCAAGACCTGGTTGGCCCGCCAACAAGCTATCAACAATCATGAATCCCGTGATCGTTCTTGGGGGTGTCATCATGATCGGGAGCCGCCCGACACCGGGCGCCAGCTTCAGGACCTGGCTGAAGATGAATAGCAGAAAAATGGCGACGACGAAGGACGGGGTCGCGATCCCGAGGTACGAGACAAGCCGTGACGCGCCGTCGAACCAGGAATTGCGGAAGTAGCCAGCGAGAACGCCCGTCACTTGTCCGACGATCGCGGAGATCAGCGTGGCGAACAGGATGAGTTCGAACGTCGCAGGGATGTACTGGATCAAGTCCATCGTGACAGGCCGGCGCGTATAGGACGATTTTCCCAGATCTCCTCGCACCAGGTTCCGCAGCCAATGGTAGTACTGGACCGGGAACGGGTCGTTGAGATGCATCTCCTCCCGAACCCGCTCCACCTGTTCCTCCGTCGCCAGATGGCCCAACGCCGCGCGTGCCGGATCCCCAGGCATCACCCGCGCGATGAAGAAGATCAGCACAGACAGACCAAAAAGAACGAACAGCGACTGGAACAGGCGCTTACCGATGAATGTTAGCATATTCCTCCCGAGCCCATCGCTTAATCATGAGGAGCGGACTCGGTGAGTCCGCTCCTCGTTTTTCTGCCTCTCACTCTCAGCGCAGCGTTTCCTTGAGGGTGAGGTTGATCCGCCACTTGTGCATGTTCTCGCTCGGCCCGACGAAGACGATCGTCTCACTCGGGCCGACGATGTACGCCTGGTGAGCGAAGAGCGTGGGCTTCTGATACGGGTAGAAGGCCAACGCGTGCTCCGCGATCAGCGGCTGCAGCTGCTCATAAAGCGCCAGCCGCGCGACGGGATCGTCTTCCGCCCGTGTCGCATTGAGAAGGTCGATGATCTGCTCGTCCTCGAAGTACCAGTGGGCCTCGAAGATCCACCCAAGGCCGTTGGGATGGAACATGGAGTAGGTGTAGTAGTCGTGCGCGGGAGACGCCTGCGGAGCGAAGAGGAAGATCGTCATGTTCGGCGTCGTCTCTGCGGCAGAGCACTCTGCAGAGAACTGCGCCCATGGCGGACCGGCTACTTCCACCGTTACGCCAAGCTTGGCCATGTCGGCCTGCAGCTGTAGTCCGACGTCTTCCTCGAAATCGAGACCGCCGCAGAAGTGGAACACGGCCTTCACGTCGTCCAGGTTGTCCGCGTACTTGGAGAGCGCAAGCTCTTCTCGAGCCCTCTCCAGGTTCTGTGCGCGCGGCTGCGGCTCGATCGGTACGTAGCCCGGCATATTCGGCAGGAAGATCCCCGTCTCTCCATTGCCAAACTCCTCCCATGGGCCGACCACGCTCACGTAGTCGTAGGCGTAGAGGATGGCCTTGCGGAAGTGCTCGTCGTCGGTCGGCGGTACCTGGGCATTCATCCAGACCGTCACGTTCTGGGCCCACACGCTCGCGAGACCAAGATTCGCGTCGTCTTTGATCTGCTGCAGCTGCGGCAGCGTCCAGCCGCCGTTGATCTCAAGATCGAGGTCGCCGCTCTTCAGAAGCGTCATCAACGTGGTGTAGTCGGTCTCCATGATGAAGACGAGCCGCTCGATCGGCACCTCGTCCGGCCCCCAGCCCTCGTCGCCCCAGCCCTCGAAGTAGTCCACAAACCGCGTGGCGTCCAAGCGCTGGCCCGGCAGGTGGTTCGTCATCATGTAGGGTCCGGTCCCGGCATCGTGCGTAGCGAGCCAGTCCTCACCGTAGTCTCCGAAGTCCCCGTAGTTGCCCGGCGTCTTGACGTTCTCCAGCACGAGCGCCTTCTCCACGACGAAGAACAGCGCCAGCGTGTCGGGGAAGATGGCGCTGGGCTTATCCAGGAGGAAGTCGACCGTGTACCGATCAACGACGGTTGCCGTCACCTGACCCAAAGGCCCCGAATTGCCCCTTCCCATCGTGATGAACCGGGTCATCGAGAAGGCGATATCCTCAGCGGTCATCTCGTATCCCGAGTGGAACTTCACTCCCTGCCGCAGCGTGAACCGCCAATGCGTGAAATCACCGTCAACCGCTTCCCAGCTTGTCGCCAAGTGGGCGCGAACTCCCCCTTCGGGCGCGGGGTAGACCAGCGGGCTATACAGGTTGTACATAGCTTCCGTATCGTACCAGTCAGAAGCCATCGCCGGATCCGCTGTGATGACGGGGTATCCGTTGATGACCGCAACGTTCTCGGCCGCTCCTATTGCTAACAGACTAACTAGCCCCATCGCGACAATCGCGAAAATAAGACACCACATACCTTTGATCTTCATACTGCATCACCTCGTTACATTCCCTAGGATAGGTTGTTCTTCACACACTACTTGTTTCGTCTTTGCATCACCTCCAGATCTGATGTGGAGAGGTAATCCCCCATTGGAGGGGCATCGAGTAGAGCCCCCAGACCATGTGAAACTATCCGACAACTTGCATATCACGGGTCACTGTTGTCATCAGAACCCCTCCTAATTCTGTGACGACGGCAACATCCTCCAAGCGAATTCCGAATTGATCTGGAAAGTAGACCCCTGGCTCGATCGAGAATGCCATGCCGGGCTCAAGAGAAATCCCGTTCCCTTCAATAATATAAGGAGGTTCATGAACATCCAATCCAATACCATGCCCTGTCCTGTGAATAAACCGGTTGTCGTATCCGAGATTCTTCAGCACTCCTCTCGCCGCCCGATCAATGTCCTGTGCGGAAACACCAGGGCGAATAGAATCGAAGGCGGCTTGATGGGCACGTTTCACTGCATCGTAGGCGTTAACGACAGCGGGGGTGGGCTCTCCGCAGATCACAGTGCGCGAGATGTCGGAACAATAGCCGTCCACCTTACAGCCATAGTCGAGAATGACCACGTCTCCCCACTCAATCTTTCGCTGCCCGGCCCTATGGTGAGGCATTGCTCCGAATGCTCCTGAAGCGACAAGCGTATTGAACGCTACGCTGTCCGCCCCCGCACTAAACATGTTTGCTTCCAGCTTTGCTGCAAGCTGCAGTTCTGTCAGTCCCACAATTGGCTCTTGAGTAACCTGGACAAACGCGGCATCGGCAAGTTCCCCAGCGCGCCTCAGCAATTCCACCTCCTCGGCGGACTTGCGCATTCTCAATGGAGCGAGAATTCCCGCTGCAGAAGCAAAGGAGTTATCCGGCAGTGCCTGCTGAAGAATCAGAAGGCACTCGGCCCACAGCGTAGGCTCGACAAGGATTGTCCCTCTAAGGTCTCCAACCTTGGTCAGTGCGTGCCGAAGTACTAAAGCTGGATCATCACCATCGCGCCACACCGTGAATCGTTCCACGGGTGACGCGTCTCGAACCTGCGGTTCATATAGCTGCGGCACAAAGAACAGGGCGTCGCCTTCGCGTGGAACGAGCAGCAACAGCATTCTCTCACCAGGCTCATCCGTGAAACCAGTAAGGTAGCGCATTCCGGAGGAGAGACCAAGGACTAGAAGGCCGGCCCCAATGCGATTCATCTCGACCTGCACAGATTCGATACGTGCCTTAACCTGGGTCTCTAGATTCATTCTTCCTCCAAGTCCGATCCGTTCGAGACGCGAGTGACAGTAATCCGTTCAGCCCCCTGCTGCCAGATTCGAATACCGACCTCCTCGATACGTGCCCACTGATCCGGCGGGATTCGCGCGAAGACGTTGACTGGGAGGTACCCGCGGTGATCACGCGTCACCTCGGCGCCGTAGTAGACGGCGACCGCCTCTGCCGCTCCCGTCTTCTTCTCCCATTCCTTCCAATAGATCACGTCACCTGTGTTAACAATCGTTGTGTCGTTCTCACGGACGAGAGAGGAATCGATCGATACAGGGAAGTTTACCTCTCGGCCCGACCAACGTGAATGGTAGACGGTCGTTTCGATCGGGAGGGCATCGAGGATCGCCCTCACGGTCTCCGGAGCCTTATCCACCAACAGATTTGCGACGAACTCCCCTCCATGTTCAAAGCGGAACTGTATTTGCGGCGTAGACATCCCCAAGCTACACCTCCTCTTGCATTTCTTGCCGAAGAACCGACGTGGCTGCTTTATCGATCTTCATCTCCGGGGTGCGGATAACCACACCGTAGTCCTCCTCTGCACTCTTCAGAGAGACGTAACCATTGATGACGTCGTTCAAGATCCTCTTTGGATCACGATCGAGAGGACTACCGTAGCCACCGCCACCACCGCCTTGAAAACTCACAATTTCTCCTTTTTTAAGAGGGAGATTAGAGATTTTTCGCCAGCGTTCTGTGCTGCCGTCATTTCTCTTCACCACTGTTATGTTTGTTTTCCCCGGGTTCCCTCCGAATATTCCCCATGGTGGTGTGTACTTGACACGATCAGCAGTCACCGTCATACCCGCGTCGTGAGCTAGGCGATAATCCCGCCTCACCCCTAAACCACCGCGGAATTTACCCGGACCTCCCGAGTCCGGGACAAGCTCGAATCGTTCAACACACCATGGGTAACGAACCTCGATTACCTCTGCCGGCACGTTACGGGTGTCACCAAGTGTCATCGAGAACAGGGCGCAGGCACCGTCTTCGGATGGTTTTCCTCCATACCCTCCAGCATCGGCCTCAGAACATACATAGTACTTGCCCGATTTTGGGTTGGTCCCATAGATGAAGTTGGCCATTGAATCGCCGAAGTGCCCTCCGCGGACCTGGTCTGGGATCGCTGGGGCCAGCGCCTTAAGGAACAGATCAGGGATAGTCGTGGACGGGGTTGGCCACATTGCACACGCTGCCGGAAACTTGGGTTTAAGGAAACTCCCCTCCGGTATGATGATCTTTAACGCCCGAAAGAATCCCTCGTTGCTTGGCAGATGGGGTGTAGTAACGATCTTGAACGCGTACCGCGCCGCAGAAATCGTCGATGGCTCCGGAGTATTCATTGGACCGCGATTCTGCGGCCCAGTACCAGTGAAATCGGCAATCATCTCGTCACCCTTGACGGTAAGCGTGAGCTTGAGAGGTAACTTCTCATCAAGCGGAGCATCGTCATTCCCATCGCCATCGAGAATCGCCTCGGCAGTATACGTTCCGTCCGGTATTCGCCGAACGGCCGCTCGCGCCATGCGCTCCCCCTGTTGTAAGATCTCGTTAAAAGCATTGATCGTCATCTTGAGCCCAAACTGCTCGATGACATCGAGGATGCGTTGGCTCCCCTTACGCACTGCAGCGACCATGGCGCGGATGTCGCCAAGGACACTATCGGGAACACGTGTATTGTTCTTGATCAACCGAAAGACATCCTCATTTGGAACGCCCTCGACCAACAGTTTCACTGGCGGGAGACGGAATCCTTCCTGAAACACTTCGGTGGTATCACTATACCACCCGCCAGGGTAGATCCCCCCCATGTCTGGAACATGGCCACGAAATGCCGCCCAACCACGGATTTCTCCCTCGTAGAACGTCGGACACAGCGTTACTAGGTCTGGACAGTGGGTCCCGCCGCCGTTATACGGGTCGTTGCAGAGGATCACATCACCAGGGTGAAGGTTTCCCCGTCCGATCGTATCGTATGTCGACTGAACGGCATAGCCCAGGTTGGCAAGGAAGATCGGTAGCCCAGGTGTTTCGGCGATCAGATTTGCCTCGCTGTCCAGAACACCACAGCTGAAATCAACGACCTCATAGAGGATCGGGCTGTAAGCGGCGCGTTCGATCGTTCGTCGAATGTCGCGACTTGCTGCAATCAGTCTATTCCTGATTATTTCTAGTGTTATGGGATCTGTCTTCATTTCTCCTCCTCGTTCAGAGAGATGATGAGATTTCCGTATTCGTCGACTCGACACGTCTGCCTCACTTCAACAACAGTGGTTGCAGTGATCTCTTCGATCACCGCCGGTCCGGAAATAACATTTCCGGCTAGCAACTTGTCGCGGTGATAGATAGAGAACGGTATGTGCCTCCCATTTCCCACGTACACATTGCGTTTCTTAAGTTGTGCCTCTGCCGGTGGGGTTTCATCACCTACAGGAATTCGTTCAAGAACAGGTTTGGTTACCTTGCCGATTCCTATTACCTTCAGCGAGACGATCTCCTTCGACTCGACAGGAGCATTGTGGCCATAGACTCGCAGATGCAGATCATCGAATGCCTCAGCAATCATGGGTTTATCCGTTTTGGCAATCGGTGCAGAGACGTTAACAGCGAGGGTGTGTTCCTGGCCGACATACCGAAGGTCAAGGCCGTACGAAATTGCAATTTCGGAATCGGCGATGTCCTCCTTGGCAAAGATGCTCTTAACGCGAGCCTCTAAATCATCGAGTATTTTATTTATGACTGCCACATTTGCTTCATCCAATTCCACAATGTAGGTTTGCCCAAGATCGTGTCGGAGATCAGCCATCAACATCCCCCACGCAGAGAATACTCCCGAATGAGGTGGAATAATCAGCGTTGGGATTTGCAGATCTTTGGCGATCGCCGCTGCATGGATCGGTCCAGCGCCGCCAAACGCTACCATAGCAAATTCCCTCGGATCATACCCGCGCTTTACCGTCATCGACTGAAGAAGACCCGACATGTTTGTGTTGACGATCTTTACAATTCCCAACGCGGCTTCATCAACACTGAGGTTAAAGTGATCAGCGACCTTTTTGATCGCGTCGTGAGCGAGTTCTGGAGAGATCTCCATTTCACCGCCCAAGAAGTAGTCAGGGTCTAAGATACCAAGCTGAAGGTTGGCATCGGTCACTGTTGGATCCTCTCCGCCACGCATATAGCAGGCTGGGCCAGGTACCGCACCAGCACTCTGTGGCCCAACATGCATTGCTCCTCCTTCATCGATCCACGCTATACTTCCTCCGCCAGCCCCAATTTCGCGCAGATCAATAACCGGTAACAGAATCGGCCGTTCCTCGACAAGGTACTGATCGGTTGTGTCGGGAAGACCACCGGTAATGATTGACGTCTTGGCAGTGGTGCCCCCCATGTCATAGGAGACCACATTTTCATATCCAATCATCTTAGCCAACTGTGCTGCACCGATTGCACCACCAGCAGGCCCCGATTCCACCATAGCAACCGGTATATCACGTGCTACAGAAGCCGTCATCACACCACCATTAGACTGCATGATTTGTAGAACCTGCTGAAATTCTCGTTCCCTCAGCTCTTTCTCCAGACTATCGAGATAATGACGGACAACCGGCATTACGTACGCGTTCTGGGCTGTCGTGCTCGTTCTCTCGTATTCGTAGTACCTGCGCGTGATCAAATGAGAGAGTGAAACAGCCACATGGGGAAGCCTAGCACGCAGAAACTCTCCGATCTCCACTTCATGCAAAGGATTGGTGTAGGCGTTCAACAAGCAGACAGCGACCGATTCAACCTTTTCCCGACTCAGCGTGTTGAGCACGGACTCAAGATCATCCGCTGAAATAGGATGGACAACCTCCCCATTCGCGTTGATCCGTTCGTCAACCTCCAGTCGGAGATACCGCGGGACAAGAGGACGTGGTTTGCTGTAGAGCGCATCGTACATCTCTGTGCGATTGCTGCGCCCGATTTCCAGCACGTCACGGAACCCTTTCGTTGTAATAAGGGCGGTATGAGCACCCTTCCCCTCGATCAGCGCGTTAATGACTACCGTTGTCCCGTGGGACAAGAAAGAGGCGTCTCGCAACGGCACCTCGAACTTCTCAATGGATTCGATCGTTCCCACTGCAGGGTTGTGCGGTGTAGACGACACCTTACTCACCGCAATGCGCCCGGTCTCCTCATCCAAGAGCACGCCGTCAGTGAAGGTTCCTCCCACATCCGTACTCAGTCTGTACATTGTTACCCCCCTCTAGCTATCTTTATTTCCTCAGTATTACTACGAACAAGTCCGGCATTCTCATTATTTAGCGCATTTACGCTCTGCGCCATGTCCGCCTCATATATTGCCCTTCCCAACTGAACTAGTAGGAGTCTGGCTCCAGCATCTCCCTCAACCGCGTAGCTGTGCGGAGTGGTTGCAGGGAAGTGGTAAGAGTCTCCGCGCCCCAGCACGTAAGCCTCTTCATCAATCATCAAGCGAATCCTTCCTTCAAGCAGATAGCCAAACTCCTCTCCGTTGTAGGATCGTGGGGCTTCGTGGTATCCTGAAGGGATCTCAATGATGAGAATCTGTAGTTCCCCTTCCGGCAAGGAGTCACTCAAGAACCGATAGCTTACCGAGCTCTCGGATAGCCGGACGTGTGACTTGGAGTTACTGACTCCGGGGAGAGCTGCCCGAAGATCGGCCGTTGCAGAGTAGAGTTCGGACCCCTTTGCTCCTAGCAGGGCAAGCGCTCTAGCAAACCGCACCGTCTGCACCCAAAGGACCTTAGCACCCACCTCTTCGCCCACGTCGATCACGTGCGGGGTTGTTCCCATCAAATGGAAGGTATCGCCGGAACCTAGCTCATGTTTGTCGTCGCAAATCGTGAGCTGCAATCGGCCCTCGAGAACGTATCCAAATTCCTCTCCCTCATGGAGAGGACAGTCAACATGACTACCAGGGGACATCTCACTAATGAACGCTTCGAAGCCTCGGCCGGGAAATCCGGTACTAAGAAAGCGGTGTCTTATTGAAGTATCCGAAAGACTCACATAGGAACGATTGTCTCCTTTAGTAATCTCGATCGGCCTCGGATCAGCAAAAAATGCCTTTCCTGGACCGTTTGACACAATGAGCATATCAGCAACCGGAACATCGAGTGCTTGGCAAATGGATCGAAGTGAAGGAATCGAGAAAGAAGACAGACCACGCTCAATCTGCGAGAGGAAACTCACAGACAGGCCACATTCTTGCGACAGAGCACGCAATGTCATCCCAGACTGATGGCGAAGATACCGAATCCTGAGGCCAATCTGTCCGAGTCGTTCACTCTCCATAAACCTATTATAGGGTCATAGTGAACAAGAGTCAACCGGCAGTGAACATTGTTCACTCTCCGCATGATTAGTCTAAATGTCTGGGAAGCCCTTTCTGGACTTTATTAAATAAGCTTCGGAGAATTGTCGCTAGAGTTCAGTTTCCTGAGGTGGTTGATCTGTTAGCCAATGCAGCTGTAGATATCTTGGCGTTCCCGAAATTTCCAAAGGCGATGTGGCAACAGATCTAGTCCAACAACCTACCGCAACGGCTCAACCGGGGATAAGATGACACACTACCATAGGCCTCTTTCGCTTTCCGCGGAATACTACTCCGCCACCTCTTCCTCTTCCAGATCGAACCCTGTTGGAAACGGATCGCGATCTGTAAGCACAAGAGAGGAAATAGCCATCACGTAAGCAGATCCTCTCACCTCGGGAATGATCCCTGGGGTATCTCCTACGTTCGTCTCAGAAACTACTTTTCCTGTAAACTCTGTCTTCAAGATGCTTTGGTAGCGGTATTCCTCCCCCACGGCGAGCTTTCCTTCCGCGTGGAGAAAAGCCATCTTGGCACAGGTTCCCGTTCCACAAGGGGACCGGTCGACCTGCCCCTTTCCGAAGACGACAACGTTCCTCGGAGGATCAGTCTCCTCGTAGAATTCCACCAGATCTACCAATAAAGGATCCCCTGTCGCGGGATGGTGAAAGGTGAGATTCCGGTTGGTCCAGCTTCTGATCGTCATTCCAAAATCCACGATCTCACGTATATTCTGCCACTTAAGTTCAACACCCAGGGAACTTGCCTCCACTAACGCAAAGAGGTTTCCCCCATAGGAAAGGTGAAGCGGAACCCCTTCCCATTGCTCGGTCCTTAGGAAGAAAGAAGGAACATTACGAAAGGTGACATCCTGAACCTCGCCCTCTTTCCAATGAAGGTGACAGGTCACAAGGCCGGATGGGGTATCGAGGAGAACCTTTTTCTTGTGGATTCGTCCTAGTTCAGCCAGAGCGGTCACTGCTCCGATCGTCCCATGCCCGCACATCGAAACCGTCCCGCCGTTATCGAGGAAGATCAGTCCATAATCTGCTGCCGGGTTAACGGGTGGGGTGATAACCGCTCCGAACATATCCGGGTGTCCACGTGGTTCCCGCAGGAGGAACCGCCGCAGGTCATTGCCCGGTCCGTCGAACCACGCACGGCGTTCCGACATCGTTTTGCCGGGGATGGGTGGAAGCCCGTCAAGGACCACACGCGTTGGCTCGCCGGCGGTGTGGGTATCCACGACATGTACAAAATGGCGAATCTTCATCCACTTATCTTCTCCATGAGTCTCTCCACAGGAATATAGTCCCGATCGTAACCGAAGTAGCGAGGACCGAACGTGGCGATCCCCCGTTCTGTCCGCATCCGTTCGTGTGCGGGGATGAGGAGTACGGTCCCCCGGTATCCGTAGCGCACGATATCGGTGCGGATCGGTTCACCGGTCGCCGGGTCGAGGATGCAAATAAGATCCGGCGGCATGCAGCGAACTTCTCCATCGATCTCCAGGTTCAACCACTCGTTCTGGAAATCGACGGCAGCGGTCCGTCCCCTAAAATCGTCGGTCCCCTCCACCGTGATCCGCCCAAGGGAGAAACCCTTAGTCTTCTCCGCCCCGAATTCCCGATTGATGTCGACGATCTTCCCCTGAAACGCACGGTATCCTCCAGTGAGATTAGTAGCTTCGGCAATAGGATCGAGGTGCTTGCGCCGCGCGTTGAATACGCGCTTCCCCAGATCCCAGGCCATGGATATAGACCGTAAGATCGCCGTATCCTTGAGCTGGCGCCCGGTCATCGGATACCCCGCGATCCACGAGATACCCCCGTAGGCCATCGCCGCGTTGCGGATGATCCGCTCCGTCAGCAGTGCATCTGATGCGTCGCAGATAGTCACGTGCCCCTTCTCGTCCGCCGCCGCCGTTGGCGACGGGGAGACCCCATGGATGTAGAAGGAGGTCATCTGCAGCTCGGGAAAGGCTCGCCCCATCCCATCGGCATCGATGACTGGAACACCAACCGCTCCAGCCACGGCCATCGGGACCGGTGTGTTCACACCTCCGGCCTCCGGGGGAACAACAGCCTCGATCGATTTTCCCATGTAGCGGCGGAGACTGTCATAACACCAGAAGAGCTCTTGACCGTTCGGTGGTTTCTCGGTGAGAACAAGCGCTGCCCCAAGGCACCCGGCAATTGCTACCAGCGCCTCATCAGGCATTGCCTCAGGGTCAATAAGGAGGATCTCCTTCCCCTGATCGACCACGTTATACGCCCACAGAAGGCCGATCTCAGGGTCTCCCCCGCCTCCGGTGGCCAGGATCGACGCCCCTAAAGTGATCTCCGAAAGCGCCTTCTTATCAATCACTTGGAAGTCGGTAACCCCCCACTCGCGAAGGATCTCTCTTACACCCACTTTTACTCCTTTTCCCCTGTTAATCCCCGTGGGGCACTCGTTAGAAGTTCGCACCCGGAATCGGTGACAACGACCATGTCCTCGACACGCGCTGCACCTACCCCTGGAAGATAGACCCCGGGTTCCACGGTCAGGACCATACCTTCTTGGAGGATCGTCTCTACCCCGCGATCCGCAATCGGCATCTCGTGCGAGGAGACCCCAATCCCATGCCCAGTGAGGTGCGGGAAGTACTCCCCGAAACCAGCATCCTCGATCACAGTTCGTGCAGCGGCATCAACATCACAGGCACGAACACCGGGACGAATCGCTTCGATCCCAGCTTGTTGCGCCTCTCGTGCAACCCGAAAGATTTGCTCTTGCTCCGGTGAGATGCTACCAATGGCAAAGGTCCGTGTGATATCCGAGCAGTAACTATCGTAGATCGCGCCCATATCCAACAGAGCTAGTTCCCCTTCCGCCAACACCTTCTGCGATGAGATTCGCTGCGGAAGCCACGCGTTCTCGCCCGACATTAAGAACGGTTCAAACGATGATCCCTCTGCGCCTTCTTTTCCCATTAGGTATTCTGCCCACGCGGAAAGTTCTGCCTCGCGTATGCCCGGCCGAATGGCACCCTGCACCAGTTCCATGGCATTGCTGGCGATCTCGGCCGCTCGCCGAAGGTAGGCAATCTCCTCATCAGACTTGACTGCGCGCAATTCGGATGTGATGGCGCGCACATCGACGAACTCACTCTTCTCACTACTCAAACCACGTAGATACTCGGCCTGTGACAGAGTCAGCGAGTCCTTTTCAGCGCCGATCCGTTCGCCGGAATTGCCGAACAGAGGCCGCAGAGCGTCAAGGTAATTCGGGGTATCCTCAGGAAACGGGATGACCCGCTCGATCCATCCATCCCTTTTTGCACGGTTGAGGTCCAATTTCGCCACGAAGTAAGTCGGACCTTCCTCAAGGGAAATCGCCAAGATAGAGGTGACCACCCGGTTCAACCGGAAACCCGTGAAGTAGCGAATATTGTCCCGATCGAAGAGAAGGACGAGCCCCAACTCACGCTCGCGCATCCGTTCAAGCAGCGCATCAAGCCGCCTTGCGTGTTCCATAGAGTTAGAGCTGTTCACGAATGGCCTTCTCTTCCTCAGGGTTGACCAGGTACACTGTTTTCAATACACGTGACTCAACGCTTGAATCCGCCTGCCCAGCAAGCTCTAGGATCAACATCTTCTCAGAAAGAACCGTCAACAGCGACTCTAGATCGGATCGAGGGAGGTTCAGTTTCTCCTCCAACGTCGACTGTTCGATGTACGGGGTATCGATAATCGCCTGGAGCACGTTGCGGTACCTTGCATCAGATTCGATAATGGCTTTCAGATCCATATCTTTCTCTCACCTCCTGTCACTGTTGAGCTCTTCTACGGGAACATAATCCAGATCATAGCCGAAGTGACGCGGACCGAACATCTCGATCCCTTTTGCCGTTCTCATCCGCTCGTGCGCCGGGATGAGGAGAATGGTTCCCCGATAGCCGTACTTCATGATGTCGGTGCGGATCGGTTCTCCGGTCTCCGAGTCGAGGATTGCGATAAGGTCCGGTGGCAAACAGAGAACCTTCCCATCGATGCGCAGGTTTAGCCACTCGTTCTGAAAATCGAGGGTAGCTGTCTGGCCCTTGTATGTATCGATACCATCTACAGTAACCGATCCTAATGTGAATCCCTTATTCGTCTCCGAACCGAAGTCACGGTTGATATCCACAATCTTTCCGCTAAACACGCGGAACCCTTCCACGTTTCGCTCCTTCTTCAGGCTCTTCAGAAGCTCCTCGATCGGATCGAGGTGTTCCCTGCGGGCACGCATAACTGCACGTCCCACCGCCCAGGCAATGCTCTGCGAGTAGAGGATGGAGGTCTCTTTCACCTGCTTCCCAGTCAGAGGGTAGGTAGCGATCCATGAAATACCACCATAAGCCATCGCTACCCGACGGGCGAGTGTCTCCGCCAACACATCATCGTCTCCGGTATCGATCACGGTAACGTTCTTCCTGTTATCCACCGAAACCGTGGGAGAGGAGTGTACGCCATGTGTCACCCACGATGTCATTTGTAGTTCGGGGAAGGCGCGATTCATCCCATCGACATCGATTACGGGAACACCAAGTTCTCCGGCAGCAGCGTAGGCGACAGGAGAGTTGACCCCTCCACATTCGAGGGGGATCGTCGCCTGGATCGGTCTTCCCAGGTACTGCTCGAGGCGACCCATCGCCAGGTTTAACACCTCTCCACTCGGCGGCTTCTCCGTGAGGACAATCGCCGCTCCCAGGCAGGCCGTGCTCGCTGTTTGGATATCATCGGGAACATCGATTGGGTCGACCATGAGGATCTCCTTCCCCTCGTCGATCACCTTGTAGGTCCATAGGAGACCGATCTCCGGATCTCCTCCGCCACCTGTAGCGAGGATGGAGGCTCCCAGCGTGATCTCGCTGATTGCCTCCTTATCGATAACGCGGAAGTTCTTGATCCCCCACTCCTCAAGGATGGCACGTGCGTTCGATCGTGGATTGCTCATTAGAGCACCTGCCCTTTCACCCTAATTCGGATCTTCTCACGCTTCCCAGGCATGTACGTAAAGGGAATCTCTTCTACGTCAATCACCTCTACGGTGTTACGAATTGCCCCGGCTGCCTCGGCGTTATCCTTGGCGTGTTCGGTTACCTCCACGATTGCCTCGTCGCGGTCCTCAATATCAAGATCGACGACTCCTTCCGCATAGGCCCCGATCTCGGCAATCGTTGTTCCCACAGCGCCGCCCACTTCAAAGTGATCTGGCATGAGAACCTCACTGACACCGATGATCTTCTCCCTAGGGACAACCAACGCTCCACCACCGATAAAGATGGCGGGGACCGGTTCGGGTGTCGTCTTCATCTTGTCGATGATCTCCTCGATGGTCGCCTTGATCGCAGCCCATGCGTTCTCAATCAGAGGCTTCGGCACGGCTTTGATCCTCTCGGGGTGGGTGACGTAATCGGTCTTAAAAACATCGAGCTTCTGTTGCAGCTTGCCCAACGCGACTGCTGTGTCATGCACGGTCAGCAACGGCCCACCGAACGACTTACCTAGTCGAACCAGATTGTAGCCGACGCTCTCCGGTCCGAGTTCGATTACTTCATCACCTTTGTGTTTAACGATCGTCCCGCCGCCAAGAGCAATGGACAGCAGGTCGGGGCAGCGGATGTTCGTCTTGACCCCGCCGATGCTCACCGTGATCGACGACTCCCGTGGGAACCCCTTGACGATGTAGGCTACATCGGTCGATGTCCCTCCGATATCGACCACTACCCCGTCCTCGATTCCCGAAAGGTATACCGACCCGCGGACGCTCGCCGCCGGCCCGGAAGCAACGGTGAATATCGGGTAGTCGATAGCGTAGTCGGCAGACATCACGCTTCCGTCGTTCTGCACGATGAATAGAGGAGCATCGATCCCTCGCTCGCGCACGGCAGCCTTCAAGGAGTTGACCGCGCGCCGCATCACCGTGATGACAGAAGCGTTGAGGATGGTCGAGTTCTCTCGTTCCAGGAGTGAGATGGTGGCAATGCGGTGGGAGAGCGTGATGGGAATATCTTCCCCAAGCACATTGCGCACAATCTCCGCTGCTTGCTCCTCGTGGTCGTTGATGATCGGGGAGAAGACCCCGGTAATTGACACCGAATCGACCTTTCCCTTCATCGATTTGCAGGCATCCCCGATCGCTTTCTTGTCGAGCGGAACAATGTCGCGCCCGTCATACTCCGATCCACCGCGGATGATATGTACGAGTTCGTGTCCGCCGATCGCCTCCTTTAGGCTCTCCGGCCAGCCGGTCAACGGAGGGATAGCCGTTGTTGCTGGGGCTCCCAGCCGGAAGATCCCCACCTGGTTCAGATTCCTCCGCTCAATAAGGGCATTCGTCGTATGGGTGGTGCCCAGTGAGACCATGGCTACTTCTGCTGGATCGGCCCCGGATTTTGTCATCACTGCCTCAAGGGCTTCAACGATCCCTCCGGTTACGTCCGGGGTCGTCAGTGATTTCGCCTTGGCCAATACCTCCCGCCCACACATGAGCACCCCATCGGTGAAGGTTCCTCCGACATCGAATCCAACGCGCAACTCTCTCTTCGTCTCCATATTCCCTACCCCCACAACCCCGAGGTTCCGTACTGTTCTTCCAGCTTCCACTCAACGATCTCCTCTCGTGGAGGGGATTGATACCCGTAGACCTTGCTGTGTGTCCAATTGAATTGATCCTTCAGCCCCGTCAGGAACTCCGCGAACTTGAGCGGTGCGAGAACGGCATCGATAACAGGAACCCCTAACTCTTCCTGTAGTTCCTTGTAGAAGCCGAACTCGATGGTGCATCCAAGGATGATCACCTCCGCCCCATCAATCTCCACCGCTTCCTTTGCCGCCGCACGCATCCGGCGTGCAGTCTCCGCAGGATCCTTCTGGAACTCGTAGACCCCCATTCCAAGCGATTTGAACGAGGCAAGCTGATCGGTGAAGCCGTACTTCACTACGTTTTCGTGCATCTTGGGGATCCACTTCTTCCGCCCGACAAGGATGGAGAAGGTATGACCCAGGGTTGTGGCGATGTGCATCGCTGCCTCAGCAGGGGCGGTGACCACGAGACGTTCTGTGATCTCGCGGGCTTCGCGAAGTCCGGGGTCGTAGAAGCAGCCGATTACAGCAGCGTCGTATCCGTCGAGCTCAGCCTTCCGCACGGCGTGCAGCGTATCGGTTAGGATCAAAGCCTCGTAGTAATGATACTCGAGGTGCATCGGTCCTCGCGCGAGAGAGACAACATCAAGCTTTGTCTCCGGGCCCTTCGCCGTCTCCAAGAACTCCTTGATCGGCTGATCAAAAAGATCGGTTCCCACCGGATCGATCCACAGTATCTTGCTCATACGTTCACTCCTTTTTCTGAGTTTGTCGGGTTTGTGACCACGGGAAACAGGTGGCACCGGACAAAGTGCCCAGGTTCCACCTCCATCATCTCAGGAATCTTCTGTGAACAGATCCCATTTACCTCGCTGCAGCGTGTGTGAAATCCGCAACCGGGCGGGACATTCACCGGGCTGGGGATCTCCCCTTCCGAAGTGATCTTCGCCGGCTTCACCGCCTCTTCCTCTGGCAGCACAACAGGAATAGAGGAGAGGAGCATCTTTGTATATGGATGAAGCGGATTGGAGAAGAACTTCATCGTTGGGGCCACCTCGTAAATCTTTCCCAGGTACATGATGGCGACCCGTGTAGAGACATTCCTCATCAAGCTCAAATCATGCGTGATAAAGAGATAGGAGAGTTTCATCTCTTCCTGAAACCGGAGCAGCATGTTGATGATCTTTGCCTGAATGGATACATCCAATGCCGAAGTCGGCTCATCTAGGATGACTAGCTTAGGGTTTGTCGCCAGTGCACGGGCGATCGCTACCATCTGCCTTTCCCCGCCTCCCAATGAGTGGGGGGACTTGTACATGTAGTCTGGCGGGAGCTCTACGCGCTCCAAGAGCTCCCCTACACGTTCCTTGCGATCGCGTGAGTTCCCCAAGTGGTGCACCTTGAGCGGGAGCTCAAGGATCTGTTGGATCGTTCGCCGTGAATTGAGCGATGTTCCTGGATCCTGAAATACGATCTGGATCGATTGTTTCAGTGCTTTGGGACGTTTCGATACCGGCCGCGCGATATCCTCTCCCTTGAATCGGATTTGTCCTGAAGTTGGTGAATGGAGCCCGACCACGGTGTACGCAACCGTACTCTTACCCGAGCCCGATTCCCCAACCAGTCCCAACGTCTCCCCTTCCGCCACGGAGAACGAGACCTCATCAACCGCACGCACCGTTCCGCGAGAGGTGATGAAGAACTTGCGCAGCTTTTCGACCTCAAGAATCTTGTTATTCATCGGTCTCACCTCGGTACAGGAAACAAGCCACATCGTGATCGTCAGCTACGTGCACAACGGGTGGGATTGACTGATTGCATTGTTGCATTGCCCGTGGGCAACGCGGATGGAACCGACAACCGGACGGTGGATCGAGGTACTCCGGGATCCTCCCTGGGATTCCTTCTGCAATCCCGCCACCGGTTAGCTTGGGGAGGGCGTTCATCAGGCCAAGGGTATATGGATGCAACGGGTTAGCGAATAGCTCCTCCTTACGCGCCCCTTCGATGATGTTTCCCGCGTACATTACGTAGACACGGTCGGCCATCTCGCGCACTACCCCCAAACTGTGGGTGATGAAAATAACAGAAGTTCCATGCCTCTCAACAAGCTCATTCAACAAACGGAGGACTTGATCCTGGATCGTTACATCGAGAGAGGTAGTTGGTTCATCTGCGAGCAGCAGCTCCGGTTCGGTGGAAAGCGCCATCGCGATGCAGACCCGCTGCCGCATCCCCCCGGAGAGTTGCACCGGATAGTTGGTGAATATCCGCTCCGGATCGGGGAGCTGTACCTCCCGTAGCGTTCCGATCGCCCGCTTTTTGATCTCCTTTTTCGAGAGGGACCCCTTGGATCCGTACTTAATGACCGACATCAACTGATCACCCACGGTGAACACGGGATTCAACGCAGCGGTCGGATCCTGGAAGATCATGGAGATCCCGTGTCCGCGAACTCGCTGCATCTCCTGTGATCCCATGGTCAAGACATCCTTATCGTGAAGTAGAATCTTCCCTTCCGTGATCTTTCCCGGAGGCGAGGGAAGGATCTTAAGCACACACTTCATCGTGGTCGTCTTCCCACACCCCGCCTCCCCGACCAAACCCACCCTTTCTCCAACTTGAACCGACAGGTTGACGCCGTTCAGGACTCGAAGACGTCCCTCGTAGACCTTGAACTCGACGTGCAGGTTCCCGATCTCCAGCAAAGTTTCTCCCATCCTAGACCTCCTCAAGCGCGAACAAATCGCGGAACCCGTCGCCAATCAGATTGAAGCCAAGCACCGTGATCATGATCGCCAAGGCAGGGAAGATCGTAATCCACCACTGATCCGGTAGGTATTTCGCCCCATCGGCCACCATAGTCCCCAAGTCCGGGATCGGAGGCTGAGCCCCCAACCCAACGAAACTCAGAGCCGAACCGATAAGAATCACCCACCCCATATCCAAGCTCATCTTGGTGAAGATACTGGAGACACAATTGGGAAGGATCTCGCGGAATAGGATGTGAGAACGGCTCGCTCCGGTAACCTCGGCCGCCTGCACGAAGAACTCGGTACGCAACGACGAGGAAAGACCGTAGACCAGTCGGGTATACCACGGCCACCACATCAAAGATACGGCCATCATCGCGTTGAAAACGCTTGGGGTAAGGACCGAACAGATGGCCAAAGCCAGGATGAGTGGCGGAACGGCAAGGAAGATATCGGTAGTCCGCATGATCACTGTATCGATCCACGTCCCACGGTAGTACCCGGCAACCAACCCCAATACAACTCCTGGAATAACTACAAGCGACAGAACGACGACCCCCATCATCAACGAGTAGCGGAAGCCAAAGAAGACTCGTGACAGGATATCCCGCCCAAATACATCCGTTCCAAACAGGTGTTTCAAGCTCGGGGGCTGACCAGCCTCGGCAAAATTGACGAACCGGCTAGCGTGTGTTGGGTAGGGCGACACGTAAGGGGCAAAGATCGCAAGGAACGAGACCGTCAATACGAAGAACAATCCCAGTACGGAGACAGGATTTCGAGAGAACTTATACCAACCCTTCTTGAACCCCTCCGCACGACGTTTCAGTAAAGGATTCCGCGAGTAGTTCATGTTTATTTGCCCCTTTCGGCGCCCAGCCGGATACGTGGATCAAGCCATGCCACTATCAAGTCAACGAGGATGTTGACGATGATAAAGATCACTCCTAGGACCATCACCACGGCGGAAACGGCATTCAGATCCTTGTTCAACATGGCGTGGATCCCATACCGTGAAAAACCGGGCCAGTTGAATATGAGTTCCACTAAGAAAGCGTTTCCGATGAGGGAGGCAAAATCTAACCCCAGAATGGAGACGGTTGGGATCAAAGACGGCTTGAGGAGGTATTTGAACATA
Source organism: uncultured bacterium (assembly GCA_965370555.1). Classification (GTDB taxonomy): domain Bacteria; phylum Bipolaricaulota; class Bipolaricaulia; order UBA7950; family UBA9294; genus JAJOKK01. The sequence continues at coordinate 165,533 of CBDUVB010000001.1, forward strand.
ACCAAGCGCTCAGGGACCCCAAATCCCTTTGCCGATGCGATGTAGTCCTTGCGCAGATTGTCACTGATCGTGGAACGGGTGATCCGTGCCTCCTGGGCCATTCCTCCCAATGCCAAGCTGACCGCCGGGAGAATCAGGTGTCTAATAGCATCACCAAAAGCAGCGAAGTTGCCACTCAGCAGGGCATCCAGGGAGACCATTCCTGTTATCACGGGAGGGCGCGCTATCCATGGACTAAGCCGTCCCATGGTCGGCAGCACGTTCAGCACATAGCCGAACAACAACAAGAACAGGATAGCAAAGACAAAAGATGGTGTAACGATCCCGATATACGAGAAGATGCGAACGCTGTTGTCGATCCACGTGTTGCTGTAGCGACCGGAGACTGCACCGAGAAGGATCCCGAAGACCGCCATGATCACCCCAGCGGACAGAGCGAGTTCCATCGTTGCAGGGAGAAATTCCCTCACATCCTCGATCACCGCCCGCCGGGTAAACAGAGATTGACCTAAGTCGCCACGCACTGCGCCGGTGATCCAGTAGTAATATTGCGCGTAGAGAGGGTCGTTCAGGTGCATCTGCTCGCGAAGGTTATCAACAGCCCACTGGGGGGCTCGCGATCCCAAGGCCATGCGAACCGGATCGCCAGGCAAGATCCGCGAGATTGTAAAGATCAGGATAGAGAGTCCAAACAGGACGAAGAGCGATAACGCCAACCGTTTACCCAAGAACTTCAACATACTCATCAATTGCCGTCCTTCTCTTGTGGGTCCCAAGGAGGGGTGGGAAAGAGATAAACCTTTCCCACCCATTGGCGCATGAATCCCCGATAAGAGGGATCTGCTTATTTTGCGACTAATCCACCTTGATGAAGCGAGCCGCCAGGTTGTAGCCCATCACTGGGTTCACCTCGCCAGCCGCCGTCGGCCAATCTATATAAGCCGACTGATAGGCATGCTTCTCCACCTGCTCAAAGAGGAAGATGGTCGGACACAGAGCGGTGATCATGTGCTGTAATCCTGCGTACTTCGCGAATCGCTCTGCGCGGTCGACCGTGTTTATCGCCGACTCAAGCATGGCATCAAGTCCAGTGTCGAGCAGCCACTCGTTCTGCTCCCATGTAGGAGCCGAGTTTGAGTGGTAGCGCGATTCAAGCAGGGAGCCCGCCTCAGGGTAGTGAGATGAATCGAAGATCGAGACGATGTGCGGGCTGGTTTCAAGTGCCCCCATCTCCTCGACAACCGACATCCACGGAACCTTGACGACCTTTATGTTGATCCCGATATCGGCCATGTTGGACATGAAGGAGAGCGCGACCTTCTCCTCGTCCGGGACTTCGGCAATCCAGTGGAACTCAATCTCGTACTCATCAGCAGAGTACTTGGAGAGTGCAAGCTCCTCGCGCGCCTTATCGAGGTCTCGATAGTACTGGAAGACGGTCGGATCTGCCCCAGGAATGTTCTGAGGAATGGGACCGCAGGCTTGGAACGCACCTGGGAAGATGTACTCCACCACCGTCGCGTAGTCGGTCGCCCAGGCCATTGCCTTGCGGAAATGGATATCGTCTGTGGGTGGAATACGCGTATTCATCATCAGGTAAAACGCGGTCCCCGGTGAGAATGCAGCGATATCCACACCTTCCATCGCATCCAAAGCGACCAGTGCTTCTTGAGACTGCCACTGATCGGCGATCTCCAGTTCCTTGCGCGACATCATCGTACGGACCGTCGCTGCCTCGGTCGTTCCTATGAACCGGACTTCGTCAGGTGCGTCGACGTCAATGGGAATCCAGTAGTTCGGATTCTTCGTCATCACCAGCTCTTCTTCGAGCCTGAACTCCTTCAACACGTACGGGCCACTGCCAGCATCGTTGACAAGGAGATATCCCTTTCCATAGTCGCCCTTATCTCCATAGGGGCCAGGCGTCTCGATATTAGCCTCCACAACATCCTTGTTCAGGATGTACAATCGGTAAAGTGTGGAGAGGAAAGGTCCAAACGGTTGAGCTAGATTGAACTGCACAGTGTAATCATCAATCACATCCGTGCTTGCCAATCGTCCCAAGAACAGGAACGCGTATCCCTCCCCGATCGTCGTCAGACGATCCATGGAGTACTTCACATCCTCCGCCGTGAGAGGAGTTCCGTCGTGGAACAGCACGTCGTCACGCAGATGGAAAGTCCAGGTAAGTGTATCATCGGACGTTTCCCACGCAGTGGCTACATGTGGCAGAGGATCCCCTTTTGCATCCGGGTAGACAAGGGAGTCGTACAGATTAACGAGCGATGAGGAACTGGAGAAGTCAGATCCTACTGCTGGGTCAATGTAAGTTGGCCAAGCAAAAGTAGCTCGCAAAGGACCTCCGCCCCATGCGACCAAACCAATACTCAAAATCACCAAACCAATAACAACAGCTATGATTCTTTTCACAATATCCTCCTTAAAAGCAAGTGAAATTTTCCACCGTTTCTTCAACCTCCTTGTCTCCTATCACCTCCTCTCCTCGAAATCAGCATGATCGACTAGAGTATCGACAAGAGAGTCAAGGAACGACTCGAATTCCTCGACATCGCTCATGACGGAATACTTACCAGCGTCGATTTCCGTCCGCATCGCTTGAAGTCGATCACTTCCTACTCCCTCCTCCTCCAGTATCGAGATCAGCCGGCTCGCGGCGTCTACCAGCCGGAAGGGTCCGTACAGAGGGGTCTCATTAAGAAGGTTCCGCCCGCTTGTCACCATGTAGCCGACAAGCTCGAACACCCTCTCTTCCAACTTCACTCTATTCATTTGAGTCCTCGAAAAGAAAAACACCTTCCCTGTGGCGAGGCGGGACCGGTGGCGCCTCGGCCGGCCATCCCACGGAGACGAGCAGTATCGGCTCGACCCCTTCCGAAAGCTTCAGAAGCCGTCCCACTCCCTTCTTATGAAAGGAAGCTATCGTGCATGTACCCAGCCCCTCCGCATAGGCAGCCAGAAGAAGGTTCTGGGTTGCCATAGCCGCATCGATCGGGGCCAAGAACGTCTCGCCCAGTTCCCCGCCCTTGGCTCGTGCCCTGGTCAAGTCTTGACAAACAGCGATCACCGCGGCGGGATCGCCAAGGAGTCCCGGGCTCACGATCCTGACACGGCGGATCTGTGTAGGCTCGTCGATCACCACAAACCGCCATGTCTGGGCGTTCCCACCGGACGGGGCCCAGATTGCTGCCTCCAACAAACGCTCAAGGAGTTCCCTCTCGATCGGACGGTCGAGGAACGCACGTACGCTTCGTCGTCCCTTGATCGCTTCCCAGAGTTTCATGTTCTCACTCCCTCAATCGGCGCGTCTCAGCCTCATCGATCCCCGCTGGATCCCCAACAACAGCGACTCCATACACCTTTCGAGCTATCTCGAGCGTGATATAACCATCGAGGACGTCATCGAGCACGGCTTGAGGATCGCGTTTCATGGGATCCCCGTAGCCGCCTCCCATCCCGGTGATGAACCGTGCCACATCACCTTGGTGAAGCTCTTCCTTGGAAAAGCGGCCGCGTCCTTCGACCCCTCCGTCTGTTGTGCGCATTTCGACTGAGTTTGGCGTCCCCGGCATCCCATTGGCAAGTCCCCATGGTGGAAACTTGTTTCTCCCAAAGCTTGCCGTGACAAAGACCTTGGAGTTTGTGATGCGGTAGTCCTTAAGCAACCCGTACCCACCGCGCCATTGACCGTGTCCACCATCGACGATGTTCAAGGCAAACTGGTCGACGATAAACGGATAGCGGGTCTCCGCCACCTCGATCGACAGGACGTACGTTTCACCGTCCCCAGAACAGACAAGACCGTTCTCTCCATCCTTTCCTTTTCCCGCTCCCCAACCGCCGGCGTTTGGCTCGACGGAGAAGAACCACTCGCCCGACTGATCATCGATGCCGCTCACGGTTGTGCCGCACACACTCAGGAAGTGTCCGGCAGTGATCCGTTCCGAGATGACGTCGGCCAACGCCTTCCAAACCACATCCCCTGCGTAGCTGTCCGACTCCCAATACGTACTGATCGGGGCGGGTCGCTTGGGGTTGAAGACCGTGTCCTCAGGCACGATCACCTTCAATGGCGCGAACAGGCCCTCGTTGGAGGAACCGTGCGGGCTGACCACTGCTTTGTAGGCGAACTTGGCCGTGCTGATAAGTGCGGATAGAGGAGCATTGATCGGGCCGCGACAGGTTTTGCCCGTCCCGGTATAATCCACGATAAACTCATCATCGGTGATCGTCACCTTGACTTTGACGAGCACCGGATCGCCACCCAACCCATCATCGTCTATGTACTCCTGTGCGGTGAACTCGCCTTTGGGTAGACCCTTCAATTCTTCGAGAGCCTCTTGTTTCCCCTGTTCGAGATAGATCTCGATCGATTCAAGGACCGTGTCGAGCCCGTACTTATCACAGATCTGCGTGATGCGATTTGCTGCAACTTGCAGCGATGCCGCCTGTGCTCGCATATCCCCCAGGATCATCTCCGGGATCCTGATGTTCCGCGTCAAGATATCAACGATCCCTTGAATCTCTTTCCCGTTCTCGAACAACTTGACGGCCGGGAACTGCAACCCTTCCTGATAGATCTCGGTCGCGTTGGGAGACCAACTCCCGGGGTCTTTCCCGCCAACGTCATTCCAGTGTCCTTTGCTCGCCGCAAACATGATCGGATGCCCCTCGTAGAAGACAGGCATCACCAACACCACGTCGTTCTGATGCGTGGCCCCGCCCATGTAGGGATCGTTCAGAATGACCACGTCTCCCTCGCCGATCCCATCCAATCCGAACTTATCGAGCACTTCTTTTACCGCATCGGTGAGGACACCGATGAATGGGGGGATGCCGTTCGCCTGTGCAATCATCCGTGCGCTGGCATCGGTGACCGCACACCCATAGTCGAGCACCTCGTAGATGACCGAACTCTTGCTTGTTCGTCCGAATGCAACGAACATCTGTTCCGCTGCAGAAATCAACGCCCGTTTAATCACTTCCACTGTGAAGGGATCGATAGTGCTCTTGGTAGTCACTTGGACACCTCCGTAATCACCAGATTGCCGAAGCGATCCACCGTCACTTGCTGCTCCGGACAGATGATGGTTGTGCATGCTGGCTCCTCAACGACGGTTGGCCCAGCGATCACAGCGTGGGGTGGAAGGAGATCCCGCTCGTAGACCTTGCTCTCAACCGTGCCCACCTCTTGGAAGTGAACCGGCCTCTCTCCCTTGAATGCCTGATCGAAGCTTCGCCCCTCCTCTTCCAACGGTTTGAAGGCGGGTTTATCCACCTTACCCCAACCGACAACGTGAAAGTTCACAATCTCTACCGGGTCGTCTTGGCGGAAGGAATATGCTTGCTCATGTAACTCGTGGAACTTCTCGATCAAGTGGTCAAATTGATCCTTGTTCTTGAGTACATCCTCGTGTACAGGGGTGCGCACCGTATGCTCCTGCCCCTTGTAACGGAGGTCTAGGAAGCGCTCCACCCATACCCTCTCCAAGGGGACGCTCTCCTGATGGAACGTTTCTCGCGCCTCTTCTTCCAACTCGGAGAATGCAGCAGCGATCTCCGCGAGGGTCGAGACATTACAAGACATCAACCGTGTTCGGATAAAATCGTGACGCAAATTCGTCATCAGCATCCCCCAGGCGGAGAACTGCCCCGGTGCACGCGGAACGATCACCTTGCGCATGTGGAGATCCCTCGCAAGGGTCGCTCCATGCAACGCACCCGCACCGCCCGAGGCGACCAGGGCGAACTCCCGCGGGTCGTATCCCCGCTCTATACTCACCCGCTCCAGAGCGGCCTGCATGTTAGCGTTCGCGAGCCTGATGATGCCCAGGGCAGCCTCCAGGGTAGATAGTTCGAACGCCTCAGCGATCTTGCGCACCGCCGTCTCGGCGCGGTCGACGCTCAGCTTCATCTGCCCACCAAGGAAGTAATCCGGACTCAGTCGACCGGTGAGGAGGTTGGCATCCGTAACCGTCGGCTCGGTGCCACCAAGGTCGTAGCACGCCGGACCCGGGTCTGCTCCCGAACTCCGTGGTCCCACATTCAGGGCTCCCCCTTGATCGATCCAGGCGATCGACCCGCCACCAGCTCCCACTTCCGCTATATCAAGAACGGCAATTTTCACCGGGTAACCCGCCCAGATGCTCGTCTTCTCCAGGTGATAGTCAGTGTTGATCTTCAGACGACCTTGGTCAATAAGGCTCACCTTGGCAGTAGTTCCGCCCATATCGAAGGAGATGACGTTCTTCTCCCCCACGGCCTCGGCAACGACACTCGCTCCGATCACCCCACCGACCGGCCCCGACTCCACCAAGTGAATCGGCACTCGCTGCGCCTGAGCGAAGGTAGTAGTTCCACCGTTCGACTGCATGGCGTACTTCGTGCCCGATGCCCCCATTTTGGAGAGCTCTTCGTCAAGCGTGGAGAGGTACAGTTCTGCCGCGGGTTGAACATAGGCGTTGAGGGCCGTGGTGTTGGTACGCTCGTATTCCCTCCATTCCTGGGTAATCTCATGCGAGAGGGTCACAGAGGCTTCCGGATACAGTTCCTCGATGATCTCCCGCGTCCGCTGTTCATGAGCATGATTCGAGTAGGCGTGTATGTAGCAGACACCGATCGCCTCCACCCCCGCCCTCTTGCACGCCTCGACCGCAGCCACCACATCCTCCTCCGCAAGCGGCTGCAAAACCTCACCCTTGTGATTGAGCCGTTCGCGTACTTCAAAGCGGAACCGACGGGGGACGAACGGCTTTGGCTTCTGGTAGAAGAGGTTATACATATCCGTTCGGTTGGCCCGTTGAATCTCCAGAACGTCCCGGAAACCTTGGGTGGTGATAAGGGCCGTCTTTGCTCCCTTCCGTTCGGTCAGAGCGTTGATCACCACCGTGGTCCCATGGACGAACTGTCGGATCTCCCTTGGATCGACGCCACTCCTACGTATGGTGTGAATCACACCCTCGGCAAAATTAACCGGTGTGGTAAGGGCTTTTTCCAGAGTGACTTCCCCAGTGGCTTCGTCTAGTCCAACGAAGTCCGTAAACGTTCCACCAATGTCGATGGCTACGCGTTTCGCCATTACAGATGTCCTCCTCCTTCCAGAAGCTTCATCGTGAGTACCCACAAGATCCTTGCTGATTTATCAGTGGGATTCTGAACCGTGTGCGGCTGCGAAGAGAGAATATGAAAGCTATCGCCAGGTGTGAGGGTTTCCTTGTTCTCTTCTACCTGTAGTGTCACTTCTCCTTCAAGAACGTATCCGAACTCTTCGCCCTCGTGAGTATCCAATAGAGGGTGGTAGTGAGGCGGGTATTCGGCGATCAACGCCTCGAGAACCCGGCCGGGAATCGAACTCGAAAGCAGATCATAAGTCACCTGTGAATCACCAATACGTACACGGTTGTGGGGTTCCCCCGCCCTCACCACCAGCGGGCCGTTCATCGTCGTCGTTGCTAAAAAGTGCGTGATCGGCACTTCAAGAGCCTCACAGATCGAGTGAAGCGATGGGATCGAAAGCGAAGAGAGCCCGCGTTCAACCTGGGAGAGGAAACTGATCGAAAGCCCACAGCGCGAGGAGAGTTCCTCTAGGGTCCATCCTTTGCGCTGTCGCAAGACACGCACTCCTTGACCCACTTTGTTATCGTCAGCCATGACTTTTAGTATAGTGAAAAAATTTCAGTAATCAAGGAGAGATAGCGAACTAATCTGGTCACGATCGTCTCCGAAGAGTTTCTCGCTCTATACTATGCGTATAGAAGCGCACATGGCAGCATGTTTGGATGCATACGCCTTGATCTTCGTACCATCCGCCACTACCTGATCCAGCTTCAATACCCTCAATCCTTGTGGTAAGTGAACGGTCTGGTAGAACAGGTTCCCCTTTGGTACCTCGATCTCGCTCTCTGTAGAGGGGAGCACATCATAATCCAAGGACAAGCTAAACTCGTCCCCCTTTCTTAGGAAAGGACCGCCCCGGAGCTCGCGTCCTTAACGAGGGTGGCGTAGCGCGCGAGGTAGCCGGAGGAGACGCGTGGCGGGGCAGGTGTCCAATTCTCCCTCCGCCGGGCGAGTTCCTCATCGGCGACGAGTAGCTGAAGACGCTTGCTAGCAAGATCGAGTTCGATCTTGTCCCCCTCTTCTACAAGCCCGATCGGCCCGCCGGCCGCTGCCTCCGGGGAGACGTGGCCGACCGCCGCCCCTTTAGTCGCGCCGGAGAAGCGCCCATCGGTGATCAAGGCAACCTTGTCATCGAGCTCCATCCCGGCAAGCGTCGAGGTGGGAAGGAGCATCTCCCGCATCCCTGGGCCGCCGCGTGGCCCCTCGTTGCGGATGACGACGACATCGCCGGGGTTTATCTTGCCATCGAGGATTGCTGCCATCGACTCCTCCTCCCCGTCGAACACGCGCGCCGGTCCGCGGTGGTGCGCCATCTCAGGCAGCACCGCTCCTGCCTTTACCACTGCTCCAGATGGAGCGAGGTTCCCCCACAAGATGGCAATCCCGCCGTCCGGCCGGTGGGGGTTGGACAAAGGCCTGATCAGCTTGTCCTGCCGCCTCACGCCGGCCAGGTTTTCGGCGATCGTCTTTCCGGTCACAGTGAGGGCGTCCCCGTGGATCAGGCCACCAGAGAGGAGTTCAGCCATCACCGCCGGGACGCCGCCGGCCTCGTCGAGGTCCTGCATGTGGTACGGACCCGACGGGCTGAGCTTGACGAGGTATGGGGTGCGAGAGCTGATCTCCCCGAACTGGTCGAGAGGGAGGTCGACCCCGGCAGCGTGGGCAATCGCGAGCAGGTGCAACACGGTGTTCGTGGAACCGCCGAGCGCCATATCGGTGGCGATTGCGTTCTCAAACGCCGCGTCGGCCATGATGTCCCTCGGCTTGATCCCGCGATCAATGAGATCGGTAATACACGCTCCGGCAGCCTTGGCCAGGCGAATCCTTGCTGCCGTCACCGCGGGGATCGTCCCGTTTCTAGGAAGTGCCATCCCGAGTGCTTCAGTGAGAGAGTTCATTGAGTTGGCGGTGAACAGCCCCGCACACGACCCGCACCCCGGGCATGCGGAGAGCTCAAGCGCAGCCAGCTCTTCGTTTGTTATCCTGCCTGCCTTGTATTCGCCCACCGCCTCAAACACGTTCTTCACGTCGACGTCTTCCCCGTTGTACCTCCCGGCCATCATCGGCCCGCCACTCACAAAGACAGCCGGGAGGTTCAGCCGCGCCGCGGCGATCAGCATCCCGGGCACGATCTTGTCGCAGTTGGGAACAAAGACGAGCCCGTCGAACCCATGCGCAGCCGCCATCGTCTCCACCGAATCGGCGATTAGCTCACGCGAGGGAAGGGAGTAGCGCATCCCGGGATGCCCCATCGCAATCCCGTCGCACACACCGATCACGTTGAACGAAAGCGGCGTCCCACCGGCGGCCCACACCCCGGCCTTCACCGCCTCGCCGATCTTGTCCAGGTGAATGTGTCCGGGGACGATCTCGTTGTACGAGTTGACAACCCCGATCAGCGGCTTCTCAAGATCACCCGGCGTGAGCCCGCTCGCGTAGAGCAGGCTCCGGTGCGGGGCCCGCTCAAACCCCTTCTTGACTATGTCACTGTGCATCCTTCCTCCTTTCCATCGCTTCAGCAATCAGATCACCCATCTCACTCGTCCCAACACGTTTATCCTCAGGCTTAGCAATGTCCGCAGTGCGGTAGCCGCGTGTGAGAGCGTCTTTCACCGCCGTCTCTACCGCTCGTGCCTCCTCCTCCAATCCAAGAGAGCGGCGCAGGAGCATCGCCCCGCTCATGATCGCCCCGATGGGGTTGGCGAGCCCCTTTCCCGCGATGTCCGGCGCGCTCCCGTGCACCGGCTCGTACATCCCGACCTTTCCGTCCCCGAGCGAGGCAGACGGGAGCATCCCCAGTGATCCGGAGAGCATCGACGCCTCGTCGGTGAGGATGTCCCCGAACATATTCGCGGTCAGGATCACGTCGAACCCCGCCGGGTTGCGGATCAGCTTCATCGCCGCCGCGTCGACGAGCATGTTCTCTAGCGTCACTCCGTGGTATTTGGTCGCTACCTCCTTTACCACCCGCCGCCACAAGCGGGATGAAGCGAGGACATTCGCCTTATCCACCGACGTCACCTTCTTTTTCCTCTCCATCGCCGCCTGGAACGCGACGGTGGCGATCCGCCGCACCTCGGCCTCGGTATAGACCATTGTGTCGTACGCCCTCTCCGTCCCCTCCTGGCGTGGGCCGAAGTAGATCCCCCCGGTCAGCTCGCGTACAACAAGGAGGTCGACCTCGGCGATCGTCTCTGTCTTAAGCGAGGAAGAATTGACGAGATCAGCGTAGACATGCACCGGTCGCAGGTTGGCGTAGAGTCCGAGTCCCTCCCTCATCCCGAGGAGCCCCTGTTCCGGGCGGACCGGGGCGCTCGGGTCGGACCACTTTGGCCCACCGACCGCCCCGAGGAGGACCGCGTCCGCCTCCCGACAGGCATAGAGGGTCTCGTCCGGGAGAGGGCTTCCGGTAGTGTCAATCGCCCCCCCTCCGATCGGTTGTTCCGTGAATTCGAATTTGTGCTTGTAGATTTTTTCCACAGCGCGGAGGACCTTCACTGCCTCTCCGATCACCTCTGACCCGATCCCATCACCCGGTAAAAGGACTATCTTTGCGTTCACACTTTCTCCTTTTCCATGATCAGAAGCGCATATTCCAGTGCATCAGCCAACGCGTACCAGCTTGCCTCGATGATATTGGGCGAACTTCCAACTGTGCTCCAACTATGCTGATGGTCTGACGAAGTAATGAGCACGCGCGTGCGAGCTGCGGTCCCCGCTTTCCCATCCAGGATGCGCACCTTGTAGTCGGTGAGGTGGACCTCAGCGAGGTGCGGATAGAAAGGGAGGAGTGCCTTTCTCACCGCAGTGTTCAGAGCGTCGACCGGCCCGTTCCCTTCGGCGGCGGTGTGCATCACCTCGCCGTTCACCTCCACCTTCACCGTCGCCTCGGAGACCATTCCACCTCCGTTTCCTTCCTTCACCAACACATGGAACCCACGTAGGGTGAATGGGGCACGGTAATCCGGCCTCGCCCGGCGGACGAGAAGTTCCACTGAACCATCCGCTCCCTCGAACTGGAACCCTTCCTGTTCGAGTTTCTTGACACGGTCGAGAACCCGCTCTGCTTGCGGACTCCCTTCAGCAAGCGGGAGCCCGAGCTCCCGCGCTTTGTAGGTGATGTTGCTCCTCCCGGAAAGCTCGGAGATGAGGATACGGCGGCGGTTCCCGACCAGCTTCGGATTGATATGCTGATAGCTTCCCTCCCACTTCAGGATGGCGTTCACGTGCACCCCTCCCTTGTGGGCAAACGCGCTCTTCCCAACATAGGGGAGATGGGAGGCAAGCGGGAGGTTGGCTTGTTCGCTCACGTAGTGGGCGATCTCGGTCAAGAGGGAGAGCTGGACGTCGGATACGCAGTCGTACCCCAGCTTCAGCTTGAGCGCTGGGATCACAGAGCACAGGTTGGCGTTCCCACACCGTTCCCCGTAGCCGTTGATTGTCCCTTGCACATGGAGCGCACCGGCGGCCACGGCGGATACGGTATTAGCGACCGCTGTCTCGGAGTCATTGTGGGCGTGGATCCCAAGCGGGACCCCGATCTTTTCCTTAACTGAGATAAAGACCTCCGCCACGGTTGCCGGAAGGGCACCTCCGTTTGTGTCGCACAAGACGATCACGTCCGCCCCGGCGTCAGCTGCAGCATGTATGGTCGCGAGAGCGTAACCAGTGTTGGCCCGGTAGCCATCGAAGAAGTGCTCAGCGTCGTAGATCACCTCTCTTCCCGCCTCCTTTAGGTAGGCGATGGTCTCGGAGATCATGTGCAGGTTCTCCTCTGGGTTGGCGTCGAGGACGCGCCTCACCTGGGCGTCCCAAGTCTTCCCAAACACGGTCACAGCGGACGTTCCAGCGGAAAGGAGAGACCTTATATTCTTGTCCTTCTCCACCGCGGTACCGACGCGGCGAGTACTCCCGAATGCAGTGATGACCGCGTGCTCCAGCCGCAGTTCTGCAGCACGGGCGAAGAACTCCATGTCCTTCGGGTTAGAACAGGGCCATCCTCCCTCGATGTAGTCGACCCCCAGCCGGTCGAGTGAAACGGCGATCTGTAGCTTGTCCTCGACGGAGAACGAGATCCCCTCCCGTTGAGCCCCATCGCGCAGGGTCGTATCGTAGAGTGTGATTCTCATCCCTTCACAGGGGTCAGCCAGCCGTGGCAGTCCGGGGCCTTACCCTCCACTATTCCGAAGAATTCTTCCATTAGCTTAGTCGTCACCGATCCCCGCCTTCCTCTCCCAAGAACCACCCCGTCCACCGATCGGATCGGCGTGATCTCGGCGGCGGTCCCACAGAAGAACGCCTCATCGGCAAGGTAGAGGGTCTCGCGCGGAAGGACCGCTTCGTACACCGGGATCCCGAGGTCCCCGGCCAGGGCCATCACGCAACGACGAGTGATCCCGTCGAGAATCGAGTTGGCGAGCGGCGGAGTGTACAGCTCGTCCTGTTTCACGATGAACACGTTCTCCCCGCTCCCCTCACTCACATACCCACTGATGTCGAGGGCGATTCCCTCACTGTAGCCGTGCTCGGCCGCCTCCATGGCGATGAACTGGGAATTGACGTACTGCCCGCCGATCTTTGCCGCCGCAGGGTAGGTGTCCGGGGCCATCCGCCGCCACGAGCTCACCCCCACATCGACCCCGTTTTCCAGGGCGTCTGCGCCGAGGTATTTTCCCATCTCCACCGTGATCACGCTCACATGCGTTGGGCAGCTCAGGCCATTGACGGCAAACGTCTCCCACCCGCGAAATACAACCGGACGGATGTAGCATGAGCTCTGGCCGTTGGCGAGGATTGTCTCCATGATCGCTCGGCTGACCTCATCCTTCAAGTAGGGGACCTCCAGCCGGTACACCTTGCACGAGTTCCACAGCCGGTCAATGTGCTCATTTAAACAGAAGACCGCGGGGCCGGCGGGAAGGCCATACGCCCGAATCCCCTCGAAGACACTCGATCCGTAGTGGATGGCGTGTGATGCCACGTGCACCGTCGCCTGATTCCACGGGACCAGCTTTCCATCGAGCCATACATTCTCTGAACTCTTCACCGCATTCTCCTTTCTTTGATCCTTGCTTTGGTGTATCCGACTAGCCCCCCAGCGTTGATGATCTCCAGCATGAACTTGGGGTAGGCTACCGTGCGATACGTCTGCCCGATGGACAAATTGCGGATAAGTCCCGCCTCGATCTGTACCTCTAACTCGTGCCCCTTCTCTGCCTCGCGCACCGCATCGGAACTCTCTAGGATGGGAAGCCCGATGTTGATCGCGTTCCGATAGAAGATGCGGGCAAAGCTCGCCGCGATCACGCACGCCACTCCCGCCCCTTTGATGGAAAGTGGGGCATGCTCTCGCGACGAGCCGCAGCCGAAGTTCTCCCCGCCTATGATGATGTCCCCGTCCTTGACCGATCCGGCGAAGTCCGGATCGACGTCTTCCATGCAGTGTTTTGCCAGCTCCTCTGCGGTGGAGACGTTAAGGTAGCGAGCGGGGATGATAACATCAGTGTCCACGTTATCCCCGTACTTCCAGGCACTTCCTCTGATCACCATCAGACGACCTCCTCCGGCCCAACGATCCTCCCCGCGACCGCCGATGCGGCTGCGACCGCCGGCCCGGCGAGGTAGACCTCGCTCTCCGGGTGCCCCATCCGCCCGCGAAAGTTGCGGTTGGTGGTGCTCACCGCCCGTTCCCCCGCGGCCAGGACCCCCATGTGCCCGCCCAAACACGGCCCGCACGTCGGGGTGCTCACCGCGGCTCCGGCGGAGATAAATTTCTCGATTAACCCTTCGCGCAACGCGTCAAGGTAAACCTGTTGGGTCCCAGGAAGAACGATGCAGCGCACATTGGGATGGACCTCTTTCCCTCCTAGGATCCCCGCGGCCACACGCAGGTCCTCGATCCGCCCGTTGGTACATGAGCCGATCACGACCTGGTCGATCGGGATATCACCGACATCCCTCACCGAGCGGGAATTCTCAGGTAAGTAAGGAAACGCTACCTGCGGTTCTATCTTGCTCGCGTCGATTTCGATCGTCTGCGCGTAGGGTGCGTCCGGGTCCGAGGAGTAAACTGAGTATTGTCTGGTTGCTCGCCCGTCCACGTAGGCGCGCGTCTCATCGTCCACAGAAAACAGCCCCGCCTTTGCCCCGGCCTCGATAGCCATATTAGCCATGGTGAACCTTCCGGCCATCGACAAGCTATCGATCGTCGGGCCGGAGAACTCGATCGCCTTGTACAGGGCACCGCTCACCCCGATCTTCCCGATCGTGTATAGGATCAGGTCCTTCCCCCCGACCCACTGCTGCAGTGCACCGGAGTACACGATCTGGATCGTCTCCGGAACACGCATCCAGATACTACCGGTCGCCATGGCGACGGCGATGTCGGTCGAGCCCATCCCGGTCGAGAACGCCCCGACGGCACCGTAGGTACAGGTGTGGGAGTCGGCCCCGACCACCACGTCTCCGGGCAGGACCAGGCCCTGCTCCGGCAGGAGGACGTGCTCGATCCCCATCCTCCCCACCTCAAAGTAGTGCTCGATCCCCTGGGCGCGGGCGAAGTTGCGCATCACTGCGCACTGAGTGGCCGATTTTATGTCCTTGTTCGGGGCGAAGTGATCGGGAACGAGGACGACACTGTCCGGGTTGAACACCTTCCCTGTGCCGATCTTTTCAAACTCTCGGATGGCGATCGGCGCAGTGACGTCGTTAGCGAGGGCGACGTCGACGCGCACGTCCGCAAACTCCCCCGAACGGACCATTCCGTCCGTGTGTGCAGAGAGGATCTTCTCGGTCAGGGTCTGTCCCATCTGTCCTTATCTCCACTCTTTTCCCGCATAGCAACCAGAGCCGCCCCGTCCCACTTGAGGGCCCATGCCCGGTTATCCTCGCGCTCCGGATCAGGCATCTCGGAAGCAGCATTCTTATCTTTGTTTGGCGCGTTTGTCATTTGTCCTCCTTTCTTCTTTTGTGAGTAATCGATTTAACGCATTTAAGTAAGCCTTGGCGCTCGCCACAATGATGTCCGTGTCAGCGCCGTAACCCCGGAAAACCTGCGAGCCGTCGGTGGTGCGCACGCTCACCTCTCCCTGGGCGTCGATCCCGGAGGTAATCGCGTGCACGTCGTACTCAAGGAGCTCAGCTCCAGCCGCGACGACTGCATCGATCGCTCGATAAGTGGCATCGACCGGGCCCGATCCGACAGCGGCGCGCACGTGCTCGTCTCCCTTCGGACCAAGGAGTTTGACCGTTGCCGTTGGCATCCCCGACCTGCCAGCCACCACCTGTAGGTCAATAAGTCGGTACACCTCGCGCGGCTGGTAGAACAGATCGGCAATGAGAGCTTCAAGATCGGCGTCGGTCACCTCGCGTTTCTTGTCCCCCAGCTCTTTGAACCGGGCGAAGGCGACCTCGATCTTCTCTGAATCGAGGTCGTATCCCATCTGAGCGAGCCTCTCCTGGAGCGCGTGCCTCCCCGAGTGCTTACCCAAGACGAGGCGCGATTGGGAGAAGCCGACCTCTTCCGGGCGGATGATCTCGTAGGTGTTTGGGTTCTTGAGGAGCCCGTCCTGATGGATTCCGGCCTCGTGGGCGAACGCGTTCGCTCCGACAATCGCCTTGTTCGCCTGCACCGGGATCCCCGTGAGGTTGCACACCAACCGGCTGGCACGGGCGATCTGGGCCGGGACGATCCCGGTGGAGAGGTGATAGGTATCCCCGCGCGTCTTGAGGGCCATCACCACCTCCTCCAACGCGGCGTTCCCCGCGCGCTCCCCGATCCCGTTGACGGTCACCTCGGCTTGGCGCGCCCCGGCCTGAAGCCCAGCGAGGGTGTTGGCAGTCGCCATCCCCAGGTCATCGTGGCAGTGGACGGAGACGATCGCCCGATCGATCCCGGGGACGTTGTTTACGATTCCGCGAATCAAATCACCGAACTCGCCCGGGGTCATATACCCAACCGTATCTGGGATGTTGATCACACTTGCCCCGGAGGCGACCGCTGCTTCGATCACCGCATGGAGAAACTGCGGATCGGACCGCGTCGCATCCTCTGGCGAGAACTCGATCTCGTCGCAGTAGTCTCTGGCATAGGCGACCATCTCCTTAGCTCGGGCGAGTACTACTTCCCGGTTCATGCGCAGCTTGTCGCGCATGTGGACCTCGGAGGTGGCAATGAACACGTGAATCTTGGGGTGAGAAGCGAATTTTACCCCCTCCCAAGCTAGGTCGATGTCTCTTTGCACGGTCCGGGCGAGGGCGCAGACTGCGGGAACGTGTTCCTGGTCGTCTACCGCCTCCGCCACCTGCTGCACCGCGCGCAGGTCGTCCGGGGAGGCAGCGGGGAACCCGGCCTCGATCACGTCGACCCGCAAGCGTGTGAGCTGACGCGCTAGCTTCACCTTCTCCGCCACACTGAGGGCAGCCCCAGGGGACTGCTCCCCGTCGCGCAGTGTAGTATCGAATATCAGAACGTTCCCGGCTGAGCCCATCACTCGTCCTTCTTTCCCCAGTTCTCCGGGCGGAGGCTACGCACCGCTGCGCCTGCCTTCCACATCTCAGACTCATGGATCTGCCGCAGCTCGTCTCCTAACCGTTCCTTGTAGTTGGGGGCACTGTTTGCCTCCAGGACGATCTTGGTCTCCTCGCCGGTGACGACGCTCCGGTACAGGTGGTCAAAGACTGGGGCGACCGCATCGCGGAACTTTCCCTTCCAGTCGAGCGCCCCACGCTGCGCAGTGGTACTGCAATTGGCGTACATCCAGTCCATCCCGTTTTCGCTGACCAGACGGATCAGGCTTTGAGTCAGTTCCTCCACCGTCTCGTTGAACGCCTCGCTCGGGGAGTGGCCGTTCTTTCTCAGCACGGCATACTGCGCCTCCATGATCCCGGCAAGCGCCCCCATGAGCACTCCGCGCTCTCCGGTGAGATCGCTGTGTACCTCTTTTTCAAACGTGGTAGGGAAGAGATAACCCGAGCCGATACTGATCCCCAGGGCAAGCGCCCTCTCCTCGGCGCGGCCGGTGTAGTCCTGATAGATGGCGTAGCTTGAATTGATCCCGCTTCCCGCTAGGAAATTGGCGCGCACACTCGTCCCAGAACCCTTCGGTGCGGCGAGGACAACGTCCACGAACTGCGGGGGGACAACACCAGTCTGATCGGCGTATGTGATGGCAAAACCATGTGAGAAGTAGAGGGCGTCGCCCTCCTTCAAGTGCTGCTTGACCTTGGGCCACAAGATCACCTGGGCGGCATCGGAGACCAAGTACTGGACGATCGTCGCCCGCTTCACTGCCTCCTCGAATGGGAACAACGTCTTTCCCGGCTCCCAGCCATCCGCGATGGCCTTATCCCACGAGCGCTCTCGCTCCGGGTTTCCACCTACTATCACGTTAATCCCGTTGTCGCGCATGTTGAGCGACTGGGCCGGCCCTTGCACGCCGTAGCCGAGTACCGCCACTACTTCGTCCTTCAGCACCTCCCGCGCTCGCGCGAGTGGGAATTCCTCACGTGTAACCACGTTCTCGACGACACCGCCGAAATCGATTTTCATTCGTTTTCTCCTTTGTTGACGCGCTTTCCGCGCACCATTGCCACCCGGCCGGTGCGCACCATCTCGACAATCCCGAACGGCCCCAGAACATCCACTAGGCCGTCCACCTTCTCCTCCGTTCCCGTCGCTTCCACGATCAAGGTTTCTACCCCAACGTCGACTGCGCGAGCCCGGAATGTCTCTACGATCTGCATCATCTCCGCCCGCGCGCGGCTGTCTGGTGTTTTCACCTTGATCAGCGCCAGGTCACGCATCACCGCCGGAGCATCGGAGACGTCCTCTACAAGGATCACGTTCACCAATTTCGCCAGGTTCTGGGCTACCTTTTCCGCATCGGTGCGGGTGCTATCGACTACAATCGTCATTCGGGACACCCCGTGAGTCTCGGTGTGCCCGACGGTCAGGCTCTCGATATTGAACGCCCTCCGCCGGAACAGGCTAGCAACGTGGTTCAGCACACCGGGCTTATCTTCAACGCGAGCAATCAGTGTCCGCTTCATGCTTTACCTGCCCGTGTAGGGAGAGGACGACGGATCATCTCGTGAAGAGCCGCTCCTGCCGGGACCATCGGGTAAACGTTCCCTTCCTCTCCTTCCTTGGCAACCTGGAAGTCGATCAGCGTCGGGCCGGGGTGTTCTCGGGCCGCGGCGATCGCGCGTGCCTGATCCTCCCGATTATCGGCGCGCCACGCCCGTACTCCGTATGCCTCTGCGAGTTTAACAAAGTCCGGGTTGACGAGCTGAGTCGATTCGTAGCGCTTGTCGTAGAACATCTCCTGCCACTGCCGGACCATCCCCAAGTAGCCGTTATTGCACAGAGCGATGCGCAGCGGGAGACGTTCCTGAACGACGGTCGCCAGCTCCTGCACCGTCATCTGGATACCACCGTCGCCTACCACCACCCACACCTCGGCATCGGGACTGGCGATCTGGGCCCCGATCGCCGCCGGGAGGCCGAACCCCATCGTCCCTAGCCCGCCAGAGGTGATAAATGCATTTGGCTGATCCATCCGGTAGTACTGCGCGGCCCACATCTGGTGCTGCCCCACGTCGGTTACTACGATCGCCTGGCCGTTGGTGGAGCGCCAGATGGCGTCGATCACATGAGGAACCGTGAGGCGGCCGTCGCCGGAGCGGTGGATCAGGTCGAGGTCGCGTGATTCCTTCCACCACTCCCTAACCAACTTGTGCCACTTATCTCGCCCCCGCGGCTCCACGAGCGGGATGAGGGCTGACAGGGTCTTCCGCACGTCTGCTTGCACCGCCACGTCCACCGTTACGATCTTGTTCAACTCAGCCGCGTCGAGATCCACGTGCACCTTCCGCGCGTGAGGAGCGAACCGGCTCAGGTCGCCGGTAACGCGGTCATCGAACCGCATTCCAAGCGCGATTAACAGGTCCGCCTCTTGGATCGCCCGGTTTGCCTCCGCGTCCCCGTGCATCCCCATCATCCCAAGATACATCCGGTGGGAAGCGGGAAATCCCCCTTTGCCAAGCAGAGTGACCGCCACCGGCGAATCGATCTTCTCGGCGAACTCACGCAGGATACCCCCCGCTTCAGCCATGAGGATCCCGTGTCCGGCGAGGATCACCGGCCGTTCGGAAGAATTGATCAGCTCCGCAGCCCGATAAACCGTATCAGATGGATCGGAGGAGTTCCTGTACGCGTGCTGTGTAAGGTTCACCTCTTTCTGTGGCGGGACAAACTCGGTTTCCGTTTGTTGAACGTCCTTGGGAAGGTCGATTAATACTGGCCCGGGACGCCCATGGCTTGCGATGTAGAACGCCTTGTGGATCACACTCGCGAGCTTGGCGACGTCGGTCACAAGGTAATTGTGCTTGGTTATTGGCAGGGTGATCCCGGTGATATCTGTCTCCTGGAACGCGTCTGTTCCGATCAGCGGGCTTGCAACCTGACCGGTGATGCAGATGATTGGTGAAGAGTCCATCATCGCTGTGGCGATCCCGGTGACCAGGTTCGTCGCCCCTGGGCCAGAGGTAGCGATAGCTACCCCGACCTTTCCGGAGGCGCGGGCATAGCCGTCAGCAGCGTGAGCTGCCCCCTGTTCGTGCCGGACGAGGACATGGCGAATCCCGTATTCACTACGGGGGTGATAAGTGTGCATGATCGCCCCACCGGGGATCCCAAACACCACCTCCACTCCCTCACGCCGCAACATCTCCCACACGATCTGCGCGCCGGTCAGCTTCATTATTCCTCCTTCAATAGCAAAAAATTAAGGCCGTCCAGTTGGACGGCCTTTTTCGGCATTCTTAATTGTGGTTTCGTCCAACCCGTTAAGGACCACCCCCGATAATGACCAGGGTAATAACCAGAACCAGCAAGACGGAAACCACACTAAACTTGTTCACTCGATGAAACCTCCATAAATCCACGAAAACCATAGCATGAATCGAACCGATTGTCAAGGCCAGAGCTGTCTCATACAGGATGAGCATGAAGCGGCATAAGGGAAGCATGTGTGCCAAACCACAAGAGCCTTGACACGACACAAGAAACATGCTAGGTTTGATTGTTGGGACAGGAAGCTGTCTGGATCCTAGTATACCCAGATATCCAAATTACAACTTGTCCCTAAAGGAGGAAGCAATGCGTCGTACTGCTATTGTGTTGCTTGCTGTTGTCTTGGGGTTAATGTTTGCTGGTAGCGTTATCGCTCAGGAGGAGAAAGTGCTGATTGTTGGCCTCTCGGAGGACTACCACTCCCTGGACCCCAGTCGCGCTTATGAGCCTGGTGGTTCGCTCATTCATCATTCGGTCTACGAAACCCTGGTTACCTTCCCGCCAGATTCGGTGAGCGAGATCCTGCCTGGTTTGGCTGAGAGCTGGGAGATTTCTGGAGACGGACTGGTCTACACGTTTACACTACGCGAGGAAGCCGCCTTCTCTAACGGTGACCTATTGACTGCCGAAGATGTGGTTTTCAGTTTCAAGCGCATGGAGAATCTGAAAGATAATCCGGCCTTCCTAGCCGATACCATCGAGAGCGTCGAAGCTACCGGCGATCTTACCGTCGTCATGACTCTCAAACAGCCCGATCCGGCTATTCTAGCCAAGCTTGTCTTTGATGCTTTCTCCATCCTCAATGCCTCGGAAGTCCGAGCACATGGTGGTACCGCTGCCGAAGACGCTGCCGAGACTGATACTGCCGAGGGGTGGTTGATGGATAACTCAGCCGGCACTGGGCCGTATATGGTGGAAAGCTACGAGCCAACCGTACGAACTGTTCTGCTTCGGAACCCCAACTACTGGGGGGCAACTCCATACTTTGACCGAATCATCATTCGCAACCTCCCCGAATCCGCCACCCAAAAGCTGGCACTTGAAGCAGGGGATCTTCATATCGCAATGGACGTGACTCCTGATCAGGTCTCCTCTCTCGAAGCAAATCCGGGAATTGAAGTGTTCTCCACTCAGAGCGACACCTTGATCTTCCTGCTCTGCAATAAGGACCCGGAGACCGGCGGCCCCGTGACCAATCCGCTTGTCCAACTAGCAATCCGGTATGCCATCGACTATGAGGGCTTCCTCTTCCTGAGTGGGGTAGGGGCAAACACCCCAGCGGCTATGGTCCCACTTGGCTTTGCCGGTGTTTTGGAGTCCTCTGAGGGCCTACCACGTGACCTGGACCGAGCTCGCGGTTTGTTGGCGGGTGCGGGTTACCCCGCTGGCTTTAAGATCGACCTACGATACCCTGACTTCAACTACATCGGCACTAGTTTCGGGGTCGTTGCTCAAAAGGTCCAAGCTGACTTGGCCGAAGTCGGCATCACTGTCAAGCTTGTTCCAGAAGAGTTTCAGACTTCGCTGGCGGCTTATCGCGCTGGCGAGCAAGGCTTCAGCCTGTGGCTCTGGAATCCCGATTATTACGACACGCTGGACTACGTGGAGTTCCTGCCAGAAGGTGTTGTCGGCAACCGAGCTAACTGGACCGACGAGAACGCCGATCAGGAGATCCTCGATCTGCGGGATGCAGTGAAGATCGCAACCGATCCGGAGAAGAGAAACGAGCTATTCCGCGAGATTCAAATATATGAACAGCATCACGGTCCTTTCGTGCCGTTGTTCCAGCCCGGCGTGCACTTCGCCTATAGCGCGAGTCTGAAGGGCTTTTACTACAACGGGCAGTGGCGCGTGGACTTGACACAGCTGAGCTTCTAGTCTGCACAGCTAAGTTAGAGGTGGCGAGATCCGAAGCTGAGTCTCGCCACCTCTTATGATTCACCATTAGCATAGAGGTGCCCTATGCCTCTCCACCTTTACTTGGTACGTCGAATATTGTTGATGATCCCGCTAGTATTTGGGATTTCGCTCATGGCTTTCATAGTTGCCAATACTGTCCCTGCCGACCCAACTGCCGCCAACTTGGGAGAACGAGCGGCTGCCGATCCGGAGATCGTGGCCGCTTTCCAACGCAAATGGGGACTGGACCAGCCCATTCACATCCAGTATTTGACCTATCTGAAGAACTTGCTACACGGCGACCTTGGAACGTCTATCCGAAGCCACCGGCCGATCACGGAAGAACTGGCCAGGTATTTGCCTGCCACTGTAGAACTATCAACGGCTGGTATCTTGGTGAGCTTGGTCGCGGGAGTCATTTTCGGCGTGATCTCGGCAGTGTGGCGTAATCGCCCCATTGATTTTGTCGTCCGAATCTTTTCACTCATTGGCGTGAGCGCACCTGTTTTCTGGTTAGCATTAATTGGGCAGCTGGTTCTCTACCGGGATCTGGGCCTCGTACCCGGACCGGGGCGCCTGGATATTGTGCTGACAGCACCTCCCACTGTCACAGGCTTCTATGTCATCGATAGCATTCTGGCTGGGCAATGGCACATTCTCGGCAATGCCCTTGCACACTTGATCTTGCCTGCGCTGGTGTTGGGCGCTTTTTCAATGGGTCTCATAGCGCGTATCACGCGCTCGTCGATGTTGGAGGTGCTCTCCCTGGATTACATCACCACGGCGCGAAGTAAGGGCTTGCGGGAACGCCTAGTGATTATTCGACATGCGCTGCGCAATGCACTAATGCCAGTGGTGACTGTCATCGGCTTAGCCTACGGGAACTTATTGTCCGGGGCCGTGCTGACCGAGACGATCTTTGCCTGGGGGGGTATCGGACTCTATGCCTACAATGCCGCACGTACACTCGATTTCCCGGCTATCATGGGTGTCAGCATGCTGATTGCTATTGTTTTTATTACAATTAACCTAATAGTCGATATGCTGTATTGCTGGCTTGATCCCCGTATCCGCGTAGATTAAGGCAAATGAAAATACTGAAAGTCATCCGCTCGCAGACACGCCGAAACCCCTTGATGGTTGTTGGCTTGGTGGTCTGCATCCTGTGGTTTGCCGTGTCGCTTGTTCCAAATCTAGTGGCTCCCTATGGTCCTTTGGAGCAAAACATCCGTGAACGACTGCAGCCGCCAAGCGCGAGCCACATTCTTGGAACCGATCAACTGGGGCGTGATGTACTATCGCGCGTCTTGTATGGTGGACGAATCTCGTTACCAGCTGGCTTGCTGGTCGTTGTCAGCGCGGCCATTGTTGGCACGGCCATGGGTGGCGTCGCGGGGTATATCGGAGGTGCGTGGGACGAAACACTTATGCGCATCACCGAGGTATTCATGTCTTTCCCGATCATCATCCTAGCGATGGCCATTACAGCAGCGCTGGGCCCAAGCACAATCAACGCTGTTGTGGCGATGGTAGTGGTCTGGTGGCCTAATTATGCCCGCATCGTACGTAGTCTTGTACTCAGTGTCAAGGCAAATGAGTACGTTCAAGCAGCCCGCGCCATTGGTGCTTCGCGCACCTACATCTTGTTGCGTACCATTTTGCCGAACTGCGTTGCTCCGGCAGTGGTCATGTCAACGTTGGACATCGGAAATGCGATTTTGATCTTTGCCTCGCTGAGTTTTCTTGGTTTGGGACCAGAGCCTTCCGCTGCGGAATGGGGACGCATGGTCGCTGACGGTATTGATTACTTCGATCAGTGGTGGCTCAGCACCTTCCCCGGTATCGCAATATTCACAGTCATCTTGTCGTTCAACCTTGTTGGCGACGGATTGCGCGACCTGCTAGATCCGCGTATGCGCAAAGCATTAACCAGGTAAGAGCAAAGAGCGCTTTCGAGGCCACTGTCACCTGCGAATCCGTAGGATTGTCCAAGGATCGGCATCGAGTACGCCTTCTTCGTCCCGCCTGCATACCAGATCTCTGTGCGACACGCTCTTTCGTGAGCGACCGCTTGCGTGCGATCTAGTTGTGCTCGCGAAACCAGGAGACTGCCTTCTCTAGCGCGATCCTGGGTGGAGTCTGCGGAAAACCCAGTTCACGGATCGCTTTTGTGGGGTCGTAGTACATATAGTGCCGCGACATGCGGATCGTCTCCGGCGTCATCCGTGGGGTCGTTCCGGTCAGACGGCACCAGGCCGCATTCAGGTGTGACAACCCGAGGATAGGGTAGTAGGGGATCTTCGCGCGTGGCGCCGGAATCCCGGTGATCTTCGAGAGGAGCCCGAGGAGTTCTCCCATGGTCATGTCCTTCCCTCCCAGTATATAGCGCTCCCCGATCCGGCCCTTATCGGCAGCGAGGAGGTGCCCGCGGGCCACGTCCTCGACATCGACCACGTTCATCCCGGTCTCCACGTATGCAGGGATCCGATGGTTGATGAAGTCGAGGATAACCTCTCCGGTAGGGGTCGGCTTGATATCGCGCGGCCCGACAGGGAACGATGGGTTGACGATCACCACAGGAAGGCCCGCGCGCGCGTAGCCGAGTGCGACCTGTTCGGCACGGTACTTGCTCTTCTTGTACCCGCTGATGATCTTTTTGGGATCGACCGTCATCTCCTCGGTAACAGGGGTCTTCCCCTCCGGCACCGCCAGGGCGGCGACCGAGCTCGTGTAGACGACGCGGTCCACACCTATCTCTCTTGCGACATCGAGTACGTTCCGCGTCCCCTCGACGTTCACTAGGTCGATCAACCCTGGTTTCCGCACCCAGAAGGAGTAGAGGGCAGCGGCATGAAAGACCCGCTCACACCCCACCATTGTTCGGCGCAGGGAGTCGATGTCGGTGATATCCCCTTGGACACACTCGATCTCCAAGCCGTCGAGATTGCGCGTATCCGCGCCCTGGCGCACGAGTGCACGGACCTCATAGCCCGCCTTCAATAGCTCCTGCACGATGCTCGATCCGATGAACCCCGTTCCACCTGTTACGAATGCCCTCAAGCGATCCTCCTTCCTTTCGAAAAACCGGTACGAGCTCTTTATTTTTGGTGTTTCGCCTCGACAGCGATACGCGTTGCGGTAACCCTGATGCGAGAGCAGTCAAAACAGCCCCAGTTGTTCATCGTCTTTGACATCATCGAGAAGAATCGTTACCTTCCCGTAGACCCCATCGTAACCCGGTTCGATCTGAAGGTCCCCCGCGCGAACCTTCAGGATCCCTCGCAGTATCCTTCTGGGAACTACTTGACGAAGGTCTTCCTCCGGCAGGTCAAGGAGGATGCGAAACTCGTTCCCAAAGTGGGCAATCAGTCGTTCATACTCGCGGGCGACCCCCTTTGTCGTCGGTCCTATACCGAGTGCCTGTGCGATGATCTCTTTCAGAGGGACGAGGCTACGATACGGGATCTGCTGTGCGGGGCCCTCTCCCTGTTGACGATCGGCAAGCTCCTCCACGCGGTGCATCACTCCAATTGTGAGCGGCTTCCCGCAAACAGGGCAGAGATTGTTGTTGGCCATTGCCTCACGTGGGGAGAGGACGATCCCGCAGGCGCGGTGTCCGTCGTAGTGGTACTTCCCCTCCTGCGGGTAGAACTCGATCGTCCCGAGGAAATGAGAAGGATCGCGCTCCTTCATCGCTGCGATGATTCCAGCGTAACTCGGCTCGGGAAGGTCAAACAGGGTCGCCTCGCGCCCGAGCTTCCCGGGAGAGTGAGCATCGGAGTTGGAGACAAGAGCCAGATCATCGAGTGCGGACAATCGCCCGTTCATCTCGGGATCGCTCGACAGCCCGGTCTCGATGGCGAAGATTCGATCCGTGTACCTGCCAAAGCATTCTTCCAGTGAGTCGAATCCTGATCGTGAACCGAAGACCGAGAACCACGGGGTCCAGACGTGGGCCGGGATCACCTCCGCTCCCTCCTCCGCGTTCCAGATTACCTCAACGAGTCGTTCCGCGGAAATGCCGAGGATTGGCCGGCCATCGGCGGCTAGGTTTCCGATCTGCCCGAGTTCGCTGTTTATCCGCGCCGCACCTTCGATCGACGGCGCGAGGATCACAAGGTGTGCCTTGCGCACCCTGCCCTCTTGACTCCAGATCGCGGAGACCTCTACGGTGAGCATGAACAGTACCCCTCCGTAGCGGTAGAGCCCGTTCCCCACTGGCACAAGGTGCTCTTGCAGCTCCTTGTACCACTGCGGGTGGGTGAAATCCCCCGTTCCCAAGAGAGTGATCCCCTTGATCTTCGCCCAGTGGGCGAGGGTGGGAAGGTCCGTAGTCGGGCTCGTCGCTCTGCTGTAGCGGGAATGGATGTGAAGATCAGAGATGATCTGCATCGTCCCGTACCGGTGCTGGATAGAACACGTCCGGACAATCGGTGACAAAGGACTCCACGGCCACGGTCGCGTAGAAGATCCGGCTCGAGTACTCTTGCGCCGTGACCGTGAAGAGAGCTCGCTCCCCAGGTTCGAGGTCGGAGATCTCCACCGTACCGTCGGTCAGGCGGAGACCATCGACACTGTAGAACTTTGCCTTCACCGTTATCGTCCGCAGATTTTGCGTGTAGCGGTTCTCCACCTCCCCGGTAACCTTGACCGGAAACCCAAGGGTGAGATCCCACGTGCGGATGAACGCCGCCGGATAGACCGGCACATCTTTGGAGACCGTCCCCGTGATCCCGCGGTCATCCGTCGCAACGAGGGTGACGAGATACGTCCCCTCCTTCTCGAAACGATGCGCAGCGTCCCAGTAAGTCTTGTCCATCCCCGTTTCATCGCCGAACTCCCAGGCGAGTTCGGTGATGTAATGGTTGGCAACCGTCGTGGAATGCGAGAAGAAACGGTAGTCGAGGAGGCCGCTTGAGCCATCGGGACACCACGTGAAATCGGCCGTCGGCCGCACCACCGGGCCGAAACAGCCACCGATGAGCCCTATCACCAGGAGAACAACCATCAACGCAAGGTATCTCTTCATCATTTTCCCTCCCAAGGGAATCAGTGTAAGCTCGTGAAGATCTTCGAACAAGCACGAATGCTACGCACGAGTGCCACGCACGAGTGCCACCACCCGAGGAAAGGAGAACGCAGACGGATTGGGCGATCTAATCACTCACTCGATGATTCGATCTCACTGAAGCTGTCCCAGTCGAGACTGTCCCAGCCGAAGCGGTCGAGATCGATCCGTCCACGCGCATCGAAGCAGATTCCCTCCTCTTTGAGGAGAGTGATCTGCGGGTTCCCCACACTCGACTCTCCCTTCGCGTTCACCACCCTCTGCCAAGGAACGGGGAACTCCACTGCGTGAGTACGGAGTGCTGCCAAAGCCCACCCGACCCGCCGCGGCGTACAGGGCGGACCGACCAGGTATGACACCTGGCCATAGGTCGCCACCTTACCGGCCGGGATCATTCGAATCACGCGATAGATTCTGTCATAGATACTCTCGCTCAAGGTCAACCTCTTTGCCAATCAAAGCCTATATCGGGTAGAGTAACAGTGGAGGACGATATGCACAACATCGAGCGAATTCGAAATGATTTCCCCGCACTGCACAAGATGATCTTTTTCGCCTCGGCAGGGGTAGGGCCGCTCCCACGGTCAACGATGGTCGTGATGCAGCACTATTTCAAAGAACTGCGCGTCGACTTTGCCGAAGGGGTCTGGGAAGAGGATCCCAAGAAGGAAGCGCGCAGCCTCGCTGCCAAACTGATCAACGCATCCGAAGAGGAGATCATCCCCACCATGAGCACCTCGGCCGGGATAAACCTCCTCGCCGGGGGACTAAGGTGGAAACGCGGCGAGAACATCGTACTGAACGACCTGGAGTACCCGTCGAACGTCTTCCCCTGGCTCTATCAAGCCGATCGACACGGCCTGGAGGTGAGGATCGTTCGTTCGCGCCGTGGGGTCGTTCCACGCGCTAAGTTGATCAAAGCGATCGACCGGAAGACCCGTGTCCTCGCCGTGAGCCACGTCGAATTTGGCACCGGGTACCGCAACGACGTCGCCACGCTTGCAGAGGCCGTCCACGCGGTCGGCGGATTGATCTGCGTCGACGCTATCCAGTCGGTCGGCGCGCTGCACGTCGATGTGAAGGACCTCGGGATCGACCTCCTGGCAACCGGTGGATACAAATGGCTCTGCGGTCCTATCGGGACAGGATTCACCTACCTGCGGGAAGAATTGCTCGCCTCCATACAGCCGCCGACAGCCGGGTACTGCAACCTGCCACAGGCGGAGCACGAGACCGTGTGGAACGCCCTCATCTCGGGGAACGCCTATCCGATGGAGCACATGCCATTGGCAGCCGATGGGAGCCGGTTTGAAGCCCAAGGGCTCTCCCCCCTCCTATTCAAAGGCTTTGTCTCCTCACTCCGGTACTTCCTGGATCTGGGAAGCGAGTCGATAGAGGAGCGCATCGGGGAGCTTGTCGATCACTTCATCCGCACGCTTCAGCGCGAAGGGATCGCGATCATCTCTCCAACAGGCGCAAAGGAGCGATCCGGTATCGTCACCGTGGACGTCCCGGTCGACCTTGCCAACCCGGCAGAGGTTAAGAGACTGGAAAAGAAGCTTCACCAGGCGAAGATCATGGCCCTCCCGCGAAGCGGTGGGGTGCGTTTCGCCGTCCACTTCTTCAACACAGAAGAGGAGATCGATCAGGTCATCGATTTCGTGAAGCACCTGTAAGGTCGCCGCTTAAACCCCTTTCTCCTAGCGAGTGATCCAGGAACGGCGGTCGTGCACGGTATTTCCGCTTGCTTGGCAGGTTGGACAGTAGTAGGTGCGCCTGTTGGCGTAGCGGATCTCGCAGATCCGGTCACCGCAGACCGGGCAAGGTTCTCCCTCATGCCTGTAGATCTTCAGAAAGTCGCGGAT
This sequence comes from uncultured bacterium, assembly GCA_965370555.1. Classification (GTDB taxonomy): domain Bacteria; phylum Bipolaricaulota; class Bipolaricaulia; order UBA7950; family UBA9294; genus JAJOKK01. Next base: position 194,352 of record CBDUVB010000001.1, read on the forward strand.
CTCGTCGGTGAATAAACTGTCACCGATGCGAGTGCGTATCTCATCGATCGCATTCTGCAGGACATCCCTAGTTGCCGCATGGAGTCGCACGACCTCATCTTCGGAGAGGGTGTTCACGTAGCGCACAGGGGAGATCCTCGCGGCGAAGAGGATCTCATCGGCGTAGGCGCTCCCGATTCCCGCGATCATCTTCTGATCGGTGAGGAGCTTCTTCGCCTGTCGGCGACGGCCAGCGACCATCGCGGAGAGAGACTCCACGGTGAACTCCGGCGAGAGCGGCTCAACCCCTGCGTCGGCAAGCGGTTTCACCTCCATCGGGTCGGATACAACGTAAACCTTCGCCATCTTTATCGACCCATTCTCTATCATCCGCAGGTCTTTCCCATCGGCAAAGGTAATAGTCAGTCCGGTCGCCTTCGTCACTTTTGTATCACTCCTACAGAGAACAAACCGACCGGCAAGCATCAAGTGAACAACCAGATGCAGATCTTCGCATAGGGAGAGGATGAGGTGCTTTCCTCTGCGCGCGATCGCGGCAAACGCCTCACCGACAATCGCCTCAAGCGGTGGGGTGACCGTCTTTAAGATCCCTGGACGGAACGTGCGCGCTGCGACGATCTCGCGATCGATGATCCTCCGCTCCAGCACCTCCTTCAACGTTTCGAGATCGGGCAGTTCAGGCATCTTCCTCCTCCTCAAGGAAGGATTATACACCCTTCGGATCGTGGCGGGAGCCACACGCCTCTGGTGACACTTTTTCCGGTCTCCGTGGTACTCTCTGAGTAGGCATGTGCCAGCAAGCAAGATAGGAGAGATTGCGAATAGGATCGACAACAAGGAGAGGGAGAAGATCGATTTCCTTCCTGATCTCCTGTCTAAAAGGCCGGAAGAATCGCCCTTTGAGGAGTCGATCATCCGCTTTCACCGAATCCTCAAATCTTCTTCACAAAGTGCTCATATTCAGGGTGTATATTAAGAGCGTAAACGAGAGCTTAATGCAGCACCCCGCAACACAGCCCACCAGCACGGGAGAGGCCCAAAAGGGCCTCTCCTCGTTTTAGACTAGAACGGGAATTACCCCTGATCCCGGAAGTCTCGGATCGCGATGGCGCATTGCTTCACCTCGTCATCGCCTGCCGGTTTTACGGCAAACGCGGCAGCGCAACGCTCATACGCCCGCACCATGTCTTCCTCGCGTCCCGATGCAGTCCAGATCACGACCGGGATCGAGGCAAGCTGGGGAATGTCTTTGATCTATTCAAGACCCTTCAAGCTGTTGTATAAACCTCTTCCCCTGCCAAACAGAAGCTTTCACGGCTGAGAACACGGAGCACGCAGAGAGTGGTATTAGACCCTAAATGCTTCATCTCAGCGATCTTTACGTCCTCGGCGGCACAGAAAGGGTACAGCCAAGCTGCCTCATACGTGGCAAACGCGAAGGACCGCCTTTTCAGCTATGTCCGTTTCTGGTTGTCCTACGGGCTGGTAACGCCACGGGTATCCTCGATGATCGAGCGGATGATGCGCGAGGTTGGGAGGCGGCTGAAGCGAATTGCCTTTGGCTAAAGCGAAAAGAGAGCAGCAAAGATGGCTCGCATCATCATTAAGCGTATCACCAGTGCAGATGCATGGGAAGAGTACTGGCGCAAGAGGTTACAAATATCCGGCAACGTCGTCCTCGTTTATCGCGGCATCATAGCTGCCTGATCCCTGATGCTCCCGATACCTTTGGAACGTTACCAAACTTTGAACCTTGGGACGCGCCAACCCGGTTTGCCATGTTGGGCGTTACCGACATCCGCGGTTCCACGGGGCGAACCCTTGCCGCACGCGCCTACTCGTACCTCGATCTCGTCCGAGCGGTTCCGTTTGACATCACCGCCGAAGATCTCTATCAGGCGATGATTCGAGTCGAAGAAGAGGCGCAATCGGGGTTAGGGAAGATCGCCAATGGTCCCTAACTATCGTTGCTTATCGCTACATCCGGAGGCGGCGCGATGTGTCCCGCGCGCATCAGAATTTTCGTCTCTTCTTGCGCGTGACGGATCTTCTCCTCGGCTTCGCGGCGCAGTTCCTCTTCCGAAAGGATCCGGCGGGCGATCCCCTGTTCGATCGCCTTCAACCCCACGGCTACAGCCTCGTTGATGAACACCTCGGTCTCCATCATCGTGGGGACGATGTAGTCCTCGCGCAAGCCCTTGTCCTCAGCCGTTTTCGCAATCGAGTACGCGGCGGCGATCGCCATCTCATCGGTGATCGTTTTGGCAAAGACGTCCAGGGTCCCACGGAAGATCCCCGGAAAGCCTATCGAGTTGTTCACCTGATTGGGGAAGTCGGATCTTCCGGTACCGACGATTCGCACCCCTGCCTCTTTCGCTTCCCATGGCCAGAGCTCAGGGATCGGGTTAGCCATCACGAACGCGATCGCGTCCCTGTTCATCGCTCGTAGCCACTCTTGCTTGATCGTATTTGGCCCGGGTTTGGAGGCCGCAATCAACACGTCGCTCCCCGCGATCGCCTCCGCCATATTCCCACTGCGTTTCTCAGCGTTTGTCACTTGCGCGTAGTGCCACTTGTACGGATTCTTATCGCTATTCTTCTCCAGGTCCTCTCGGCCGGGGTGGAGTATCCCCTTGCTGTCAACCATGATCACATTCCCCGCTGGGACACCGGCACTGAGCAGAATGCGCACAAAGGCGATGTTCGCCGCACCTGTCCCGATCACGCAGTAGGTAACATGGTTCATGTCCTTGCCCACAACCTTGAGACCATTGATGACCCCTGCAAGGGTGATTGCGGCTGTCCCCTGTTGGTCGTCGTGCCAGACCGGGATATCAAGTTCCTCGCGCAATCGGTCGAGGATGTAGAAGCACTTAGGACTGGAGAAGTCCTCTAGATTGATCCCCCCAAATCCGGGAGCGATCCACTTGACTGCCTGAATGATCTCATCGGGGTCCTGGGTATCGAGCATGATCGGGAAGGCTCCCACCCCGCCCAGGTACTTGAACAGGAGGGATTTTCCCTCCATTACCGGCAATCCGGCTTGCGGCCCGATGTTTCCCAGGCCGAGGACGCGTGATCCATCGGAGACGACAGCGATGGTGTTTGCCTTGTTCGTATAGTCGAAGACCTTGTTCGGGTCGGCTTCGATCTCGCGACAGGGAGCCGCAACCCCCGGCGTATACCAGATGCCAAAATCTTCGATTTCCGCAACAGAACACTTGAGAGCCGTCTCCACCTTTCCCCGGTAGTGTGCATGCCAAGCTGGAGCCTTCTTCCCCGGAATTCGGGCTTTCTGTTTCATCTTCTCGATATTGATGAGTTTTTCCGACATTCTATGCCTCCTCTTCGATGCGAGCGTAAATCTTCTTCATGTTATCATCGATCAAAACCGCCAAATCCTTGTATAGGTCGTTTCCGCGAGCATCCATCGTAACCAGGAGCGGCCCGAACCTCTCGACCTCAAGTAGCCACACGGCTTCCGGCATTCCAAGTTCCTCCAACCAGTGAACGCCGGTGACTCTGTGGATCGCGCGTGCGGCAAGCGCCCCGGCTCCCCCGGTGAAGTGCGTGTAGACAGCACCAACGTCGGAGAGCGCCTCCAGGGTCCGGGCCCCCATCCCTCCCTTTCCGATGATCAGGCGAGTGGAGTAGGTGCGGAGGAACTCCGCCTCAAACATCTCCATCCGGATGCTCGTGGTCGGACCAGCGGACACAACGTTCCACCCCGACGCTTCCTTCTGCATAACAGGGCCGCAGTGGAACATGGCCATCTCTTCCGGGTGAAACGGAATCTCCTCGCCGCTATGCGCGGCCTGGAGCAAGACCTGGTGAGCCTCATCTCGCGCCGTGAAGACGCTCCCCGTAATGTAAACCGTGTCGCCGGCGCGTAGATCTCGTATCGCCCGTTCGTCGAACGGCGTCCTTAGGATCGTGTCCACCTAGCTCACCTCCACATGACCGGCTCCGTCGACGGTGACCAATTTGCGGCGATCAGCCCAGCACTGGTATACAAGGCCGACGGGCAGCGATGCCGGATGCCTATGGGCGAACTCTATATGGACATCCAGGGCCGTCGTTCGTCCGCCGAGACCCATCGGACCCACCCCGCTCTCGTTGATCAAGTCGAGCAACTCTTCTTCCATCCGTGCGACACTCATGCTGGGATGACGATCTCCTACGGGGCGCAATAGCGATAGCTTGGCGAGCTTCATCGCCAGATCGGCACCACCACCGATACCTACGCCAATCACACCGGGCGGACAAGGTTTCCCTCCGCATGCAACGACATGATCGATGACAAACCGTTTGACCCCTGCGAGCCCGACGCCCGGAGGAAGCATACGGAGTGCACTACAGTTCTCGCTCCCTCCCCCCTTTGGAAGAAGATGAATGAGGCATGCGTCGCCCTCTTCAAGCTCCCACAGGATATAGGGAATGTGATGCCCCGTGTTGTCCCCGGGGTTTTGTCCCGTGAACGGATCGACTGTATTAGGGCGCAGCGGAACGTCGCGTGTTGCGCAACGCACAGCCTCTTCGATAACGCAACGTAGCGAAGAGAGGAGTGGAAATTTCACCCCTACACGAACCACAAAGGTCTGGATCCCCGTATCTTGGCACATCGGGACCGAGTTGCGCCGGGCAACTTCGGCGTTCTCCAAGATGGCGCTAAGTTGTACAGCGCCGGTGCTCTCTTCTTTATCTCTTGCCCGGCTGATGGCGTCTACAACATCAACAGGAAGTTCGGTTGCTGCAGCCCGTATCGCTTCTTGGAGGCCCTTCAACAAGATACGTTCATCCATGCACATCACCGTCTTTGCCTGAGAATAAGCAATCGTACCCCTTGAGGCCCAGAATGTCCCGGACAGCTTGAAGGTCACGTTCTAGGTTCGCGTTGATTGGGATTCCCTGCTCGAATACCATCTTCTCCTTCAGCCACTCCTTCTCTCCGGCGGTGTAAATTCGAGCTACATCCGGAAGCCGCTCCGAAGCTCTTAACGCACGCAGAATCCCGCCGGTTCTCCTCTTGAACGATTCCAGCGGAGTGAAGGTCTCGACATCGATTGCCATGAAGAAATGCCCCATGTTCTGCTTACGTGCAGTCCCATCCGGCACGTCAAGGGTGGACACCCTCTCTATGCAACAAGGAATCATCGCTACAACGCACCAAGGTGACCCCTCCTCTCACGCCCCACTAGGAGTGGCTATACTTACAAGAGAGTCTGGCGCGCACTAAAGGAGGAGAGGATGCCAGAGATCGCCGTTCGCCCCCTTCACATCGGGTCTTTGACGATCCCGATTCCGCTCGTCCTCGCCCCGATGTCCGGGTACACCGACAGCCCGTTCCGGGCGCTCTGCCGTGCACACGGCTGCGGACTCATGTTCACAGGGCTCGTCTCCGCCGCAGGGATTACCTTCAGTAACCCGCGCACACTGAACTACGTTCACTCCAGCCCAGAGGAACATCCGGTCGCAGCGCACATCTACGGATCCTCACCCGAAGTACTGGCCTCTGCCGCACAGGTGATTGAATCCCTGGGACAGTTCGACCTGATCGATATCAACTGCGGCTGCCCTGTCCCCAAGATCATGAAAAAGGGCGCCGGCGCGGCCTTGATGGAAGACCAAGAGAAGGTCTACAGGATCGTCAAGGTCGTGTCGGAGGCGGTCTCCCTCCCTGTAACCGTAAAGACACGCCTCGGGATCTCACCGGAGTGTGCCAATATCTCCGAGATCGCCCAAGCTGTTGAGGAGGGTGGGGCCTCCGCCCTCTTCTTGCATGCCCGTTTCGCTTCGGCAGGTCATGCCGGGTCAGCGGACTGGGATATGCTGAAACGCATCGCCCGGGAGCGCTCGATCCCCGTCATCGGAAACGGGGGTGTAACGGGCGGGAACGATGTTATCGACATGCTGCAAAGAACAGGCGCTGCCGGAGTGATGGTCGGAAGGGGATCTATCGGAAACCCGTGGATATTCGAGGAGGCTAGGTGTCTCTTGACCGGAGAAATCTATAGACCTCCCACCGTGGAAGAACGAAGAGAGACGATCGCTGCACATCTCCATTCCCTCTTCGCGTTGATGGGTGAGGAGAATGCACGTAGGAAGCGGCCGCGCCCCTTCACCGAACGAGCGACCTGCCACAAGTTCCGCGGGCACCTCGTCAAGTACCTCGCCGGTTTTCCCAAAAAGCGCGCTATCAGATCACGCTTGATGGGCCTTGAGACGATCGATGCCGTACTCGCAGCAGTGGACGAGATCCTCCTCTCCTCCCATTGAGAGATCGGAGGATTGAATGATCAGGCAATTGAGATGCTAAATCACCCAATCCATGAAACCGAAGCGCTCCCTGCGTGTTTATTGGGGTGGAACGTTTGCCCTGCGCTAATGTTTCGTACTAGGCTAAAGGACACAATCGATCATCGAGATAGGGGGCGAGAATGAATATGAACCGGCTTTTAGGTGGATTGATCGCGGTTATTCTATTGAGCATGTTGATTCCTATCTGTGGTGTAGGGGCCGATCTTTCCCCGGCACCGATCGTGGTTCAACGTAGTCCGGAACGGGGAGAGGAGATGGCGATCGACGGGGTGCTCGAATTGATCTTCGATCGTCCGATGGATCGTGCTTCCGTGGAGGCCGCGTTCTCTCTCTCTCCGTATGTTGTAGGGAGTTTTTCATGGCCGGATGAGAGCACCTTTCGCTACCAACCAAACACCCCATGGAGCCGGGATACGGCCTACAAGGTTGCATTAGGCACCGGGGCCACCGATCGGGAGAGCCTTCCGCTGAACGAAGCTTACACCTTCCGCTTCCGCACTGTCGGCTACCTGGAAGTCAGCCAGGTCATTCCAGCTCCTGGGACTGAAGAGGTCGCTGCCGATTCCACGATCACCATGATCTTCAATCGTCCGGTCGTCCCCCTCGTCGCGGTCTCCGATCCCGCGTACGCCACCCTCCCCACGCCAGTAACGTTCGATCCGATGATCGAAGGAGCTGGTGAGTGGTTGAATACCTCGATCTACGTCTTCACCCCGATTGCTCCGCTCGTCGGAGGAACGACCTACACCGCACGCATCGCCGCCGGTCTGAGCGATACGACCGGGGGTATCCTTGCTCAGGACGTCGCGTGGACCTTCTCCACTCAGCCCCCCAAGAGCGTGTGGGTCAACCCGGATGAGGGCGAAGATCTCGTCCCAATTGACACCACTATCTCCATTACATTCAACATGCCAATCGACCTTGAGAGTGCAAAGGAACGCTTCACACTCAAGCCGATCGGTCTCCTGGGCGATCTCTTTGCAACGCAGATTGACGGGATCTTCGAGGTCCAGGGTAACACGCTCGTCTTCACACCCACAGAGAGGCTCGACTTCGACCAGAAGTACAGTGTCCGCCTGGAGTCTGGTGTCACCAGCGAGGGTGGTGGCACAGGGATGCGTGAGGCCCTCTCTTGGCAGTTCACCACCGTCCCCCTGCCGCGGATCATCGGAACCGATCCCAGGGACGGTGAGCATAATGCGTACCCCTACACCTCCTTTGAGATCCGCTTCAATACCCCGATCGATCCGGATACTGTGATGGATAACATCGAGATGGAGCCTGCCCTTTCGCCCGAGCTGGTTCACACCTACTTCAGCAAGTGGGATAACATCTTTGTGTTGACCTTCGGCGCGCAGCCGAGTAGTGATTATGTCGTCCACATCGGTCCGGACATCGCTGATCCGTACGGCAACACCACCGGGCAGCAGATGACAATCCGCTTTTCCACTGCAGCGCTTGACCCGACAGCCTGGCTCCACGCACCTGGTCGTACCGGCACCTACAACGCCTATGAACCGGCACAGATCTTCGTCGCCCATCGAAACACGGAGCGCTTGGACCTCATCCTATACCATCTCACTATCGATGAGTACCTCGCAGCACAGGATGATTGGTACAGATTTGTTCTTCCCTCTAGTGGACGGTTGCGCGACTGGTCGGTACCGGTCGAGGCACCGCTCAACGAGGCGGGCTACACCCCGATCGACCTTGTCGAAGGGGGTGGGAGGCTGGAGCCGGGAATCTACTGCCTGGAACTGCGCTCCGACGGAGTTTCTTACAGCCGCTGGCAGCACCAACATCTCTTGGTGGTAAGCAAGATCAACCTCACCCTCAAGAGCGACGAGGATCAGGTTCTTGCATGGGCAACCGATCTCGAGACCGGAGCTCCGGTCCCTGGTCTCATCCTTCGCGCTGTCGACAACAAAGGGGTGGAGCGCTCCGCTTCAATCACCGACAGCAACGGATTGGCCATTCTTTCATCGGACGAATCTTCCAACTGGTACGGAACCACCATCCTCTCTCAGCGGCCATTTACCATGGGGAGCACACAGTGGAACGATGGAATCTCCGTATGGGAGTTCGGCTTCAATTCGGGCTACACACCGGATTGGCGCGCTCACATCTACACCGACCGACCGATCTACCGCCCCGACCAGATGGTATATTTCAAGGGCGTGATCCGTGCTGAGGACGATGCCCGTTACACTCTCCCACACCGTGACAGGGTCGAGGTGACGATCCGCGATGCAGCATGGGAGGTCGTCTACGAAAAGACGCTCCCTTTGGACCAATTCGGTGCCTTCGAAGGGGAGCTCGTCCTCACCAAGGAGGCGGCCCTCGGTAACTATAGCATCCGTGCAACTCTTGAGGAGACGAGTTTCTCCGGTTCCTTCCAGGTGGCCGCGTACCGCCCCCCGGAGTTCGAGGTTACGGTCACCCCAGCGGATGCCGAGATCGCCCGCGGCGAAGCGACCCAAGCAACGGTGAATGTACAGTACTTCTTCGGAGGCGGGGTGAAGGACGCACAGGTGGAGTGGGTTGTCCTCGCTGATGAGTACCGCTTCGCGCCCGACCAGTTCTCCCGCTACACCTTCACCGACGTAGACGATCCCTGGCGATGTTGGTCCTGCTGGTGGCTTCCGCCTGCTGTGCCCGAGATCATCCTCAAGGGGACGGGGAGAACCGACGCAAACGGGAAACTCGTGATCGAGCTTCCGGAAGATGTGGCGAGCCTAACTGCAAATCCGTCGGCAGAAGCGCCGCTAGGGAGTCGCACGCTCACGATCGAGGCCACGGTCCGCGGGAACGACGGCCAGACCCTCTCCGGGCGCACGTCAATCGTCGTTCACCGTGGCGATTTCTATGTTGGACTGGCAGCAGAACGATACATCGGCCGCGCTGGTGACGAGATGAATGTCGACCTAGTTACCGTCGATTGGAACGGTGAGCGGCTCGCCGCAAAACCGCTGGAGTACCTCATTTACCGCCGTGAATGGAAGAACACCTATATCGAGGATGAGGCAGGCGGTGGGTACTGGGAGTGGGAGACGAACGATATCGAGATCGCTACCGGATCGCTTGTCACCTCCGAGAACGCTGAAGGGGTCGTGACCTTCACCCCACCGGTCGGCGGTTCTTATAAGGTCGTCGTCCGCGGGCACGATGCGCACGAACGGATGGTGCAATCGAGCCTCTTCCTCTGGGCGAGCAGCCCGGAGTCCGTCTCCTGGCAGCGAAGCAATGATGATCGAATCACGCTGATCAGCGACAAGACGACTTACAGGCCCGGAGAGACGGCTCAGATACTCATTCCCAGCCCCTTCTCCGGCGAACAGTGGGCCCTTGTCACCGTCGAACGCGGGACGATACTCACCCACGAGGTGATCCGCCTAGAATCGAACAGCACAGTCTACACCCTCCCGATCGTTGCGGATCATGCCCCAAATATCTACGTCAGTGTAGTGATCGTGCAGGGGAAAGCGGCCGCACTTGCAACCTCAAGTGGCAGTCCAGCCGTAGCCAGCACTAAGGTCGGCTACGTCTCACTAGCGGTCGATCCCATTCCGCAGACGCTCCACATCACCCTGACCCCCTCGGTGGCGCAGGCCCTACCTGGATCCCAGGTGAGCTACACCGTGTTCGTTACCGACGAACTCGGTGAACCGGTGAGTACTTCCCTCTCCCTCGACCTGGTCGACAAAGCGATCCTCACCCTTAAGCCCCGCACCCCCGACGCGATCCTGCAGGCGTTCTACGATCGCCGCGGGTTGGGAGTGGCGACCGCTAGCGGCCTCGCGATTTCGATCAACAGGCTTGTCGCCGAGCAGATGGAGGAGGCAGGGATCACCGACACAGACGACAAGGCAGGCTATGGACTCGATCAAGCGACAGGAGCCGTGCTGCCTGCACCAGGGGTCGCGCTGATGGCAGCCGATGAGAAAGCTGGGGGCTCGCGTAGCCCTGAAGAGGCTGCAGCTCAACTCCCTCCGGGAGTCGAGCTGCGCGAACAGTTCGTTGACACGGCCTACTGGGACGCAAATATCATCACCGGTGCTGACGGGATGGCACGGGTCACGATCGACCTTCCCGATAACCTGACCACGTGGGTCTTCCGCGCCGTCGGGGTCACGCAGGCGACTCAAGTCGGTGAGAAGACGACCGAGCTTCTGGTCACCAAGCCGCTCCTGATCCGCCCGGTCACCCCGCGTTTTTTCGTCGTCGGCGACCGGGTGAAGCTTCACGCACTCGTCAACAACAACACCGACACCCTGCTCACGGTCGAGGTCACGATCGGATACACCGGCCTAACCCTAGAAAGCGCGGCCACGCGTTTGATCGACATCCCCGCTGGCGAGGAATTGAAGGTCTCCTGGTGGGCGACGGTAGAGGATGTCCCACAGGTCGACCTCGCGATGAGTGCCATGAGCGGTGAACTCTCCGATGCCGCCCGGCCACGCTTGACCACAGGGTCGGATGGGACCCTCCCTGTCTACCGCTATACCGCTCCGGAGATCGTGGGGACTGCCGGCCAACTGACGGACGAGGGGAGCCGAACCGAGGTGATCGCCCTTCCTCCGAAGTACAACGATAGACAGGGTGAACTCGCGATCCAACTCGATCCCTCTCTTGCCGCGGGGATGCGCGACGGCCTCGACTACCTCGAACACTTCCCCTACGAGTGCACCGAACAGATCGTCAGTCGCTTCCTCCCGAACGTCCTCACCTACCGCGCCCTGCGCGACCTTGATATCGATGATCCGGATCTCTCGGCAAAGCTCCCCGATCTCGTCGCAGAAGGGCTGAACCGTCTAACATTGAAGCAGCACACAGACGGCGGGTGGGGCTGGTGGTGGGCGGATGAATCGAGCCCCTATCTCACCGCATACGTCATCTTCGCCCTTACAAAGGTCCAGGAGGTTGGCTTCGAGGTAGCAGGGGACGTCATAGAGCAAGGTTTGGACTTCCTCGTCAGCCGGTTGGTATCTTCCAAGGAGCTTGATTCCTATCGCGAGGCGAACCGGCAGGCGTGGATCCTCTATGTCATCGCCGAGGCGGGGCGCACCTCCGAGGCGAAAAAGTGGGCCGACCCCCTGTTCAACGCCCGCGAGAAACTGAGTCACTATGCCCGCGCCTACCTGGCACTCACCCTCAACCTGATCGACACGAATGACAGTCGGGTACAGACGCTCCTCTCGGATATTCAGAACGCCGCCATCCTCAGCGCCACAGGTGCGCACTGGGAGGAGGAGAACTACGATTTCTGGGCGATGAATACCGATACCCGCTCCACCGCCGTCATCCTCGATTGCCTGGCTAAACTAGATCCCGACAACGCGCTCACACCAAACGTTGTACGCTGGCTGATGATCGCACGCAAAGACGGAATCTGGGAGACGACACAGGAGACGGCCTGGGCGCTCATCGCGCTGACCGATTGGATGGTTGTCACAGGCGAACTTGAAGGTTCCTACGACTACGGTATCCGCTTGAACGGGAGCACCCTCGACGAAGGGCACGTAGTTCCAGAGAACGCGGGTGAATCGATCAAGCTACGGGTGAACGTGGCCGACCTCCTTTCCGGCGTCGGAAATCGACTCGCCATCTGGCGCGGTTCCGGCGAGGGACGCCTCTACTACACCGCACACCTCAAGGTCTATCTCCCAGTCGAAGAGATCGAACCGCTCGATCGGGGGATCATCGTCCAGCGCCAGTACGTACCGGTCGATTGCTCGTTCAACGCGACGTGCGAGGAGGTGGATCACGCCTCCGTGGGAGAGACCGTTCAGGTGCGATTGACGATCATCGCCCCGCACGACCTGTACTACGTCGTCATTGAGGATCCGCTCCCGGCCGGCTGCGAAGCGATCGATACGAGCCTGGAAACAACGAGCCTCCTTTCGCAAGAGCCGGGACTCTTCCGTGAGTCAGAGAGCGACTGGTGGTCATCCTTCTACTGGTGGTGGTGGCGCTGGTACAGCAGAAGCGAGCTGCGCGACGAAAAGGTCGTCCTCTTCGCCGATTACCTGCCGGCAGGAACCTACACCTACCAGTACACCTTCCGTGCCACGCAGGTCGGGACCTACCATGTCATCCCAACCACAGCGAACGAGTTCTACTTTCCGGAGGTCTTCGGGCGGGCCGCTGGGCGGATCTTTACGGTAACAGAGGGAGAATGAATCACGATGGGAGGAAATATTTCAGTGCCCGCGCAGCATCTGTACGGCCTTGTTGTTATGGGAAGTGGTGAAGACCACCAAGCTCTTTGTGCTCCCATCTGACACGGTCGCGTACAGTTCTTGCAGGTCGAGGTCCTTGCGGGCCAGGGCCTCGGCCACCCGGCAGAGAAAACCCGGGTGATGCGGGAGATCGAGGACGATAACCTCCCTCTCCTCCACCAGGAAACCGGCCCTGCGCAGGGCATCCCGAGCGGAGAGGTGTACAGCGGTAAGGAGATGGAGCGTTGCAGTTCCATTCTCCGCCCTAACGGAGATTGAGACAATACTGATCCCCATATCGCTCAACAGCCGGGTGATCTCTCCCAACAGGCCGACCTTATTATCCATTCGAATGACGAGCTCTCTCTGCAAACGCGCACCGCGCATCGTACTCACCTCACCCCAACGTCATCTTAGGGAAGTCTCTCGTCAAACACGGCAGATTTGGGAGTTTTCAAGCGGACATTGGTGAGCCGCCCGGTGGAGCTCGTGCCAAGCGATGGGCTGAAACCTACCATCCGGGGAATGGTAGACCGCCCCGGGGACTCAATCCGCTACGGTCTTCTCATGAGACTGGTGAATGTATGATTGCAAGACCCCATCTCTTCGTCTCTTTTTTCAAGAAAATCCACGGTGCGCACAAAAGGGGTGGGGGTTGTCAATTCAATGCGTATCTGTTATTTTATGAGACGATGAGGTGATGAGCGGTGTCAACAAAACGCATCCGAGATATTCCGGATATCGACCGACCGCGGGAAAAGCTGATCGCCAAAGGAGCGACGGCCCTTTCGGATACGGAACTCCTTGCCATCCTCTTAGGAAGCGGTATTAGAGGAGTCAGTGTTCTTGAGCTGGCCTCGCAGATCCTCGACTCGCTGGAGCAACGATTGGACCGTGCCGATGTCGACACGCTACAAGGGGTCGAGGGAGTCGGACGAGCCAAAGCTTGTCAAATCGTGGCCGCGTTCGAACTGGCACGACGTCACCTCCTCCAGGGGAAAGCCCCGATTCGCGAAGCAAAAGACGTCCTTCCGTTCATCCAACAGATCCGTGACAAGCGACAGGAGTACTTCGTCTGCCTGTCGCTCAACGGGGCGAACGAGGTGATCGAGAGCCGCGTAGTCACGGTAGGATTACTCGACTCCAATCAGGTGCACCCGCGAGAGGTTTTCGCCGATCCGATTAGCGATCGCGCCGCCTCGGTCATCCTCGCCCACAACCACCCCTCGGGAACGCTCGAAGCGAGCCCTGAGGACCTCGCCCTGACGAAACGGTTGGTGAAAGCGGGAGAGATCCTCGGGATCAAGGTCCTCGATCACCTCATCGTCACCAGAAACGGCCACCTGTCGCTCAAGCAGACAGGGAATATGTAAACAGCTGTCATGAGGGGTCAAGAACGAGGAATCGATGTCGGCAGGTCTTTGGTATGTAAACGACGATGTTGCCAAAGAGTTAGACGCGACGTATACTCTTAACAAGGTATGTCAGGTCGAACGGCCATCCAGCCTCGCTGGGTGGCCGTTCGCTTTGAGGAGGGCGCAATGTGGGAGAAGACGCTGGTTGTGGCAGGCTATCTTATCGTTCTCTTGGGGATCGGGATCCTCGCCCGTAGACGCGCGCGCGGTACGACAGAGGACTACTTCGTCGCCTCGCGGACGCTACCGCCTCTCGTCCTCTTCCTCACGATGGCGGCGACCAACTTCAGCGCGTTCACCGTCTTCGGGTTCTCCGGCGCAGGGTGGCGGATCGGGTACTCCTTCTATCCGATCATGGCCTTTGGAACAGGGTTTATGGCCCTCTCCTTCTACTTCATCGGTCGGCCGGTCTGGCGTCTGGGAAAAGAAAAGGGACTCCTCACTCCACCGGAGCTCGTCTTCGATCGATTCAAGAGCAAACCACTGCGCCTCCTCTTCCTCGGGGTGATGATCACCTTCACCCTACCGTATCTTGCCATGCAGCCGATGGCGGCGGGCTACGCCCTGGAGGAACTCCTCGGCATCCCCTACTTCGCCGGAGCCATCCTGATCACCGTTGTCATGCTGATTTACACCTTCCTCGGCGGGTTTCGCGGCGTAGCGTGGACCGACGTCCTCCAAGGAGGGATGATGCTGGTACTCCTACTTGCCGCCCTGGGGGTGATCGCATCGTCCTTCGGCGGCCTCTCCGCGGCGAACCACGCAGCAGCCATCCGATGGCCGGAGCTCTTCTCCCGTCCGGGGATAGGAGGAGCCTTCTCCCCCGGGATATGGCTTGGGTACATGCTCCTGTGGCTCCTCTGCGACCCGATGTTTCCCCAGCTCTTTCAACGCTTCTACGCCGCCCGCAACGAGCGAGCACTAGGGACAACGATGGCCCTCTACCCGCTGATCACCGGCATCCTCTTCCTCCTCCCGGTGACGATCGGGGTCATTGGGCGGTTGGGGTTCCCGGAGCTCCCGGCAGGGGTCGCTTCTGACAGGATACTGCCTTTGCTCCTTTCACGTTACACTCCTCCAATCTTGGAAGCGCTAGTCCTCACAGCCGCCCTCGCCGCCCTTATGTCGACCCTCGACTCCCAACTCCTCACCCTCTCCTCCATGCTCACTCGGGACCTCGTCGACCCCCTGACGAAGGGGCAAGCCGCGTCGAGGCGCGCTTCCCCGAGGCGTACCTCAACAAGGCGCGCCTCACCGTGGGTGGGGAAGGGATTCGTAATCGTGCTCGCTCTTACCGGATTGGCGATCGCGTGGCGACCGCCGGCCACCTTCCTGGAGATCGCGACAGAGACCTTCACCGGCCTTGCCGTCCTCTTCCCCACCGTGATCGCCGCCCTCTACTGGAAACGAGCAACAGCAGGAGGGGCAATCGCCTCGATCCTCGTAGGAGAAGGGTTGGTCGTTGCCTATCACCTCCACCTGCTCCCCACCTTCGGCACCCTCCCTGTGATCCCCGTCGTCTTAGTAGCAAGCCTGATCCTCATCGGGGTAAGCCTCCTTACCCAACCCCAGGTTCAGGCCACGGAAGAAATCCGCAACGGGAAGAAGGGAATCTGGAAGTGGATCATCGCCTTTCTTCTCCTCTTCCTGCTGGGGAACGATTATTGGGCGTGGGGGGATGGTCGCCTGGGCCCGCTCGGCTTTCCATGGTGGGTCTGGTACTTTTTCTCTCTCTGTCTTCTTATGTCCTTGACTTTCTGGCTCTTTGCGCGCGATCGTTGCGATTGGCAGGAAGCTCATCGGAATGACTCATAGCCTCATCTCCTCTTTGATCCGGTGCAGGTGTTCCAACGCCTCCTTCAGGAGACGCTTGCTCGCCGGACGGTTCAACCACAGATTGGCGCCAGAGGGGTGGGGGAGAGGGAGAACGATCCGGCCATCCTTCTCGTAGATCGCGCCAATGAGAGTACCGAGTTTCTCTTGCCCCAGGAAATGGTCGATCGCCACGCGCCCGACTGGAATGATCAATTTGGGGTTCACCAGCTCGATCTCGCGAGCCAGGAAAGGAGCGCACAGTCTGCGCTCCACTGCTGTGGGGACACGATCACCACGTGAGTTGCCCTTCCCGGGAAAGCACTTGGTGATCGCGGTGATGTACTGGGTCACGCGGAATTCTGACTCCTCGAAACCCGCATGAGCGAGCCAGGAGAAGAGACGCTTCCCCGCCGGACCGCTGAACGGAAGGCCTGTCCCTCCCTCCCGTATTCCAGGGGCCTGTCCGACAACCATGATCCGGGCAGAAGCCGACCCAGAGAAGATCGCTTGCGGGAGAATTGGATACCCAGCCTCCAAGCAGCGTCGGCAGTCGCGCATCTCGCGCTGCAACTCATCAAGGATGGACCTATTCACCACTCCTCCTGTCAGAAGTCCCACGCAGCAGCTACTTCAGTGCTTCCTGATCCTGGAACTGATGGGGCGGAGAGGGTTGCCCAATGATGGCTGACCTCCTAAAACCTTGTTTGAATATATTTCTCTGAGTTTTCCGGATCAAGCTTCACTGTCTGTGGGCCACTACGCACGTAGAAGTCGCCTTCTTCATGCTCTTCGATGCCCTTCCACTTGAAGAAGACCGGCTCTGGGCTTCGCTGGCAGATCACCAAACAAACGGTCTTGCCTTGGATGGCCTCCATCTTCGCATCAACAAGCGTTCCAGAGCGATCTCCCAGCGCTGCACCGATGACGTGGCTAAGGTGCAGGAGGAACTTGTCCTCGTTGTCAAACCGGTCCGCCTCGATTCCGATGATTGTCTTGTCATCGGCCACGCCGATCAACAGATCTCCACCGTCCGTGTTCAGGAAGGCTGCGATCGTCTTGAGCACCGCATGTGTCACCACGGTCGGGTCCTTACGATCCTCACGCAGGTTCCACCGCAAGGTCGACTTAAACTCCAACGTCTTCGATTCGTGCTGCTTCAAGAGCTCCTCGGCTTGCCGATGCGTTCGCAGGTACTGATCGAACAGGTAGTTCTTGAGCGCCTCGCCGAGCGCCCGGTTGTCGGTAATCCGCTTGTAGAGTTCGAAGTTGGTATCCACGATCTGCTGGATCACATCGTCCACCTTGTGATCGAACGTCAGGCGGACGTTCTCACGGGTGTTGACCCGAGCACTCGCGTCGAGCGCTTTGTCTTGGTCGAGGCGATCCATCATCTGTTCAAGCGTGACCTTGTGCTCCAGACCCAGATTCAGCCCAAACCGCTCGTTCAGTTCTTTGATCAGGGCCGAGAGCGGCTCCAAGTCCTCTTCTCCGGCTCCGTAGGGACCTTTCGTACCCATGGGATGAAGCCTGCCGTTTCGCGTTTCCAGATCGATCTTGCCGCTGGTCGTCTTCTGGATTCGGTACGAGTCAATATCGATGTTCTGCTGCACCTCTTTTGGTAATTCGTCAGGAGGCGCCGGGAGGAGGCGCCGCAGATTGCGGGCGAAGACATATAGCTTTTCAAGATCCGTGTCGGCGAACGGGAGGATCTGCGACAAGAAGGCGTACAGCCGTGCGTAGTCGGTCAGTTGACTGCGAAAGTCCTTCTTCTCGTCCTCGGCCAACTCGCTGAAGCGCTCGATCACAGCGCCGAGTTGCGAGTACAACCGATCTTGAGTAGCTCCCCGGGAGAAGTAGAGCTTGGCGAACGCCTCGACATCCGTTGCCGTGTAGATGCCGAACTCCTGGAGGCGATGTTCTAACTCGTATAGGAGATTCGGATCCGTCGCCTCGGAGAGAATCGTCGTCTCGTAGTACGGCTCGAACCCTTTCCGGATCGTATCCGCCTCGTTCGCAAAGTCGAGAACAGCCGTTCCGCTCTTCTCCGGGTGCGTTCGGTTCAGCCGGGACAACGTCTGTACCGCGTTGACGCCACCGAGTTTCTTATCGACATACATCGTGTGAAGGAGCGGTTGATCGAAGCCCGTCTGAAACTTGTTCGCCACAATCAGGAAGCGATACTCCGACCTCCTGAACTCTTTGGCCGTCTGCTTCTCGCCGATCCGCTTGCCCGTACTGGCCGAGTTCATCCCCGCCTCGGTGTACGACTTTCCCCCGTCATCGACGGTTCCAGAGAACGCGACGAGCGACTTCCACGGATAGCCGTGCTCCTGTAAGTACCGATCGACAGCCAGCTTGTACCGTACCGCGTGCAGGCGCGACCGCGTAACGATCATCGCTTTCGCCGTCCCGCCAATGGCGTCTTGAACCTGAGAGGCGAAGTGCTCCACCATGATCGCGACTTTCTCATTGATCGCGTGCGGATGCAGCTCGACAAACTGCTTCATCAAGTACGTCGCTTTCGACTTGTCGTAGCGAGGGTCTTCTTCGACCGTCTTGAGCAGCTTCCAGTACACCTGGTACGTCGTGTAGTTCTCGAGCACGTCGAGGATGAACCGCTCTTCGATCGCCTGCCTCATGCTGTACAGGCTGAACGGCACGAACAATCCGTCCTCCTGCTTCATGCCGAAGATCTCGAGCGTCTTGTTCTTCGGCGTTGCGGTGAACGCAAACATCGACAGGTTTGGCAACCGTCCCCGCGTTTCCATCTCGGCGAGAACACGATTCTCCAGCTCCTCCTCCGGCGTCTCCACCCCCGCCTCTTTCCGCTCCGCGTCCTCGAGGGACCCGGAGGAGAGGACAGCCTTCAGGCTCTTACTGCTCTCGCCGGACTGCGATGAGTGCGCTTCATCAATGATGACAGCGAACCGTTTTTCCCGAAGCTTACCGATCTCGTTTACAATCACCGGGAATTTCTGCAGCGTCGTGACGATGATCGTCTTCTGACTCTCGAGCGCGTCCTTCAACTGACGTGACGTCCTGTCGATGTTCTCCACCACACCGAGGGTCTGCTCGAACTGCAGAACGGTTCGCTGGAGCTGTCGATCGAGGATCCGCCGATCGGTAATCACAACGATTGAATCGAAGACCCGGCAATCCTCGGCGTCGTGCAGCGTCGAGAGCTGATGCGCGAGCCAGGCGATCGTGAAGCTCTTCCCGCTACCCGCGGAGTGTTGGATCAGGTAGTGCTGCCCCGGACCGCGTGCCCGTGCGTCGGACACCAACCTTCGGACCGCGTCCAACTGGTGGTATCGAGGGAAGAGGATGAACCGCCTTCCGGTCTTTCGGCCGTCCTCGTCGAACTCCTCGACCTCGTGAATAAACTGCCGGATTAAGTCGAGCACGCTGTCGCACGACCAGATTGTCTCCCACAGATAACTCGTGGCATAGCCACGCTGCGTCGGGGACACAGGTAGGTTTCCCGCGCCACGATCCCATCCACGATTGAACGGGAGGAATCGCGTCTTCTGTCCTCTGAGGTGAGTGGTCACGTAGACCAGGTTAGGATCGACGGCTAAATGGGCGAGGCAACGGCCATACGAGAAGAGCGGCTCCCGCGGATCGCGATCGGTCTGGTATTGTTTCATTGCGTCTTCCACGTTCTGCCCGTTCAGAGGATTTTTCAGCTCGGCGGTGAAGATCGGGATCCCATTGAGAAAGAGCGCAAGATCCAGGCTGTTCTCGTTTCTCGCGCTGTAGTGCAGTTGCCTGATTACCGAGAACTGGTTCGCCCGATACAGCTCGCGCAGCTCCACATTCAGACCACTGGCTGGCTTGAAGAAGGCAAGCTTAAACTTGCAGCCGGCATCTTTAATCCCATTCCGCAGAATATCGAGCGTTCCCCGTCGTTCGATCTCGTGTGACAGCCGCTGCAGGAAGCGCTTCTTGACATCCTCTCCGTAGTGTTCCTTGAGACGCCCCCATTCCTTAGGTTGGGTCGCGAGAATGAAATTGTACACGTCGTTCGGGACCAGACAGAGAGACCGATCATATTCCTCGTTCTTGCCAAGCCGATATCCGCCGGGGATGAACTCGCCGTAGCCACGCCACGGCTCGCCCGCGCGTCCACTCGATGCACCGTCCGGGAGACCGGACACCAGCACGCTTACGATCGCATCTTCGAAAGATCGTTCTTTGATCTCCGGCATCGACTACTCATCCTCCTTGCTCTGCCACGGACCTCCAGGAGGCCAGTGATGATCATCAAGCACTCCATCAGTGATTGACCTCAGGATCGGCCACAGGAACGTGGCCAGCGCATCCACAATGACTTCTAGATTACCTGGAACAAACGAATTGCCAACCTTGTTCAGGAAGCTCTGCCACTGCGCAGATTTACCTGGCTCATTGACGAACTGCTTTGTAAGCCCTAGTGGCAACTCAACTGGAATTGGCGTCTCGCGTCTCTGAAACGTATCTCGTATGGCTTGGGAAAGAACGGTCCCGTCGAACGTTTCATGCTCCGAAAGAGCGTAGATATCGAAGTAATCCTTCAGTCGGCTGTTCAGCAGTTCGAGGGATACGATGGTCTCAAGTTTCTCGGCGATGCTCGTCTCCGGGCGATAGGCTTTGAGTCGGGCTACGGGAAGGTCAAGCAGTTGGGGCAGTTCGACCCACATCGGTTCCGGCGTCACAGCATCGCCGATGCCTACGTCGATCTGGAGACGGAGCCGTGCATTGCCGAGGCGCGCCTGAATGAACACGCGCTGTCCTCCGTAGGCGTTGTCCTCGCGGATTGGCGCGATCCGGATTGTGTCGGGAAGGTACTCCATGCCATCAGCATTTACGTCCATGGTGCATAGATCCGAGAAGATCTGTCTCAGGGTTTGGTCTGAGAGTTCGCCGAGTCCGAGGAGGTCAGCATCGCGGGTGGCCCGAATGGTCTCGCCGATCCAGATCAGCATCATCTGAGCGCCTTTCAGCAAGAATCGTTCCGTGTGCTGTGACTTCGAAAGCCGATAAAGGAGGCGATGAAGTGCATACCGTTCGAGCATGAGTTGTGCTTCAATGCCGAGTTCCTTCGCTCGTGCAACCAGGCGGGTATGAACGGAGTGAGCGATGCCTTGCGTTTTACTCATGAGGAGATCGTCTCCAGATAGGGGCGCATGACGTTCCAAACGCGGCAGATGCGAGCATACTTCGATATATCGGTTAGGCTGAATCTCCGTTCCCGCCATCCTTCGTTCAGCGCCTCTAGTGCAACGTCCATTCCGATTTTGTTTCGGAATTTGAAGCAATCGACAACGGTCTTAGCCACGTCGTAGACACGTACCGTTTGACCTTCTAGTGTGTGTTCTTCGATTCCGGCAGTGAAGGCATCTCCAGACAGTCGGACGACACGCATTGGCGGATAGTCGACGACAGGAGTTCGCGTTTGGCGTGGAAGTGCCATCCACACTTGTCTCGGAAGCTGTGTGCCGAGTTCGTGGAATTGCAGCGCGGAAAGCAGACAGATAACGCCCTTTGGCGCGGCAGCCGCTGCTAGGACAAGTCCATGATGCTCTGTGAGTTCGTAGTCAGGATCGGGAAGGCGGTAGCGCCCGCGCGCGACACGTTCTAGCTTTCCGGATTCGACTAGCCGCTGGAGTGTCTGCGGATGGATTCCTATGGCACGAATCTCTCCGTCAGTGACCAGACCGTGTCGCTCAGCTAGCTGAAGGATCTTCTCAGAATGCGTTTCAGTCGCCATGTGACAAAGTGTATACATTTTTCGATAAGTGTCAACATTTTGTCACATCGCCCTGTGCGGATCAGTCTCCTATCTCGACCGGCGTCTTGCATGTAGAGCCGCATTCACCGTCTCCGCTCCGTATTTCAGCACAAGCCGGTTGTAGAAATCTGGCTCAACGTCCAGGATGAAGGCGAGTAGCCCAGAGAGGCGTTTCCTACGGTCCTTGCCGAAGTCCCTTTCCCCTCTGGTGTATTGCTTGTATCTGTGCACCATACTTCGCACAAGCCGTTTCCGATCCCTTCCAATCGAAACCTCACCTTCCGGCGTGACGATCAGGCCTGTGATGGACCGTTTCGTCGCCCGGGACCAAACACAGAGAGACCGATCATACTCCTCGCTCTTGCCAAGCCGATATCCGCCGGGGATGAACTCGCCGTAGCCATGCCACGGCTCGCCCGCGCGTCCACTCGATGCACCGTCCGGGAGACCGGACACCAGCACGCTTACGATCGCATCTTCGAAAGATCGTTCGGCAATGTTGGGCCTCATATTTCCGTTCCTTCATTTAAGATGGCCAGGTAACGTTTGTAGACGAAGACGCGGTTACGCGCCTTCCCGGTGATCTCACGAGCGATCCCGAGTTTTGCAAGGAGGTCCATGGCGCCGGCTGCAGTGGGAAACGAAAGCCCGACGCGTTGGCAAACCTCCGACAAGGACGTGACCGGCCGGGCTTTTAGAGCATCGTGCACTCGCAAAGCTGAGTTAGTCCGACGTCCGTAGGGAATGATGCGCTCACGGTCTTCCTGAAACAGGTCAACCAATCGCCGGGCAGTGTCGACGGCCCCTTCCGCCGTCTGCCGCACACCTTCAAGGAAGAAGCCAAGCCATGCTTCCCAATCTCCCTCGCGGCGGACGGTGTCGAGTAAAGTGTAGTAGGTGGAACGGTTCTGCTTGAAATACAGACTCAAGTAAAGGAGCGGCTCGTGCAGGATACCGGCATGGCAAAGCAAGAAGGTGATGAGAAGGCGTCCCACGCGGCCGTTGCCGTCAAGGAAAGGGTGAATGGTCTCAAAATGGACATGAGCGAGACCGGCTTTCACGAGCACCGGAAGGTCAGTACGCTCATCGTGCAAGAATCGTTCGAAATCCCCCATGCACTCAGGGACTAAACCGGGTGGTGACGGGACGAACATAGCATTCCCCGGCCGGGTTCCACCGATCCAATTTTGAGAACGGCGGAATTCACCGGGGCTTTTCTCGCTCCCCCGACCTCGTGAGAGAAGAACACCGTGAATCTCGCGGATCAGACGATTAGAAAGTGGGAACCCCTCACGTAGCTGCCGGAGTCCGTGTTCCAGCGCTGCAACGTAGTTGGAGACTTCCACCACGTCATCAATTGGAACCCCTGGAGCCTCGTCCAGCTCGAATAGCAGCAGATCCGACAAGGACGACTGCGTGCCCTCGATTTGTGATGAGAGCACTGCCTCCTTGCGAATATAGACGTAGAGAAAAAGTGTCGTATCGGGAAGCAACGTTGCTAAACTATCCAGTCGTCCCAAGGCGAGCAGTGCGGGCTCGAGAGACCGTTGCAGCTTTCCATCGAGCGCTAGGGGAGGTTTGGGTGGCAGGGGCTTAGGCACGAATGCCTCGATTCGTTCCCCTCCCACGATACTGATCTCATACCTGCCCGTGACACTGCGTTTCATCGCCGAGTTTTCTCCCCGTTATTCAACATTCCTTAATAGCCAAGCCGTCTATTAAAAGTTACCGCTTAAGTTTAAATAGAATCTTGGGCTAGGGCAAGTGCTCGCAGCGGTCCTTTCGCAAAACCAGCACAAACTAAGCATGAAACACTCGTTGTAGACAGATTTTGACAATCGATATAGCATTCGATATAGAGCGAGCCGCTCCAGCATCAGTTGTGCTTCGACGCCCATCTTCTTCGCGTGCGCGACGAGGCAAACATGAACTGAGTATGCCAAGCCCGTTGTACGCGTCATGTGGACATCCCCTCCAGGTACGGGCGGATGACCGTCTTCACTCGACACACCTCTGCCGTTCGAAGGATCTCATCCCGTGAGGCCGGCCGCCGATCGAGCACATCCTTGAGGGCCTCCAGCGCGACGTCCATGCCGATCTTGTTCCGATAGCGGAAGCAGTCGACAACCGTGCGATCGATCGACGTGATCCGCACCGGCACGCCGAGCAGTCTGTGCGTATTGATCCCATAGCGGGCATTCACTCCGGAGAACCGAATCACGCGGATTGGGAAGCCAGTATCCTGTGGTTTCCTCGCTTTGGGGTCGATTGCAACCCATATCTCACGGGGGAGCTGAGTGCCGATGCCGTGGAATTGCAGAGCTGAAAGCAGGCAGATGATTCCATCGGGGATCTTCTTCTGTACGGCAACAATCCCGATATGCTCTGTAATGTCCCCGTCAGTGAGGCGATAGAGTCCATGGCTGATCTGCTCCGCTTCGCCGCGCTCGACCATCCGACGAACCGTTGAGCGGCTCACGCCGAGGGCTTCCAGGTCGCTTGTGCGGAAGAGGCCGCCTTCCCCAATCTTCTGGAGCAGTTTCTCGATGTCAGGCATGGATTCTCCTCCGGTACGTTTCGTCGGTACTTAGATCTAACTACCGACATTATGTACCGATTGCAGTGTGCTTCCAAACATACCCAAAGATCCGTCGCCCAGCCAGGAAATCCCGACCTACTTCAACATAGTCCTCATGACTCGAAGAACACTCTGTGAACCGCACCTCGTCCCACTAAATTAGACAAAATGCGGTAGTTGTCCCGCTCTCTTCGAATCCTTCCCGCAACGATTGCCGGATGAATCCGAAGCCCGTCCGCGAACGTGCGAATCGCTTGGGTGGACCAGTTGTTGCTAAGGTTGGACTTCGTCCACTTGTCAGTGGGGATGAGAACATCAGCGGCAAAATCGTCCGCCTTCCGTTCGATGTCATCAGCCCCTTTTGCTTCTAGATCGTCAACGAAGGAATTTCCGGAATCCTTCTCAAGATGCAGCGACACGTGTGCAAGTTCATGGCACAGAGTGAACCAGAAATTGTCGAGACGGTCATAGCGGAGCGTGAGCGCAACTACGGGGCGATCTGTACTTGCCCAGAACGCTGCTCCATCAAGGTGCGTACGTGGTAGGTGCTCTTCCGTCACGAAATGAATTCCGCTTCGATTCAAGAATTCTCGCGCCAAGAGCGGGCTATCGTCGAGATAGCTGAGGTGGACCAACTCGCGGCAGAACTTCTTCGTGACTGTTCCGGGCTTGTATGCAGGAATAGTTTCTCTCCGTGCCCGATCTAGCACGCGTGCGCACCAAGCTAAGAGTGCGTACTCATCCATCTCGGTATCGGTCCGGACGCTCCTCCGCAAGAAGCAGGGAATGCTCTCAGCCTCGATTCCGTTGGGGAAAATCAGGGGAGCGATGAGCTCCTCCGCCTTCTCCTTGGCCTCGGTCAGTGTGCCCTTGAATCCCCCAAACCACCCTTTCTTGAGCATCTTCGCCATGGGGAACCGAGACCATTCGATCTCTGGATGTTCCACTGGCATGAAAGCTCCCGCCTCATGAAGAAGAACCTCCGCTGGAATGTCGAGGCCCTCGTGCAGCTTGCGGATCATCGAGAGGCTCAGCGAGCGCTTCCCTTTCAGGACTTCGGAGACACGGCTCGGACTTCCGATGTACGGCACCAGATCGACTTGCTTCAATCCCGCTTGCTCCATACGAAAGCGGATTGCCGAGATTGGATCTGGGAGATCAATCGGGAAGTGCTTTTCTTCATAGATCTCTACGAGAGTCACCCACAGCTCAAATTCGTCCCCTTCCAGCGTGCCCGGCACGGCATCAAGTAGCTCGTCGAGCCGGGAAAGAGCCGCCTCGTACTCAGCGTCTGTTTTGATCACCTTCGGGTGCATCATACCACCTTCGCATTGATCCTGTCGTACTCTACGTGCGTTCCGATGAACCGAATATAGACAACATGAAATTTGTACTTGATTACGACAACCAATCGATATCTGTTGTTGCAGATATCGAAAACCACTCGTTCACTGCTCACGATGCTCGCCTCGGGATACCTTGCTTTGACATCCGCCGACTTGCTCCATGTCGCAAGCTTCACCTCGTGGTACCACGCTTCCAGCGGGCCTTTCGCTTCTCCGTGCTGTGCCCAGAACTCGCGCAGCGCTCGTCTGGCTATGATTCGCATCGTATTATAGCAGTTCCCTCTTATGTATACAAGTGGTGCGTTCCCTATTCGGGAACATCCATCTCTTAGACAACCTGAATCACTCGTTCCGTACGTCGATCTTGCCGGTGACGGCGGCGGAGATGAGGGCAATGCGGTATTCCTTCAGTCGGTTGATGGCCTCTTGAATCTTGGCGATCAGCGCATCGATCTTAGCTGTCTCGCGGTCGAGGAAGTCGACGATGGCTCTCTGCTCACTCATGGGAGGACACGGCAGGCGTTGGTCACGCACTTGGGTGCCGGTTATCAGCGGTTGCGCTGTCTTAGCCGCCAGGTCGTTCAGATTCCGACTCAGCAACATGGCGTGCAGGTACGAGTAAGCGAATGTCTGAGTGTCTACTTGAAGAATCAAAGCATTGTCCGTAACCCATGCTGGTGGGCCAACGCGATGGACATTGCCACAGAGGGCTCCTACACGGCCGATTGCCAGAACCGGTGTCACGACATTAGCTTTGCTGGTGTACCCCATTAGGCCGTTTCCACCGATCACACGAATCTGCGAATACTCCTCCGGTGAGGGCGCAACATCGTCGATCTGTATGGCATTCCCGCTGGAGCAGCGTGCGCGCCATTTGAGAGGAATGACCTCCCAATGCGCGGGGATCTGGCCGAGCCATTCGATGCCAGAGTCTTTCATCGGGACGTTGGGATCGAGGCCTGCCTGCGCCGCAGCCGCGGCAGGCAGGCCTTTGGTGACAGCATGAGTGATCAGCGCGATGCGCTTCTCCTGCAGCAGCTCGATCAACCGTTCTTTCTTCTCCACCAGCGCATCGATCTTCGCCGTCTCGCGATCAAGGAAGTCGGCGATGGCTCGTTGCTCATCAAGCTCCGGAACGGGAAGAAGCGCTATTGAGATTGAATCCCCGGTTAGCCCGTAGCGGGTAATTCCGTTGGCAGCGACCCAGAACTGGTCCCGCAGACCGATTGCTGAGATTGAGCGGGCAACATACCGCCCGTCGAAATCCGAGCCGCTCGGGCGGAGCAATGCAAGATGGTAGCCACAGAGCACATTTGGCATGTCTTCAACAATGCAGGCAGGAACTGCGATATCATCCCACGATTCGGAATCCTTGGTGATGAGAACATCTCCAGCTCGTAGCGCGAAACGTCGAATCTGCTCCGAAGTGGCAGTCGCAGACATGAAGCCCATATCCGGCGTTATGTACTCGTTCTTGTAGACGTCGACGTAGTTGCAGAGCAAGACAGGTTCCTGCCCTTCCTCCGCCTTCTTGTCCACATTGCTCAAGCTGATACTCGCGATTGACTTGAGGCGCTTAGCCTCCCAATCCGCCGGGATCTCCCCCAGCCATTCAATACCGGAGATCTTGTATTCTGGATAGGCCTTAAACCGCGTACCGGTCATTCGTCGCCCTCCTGCACATTCGGGTTGTAACGATCTTCATGCCAGTGTCGCGGGTTGTCGAGGATGTAGTGGCGAATGCGGTTGAGAGATACCGCGTTACGGACGACGTGTTCGTGGTAGTTCCGTTGCCAGAGGCGTTTTCGGAACGGCGGCCATCCGCGCGTGTGCACGGCACGCGTGTATTGAACGGTGACCAGGGATTTGTACGCGCCGATCACATCACCCAATGTAGGGGCAACCCTTGTGGTTGCCCCCACTATCGACCCATCGCGGGCGGGCACGACATCGAGGGCAGGCACAAGGCCTGCCCCTACAACGTCCTTATCGTTGACGGTCGCGGCATCGTCGGTGATCACGACGACGCCGTGGATGTGATTCGGCATGATCACGAATGCATCCAGGACAATGGGAAGGAACCGGTCGGGCAACGCACGCCATGCATCCGACACAAGCCTTCCCGCGTCATTGAGATGCATATCTGTGTCCACGACCTCACCGAAGAAACACGCCCGATCCTGTGTGCATAGGGTGACATAGTAGGCGCCGGATCGGCTGTAATCGTATCCTTGCAGGCGGATGCTGCGCCGGTGGTGCCGTTCTCTGCCCGAGGCCGCCATCATTCCCGCATTTCTCCAATCATCTCCATGATCTCGCGTTCCACCTTCTCGATATCCGCCTCAATCTCTTCCAGCGGACGCGGTGGCTCGTAGGTGTAGAAGTAGCGGTTGAAGTTGATCTCGTAGCCCACGATGCCGACTTGGCCATCCTTAGCGTCGCGCTTGGACTCATCGATCCATGCTTGAGACACATGCGGTTTCACTTCGCGTTCGAAGAAGGTCTCTATCGACTCGGAGAGCGGGACATTCTCGGTGTCGCGAAGGTTGCTGTCAGGCTCGGGATTGCCTTTCTTGTCCAGGCAGATATCGGCCGTCTCGTCGCGCTCGGAAAGGGCGGAGAGGATCGCCTTCTTAAGCGAGGCATCCAACTTGATCCTGTGAGCCGCCGTTGCTGCCTTTAGTTCTTTTTCGAAGCTTGGTCGATCCTTAAAAAGCATACTTGGAAAGCTACGCAGCATGTCAAGGATCCTTTCCTGCTGCTTTCGGCCCAGTTCCTCCTCTTGGGCCTTTACTTCGGGATTACGCTTTTTGCTCTTGGCGAGCCGCTGGAATGTCCTCTCATCTTTCACTCGCTCGATTCGCTCGGGCGAGGCCTGGAAGTTGAGCTGCAGCGGCCGCTCGACCGTGATCCGGCGGTAGCCGAACTGTGTCGTGGGGAAGATCTTGGAAAACTCGGACTCTCTGAACGACTGAAGGATCGCGAGGACCTCGGCCGCCTTTTCCGGCGGGATCGTGCGCCGCTTGTCGCCCAGGCTCTTCCTCATCGGCACCCAGAACGAGGTCGCGTCGATCAGCTGTACCTTGCCGCGCCGTTCCGGCGCCTTGCGGTTGGTCAACACCCAAACGTAGGTGGCAATCCCGGTATTGTAGAAGAGCTGCTCAGGCAGCGCTACAAGCGCCTCCAGCCAGTCGTTCTCGAGGATCCACCGTCGGATCTCCGACTCGCCCGACCCGGCTCCTCCGGTGAACAGCGGCGAGCCGTTCATGATGATTGCCACGCGAGAGCCGCCTTCCGAGATCGGCTCCATGTGGAAAAGCATGTGCTGGAGGAAGAGAAGCTGACCGTCAGAGATGCGTGGAAGCCCTGCGCCGAACCGGCCAGCACTTCCTCGCTCGTGCTCGGTCTTTACCGCCTCCTGATCCATCTTCCAGTCCTTGCCGTACGGGGGATTGGTGATCAGATAGTTGAACGTTATGCTCTCGTGCTGATCGTTGGAGAGGGTACTCCCGTACAGGATGTGTTCGGCGTCGCGGCCGTCAGCTGATTTCATGTACAGATCCGACTTGCAGATGGCGAACGTCTCTGGGTTCACCTCCTGACCGAATAGGTGGATGTCCGCCTTGGGATTGATCGGTGCCTTGACCAGTTCCCCGTCCTTGCTAATCCCGGCCGTGATGTGTTCCTTGGTGATCGTCAGCATCCCGCCCGACCCACAGCACGGGTCGTAGACGGTCCGAATTATGCCGGTACCGGCAATCCTCTTCGCATCGCCGGCAAGCATCAAGTCAACCATCAGATGAACAACGTCGCGGGGCGTGAAGTGCTCACCAGGATTCTCGTTGAGGGCCTCGTTGAACTTGCGGATCAGCTCCTCGAAGATCGTCCCCATCGCCGCGTTATCGACGACATCCGGATGGAGATCGACGTTCTTGAACCGCTCGAGTACCTTGAATAGGAGCCCGGCCTCGTGGAGGTTGCTGATGGTGTTGTCGAAGTCAAACTTCTCCACCACCTCGCGCATGTTCGGGCTGAACCCGCTTATGTAGTTGCGTAGGTTCGAGGCGACGTTGGGCGCGTCCTTGACGAGCTTCTCAAAGTCGTACTGAGAAGTGTTGTAGAACGCAAAGCCTGAAGCGTTCCGTAGAAGCTGATCGGGATTCTCCAGCCTGCTCTTGTACTCCGCGTTGATGCGCAGCACCTCGGCCCTCGTCGGTGCAAGCACACAATCCAGTCGTCGAAGAACAGTGAGCGGCAAAATGACGTCCTGATACTTACCCCGCTTGAACACGTCGCGAATCAGATCCGCGACGCCCCAGATGAAGCTTACGATTTCACTGTGGTTCATGAGGATAGATCCAACTCCGTTTGGCAGAGTTTAGTGAAGTTGTTCGCGGTTCACAAATCCTAAACGGAATGGATCAGGCACTCTTCCCGTCGCCATCTTGCGAGAGTGCTTTTCTTCTCTCGCTAAGGAGGGCGCGCAACTGCGGGAGAGATTCTTCCATCGCTTGTTCGCCCGCACGGATACCTTCGGCCGCCCTGAAGTAGTTCAATCCGCGGGGAAGGTCGGGGCGGATGATCAGATCCGCCGGCCATAGGGTCAGCTTGAGATGTAGGATCTCCTGCTGGAAGATCGCCACCGCTTGATTGATGATGCTGTAGACCCCTGGTAGGGGACGCTCCTCCGACGATCGAGTCTTGACCATGTTGTCCAGGAACTCGGTCAGACTTCCCGGGACCCAGGTCTGGTTAGTAACACCTTCGCGCAGTCCCTCCCCTAAACGCTCCCATAGGCCCTGCCGATCCGGGGTGCTAGGATAAGGAGTAGGAACGATGTCGACTCCAATGACAAGATCAGCTCCGAGATCCCGGCAGAGGCGCACCGGGAGTGGTTCCACCAATCCACCATCGACGAGGAGGTGCCCTTCCCAGCGCACCGGATGGAAGAGCCCCGGGATAGAGGAAGAGGCACGTATGGCATCGGCCACCGCCCCTCGATCAAGGACTACCGCCTCCCCGGTGTCGATGTCGCAACCAACCGCGGCAAACGGAATCGAAAGCTCATCAAAATGAACGTTGCCGAGCAGGTGCTGCAGGTACTTGCGGAACTCACTTCCCGAACTCAGTCCCGCACGGGGGAAGGTAGGGAGGAAGCTCCGCACCACTTTGGGAAGATCCGTCTCCAGCCACTCCTTCTCGATCCGTTCCACCGAGATCCCGGCTGCATAGGCTCCGCCAACGACCGCCCCGATGCTCGAGCCCGCGACAGCAGAGATGGGAATCCCTTCTGCTTCGAGAACCTTCAGCACGCCAGTATGCGCCGAGCCACGTGCCCCACCCGAGGCAAGAGCCAACCCGATCTTCAACCCGTCAAACTCACTCGATACTCGCCTCATCTTGCCCCTCCTTGTGATTTCTCTTTTCGAACCAGTCAACACCAGAATGACCTAGATAAATAATGCCGACACCGACGATGCATAAGGATGATAGCTTCTGTAAGAGGGAGAAGGCAATGGCCCCATCAATCGGTAATCCCATGATGCTGAAGACGGCGGCGTAGGCCCCTTCCATGATTCCGATCCCCCCTGGGGTCAACCAGGAGAAGAGGGAGAAGACCGTGCTCAAGGCGAAGAAGAGGAGAAGTTCCCCGATGGAGAGGAGCCTTCCATAGGTGAAACCAATGAAGACAAACGGGGCGAGTACGTTCATCCCAACAGAGAGGGTAAGAAACCCAGCGGCCTTCACACTCGCCCTGCGGTGACTCGGTAAGGCCTCGTTGACCTCCCCTTCTACCTGGGTCAAGCCCTCCTCCACACGCTGCGTCCATCCCCAGCGGGGAAGATGTTGCAGGATGAACGCAACAGAACGCGACGCCCACGTAGCTTGACGAACGATCCCCATCACCAGGGCCCCGCCCCCAACTAGGGCTCCCCCAGCAAGGGCAATGATCCCCTGTTGGACGGCCGCGGGAATCGCGCTTGCTTTTAATCCGATGATCCCTCCCGCTAGAAGCAGGGTCGCGATGATGATCAAGTAGACGAGCCTCTCGATAAGGATCGTAGCGATAACCTCATGGCTGCGTCGCGTAAGCCCGTCGGAGGCGGAGAACACCCTCACCGGCTCGCCGCCAAGGTGAAAGGACGGTGTGAGGTAAGTGACTGCGTACGCTCCAGCCATCACACGGAAGGTCCGCCAAAAGGAGTGCTCCACCCCATAAGAGCGAAGGAGTGTCCTCCATCCCTCGACCCCGAATGAGAATCCAAGGAGGATAGTGAGGAGGAAGGTGACGATCCCTCCTGCTCCGAGCGTGCTGATGCGGGCAAGGACGGCCATCGGTCGTGCGATCCAGACCATGGCGATCAACAAGGCAAGCCCAAAAAGGGCAGAGATGAGGAAGACCCGTCGCTTCTTCCCCAAGATCCTCCCCATTTGAACGCCGCTGAGGTCTCCCCAGGTACGCACCCTTTCCCATGCTATCCCCATGTAACGCTTCCTCTGAGTCAATGAGGGTCCCATCGGTTAGACCTCACCATTCCGAACGAAGAAGGAGAAGTAGTCCGGCACGTTAGAGATCGGAATCCTCCACAGGTCCTTATTGAGCTTCCGCGCAGAGGTACACACGGCCAGGTCCTCCAGAAAGCGGACCTTTCCGGCCCGATGGAGCTTCAACCCCAATTGGATGTCCTCAGAACGCCGGTAGTAGTGCCCATCCTTTGGAGATCGAAAGCCGCCAATTTGAAAGAACACATCTTTCCGTACAGCGAAGTTTGTCCCGGAAAACTGCGGTAGGCCCAATACGGTCGTCCCACGATGGTAGTTTGTCCCTATTTTCTCGAGGTACGGTATCAGACGATTGATACGCGGGTCGGGGGAAGACCCACGCTTGAGATGAAATGGTCCGAAGGCCCCGCACAGACTCGGATTATCCACAAACGCATGGTAGATTCGGGCGACCCAATCTGTTGGAACAATTGTGTCCGCATCGGTAGAAGCGATGATCTTCCCGTGTGCTGCTTCAAAGCCAGTTTGGCGAGCGCGGGCAATCCCGCGTTCCTTCTCCTCGATCACGTGTGCTCCGTACGTTCGCGCGATGGAGGCGGTCGCGTCCTTCGACCCATTGTCGACCACAATCACCTCAAAATAGGGGAATGACTGCTGCCGCAAACCCTCCAAGCATTCCCTAATTTCCTCTTCCTCATTGAACGCCGGAATTACCACCGAGATCCTCATCTTTTCCCGCTTAAACACCCGCTCCTTCCTCTTCAAAGACCACGTCCCTCTTCTCTCTCGGGGCAAGCCTTCCCCTGGCCCTTCAACAATCGGGCCAGGCCATACTGAACCATGAAGGCGATCCCGACCCCGGCCAGAAGGAGCGCCGGAAGCTTGGTCATGAAGGAATAGGCCACTGCGCTCGCCTGTGATATCCCCAAAAGTTTGAAGATCCCTATCATCCCGCCCTCCGCCACCCCGAGCCCGGCGGGTGTGACCCAGAGGAACAAAGCCAGGAACATCCCCAGGGCGAAGATGAGGGAGAGCTCTCCCAAAGAGAGGACTTGGTGATCGGCGAAGAAGAAGAATATCAGCGGGTTGAGGTAAAAGAGAGAGGCGGCCGTCAGGTCTACCACGAAGGTGGTTACCACCGTCCGCTGATGTTGGGAGAACGCCCGGTGTATCTCCTGCTCGACCTTCAAGATCCCTCTCCCTGCCCTGCCGAGCAGCTCCTTCCCGAAAGGGAGCCGTTGCTGGAGCCAGAAGGCAAACTTGCTCACCAAGGTGACACGCTTCACGAATCCGATGCCGATAGCGAGCGCGAAGAGTATACCTCCCCCAACTCCTGAAAGGAGACCCCATCTCAAGGGCGGTGAGATGAGCGGGGTGAAGCTCACGTAGATGCTGCCGCCGAGGATGCAGAGCAAGATACTGGACATGTTGATGAACCGCTCGACGACGATCGTGGCCACCACCTTAGCCCCGGATGAGGAGAAACCGTCCGAGATCAGGTAGGCTTTGACCGGCTCACCACCCAAGTTCATCGAAGGGATGAGATAACTTATCGCATAGCCGCTGAGCATCGCCTGGAGTGTCTCTCTCCAACTTCGCTGCACGCCGTAAGCACGAAGGAGAATATACCAACCGGCTGTCCAGAGGAGGAAGATCAAAATCGCATTTAAGAAGAAGAGGAGGAAGCCCCAGGGGCCGAGCGTGGTGATCTTCTGCAGGACCTTCCCCAGGCTGACGTAGTGTAAGATCCCTCCTAGGATCAGCAGGCCCAGGATCCCCGAGAGAATGAACTTGAGCCTCTTTTTGAACTTAGTCACTAGATCTCCTTGCCCAGCACGGCCATTGAGATGTAGTTCTTGGCGTTGGTCAGGGGGACCTTCCAAGAGCCGCTGTCCAATTTCCGCGCCGAGGTATAGACCACCAGGTCTTTGAGGAAACGAACTTCGCCTACTTTGCGGAGCTTGAGCCCCAACCGGACATCCTCTGAAACCCGATAGAAGCAACCATCCCGCGATCTGACCCTACCTGCCCGTTCAAAAAATCTCTTTCTGACAGCGAAGTTGGCCCCGTAGAAGTGAGGAAGGCTCAGGGAGTGGCTGACCTCGAGGAAAGATGTCAGCAGAGGATCGGTCAGGGGGATGAGCTGGTTGAAGTAGTGGCTGGGGGATGAGCCCTTCTTCAGCAGGACCCGGCCGTAGACCCCGACCAGATCCGGGTCCTCTTGGAATGAGCAATAGATGAGCTCTAACCAGTCCGGCGAGACAACCGTATCGGCATCGGTGGAGGCGTTATCTACTACAATAACCTCGAAATCCCGGAAGCTCTGATTAGTTAAGCTCTCCAGGCATTCCCCGAGCTTCTCTTCCTCATTCAGCGCTGGGATCACTACTGTAATCGTTCTCTTCATTCTCCCGACTCTTCCTTATCTACAGGCAATAGTAGGCCACACCCCACGCTCCCGGACCGATGTGAACAGCCGATATTGGTGACATGTCCACCTGCCAGACTTCCTCAGGTTCAAACTCCTTTGTGATTCTCTCCTTGACCTGATTGGCCCACTCCCGATTGTCCGCGTCCTCAACGATGCACCTGATCCCCGACGAACCGTATCTTTCCAGATCTGTTTTTATCTTGTTGATGATAAACTCCAGCGCTTGAGGGTGGGTGCGCACCTTCCCGATCGGGGTGGAGAGGCCATCGCGGTAGGTGATCAGCGGTTTTATGGAGAGTATCGAACCGAGGAGGGCTTTGGCCCTATGGATCCTGCCCCCCTTGGCTAAGTATTTCAAGGTATTTAGGGCAAGCACTTCGTCCACCCGCTCCTTTATCTCCTCCATTCTGCCTAATATCTTAGCGATATCCGCTCCTTCACCGGCCAACCGTGCCGCCTCCAAGGCCACCAAGCCATGTCCAGCCGTTGCTTTCCCGCTGTCCACTACTTCAATCCTTAGGTCGTGAAACTCCTCCTTCGCACGCTTTGCTAACTCGAAGGTCTTGGAGTGCTTTGAGGAGATAGTAACGTAGATGATGGAGTCCGTTTCCTCTTCGGCCTTCTCAAAGGCAGCGATGATATCGCTGCGGGTGGGGTGGCTGGTTGTCGGGAAATTCTGTGCCTGGCGCAACGAACGATAAAAGTCATCCTTGTCAAAGTCCACCCCTTCGGTATAGGTCCTATTGTTATAGCTAACGTAGTACGGCACGAGCTCGACATTAAACCGCTTAGCCAGCTCAGGTGTGATTCCTGTCTCGCTCCCAGTGATGACCTTTACCTTTCCCGTCATTTTCACCTCTTTTGAGGTTGCCACTTCATAATGCTTGCAGCAAAACTCGCGATATTCGGAAGGCTCCTGATCAGAGCTATCAATGAGACGCCAAACGTATAGGTGATCATATAAGTCGGTTTATTAAATATCCAGGTTACGCCGGTGAGCGCGATGAACCCTACTGTAGCCCCAGCGGGGATCGGGTGGACCCGAGAGGCGACACGCGGCAGCATCTCCTTAATGGCAAACCCAGCCAGGATCGCCAGGGGAAAGGCGATCGCCAGCTCCAAAGGCAACAGGTATGCCGTCGCCCCAATGGTCGTGGCTAGTCCCCTGCCGCCACGGAAGCCAAAGTAGATCGGCCAGTTGTGTCCACAGATCACTGCCGCCCCTACCAGAACCAACGCCCAAGGAGCAAGCCCCAAAACACCCCCTGCCAGGAAGACCGGCAAGAACCCCTTGCCGGCATCGAAGAGCCCTGTGATGATCCCCCATCCCTTTCCCGCCTCACGAAATACATTTGCCGCACCCAAGTTCTCCGATCCCACCGCTCTTAGATCGATCTTTTTCATTCGCCCGATTATTCGGGCTGAGGAAATCGAACCCAGAAGATAACCAAGTAGAATCATTCCACAGACTGAAAGCATCCTTTACCACCTCACTCTACAGAGATAATGTATCGATAGTGGGGTTGCCCACCATAGTAGACCTGAACCGCTATCCCCGGATAGTATTCCTCGATCCTCTCTTTGAGAAGTGAGGCCTCCACCTCGGTTGACGCTTCACCATAGAAGAGCGTTAGCAACCCTTCCCTGCCGGTCAGCATCTTGTCAATCAGTACCAGGGCCGTCTCTTGGAACGTCTGCCCGTTTGCCACGATATCGCCATCGAGAATACCAACGATGTCCCCTTGTACAATCTCCATTCCCGATGCCCAAGTAGAACGCACCGCCTCTGCTATCTTCCCCGTCTTCACCTGCTTGAGAGAGGCTTTCATTCGTTCCACATTCGTCTCTGCGTTCTCGTCGGGATTGAAGGTCATCAGGGCACTGATCCCTTGAGGAATAGAGCGTGAGGGGACTACCACCACCTGCTTTTCGGAGAATGTGGCGGCTCTCTCGCAGGCAAGCAGGAGATTCTTATCATTGGGGAGGAGGATGACCGATGGTGTGCGCGCTCGCCCGATTGCTTCGAGGATCTCGCCCACGGAGGAATTGCCCTTTAGAACTTCGCTAGCACCAATATTTTTCATGATGCCCGTAAGCCCATCTCCGGAGGCCTGGGCAATCACTGTTATTCCTTTTTTCTTTTTTTTCCTATCACCCTCAAGGAAGTCACGTTGCTGTTCGTACATGTCATCTATCTTTACCTGAGATATCTCCCCATAGCGGGCTATCTCTTGCAGGATCGCTCCCGGGTCGTTGGTGTGGAGGTGGAGGTGACCGATCTGGGCGGTGCCGATCACTAGAACCGAGGTAGCCTCGTTCGTAATCTTTTCCTTCAGATCATCGAGCGGTAGGGATCTCCCGCGGAGGATAAACTCCAGACAGTAACGTCGTTGATGCACGTTTTCGATTTTCACTGCTGATCTTGTCCTATCCTTCACCCGTTCCAGGCCGTTGCTGAGTGACAC
Organism: uncultured bacterium; assembly: GCA_965370555.1. Taxonomy (GTDB): domain Bacteria; phylum Bipolaricaulota; class Bipolaricaulia; order UBA7950; family UBA9294; genus JAJOKK01. The sequence goes on from CBDUVB010000001.1 coordinate 231,212, forward strand.
ATGCGTCATCTGAAGTGGGGTGCTCTTCCCGGAAAGCACATCAGCAATCGCCTGAAGGATATAGACGAAACCAAGTCCACCAGCATCCACCACCTCTGCTTCTTTCAATGCTGGGAGCATCTCAGGGGTTTGGGCGAGGGTTTCGCTTGCAGAATTGAACATCTCTTCGGAAATGACATCCAGACTCTTATTCTGCAACTCACGCGCCCGCTTTGCTGCCGCACGCATCACCGTGAGGATCGTTCCCTCCTGAGGGTCGCTCACCGCTTGATAGGCTTCATCTACCCCTTGTTCCAGCGCTCTTGCGAGGAGTTCACCATCGATTTCCGGTTGATGATCGATCGAATAGGCAACGCCGGCGAGGAACTGCGAAAGGATTACACCGGAGTTCCCTCTCGCCCCCAACAAAGCATTATTGGAGATCAATCGCAATATTTGCTGGAGAGAGAGTTCCTCAATCCCTCTTAACTCCTCCACCGCCGCGCGGAGAGTCATGCTCATATTACTCCCGGTGTCCCCATCGGGGACTGGGAAGACATTCAGGGCGTTGATGATCTCTTCGTTCTCTTCCAGATAATGGCTGGCTGTGAACGCGATCTTGCGAATCCGTTCGCTAGCCAGATTGACCGACGCTTGCGCCGTGTTTCCTGTATTCCTCAAGACTGATCATCCTCGCTCAGGCTTCGTCTTTCGTAGTGTGGGTCTTGACCTCGCATCAACTATTCTTCATCCATTAGCGTGGCTCCCCGCTTCTCCTATCCAACAGGTCTTGAAGTAAACCCCGGCGTTGCGAACGACATACCACATTGCACGCCCTTGCTCGAGACTGCGTGGAGAAACAACCATGGGGAGATCGCGCAGAAAGACAATCTTTCCTATCTTATTCAGTTTCAGACCTAGGCGCGTGTCCTCTCCCTCGTTCGGGTAGCCTACGGATGTGGAGAATCCTCCAACCGCACGGAACGCATCCTTTCTCACGGCGAAGTTCGGTCCACAGAACAAGGGCCATCCAAGACGCAGATTGACCCCCTGAAACGCGGAGAAGAGAGCATGGCTGATCTCTGCCCTGGCTCCACCGTGGGTAAAGTGAATGGTCCCGAATGCTCCTATCACCTCGGAATCACAGAACGGAGCGGCCAGGCGCTCTAGCCAATCCGAAGAGGGGATAGCGTCCGCATCTGTAGAGGCGATTATTTCTCCTCGCGTCGCTTCGAAACCGGTCTGTCGGGCCAAGCCAACCCCAGGTTCTTCTACTCGGATGACGCGTGCCTCAAAGGAACGTGCTACCTCCCCAGTGCAATCGGTGGATGCGGAATCCACCACAACGATCTCAAAATCTTGCACCGACTGCCGACAAAGGGCCTCAAGACACGCAGGTAACGTTGTCTCCTCGTTTCGCGCTGGGATCACAACCGAGATCTTAGTCCTCTTACGGGGTAGGTCTCTCGATCCCGGCTTGGGCTCATAAATCACCCTGCCTCTAGGATTCATTTGACCCCGTATTATCAGATCGGCCATGTTCCACAGGCTGAAGGCTCTCTTGTTTGCCTCTGGTCAAAGCTCCATCGAGATACTCCTTCTTCCATACCGGATCAAGAAGCGCGGCACAAGCATTGTCATAGCTGTGTAGCCCCTCGTAGTATCCAGGATCAGTTAGCGCTTGCGCAGCCTCCTGATTGATCGGCTTCGCTTCATGTTCTTTGATCAACGGAAAGAGAACGTCGATGTGATCGCGATGCACACAAGGCATGATCAGGTTCTTCGTCTGTGCCGGTTTTGTCTTGTACCCGTAGTTATGCTGCCAGTTGCGGATTCCCTTGAAGAAGTCGACCTCCATCAGATCCATGATCGTTCCACCATTCTTGTAGATCTTATGGATGTTCGCCCCCGCATAGGGGACAAAGACGCACGGCGTGACATCCCCGTTCCAGGTGATGTAGAAATATCCAGCTTTTCTGCCAGCAGCGAGGCACCCATGAGTGGCTGTACCTGAATTCCAGAAATCCATAAGGAAAACCTTCCTCTCCGAGATCACTCGCCATATCCTCCGTTGGAGGCCGAGACGTTGTTCAGGCGTCACCATGAGGGACAAGTCGTAGTTCGTTCCGATCGGCATGTACTGGAAGATCCAGCCGTACGTAGCTCCTTGCTCATCAAAGTAGAAATCGAGTACATCATCTGAGAGGAGCTCATCACAGTTGTAGCGGGTAGCGGTCATGGAGAGACCGAACGGGACGCCCGCAGCACGAAGGTTCTCGAAGGCATTCATCACCTTGCCAAAAACCCCCTCACCACGGCGTTCCTCTGTGGTCTTGACTCTTCCTTCGACTGAAATTGCCGGAGTGATGTTCCCCAGTTCTCCCATCCGCTCTGCGGTCTCCCTGTTGATCTGCGTACCGTTGGTGTAAACGAGGAAGTACATCTCGGGGTGTGCTTCCACCATGTCCAGGAGGTTCTTGCCCTCGCTCTCATACATGAACGGCTCACCTCCGGAGATAACCACAAAAGACATACCCCACAGATCTGATGCTTCGTTCAAGATTCGATCAAATGTAGAGAAAGGAAGGATACTTGGAGCCTCTTCTGTGCCGTCGTAGCATCCCTTGCAGTGCAAGTTACAGGTTCGTGAAGGGCTGATAACGAGAAAGCCGGGGGGAGAGTCGCCATATCTCTCCTTGAATGCCTCCGCACTGGGGTTCTTTGCCAGTATGCGTTTATGAGCAAACTCGATGACATGCCGAGCGGCCCGCTCAGAGATGAGTCCTTTTCTCACGGATCGATCGAAGGAATACATGAGTCCGCGCAGGGTCAGCCATTCATCCCGTTTCATCCCTGGAGGATTATTTGTGCGTTTCAGGAACTCCCAGATCGCCCGATCTGCCAAATGAATAGCACTGCCTCGGATCAGGTTGTTTCGCATGAGCCCGAGCGCAACGCCCTCTGTCTTCGTAGATACCCAAGCAGGAACCAGCTTTGCCATCTTTCTCTCCTCCGTTTCAATAACGCCCATTAGTTATAGAACGAACGTTCGTTTTGGTAACAATAAAGGAAAGGGTCCTATTTGTCAAACTCATCCTCTAGGCTGATGGGAAGCTCCCGCGCCTTCTGTGCTCGTTTCACTGCCTCCCGCACCTCGAGGACGGCCCCCGCCTTTGCTCCAAGCGCCCTTACCACGGCCTCATCGCTAGCCCCATCAGCCAAGAGGAGGAGGATGGGATCGAGCTTTTCATAGGAGATCCCGAGTGTAAGCTCATCGGTGATCCCGGGGATCAGATCGGGGGAAGGAGGCTTGTCGATGATCCCTTGGGGGACGCCCAGGTAGCGGGCCAAGGCCCTCACCTGCGTCTTGTACAGGTGGACGATCGGATCGATATCGCACGCCCCATCGCCATAGCGGTCGTAATGACCGACCTCCCGTTCGGTGCGGTTGGTGGTGCCGACCACCGCGTAGTTCAGCTGACTAGCACGTTGATAGAGCATGATCATGCGCATCCGCAGCTTGGGGAGGGCGAACGTGGCAAAGGAGAACTCCGGCTGCTCAGCCGGCGGTCCCAGAGAATGGATGAGATAGGAGACCCCTTTCTTTTTCTTGAAGTGCTTGTAGATCGCTCGCACCAGCCATGGCTGCGCGAAGACGCGGGGTATCGGCCGATACGCACCAAGGGCGGAGAGGATCGGGGTAAGATTGATCTCCCCTGCTTTGATCCCGAGGGCCTGCGCCAGTCTGCGCGCGTCTCCCATCGATCTTGGATCGGAGTCTCGTTCAGGGAGAATGAGGCCATGGACCTTGCTTGAAGTGAGGGTACGCACACAAAGATGGGCCACCACCGCCGAATCTACTCCTCCGGAGAGCCCGATCACTATTCCTTTCTTTCCAAGCTTTTCTAACGCACGAGCGATGAATGAATAAATCCTCTCCGCTTCTTGCTTCGGATTGATGGCAAGCTGGCTCTCCGTCCCCATGGTTTCCACCTACTATCACCAAACTTCACATCTTGCCGTGGCGCAGGATCGAGATAAGCAGCCCAAAACCCATGACCCCCGACGCAAGGAAGCCGACGATCCCGATGATCGGGATCCCGTTCCACAAGGGAGGGATCCCCGAAAGGACGATGAGAGAGGAACTGACTATCAGAGAGGCCAAGACAATGGCAAAGACGAGGCGATTGCTGATCTGATCGTGCGTCCTCAGCATTGGGTCGAGCCCTTTGTGTTCGAACTCGATTCTTGTTCTCCCTTCCTTTATCTGCGTTAGGATCTCTCGCGTCTGCGCAGGAAGGTCGCGCAGAAGAATACTGAGATCGATCGCCGACAGGTACAAATCCTTCGTCAGCTTGAGCGGGTTCAATCGCTCACTCAGAAGCTTCTTCGCGAACGGCTCAGTGTGCTTCACCATATCGAAGTCCGGATCCAGTACTCTCCCAACCCCTTCGATCGTGATGAGTGCCTTACTGAGCAAGTAGAAATTGGGAGGGATCTTCAACCGGTGCTTGACGACCAAGCCCACCATCTGATTCAGCATTACCCCCATGTTCACGCTCTTGAGCGATCGGTAGGAGTACTGCTCCAACAGGTCGTATATCTCGTACTCTAGCTGCTCGACGTCCGCGATATACTGGTTGCGCGCAAGCTGTAGGACCGTTTTAGTTATACTTGCCGCGTCCTGGTTGACGATCCCGACAAGGATGTTGCTCAGGGCTTCTCGGTGCCCAGGTGAGATTCCACCCATCATTCCGAAGTCGAGGAAGCAGACGACATTCCCCGGCAGAACCATCATATTCCCTGGATGAGGGTCGGCGTGAAAGAAGCCGTGTTCGAAGACCTGTGTAAGGACAAGGTCTGCCCCGCGGCTTGCGAGGAGCTTCGGATCGAGCCCCGCGTTGATAAGCGTCTCCGTGCTGGAGGCTTTTACGCCATCGATGAACTCCATCGTCAGGATCTTGTTCGTACTGTAATCGCGATACACCTTCGGCACGTAGATGGTACTTTCATTTTGAAAGTTTCTGCCGAAGCGTTCGATTGCAGCCGCCTCGATGGTAAAGTCGATCTCTCTCTTAATCGAACGCTCGAACTCCTTAACAATGGAAACCGGGTGCAGGATATCCATCTCCTGGATATGCTTCTCCATCAGCGTAGCCAGATCGAACATGATCTCTAGGTCGGTCTTGATGATCTGCTCGATTCCCGGGCGTTGTACCTTGATGGCCACCTTTTCCCCGTTTAGCAAGGAGGCTCTGTGAACCTGCGCTATCGAAGCTGAAGCGATAGGGGTGGGCGAATACTCCGCAAAGATCTCAGAGACGGGCCTGCCGAGTTCCTCTTCGATGAGAAGGCACGCTTCCTCGTCTGAGAAGGGAGGAACATCGCTTTGGAGCTTCTGCAACTCGACGATCAGTTCCGGTGGTATCAAGTCCGGCCTGTTGCTCATAATCTGGCCAAATTTGATGAATGTTGGACCGAGCTCCTCCAGTACCATCCTGATCCGTTCCCAGCGAGAAAGGGAGGCGATCTTTGCATCACCCCGCCCTGGGAGAAGCTTCCTGCCACGATCGATGTAGCGTTCGAGATTTGTGCGTGTGATGAGGTCGCCAAAACCGTGCTTCACCAGCACTCGAATGATCTCTCGGTAGCGGCTGATGTGACGATACGTGCGACTCAGAGAGCCTATTCTATGTGCCATGATTGGTCCATTCTATGACAAACACTACAAGATAAACAAACGGGGGGATGAGCGATTACCCATCCCCCAGACACACAGTTTCGGAAACATGCCATGCTTTCATAGTGCCAACATTGGACAGCCCTACTCCTCAGTGTCTATCTGGTTTTCCAGTTTCTCGATCCGGGTCTTGAGGCCCTCAAAGTCACTCCGAGAAGGCATATCAAGCTTTCCCAGGACGTCATGCACTGTCTTCTTGACCTCTTCTTCGAGCTTCTTCCGTGTCTCTTCCGACTGATCGAGTAGCTCCTTCGCAAGCTTTCTGCTCTCCTCTTCGGTGAGCTTGTTCTCTTCGCGAATTTTCTGTACGAGCTCATCGATCTTATCCTTGGCGACCAAACCAAGCCCAACACCAGTGAGAATGGCCTTTCTTGTTAGATCAAGCATCGTGTTCCTCCTTTATCCCGTAAGTTCTTTTGCTCCTTGATAATACCCATTACGGGGTCGTAATGTCCAATTTGCCTAGCTTCTCCGGTGTGAAGTAATCATCGGGGATATTGGAGATCTCCCGGTCAAGCAACGTGATCAGCGAAGATCCCCCTCCAATGAGGTCTTGGAAGGTGATTGTGTGAGAGAAGAAACTCACAGAATCCGCGTAGAAGTCGTCCCCTTCCATAAGCTTGGCAAGCCGGCCTTCCGGATTAGTGAACTCGGCTCGGATGACGGCAAACTCATCCTTGTACACCCAGAGTTTGATGCTCTGCCAATCCGTCTCACGTCCTTCTCGAGGCGTCAGGAGTAGAACGTAGGCTGGCAGGCCGCCGATCTCCTCTTCCCCTGCGAGAACTGGGCTGTAATCCTCGTGATACTGGAATCCCTCGGCGATCTCGCTACGAGAGATGCCGCTCCCAGAAATGAACTCCTGTCCCTGGGATTCCTCTGTGACAAGTTCCTTCACCAAGTCCAAAGCCGGGAGATAGAGCCACATTCGCGCGTCTCCTTCCTCGGGGGTGTGAGTGAGAAACATGGTCCCAGCCACCAGTTCAGGGTCAAGATAGAGGATGAGGAGCTTGTCAGGTTCTCCCTCGACGTCCATGACCGAGAAAACCTTAAACGTATAGGCAGTTGCCTCGCCTTCCTCGACAGCTACCTCGAAACGAACGGTAGCAACCATGGTGCCGACCTCTCCGCCCATGATGCTCGTCTCCTCCACCAGGGCCAGGATCTCGTCTGCGGTGGGCTCCTGCGTCCAAGCTCCTAGAGACAAGCCCAACATCACCAAGAACATCCATACCGCTACCTTATAGAGTCTCTGCATCTGCTGCCTCCTTTTGATTTGTATCTCTGTTCTTCTCTGGTAAATCCATGAGATTCCGCTTATCTGTTTTCCGAATTAGCCCAAAGCCGCCTTTGCGAATCACGCCCACTTGGCGAGTTAGAAACTTGGGACGGCTAAGTCCCAAGGTGGCGGGGACAACGAGCAAGGCACCCAGTGCGCTCACCACCATGGTCAAAGCGACGAGCCATCCCAGCGTTTGAAGTGCCCCGAAGTGGGAAAGAGTCAGCACCAAGAAGCCGAATGTCAGGGTGAGCGCGTTGTAGATAATCGCTCGCCCTGTGGTGTTGTAAGCGGCAAAGAGCGCTGCCTTATGGGGGGCCCCCCGTTGTCTCTCCCGACGATAGCGGGTGATGAAGTGAACCGAGTAGTCCACTCCAATCCCGATTATGATGCTGGCGATCATCACCGTAGCGATGTCCAGGTTGGCACCCGTAAGAGCCATCGTCCCAAAGTTACCCACCACGCTCAAGACCAGCGGCGTGAGGGAAAGAAGTCCCGCTATAAACGAGCCCATGAGCAGGGACACGACAATACCAACCCCGCACAAACTGGTAACCAGGGTTGTAATCTGAGAGTGGACAATCTTCCCACTGATCTGAACGTAAATATCCGGCATCCCGGTCGTATATGCAGTAACCCCCGGAGGCCGGGTTTCCTCTATGAAGCTTTGGATGCTTTGCAGCAAATCTAGAAGCTCGGCTGTTCCGACCGACTGGACGGGAACCGTAATCTGAGCTTGAGAGAAACCATGGGCCGCCATGCTCCCCAAGACTTCTCCTCCACCCATCTCAAAGAGGAGGAGTACTTGGGCAATAGCCCTGGCTGAATCCGGGATGGCGTAGTAGGTATCGTCCTCTCCGTGTAACGCATAATTCGTCTCTTTGACAAGGTTCACAAGCGATGAGGTCTTCCCTATAGGTCCGAGCGATTCCATGTAGGATTGTAAAGCGTCCATGAAGCTCAAGACTTGAGGGTCTTTGAGGCCGTCTCGCTGGCCTGTGTCAACCACTACGCTCATCTGGAGACTCCCACCGAAGTGCTCTTCCACATAGTTCATACCCTGAATGACAGGGGAGTCCTGACGGAAGTATTTCGACACATCGGTCTCTACCTGAAGGCGGGGAATCTGCGCCAGAAACCCTCCCAGGAAGATCAAGGCGATCGCCACTACGACCCAACCCCGCCGATCCACGATATGAGACAGGAGCCGGGCACCCCATTCGAGGGGAGATCCCTTCTCTTTCCGGCGTTGGATCGCCTGGGGCATAGGTGTGAGAGAGAGGACGGCCGGAATCAACGTGAGGGAGATCACAAAGGAGAAGATCACGCCCGCAGCAGAGAAGAGGCCGAACTCGCGGATTGGGTCGAGGAAGGCTGAAAGCAGGGTAAGAAAGCCAATCGCCGTGGTAAGCGCAGCGGTGAAGACTGGGTTGGCCATCTCTTCCACGACCTGGATGATCACCTCCTCTCGTGTTCCCTTCCCTTGGACCGCCCGTTCGAAGTAATCGTTGACCACATGAATGCCATAGGCCGACCCAACAGCAACGAGTAATACCGGCAGGAATGTAGATGCGATGGTTAGCGGCACCCCGCAGAGGGTCATCAGACCCACTGTCCACGTCACCGCAAGAAGCACCACCGCGAGCGGCAAGATCATGCCACGAAGGCTTCGGAAACTAACAAACAATACGGCTAGAACGACGAGCACTACGATGGGGAAGAGGAATCCAAGGTCCCGGTGCATGTAGAGATCGGCATAATAGATAAGGGGGGCATCTCCCGTCACATAGAACGTCTCCGGTCCCTGGTAGCGAGCGGTCGCCGTGTTAACTCGCTCCATGATGTCGGCAATCTTAAACTGATCTCCCTCAGCATCGGGATGGACCTTGAGGATGATGGCGACTGCCGACCCATCGGCGAGAACTAGGGAACCGACGAGCTGTCGTTCCTCAAGTATCTTCTCGCGGAACGTTGCCACGTCCGCCTCGGTCTTCGGAGGACTGGGGAGGATCGGACCGACGATGAGGGAAACATCGGTTCCCTGCACGGTGTCCACGTTAGCCGGCGAAATCACGTCTTCCAGCAGTCCCTCGTCTTCCAAGAGTTCTAACTCCTCCGTCAAGGCATAGAGCTTCTTGAGGCTTTGCAGGTTGAAGACCGTTTCTTCCTCTGGGGCAGCCATCGCGATCATGACCACGCTTTGAGAGCCGAAGGCATCCTTGGTCTCCTCGAAGCGCTGCACCACCGGGTCATCCTGAGGGAGCATCTTCTCCATGTCGGAGAGAAACTCTAGTTTGGGAACGAAGATCCCGAAGAAGACCGTGACGACCCCCAACCCAACAAGAACCCATACTGGATGACGAGCGATCCAGCGCGCGAGAAATTTGACCATTTCTAGTTAACTCCTTCTAAAACACCTGTATGAAGAAAGGCCGCCGACCAGAACAACGGGTAGAGGTCGTCCGCCGGGTCTGCAGGTTTCCTCTCCCCCGCAAAGACTTGCTCAATAGAACCCTTCAATACCGCAAGGGCACTCTGCTGTCCCGCGGGGAGCGCCACAGGAAGACCGGGAGTGCAGACCCAAACCCAGGATTCTCCAGGGGGGATGATGACCACGAACTGGAATGGTCCACCCGAGTGAAAACTTTCCGGAATTTGCGTAACGGCCTGAATGGTGAAAAGCTGCGAGGCAAGCAAGGCCCGTGCCAGCACCTCCACCTGCATCGATTCCATGAAACTCTGAGTACGATCCACAATCAGCACGTTGGCCGGTTCAGTAGCTACGCTAGAGACGGCCAACAACATCAGCAACCCTACTGTCAAAACGACACTACGCATGCGCTCTCCTTTCTTCCTGTCCGAGGTGCAACCAGAGCCAAATGGATCTGGCCAGTTCCTTTGGCCCCTCCTTCACAAATAGGGCTGCCGTTTCATCCTGACCCAACGCCCGCAGGCTCACCGCTTCTACCATCCCCAAGATCGTGTAAGCCGTTAACAGGGGTTGGCACGATCGAATCTCTCCTTCGGCAATCCCCTCTCGGATGATCCCAGCAATATATTCCGCCACGTCACTGTAAAGGTCCTGGACCCTTCGTTTTGAAACAGGACTTGGGTCAAAGCGTTCGCGGAAGAAAAGCCGTGCAGCATCGCTATTTTCTTGAAGTAGATCGAAGTGCATCTGAACAATCCCCTGGATCTGCTTTTGCAAGGATAAACCTTGCACACGCAGCCCCTCCAGAAAATGCTGCCGCTGTCCCATCTCCTCGTGCACGATCCGCTCCAGGATCTCATCCTTACTCTTGAAGTGGTGGTAGATCGCTCCGATCGAGACACTGGCTACCTTGGCGATCGCCCGCATCCCGGTTGCGGCGAACCCCTCTTGTGCAAAGAGCTTCTCAGCTGCCTTGGTAATCCTCTCTTCTAGTTGTCCGTGACTCGTCATGGTACGAAAGTATAACGAACGTTCGGTTTTTATTCAACCGGGCGTCTGTACATTGACAAGATCGAACCGGCTGGCTATTATTTAGCAAACACCATAAGAGAGTGCTAAGGATAAGAATGCCCCTTCCAGAGCGACAGAGACTAATTCTAAAGGAGATCGTCGATCGTTACATCCGACTGCGAGAGCCTGTGTCTTCAAGGATGATACTTGAGGACTACGGCCTGCGAGCGAGCTCCGCGACCGTGCGGAACGACATGAACGACCTCGAGGCGGCAGGGTACATCGAGAAACCGTATGCTTCCTCAGGCCGGATACCTACCAAGAAGGGATACCGGTTCTTCGTCGACTGGCTCCTCGACCTCTCCGAGCTGACCAAGAAGGAGCGGTTGGAGGTTGTCGAAGCGTACGAGGTGCACTCTCTCGAGATTGGGGAGACGATGCGGCAGACGGCCTTCCTTCTCGGGAACATCACCGGATACGTCGGGTTTATCATTCCGCCACGGTTGGAGGAGACCCGCCTCGACCAGGTCATGCTCTTACACATGACCCCGCGCCTCGTTCTGTTGGTAGTCGTCTCCGACATTGGTATCATTGAACACCGACTGGTCCCGCTGCAGGAGGATCTCTCCAAGGAAGAGGTCGAACAGATTGCACAGATAATCAACTCCTCCCTCCACGGGGTCCCGTTGAGCACGATCCACGAGTTAACTCTCAAGGAGAACCCGGAGGGTTGGTACGAACGCCCCGTCCGTCAGGCATTGCTCCTGCTCGAACGCCTCCTCGAACGCCGATCGCATCAACGCCTCTATTCCGAAGGGGTGCTGAATCTCGTCGATGATCTGCAAAAGACGGATCCCGAGCGATCGATGGACCATTTCGCACAACTCATTCACGCGGTACAAGACGATCGATCGTTTATCGAAGCAATCCACGGTGCGCGGGGCGATAAGCATGGGCTCGCCGTCTCCATCGGCGCGGAGTCGCTTCCCGGCCTGGAGAACTACAGCGTCGTCACTTCCGACTATCGCCCGCACGCGGGGATACTCGGTGTGATTGGCCCTCTGTGGATGAACTACGGGCGGGTTCTCTCCGCGACGAGCTACATCGCCCATCGCCTGGAGACGCTCCTCGTTGCCTCTTGCAAACCAAGTACCGGGAGGAATTAAGGATGACCTCAAAAGAGACCAAGGAAGATATGAAAGCGAAGAACGAAACAAGAACCGAAGCAATGAATGAAGAGGGGGCCCCTTCCCTCGAAACGCAGCTCGCCAAGAAGGAGGAGAAGATCCTCTCCTATATCGATCGACTCCAACGATTACAAGCGGAGTTTGAGAACTACAAGAAGCGAATGCTGCGTGAGATGGCGAATTTGGAGGAGCGCGTTGCCGATCAAGAGATCCTCGACGTACTTCCCCTTTACGACAACCTCGTGCGCGCGTTTGAGAGCTTCTCAGGGAACAAGGATAGCGAGTCGTTCGTCCATGGGATCGAGAAGATATACGCCCAGTTCGATCAGATCCTCAAAGCGAAAGGAGTCTCTTCGATCGAAGCGGTGGGGACACTGTTCGACCCGAACCGGCACGATGCCCTGTTGAGCGTCCCGAGTGATGAGGAACGAAACGTGATCCTAGAGGAATTCGAGCGCGGGTACCTGCGCAATGGCCGCCTCCTTCGCCCCTGCAAGGTGAAAGTGAGCGGTGGAAGAGAAGAGGACAAGGAGGAGACGACATGAGAGAGAAAATCATCGGAATCGATTTAGGAACGACCAATTCTTGTATCGCGGTACTTGAAGGAGGTAGCCCGGAGGTGATCACGAACGCCGAAGGAGAACGGACCACCCCGTCCGTCGTCGCGTTCACCGACACAGGGGAACGACTTGTCGGCCGGCTCGCCAAGCGTCAAGCGATCACCAATCCCAAGCACACCATCTCCTCGATCAAGCGGCAGATGGGACGGGATCACACGGTGAAGATCGCGCTCGACGGGAAGACAACGGAGTACACCCCCGAACAGATCTCGGCGATGATCCTGCAGAAGATGAAGAAGGACGCCGAAGAAAACCTCGGATCCAAGGTGAACAAAGCCGTGATCACTGTCCCTGCCTACTTCAACGACGCGCAACGCCAGGCGACGAAGGACGCAGGAACTATCGCCGGTCTAGAGGTGATGCGAATCATCAACGAACCGACAGCCGCTGCCCTCGCCTACGGGCTCGATAAGACCGAGGAACAGACGATCCTCGTCTACGACCTCGGGGGAGGGACATTCGATGTCTCGATCCTGGAGATCGGGGACGGGGTCTTCGACGTGATCGCCACCGATGGCGACACCCAGCTTGGAGGAGATGACTTCGACCGGCGGATCATGGACTTCTTAGTAGAGGAGTTCCGGAAGGACAGCGGGATCGACCTCAGCAAAGACCCGAGCGCGATGCAGCGACTGAAGGACGCGGCCGAAGCGGCGAAGATGGAGCTATCCAGCCGCAAGGAGACGACGATAAACCTCCCATACATCACCGCCGATGCCAGCGGGCCGAAGCACCTGGAGAAGAAGCTCACCCGTGCTCACTTCGAGCAGATGATCGATGACCACCTCGAACGGACGGACCAGATCGTCAATAACACGATGCGTGAGGCGAAGAAGACGGCGGACCAGATCGATCAGGTAGTCCTCGTCGGTGGGTCGACGCGAATCCCTAAGGTTCAGGAGCTGATAAGTGTCCGCATCCCCGGGAAGATCAACAAGGAGATCAACCCCGACGAGGTCGTAGCTGCAGGAGCAGCGATTCAGGGAGGGGTCCTAGCGGGAGAGGTCGACGAGATCGTCCTCCTCGACGTCACGCCCCTCACTCTCTCCATCGAGACCCTGGGCGGGATCGCCACACCATTGATCGAGCGGAACACGACCATCCCCACCGAGAAATCGAAGACGTTCACCACCGCGGAGAACAATCAGCCGACCGTGGAGATTCATGTGGTGCAAGGGGAACGGAAGATGGCCGCCGACAACAAGTCGCTCGGGAAGTTCCAGCTCCCTGGCCTGCCCCCCGCTCCCCGGGGAGTCCCACAGATCGACGTCACGTTCAATATCGATGCCAACGGGATACTAAACGTCACCGCCAAGGACAAGGCGACCGAGAAGAGCGCCTCGATCACGATCACTGAATCCTCCCGCCTCGACGATAGCGAGATCGAGAGTATGCGCCGCGAGGCAGAGGAACACGCCGAGGAAGATAAGAAAAAGGCAGAAGAGGTTGAGATCCGCAACCAGGCCGATCAGCTCGTCTTCTCCGTGGAGAAGACCCTCTCCGATCTCGGAGAGAAGGTGAGCCAAGAGAATAGGGGAGAGATCGAGGATCACCTCCGCCGCTTGAAGGAAAAGATCTCGCAGAATGCCAGCACCGAGGAGATAAAGAAGGCGATGGAGGATCTCGGAAAAAGTTCGCAGAAACTCGCTGAGGAGGCATACAAGCAGGCCTCGGCCGAGACTCCACCTTCAAAGGAAGAGGATTCCTCCACAGACGATGGCGATGACAGCGGGTATATCGATGCGGAGTACGAGGAAAAATAGTCGCATAAAGAAAAGGGGATAGCGTGGCGAAACGCGATTACTATCAGGTGCTCGGGGTCACCCGCAAGGCGAGCCCAGAGGAGATCAAGCGGGCTTATCGCCGCAAGGCGAAGGAATTTCATCCTGATAAAAATCCGAAAGAGCGGGCAAAGGCCGAAGAGGAATTCAAGCAGGTCGCAGAGTCCTACGAGGTCCTCTCGGACCCGGACAAGCGGGCCCAATATGACCGCTACGGACATACCGGCCCGGCACAGGGGTTCGACTTCAGCCAAACCGACTTCCGGCGGGCGCGCCAGGACTTCTCCGATTTCGGATTTGGGGGGGTTGATGACCTGTTTGACCTCTTCTTCCGCCAAGGCGGATCTCGCACCAGCACGCGACAGCGCCGCGCGCGCCACGGGGAGAACATAGAATACAAACTGCGCATCACCCTGGAAGATGCGGCCTTAGGAACGAAGATGAAGATCATCGCCCCGCGATTGGTCGCATGCGATCGCTGCGGGGGAAGCGGGCTGGAACCAGGGACCTCTAAGCGTACCTGCCAAACCTGTAAGGGGAGAGGGCAGGTGGAGTACCGGCAACAGAGCTTGCTCGGGAGCTTCGTCAACGTTCGGATCTGCCCGGAGTGCGAGGGGGCGGGGAAGATCATCGAGCACCCTTGTCACCGCTGTCACGGTAGCGGGCGGGTGAAGGAGAAGAGCAAGATCTCGATCAACGTCCCCGCTGGAGTCGATAATGGGTCCCGCCTGCGATTGAAGGGGCAAGGGAACGTCGGTCCTGGAGGTGCTCCCGCCGGGGATCTGTACATTGTGATCGAGGTTATCCCCCATCCCCACTTCGAACGACGCGGCCGCGACATCTATTCCACCGTGAAGATCCACTATCACCAGGCCGCTCTTGGATTTAAGACTAAGGTGAAGACCCTGTGGGGGGAAGAGCCTGTCACAATCCCCGCAGGAACACAACCGGAAACGGTGATCCGCCTCCGCGGGAAGGGGATCCCTGACCTCCACCAGAACGGGAAGGGAGACCACTTCATCACTGTTCGGGTGATCGTCCCCAAACGTCTCTCCACCGCGCAACGTCGCATCCTCCAGGATCTGGCGCACTCACTTCCCGCGATCGAGGATTAACCCTGCAAGAGATCGCGCAGGATCTCCTTGATCCCGACGATCGCGCGCTGACGGTGGCTGATCGCGTTCTTCTCGACGCTCGTCATCTCGGCGAGGGTCAGCGAAGATCCCTCAGGGATGAAGAGAGGGTCGTAACCGAACCCTCCTGCCCCGATCAGATGACGGGCAATCTTTCCATCTAAGATTCCTTCTTGGAGAAACTCACGCCCGTCAGGGAAGCGCAGGACTATCACGATCACAAACCGCGCCCGCCGATCCTCGACTCCCTTGAGCCGTTCGAGGAGAAGAGTGTTATTGCGTGCATAATCGACCGGCACCCCGGAAAATCGTGCCGAACGCACCCCAGGTTCTCCGTTCAGCGAAGCGACCTCCAGCCCGGAGTCATCAGCAAGAACCGGGATCCCTGTCTCCCGTCCGATAGCCCGCGCCTTGAGAAGGGCGTTCTCGCGGAAGGTGAACCCGGTCTCCTCGACCTCGTGAAACGAGCGCTCGTGAAAGGTAAGGAGCTCCAAGCCTTCAAGATCGGCAAGGAGCTCCTTCAGTTCTTCGATCTTCCCCCCATTATGTGTCCCGAGGAGGAGGATCATTCCATGTTGACAGGCTGCAGATCCAATGTATCTGCTAAGTGGCAGGTGACGAAGTGTTCGTTTCCGAGGTTGCGATAGACCGGCTCTTCAGTCTTGCAGATCTCCTTCGCGTAGCGACAGCGTGGATGGAAATAGCACCCGGAGGGAGGGTTCACCGGACTGGGAACGTCCCCTTCGAGGAGTATCCGTTCTACGTTGTAATCGGGGTCTGGCACCGGAACCGCGGACATCAGCGCCTCGGTGTAAGGGTGCTTAGGGTGCAAGAAGAGCTCTTCGGCATCACACAGTTCGACGATCCTCCCAAGGTACATCACCGCCACCCGATCGCTGATATGCTTGACGACCGCTAGGTCATGGGCTATGAATAGGTAGGTCAGGCCGAACTCCTCCTGTAGGCCCTCGAGAAGGTTCAACACCTGCGCCTGAATGGAGACGTCAAGGGCGGAGACCGGCTCATCGGCAATGATCAACTGAGGGTCGAGGGCAAGGGCACGGGCCACTCCGATTCGCTGCCGCTGTCCCCCGGAGAATTCGTGCGGATATCGCTTCATGTGGTCCGGTTTCAGCCCAACCGCCCCCAATAGCTCGCGGACTCGGTCCTCACGCTCGCGTCCCTTGGAGATTCCATGCACGAGCAACGGCTCCCCTACGATCGCCCCCACGGTCATGCGAGGGTTCAAAGAGGAATAAGGGTCCTGAAAGATGATCTGCATGTCGCGCCGCAGTGACTTGAGCATCTTGCGGGAGGCCTTAACGACGTCCACGTCCTTGTACTCTTCCCCAGGGGCAGCCATCTTCTTGCTCCGGAAGATTACCGTTCCGTCCGTCGGCTCGATCAGGCGGAGGATCGTGCGCCCGGCCGTAGTCTTTCCACAACCACTCTCCCCGACCAACCCCAGGGTCTCCCCTTCCTTGATATACATATCGACCCCATCGACCGCCTTCACCTGTGCCACCACGCGGCGCAGGATCCCTTTGCGGACCGGGAAGTGCTTCTTCAAGCCCTTTACGTCAATCAGAATGTTGTCGGAAGACAATCTCTATCACCTCATTTATCATTCATACAGGAAACAGGAGACCAGATGGCCCGGGGCAATCTCCTTCAGCATCGGGATCTCTCGCTTACAGATATCCATCGCATGCGGACACCTAGGCTCAAATCCGCATCCCTCCGGAACATCAAACGGATCGGGGACGACCCCTTTTATCGGAATCAACCGCTCCGCCCTCGTTGTTGCGAGCGATGGGATCGAGTTCAGCAATCCCTGCGTATACGGATGCTTCGCGTTGTGGAATGTCTCGCCGCTCGTGGCACTCTCGACGATCTTTCCGAGGTACATGATGACCACGTCATCAGCCATCTGAGCGATGACGCCGAGGTCGTGGGTGATGAACTGGATCGCTGCATTGTAGTCCCTGCGCAGATCGTTCATCAGGTCCAGGACCTGCGCCTGGATCGTCACATCGAGAGCGGTCGTCGGTTCGTCCGCAATCAACAGGGAGGGGTTACAGGAGAGGGCCATCGCGATCATGGCGCGCTGGCGCATTCCACCGGAGAGCTGATGCGGATACTCGTCGACCCGCTGCTCAGGAACCGGAATCCCCACCGAGTGCAACATCTCGATCGCCTTCTTGCGTGCCTCTCTCTTGTTCAGGCGCTGGTGAAGGATGATCGCTTCCATGATCTGGTTCCCGATCGTATACACCGGGTTCAGGGAGGTCATCGGCTCCTGGAAGATCATCGCTATCTCGTTTCCACGAATAGAGCGGTACTTCCGTCCCTTTGGGTTGAGCTGCGTCAGGTCCGTGACGTTTCCGTTTTGATGATAGAGGATTTCCCCTTCGGTGATCTTCCCAGGAGGGGTTTGAACAAGGCCCATCACAGAGAGAGCGGTCACCGACTTTCCGCATCCGCTCTCGCCAACTATTCCTAGGGTCTTCTCCGGCTCGATGGTGAAGTCCACCCCATCGACAGCCCGCACCACACCATCTTCGGTGAAAAAATACGTCTTGAGATTTCTTACCTCAATTAGCGGCACCGCCACCCTCCTTCCTCCTTAGCTTGAAGCTGCTACAAGATCGATAGGACGAATCCCAGGACCATGAACACGGCAGCGAGCCCCGCTGTCAGTGTTCTCTTCGGATCCTTCGCTTCATCACGCCCGAACACGGTACCCGACATCCCGGAGCCGAATGCACCACCGAGCCCAGAGTGCTCGCTCATCTGGAGAAGGATCAACCCCATCAGGGCAAAACAGTCAAGAAAAAATAGAACCTCCAATATCACTGCTATCATAGCACCATCGTTCCCTTTCTCGCTCTTTTTTTGCCCGTGCCAGCTTACACAAGCGATGCATTATAGCATAAGCCCCCTCAACGTACAAAGAGCGAGACATTCTTGCGTGATATCGCGTGCTCCCGTATGCTGTAGCACAGTTCATACCAAAGGAGGAGGTTGAGATTGCGCAAGTTCATCGTTGTCACCGGTGGGGTCATCTCTGGATTAGGAAAGGGGGTCATCGCCGCCTCTATCGGACTCCTGTTCAAGCTGAGTGGATATAGCGTCACCCTACAAAAGATTGACCCTTATTTAAATCTCGATGCCGGCACGATGAACCCTTACGAGCACGGCGAGGTCTTTGTCACCAACGACGGAAAGGAGACCGACCTTGATATCGGCCGTTACGAACGGTTCCTCGACGAACCCCTCTCCGCCGCAAATTACATCACCACCGGGCAGGTTTACTGGAATGTCATCCGACAGGAACGGGCCGGAGCTTTCCTGGGAAAGACAGTACAGGTAATCCCTCACATCACCAATGAGATCAAGCGCCTCGTCATGCTCCCACTGGAGCGCGAGAAGGCTGAGATCGGGGTGATCGAGGTGGGTGGGACTGTGGGAGATATCGAGAGCCTCCCGTTCCTAGAAGCTCTACGCCAATTCAAGGACGATCTCCCAGAAGAGGATACGTTCTTCATTCACCTGACCCTCCTTCCTCACCTCGCGAGCACCGATGAGATCAAGACCAAACCGACTCAACACAGCGTGAAGGAGCTGCGCACGATCGGAATTCAACCCGACGCAATCGTCGCCCGCTGTAACCGTCCGCTGGCCGACTCGGTCAAACGAAAGATCTCCCTCTTCTGCAACGTTGCACAGGAAAAGGTCATCGAAGACCCGGACCTCCCCTCGATCTATGAGGTCCCTCTCTTCCTGAAGGAACAAGGATTCGATCGACAGATTGCTGCTGGCCTCGGTCTGCCTGAGCGTGAGGCTGATGTAACGCGTTGGACAGAGCTGGTCACGCGGCTGCGTACCCCGTCCAAGCGAGTGCGCATCGCGATCGTGGGAAAGTACGTCGAACTCAGGGACTCCTACATGAGCATCACCGAGGCTCTACTCCACGCCGGGGTGACACTGAACACTAAAGTCGATATCGAGTGGGTCGGTGCGGAAGAACTCTCCCACGACGGCCCCGATGCCCGTCTCCACGACCTCGATGGCATCTTGATCCCCGGAGGGTTCGGAGACAGAGGGATCGAAGGGAAGGTGAAGGCCGTCGGATACGCGAGGGAGACGGGGATGCCCTTCTTCGGAATCTGTCTTGGCTTGCACTGCGCGGTGATTGAGTTCGCTCGCGAGCGCCTCGGGCTCACCAAGGCAAACAGCGCGGAGTTCGATCCGGATACACCTCACCCGGTAATAGCTCTCCTCGAGGATCAAACAAGAATCGTCGACAAAGGGGGGACGATGCGGTTGGGGGCCTACGAGGCGGTACTGCGGGCCGGGTCCACGAGCCATTCTTGCTACAGAGTAGATCGAATCCACGAGCGACATCGCCACCGTTACGAGTTCAACCCCGCCTACCGGGAACGGTTCGAGAAAGCGGGGATGCGTATCGCTGCGGCCTCCCCCGACGATCACCTGGTGGAGATCATCGAACTCGAAGACCATCCGTGGTTTGTCGGAGTCCAGTTTCACCCGGAGTTCCAATCCCATTTCCTCTCCCCTCACCCCCTCTTTTGTGGCTTTGTCCAAGCATGTCTAGACTACGGGTCCTCCTCCTCCTGCTGATCGTCGGCGCGATCCTCGCGCTCGTCCTCTCGTTCCGGCAGGAACCCACCTCCTCCGACCTGACCGAGGCGGAGGCGATCGACCTCTCCGGTTATGATGATGAGGGAGCCCTCGTGTGGCACATCCGTGCAAAGAGCGGCGAGCTGAAAGAGGATCGTGGCCACCTCTCCGATGTCATGGTTCGATTCTTCGCCGATGACGAGGAGCCCCTGGAGGCGCGGTCCGCCACCCTAATCTTTCGCAAGGGCGAGGCGACTCTGGAAGGGGGAGTGGAGGCAACGCGAGGGGAGGGGTACAGATTGACGACCGAACAGATCACCTGGAACGAAGCGGAACGTACACTCACCGCGCACCGCGTCGAGATCACGACGGACGGTGGAACAATCGAGGCGAACGAGTTCCGCTACGACTTGGCCAGCGAGCGGTCCGTACTTTCGGGAGGGATCGACGCCCGTATCGATCGCTCCACACCGATCACGGTTAGCGGAGACCAAGCCTCCGAGGAGAACGGCCTCCTCCAGATCACCGGTGGGGTGACGATCCTCAATGACGAGGAGACCTACCACTGCTCCCGGCTCGAATACGACACGGAGCGCGACACGGTCCGCCTGATCGACTCTGTAACAGGGACGTTCCAAAAGGGCGAGATTTACGCCGATGCGATCACCCTCACTCAAGATGGGATCGAAGCCGTGGGTGATGTCGTCCTCGACCTTCACGATCTCTTCTTCGGAGGCAACGATGACGCTTGAAGCAAAGAATCTCGTGAAGACCTACGGAGAGAGATTGGTCGTGGATCACCTTTCCATCGAGGCGAGCACGGGGAGGATCATCGGTCTGTTTGGCCCCAATGGGGCCGGGAAGACGACTACCTTCTACATGATGATCGGGTTCCTCCCTGCCGAGGGCGGGGAAGTCCTGCTCGACGGCGCGGATATCTCCACCCTCCCGTTCTATCGCCGCGCGCGACTTGGGATCAGCTACCTCCCGCAGGATCCATCGGTCTTCACCCACGCCAGTGTCGAGGAGAACTTAGATCTCGTCTTGGAGTGGTCGCGTGTCGTGGGAAAGGAACGAGAGGTCCGCGAGGAGCTTCTCCACGAGTTTCGCCTCGAACGGCTACGCGCACAACGTGCGGGGACCCTCTCTTCGGGGGAGCGCCGGAGGCTCGAGATCGCGCGTGCGCTCGCCACCTCCCCCTCCTACATACTGCTCGACGAACCGTTCTCCGGGATCGACCCAATCTCAGTCGCCGACCTGCAGGAGGAGGTAGTCGCCCTTAAGGAGCGGGGAATCGGCCTCGTGATCACCGACCACAACGTGCGCGATACGCTCTCTATCACCGATTATGCCTACTTGATCAACGAAGGCCGAGTGATCACCGCTGGAACACCCGAGGAGATCCTAAGCGATCCACTCGCCCGGAGATTCTACCTGGGGGAACGGTTTCAGGCCTAATCCCTTTGGTAAAGGCGCCCCCAGAGGATGAACACACCAAACCCGAGGATGAGGACGGC
>CBDUVB010000002.1:0-160205 GCA_965370555.1 uncultured bacterium
GTGAAGGCCGAAGCGGGCGCCGACACGGAAACCATCCACCTCATTGACTGGCAGCATCCCGAAGCCAACGACTTCGCCATTGCCGAGGAAGTGACACTCAAGGGCGGTCACGAGCGGCGACCGGACTTGGTGCTCTACGTCAACGGGATCGCGGTCGGCGTGATCGAACTCAAGAACAGCCGTGTGAGCATTGGCGATGGCATCCGCCAGAACCTTTCCAACCAGCAACCAGAATTCAACGGATGGTTCTTCAGCAGCGTGCAGCTCCTGTTGGCGGGCAACGATTCGGAAGGGCTGAAGTACGGGGCGATCAAGACAAAAGAGAAGTACTACATGACCTGGAAGGAAGACGAGGCTGATGACAGCCGTCTGAAGCTCGACAAGTACCTGCTCAAGATGTGCAACAAGCATCGGCTAATCGAACTGATGCACGACTTCGTTCTGTTTGATGCCGGTATCAAGAAGCTGCCACGTGCACACCAGTACTTCGGGGTCAAGGCGGCACAAGCCCATGCCCGCGACAAGAAGGGCGGCATCATCTGGCATACGCAGGGGAGTGGCAAGAGCATTGTGATGGTACTGCTCGCCAAGTGGATCTTGGAGAACAACCCGAACGCACGTGTGGCCATCGTCACGGATCGCGACGAACTCGATAAGCAGATCAAGGGCGTGTTCGAGGGCGTCGGAGAGGCCATCTATCGAACCAGCAGTGGTCGCGATCTCATGACTCAGCTCGGCCAAGCGACGCCGCGGTTGCTCTGCTCGTTGGTGCACAAGTTTGGCCCTCAGGGGCCCAAGAAGACCGACGAGGAGTTCAGCCAGTTCATTCAGGAGATGGAGTCGAGCCCCAGCCCAACGGTGGGTGAGGTGTTCGTCTTCGTAGATGAGTGCCACCGCACGCAGAGTGGCCGTCTGCATCGGGTGATGAAGGCGCTGATGCCCAACGCGATCTTCATCGGCTTCACGGGCACGCCGCTTCTCGCCAAGGACAAGAAGACCAGCATGGAGGTCTTCGGCAGCTACATCCATACCTACAAGTTCAGCGAGGGTGTTGAGGACGGGGTTGTGCTGGATCTTGTGTATGAGGCGCGCGACGTCGATCAGCGCCTGGGTTCCGAGGACAAGATCGACGCCTGGTTCGAGGCGAAGACAAAGGGTCTGAACGACTGGCAGAAGGACGAGCTGAAGAGCAAATGGGGCACGATGCAACACGTGCTCAGCTCGAAATCGCGCATGGACCGCATCGTGAGCGATATTGTGTTTGACTTCAGTGTCAAACCCCGGCTGTCCAGCGAACGCGGCAACGCCATTCTGGTGGCGTCAAGCATCTACGAAGCGAGCAAGTACTTCGCGCTGTTCCAGAAGACGCCGTTCAAGGGCCGGTGCGCGGTGGTGACGTCGTACAACCCGCAGGCCAAGGACATCACGTTGGAAGAAACGGGCGCCCATACCGAGACCGACAAGCAGTTCATCTACAGCACGTATACCGAGCTGCTGGAGAAAGTAGATGCCAAGCCGGGCATGTCCAAGACGGAGACTTATGAGGAGTGGGCTAAGAAGCTCTTCACGACCGAGGCCGCCAACATGAAGCTGCTCATTGTGGTGGACAAGTTGCTCACCGGCTTCGATGCGCCGCCGTGTACGTATCTCTACATCGACAAGTCAATGCAAGATCATGGGTTGTTCCAGGCCATCTGCCGTGTCAATCGGCTGGATGGTGAGGACAAGGAGTTTGGCTACATCGTCGACTACAAGGATCTGTTCAAGAAGGTGGAAAACGCCATTGCCGTCTACACCTCGGAACTCGATCACAGTGAAGGCGAGGCCGCACCAGAAATCCTGTTGCAGGATCGACTGAAGAGGGGTAGGGAACGACTCGACAACGCGCTGGAGGTCCTTGCTCTGCTTTGCGAGCCCGTTGAGCCGCCCATGGGCGAGCTGGAGCACATTCACTACTTCTGCGGCAATACGGAGATCGCTGAGGATCTTCAGCAGCACGAGCCCCAACGTGCCGCGTTATACAAATCAACAGCCGCCTTGGTCCGCGCCTATGCTAACATCAGCGATGAACTGGATCGTGCTGGATACGACGCAAAGGATATCCGGCGCATCAAGAATCAGATCGATCATTACCTGGACGTTCGCGAGATCATCCGCAGAGCAAGCGGCGAAACGCTCGATCTCAAGGCGTACGAAGCCGACATGAGGCACCTGATTGATACCTACATCGAGGCCGACGAACCGAGGAAGATTTCGCCCTTCGACAACATGAGCTTGCTGGAGTTGATCGTGAAGACAGGCATTGCCAATGTTATCAATACACAGCTCGGAGGCTTAAGAGGCAATAGAAATGCGATTGCGGAGACCATCGAGAACAACGTGCGCCGAAAAATCATCAAGGAACGCCTGACTGATCCCGCTTTCTACGACAAGATGTCCGCATTGCTGGATGAGATCATCGCCCTGCGGAAGGCCAAGGCGATCGAGTACGAGGAATACCTGAAGCGTGTGGCGGAGTTAGCGAAGAGCGTGGGCGTCGGTGCTGCGGATGATACGCCTGAGCCGCTGAAGAAGAGTCCGGCACTACGAGCTGTGTACAACAATCTGAAGCCCGCTCCAGTGGATCACGTAGCCGACATCATGGCGAAATATGGAAGTTCAGAAGACCCGATGCTCGCACTGTCAATAGCGATTGATGAGACGGTGAAGAAGGCTCGGCCGGATGACTGGCGTGATAACGGCGGTCCCAAAGAGCAGGTCGTCAAGGCGGCACTGTACAAGGTGCTGGGGGATGAGGCTGCAGTTGAACAAATCTTCCCGATCATCAAGGCACAGGCGGAATACTGATGGTGGAGCAGATCAAGCTTGGCAACATCTCCGTAGACGTAGTCCTGAAGGACATCAAGAATGTGCACCTGAGCGTCTACCCGCCTACGGGGCGTGTCCGAATCTCCGCTCCTGCCAACATGAGCATTGATACGATCCGCGTATTCGCTATCTCCAAGTTGGACTGGATCAAAAAGCAGCAAGGCAAATTGAGAGAACAGAGCAGGGAAACGCCGAGAGACTTCGTCGATCGCGAGAGCCACTACGTATGGGGCAAGCGATACTTGCTGAAAGTGACAGAGCATAGCCAGCCACCTTCTGTGACTCTAAAAGGCAATAAGATGACGCTGTGCGTTCGCCCCGGAACAGATGCGGGAAAGCGTCATTCCATTCTTGAGAACTGGTACCGGGAGCGGATCAAGTTGGCTGTTCCCGTGCTGATTGCCAAGTGGGAGCCAAGAATGCAAGTGTGCGTGGACCGCTTCTACGTACAGCGAATGAAGACTAGATGGGGGAGCTGTAACCCGAAGAAGGGAAGCATTCGGCTGAACACCGAGTTGGCTCGTAAGCCGCGCGAGTGTCTGGAGTATCTCGTTGTACACGAAATGGCGCATCTGATTGAACCGACACACAATACCCGCTTCATCGCACTACTGGATCGATCACTGGCTCATTGGCGAACAGTGCGAGACGAGCTCAATGCAGCTCCACTGGCTCATTCGGAATGGAGATACTGAATGAACACCTCCGTCGCCGAAGTCATCGAAGAGCTGATCAAGCTCGCCAAGGAAATGCGCGAGGCGGATAAACGTGGGGACAACCTCGGGCTGTCCACAGAGGAGCTCGCGTTCTATGACGCATTAGAGACGAACGATAGCGCCGTGGCCGTGCTCGGTGACGAGATCCTCAGCACCCTCGCCCGCGAACTCGCGGACACCGTGCGCAAGAACGCCACGATCGACTGGACCATGAAGGAGAGCGTTCGCGCCAAGTTGCGTGTCTTCGTGAAGCGCACCCTACGCAAGTACGGCTACCCACCAGACAAACAGAAGAAGGCAACCGAGACCGTCATTCAGCAGGCGGAGCTCCTCGGCGCAGAATGGGGAAAGTAACGCATCACGAAAGGCTGCGATGTGGAAGCCAGAAGCGTTCCACAGCACCGTGATGAGTCACATCATCGATCCAGTACAATCCCAAAATGATCAGTCGATCACTACGGGCAGTGCTAGAGCCTGATATCCAGGCTGATCCCACCACCGAGCACGCCGTTCCACGAGTCGACCTCGATCAGTATGCGTGCGCTGTCCGATAGATCAAGGTGCAGTCCACCTGCAAACTGATGTATCACTCCCAGGGTACTCCCACCAAGAGGAAGGATTGGACGGTAGACGACATAGACCGGAAGGATCACGATGTTGCTATCAAGATAGATAGACCCTTCTACACCCCATCCGAGAAGGCCGGGGCTGTAACCTCCGCCAATTCCAAGGGCAATTGAGAACGTTTCCGGATCCTGCACAAGCGCGAGCTTGATGTCTCCTATCGCACCAAGGAACGACGGCTCCCCTGAGGAGCCGATCATCATTCCACTCTGGACACCCAGATCAACACTGTCTGAGAGACCGACCGCGATCCGAGCCTGCGGCGTGAATACGAGCGAGGAGCTCTCTCCCACCACTACGTTAACTACTCCGGAGCCAAGCGTTAGCGCCACGTTTCCCTTTCCAACCGTACGGGCTGTCTGGAAGATATTAAAGTAACACCCACTCAACAAAACCGTTACCAATAACAGACCCACAATCGCCAGCGATCGCAGCCGATGTCGTGCAACCATTATTCCCCCTTTGTTACCTGTTTTTCTCACTCTGCCAGATTTGCCCTCGTCTTGCAAATCGATCACGTTATTCTCGTTTGATAGCAATGGGCCAAAACCGTATGGATAGCAGATCGGGTCATGGGGTCTTCAATTTTGGCGTTTCTTCATCTTGGCAGAGATAACACTTATCTCTCGACAGATGCAAGCTGCGTACACGGTGCAAGGTTGTTCTTTGCTGACTAGCGGGCTAGAATCCCGCGGGCAGGTGATGAACAGTGACCGACTTGCAGCTTCCTTATGGAGAAAAAACAGTACCGTTCGGTATTTCAGAGCGCAACCTTCTTGGTGTGGTGGAGGGGAAGAAGGCGTCTGTGATTCGGGTTGCGGAGGCGTTCAAGCGCGCATGGGAGTCTCCCATCGGGATCGATGACCCGGCAGAGGTCTTTTGTCCGGGGGAGAAGGTTGTCTTTGTCGTGACCGATCACACTCGCTCTACTCCGACTCGAGAGATCCTTCCTTTAATCTGGGAGCGGATCCGGAACTGGGTTCAGCCGGACGATGTCACAATCATCGTTGCAACAGGAACGCATCGCTCCCCTACCGATACGGAACTCGAAGCGATGCTCGGTGACTTGCGACGTGAGTTCCGCGTGGCAATCCATGATTGCGATCGCAACCATGTGGAGATCGGAAGAAGCGCGCGCGGGACGCCGATCCTCATCGATCGCATTGTTGCCGAGGCCGATCGAGTGGTGACGCTCGGACACATCGGAATGCACTACTACGCCGGTTACTCCGGTGGGCGGAAGAACATCCTTCCCGGTGTCGCCGGGCGGGAGACGATCGAGGTAAACCATGCACAGCTGACCGATCCACACTGCGAAGGGTGCGTCTATCAGGAAAACCCGATCAGCGAGGAGATGAGCGAGGCAGCCAAGCTTGTTGGGGTCGATTTCAGCGTCGATTGCGTCTTTGACGCGCACGGCCGGGTGGCGAAGGTTGTGGTCGGGGACGTTGAGGAGGCGCACGCAGTCGGGCGGGCGTTTTGGGATTCACTCTTTCAGGTGGAGGTTCAAGAGCGTGCCGATCTGGTGATCGTCTCCGCCGGTGGGCATCCCAAGGATATCGACCTGTATCAGGCGTACAAAGCCCTCTACAATGCGGGAAGAGCGGTGAAGGAAGGGGGGATGATCCTCCTTGTCGCTGCCTGTCCGGATGGGATTGGAAACGACCTATTCGAGGATTGGGTGATGCGCTGTGAGAGGCCGGAGGACGTCTTCGGAATCCTGGAGGAAGAAGGGTTCAAGCTCGGTGGGCACAAGGCAGTCTACCTGGCGAAGGACCTTGCACGGGCCCGGATTGCTCTAGTTTCTGAGATGGAGGACGAGCTGGTGCGGCGATTCTTTCTAACGCCGATTATCGACCCGAACGAGGTCGTGGTTCTTGCCCGCAAACGGTTTGGTGAGGATTTTCGTACCCTGGTGATGCCTCACGGGACCGATACTTTTCCGCTCGTATCTGACTAGTGAAGGCCCCATGAAGACGCGCGTAATTCGCTACGAACAGGTCTCCTCCACCCAGGAGATCGCGCGGGAGCTCGCTCTCTCGGGGACGGGGGAAGGGAGCGTGATCATCGCCGAGGTTCAGGAACACGGGCGGGGACGACACGGCCGCGCATGGCTCTCCCCGCGGGGTGGATTATACGCGTCGATTATCATGCGGCCGGACCCACTCCTCCCTCTTCGTGTGGGGGTCGCCATTGCGCGTGCGTTGAGAGAGGTCGACATCTGTGCGATGCTCAAGTGGCCGAACGACGTCTTGGTGAGGGAACGGAAGATCGCGGGGATCCTTATCGAGGCCGTTGAACAGTGGGCGATCGTGGGGATTGGGGTAAACATGGAACAGGTTCCCCTGGCGACAGCGACCTGCGTACGAGGGGAGACGAGTGAGGCTGTCACGCGTGATAGACTGGTGCGGTCGATCCTCAAGAACCTCGAAGGCGTTCTCTCCGGAGAGGTCGTGGAAGCCTACGAAGCTCTCTCGGCGACGATCGGGCGAGAGGTGCGCATCGAGATCGAGGAAGACGAGGGCGCGAGGGTGATCTGCGGGCGGGCGACAGGGATCGATCGCATTGGCAGACTACTCGTCGAGGCGGAGGGGATCTATCATACTATTGTCTCTGGTGAGTGTATCCACCTGCGGTTTGACCGCGATCGAAGAGGCGGTTAAGCTGAAAAAAAGTTTATTGAATAGAGAGGGGGAGCGAATGGCCTTTTGGAAAAAGCAGAAACAGATTGAAACACTTGTCTTGGAACACCTCCATTGTGTCGACGAGAGCCTCGTTTTCTTCCAGGAGGCGTTTACCGCCTACCTTGACGGGGATATGGAGAAGGCGGACCGGCTTGCCCTGGAGACGCACCGTGCCGAGGGGCTAGCCGATGACGTGAGGCGAAAGGTGGAAACAGCGCTGTTGGGTGGCGCGCTCCTCGCTCCGTCGCGGCGCGATATCCTGGAGATTATCGAGGAAGTGGACAAGCTCGCCAACGCCGGGGAGGCGATCCTCGATTACCTCTTGCTGCAACAGGTTGGGATCCCTGAAGAGTTGAAGCCGATGCTCCACGAAATAATGTCAAAGACGCGTGAGATATTCGATGAGGTCAACCAGGCTCTTAATCTGTTCTTCCAGGATATGAACCGGGCGCTCGAACATACCAAGGCGATCGAGATAAAAGAAGGGGAGGTCGACCAACTGGAACGAGCCGTGATCAAGCGGTTATTCGCGATGGACCTAGGCCTGGCGGAGAAGCTTCAAGTACGAGGTCTGGTGGAAGAGCTGGTTGAACCTTCCGACCGGGCCGAAGACCTCTCCGATCGTGTCGATATGATGATCGCGCAGAGGCGGTTCTGAGCAGCTACAAGATGAGCGAGATTAGCTTGTAGAGACCAAAGGAGAAGAGCCCTGCCGTCAGCGGGGTCGCCACCCATCCGCCGGCGATCTCTGCCACTCGGCGCCCTTTTATTGCGCTTATCCCTTTTACGAGGCCCACTCCTACTATGGCGCCGACAACTGCCTGGGATGTCGAGACCGGGATCCCTAAGCGGGAGAAGAAGTGGACGGCGAGGGCAGCGGAGAGCTGGGCTGCGAAAGCGCTCAACGGGTCGAGCGGTGTAATCCCTGCCCCGACCGTTTCTACCACTCGGTGGCCAAACATCACCGCCCCCAGTGCGAGAGAGATACCACCCAAAAGGGCTAACCAAATAAAGGGTATGCCGAGATTAGCGATCGGTCCGACGGAATTTCCAACATCATTTGCTCCCAGCGAGAAGGCGATGTAACAGGAACTCGCGATGAGGAGAGTCTTTAGGATACGGTCCCATAGTTCAGGTCTTCCCACATGGCGGAGGGTGAACGCGAAGAGATGGTAGAGCATGAAGGCAATAAGCCCCGTTAGGAAAGGGCAGACGACCCAGACCTGTGCGATTGTCAGGAGTTTCGAGAGGTTTACCTCCGCCCCCGCGGCCAGCCCGACACCGGCTATACCTCCCACTATTGCCTGGGAGGTCGAGACAGGAAGCTTGAAGAAGGTTGCCAATGTCACGAAGAGCCCTGAGGAGATCAGTGCTGTGAAGATTGCGGCTGTGGGAAGTTCTGTCGTGACGATCCCTTTCCCGATCGTCTTCATCACGTACTGACCTTGTAAGGTTGCTCCAAGGATGACGAAGATAGAAAGAAGAGTCACACTCTTCTTATATGATAGAAGCCTGGAACCCACGGTGGTTCCGATGCAGTTTGCTGCATCGTTCGCTCCGATATTCCAGCCAACGTAGGCCCCTGCTATAAACAGAACGGTCAATTCCCACATAGCTGGTTTTATACAGTCTTTCGTAGCATGCCGCAATAGATCGTGCAGGTAATACCTGCGCTGAGGGTTTCGAATTGATAGTCTGTCCTCGGGAATGGGGAAGATTCAGCCGGTACATAGAAGGATCCACCAAGCAGGAAGGGAACTAAAGGCGATGAAGAATACGTTTACGAAAAGCATGAGGCACCGACCCTTATCGAGGGTGTGTATGTGTGGCGATCATGGACATACATCAATCAAGAGGTGCCCTTGCCAGAATCAGCCCTTGATTTAGCACAAATGAGCTTCTAGACTGGTGCAGATTTTTCACTGCACGTTCTCTGTCGCTACTCTGCAGGTGGATTCGCCAGGAACATACGATATATAGGCAAGGTGGTATCAGCTATGCTAGATCGACCGGTACGGTGGGGTGTTCTGGGTAGTGCAAGGATTGCTCGTCAAGAAGTCATTCCAGCGCTGGGAATCCTTCCATTGCAGTCGTGGTTGCATTCGAAGATCTTGGCCTTGAGATCGATACGTCGTACGATCCGCGAACGGGAACGTACGTTCCTGCTGAATAAATCGCGCGAATCTGCATATCTTGCGGACTTGGCCAACGTGGCTAAGTCCGCATTGGTTTAATCACCGCTCGACTAGCAGACTTGACATCTTTCGAGTGGATGCCATAATGAATGCTGTATTGCAACCGCTTGCAATCCCGCAAGTAATAACAATACAATTATGCACAACAGGAGGTGGTCAGCAGAAGAATTTCTGGAGTTGGCTGAGGACAACGTAACTAAAGGAGGCGTAAGCAATGAAAGACGCAAGATTTCTCGTAGTATCGCTACTACTGGTGGTTCTTCTATCTGCCGTTGGTTTTTCGCAAGACACCCTAACCATCTACACAGCATTTGATGCCGACCAGGCAGTTGTCTATATCGAAGCTTTTGAAGCCGCATATCCTGAGATCGACGTGGAATGGGTACGCTTATCTTCGGGTGAGGTCTATGTGAGACTGCTTGCTGAGGCTGCGAATCCGCAGGCAAGCTTGTGGTTCGGTGGATCGAACACGTCGCACATCGCGGCGGCCAAGGCAGGTTTACTCACGCCTTACAAGGAATCCCTTGCTTGGCAGTATATCGCTCCGCAGTTTAGGGATCCTGAGGGGCTCTGGATCGGACTGTATGTCGGTTACATCGGCTTCGTGTCGAACACGGCATTCCTGGCCGAAGTTGGCGTGGAAGCGCCCACGTCTTGGCAGGATCTTCTCAAGCCTGAATTCACAGGTGAAATTACTCTCGCGTACGCGTTCTCTTCGGGTACCGCTTACACGACGCTTGCCGGAATGCTGACGGCCATTGGCTCTCCCGATGTGGGATTTGATGCTGATGACGAAGAGTACGTCGCTGCGTTCAGTGCACAGGTCGGGCAGTACAACACCTCCGGCAGCGCGGCCGCCACCATGGTCGGCCTCGGCGAGTTCGGCGTTGGAATGGTCTTCTCGCACGATATTATCAAGAAGGCGATCGCTCCTGGGTATCCTGTCGTCATGACCTTCCCGAGCGAAGGCACGAGTTATGAGATCGGCGGCATGGCCCTGATCAAAGACGGACCGCAGACCGAGCTTGCGAAGATTTTCTACGACTGGGCAATGGGCAAAGAGGCCCAGGATCTCTATCAGGACTTCTTCCGCCTTCCGCTCAACCCGGTAGCTGAACTGGCCGAAGGAAGCGTCAAGGCAACGGATGTCAACGTCCTCCCGGTTGACCTCATCTGGTATGGCGACAACAAGGAAGCCATGCTTGATAAGTGGAGCGAAGTCACCGGCGAATACTAGTTCTGTTGGTGGGGAGGCCAAGCCTCCCCGCCGTTCTTCCCTTTCATCAAGCAACAGGAGCCAAGCATGAAGTTGGATGCATACCGTAGAGAGCTTTGCGGAGAATTCCGGCGATTGAGGCGAGACCCTGTGTTGTTGGGGATTGTCTCCGTTGTTTTTGCGCTCTTAGCCATCTTCATTCTCTTTCCCTTGGCAAAAATTCTACAGCATAGCCTATGGGCCGACGGCTCTTTCGAGCCCAAGTATTTTCTCCAGTTCTTTCAGAAAGTTTACTACTGGCGTCCACTGATCAATAGCCTGATCGTGGGAGCCCTGGTCTCCGTTTGCGGAACAACCGTTGCCTTTATCTTCGCCTACGGTATCACTCGCACCGACATCCCGTGTAAGGGAATCTTTCGCGTAATCGCTATGATGCCCATTGTTTCTCCGCCATTTCTGATTGCTCTTGCTGTGATTCTGCTGCTGGGGAACCATGGAGTCATCACGGACGCACTGAATCTGGACTGGGATATTTACGGTCTTCCCGGCCTGGTGCTAACCGAGACCCTGGCCTATTTTCCGATTGCGTTCATGATTCTTGAAGGCGTTCTATCGAAAATTGATCCGTCCATCGAAGAAGCCGCTCTCGACATGGGAGCTTCAAAACTTCGAACATTCATGACGGTTACCCTTCCGCTGGCAGTTCCCGGAATCGCCAGTGCAGGTTTGCTTGTTTTCATCCGATCGCTGGAGGATTTCGGAAATCCAATCATTATTCAGGGCCGTTTCCGCGTGCTGACCGTAGCTGCGTATCACGCAGTCGTCGGCCGTTACAACCTTCCTCTCGGTGCTACGCTTGCCATGTTCATGCTGCTCCCCACGCTGATGATCTTTGTAGTACAGAAGTACTACGTCTCCCGCCGCTCCTATGTTACTGTGACCGGAAAACCCTCTGGCACCGGGCTGAAATCGTCCGAAAAAGGGGTCAAGATCCCGATTTTTATTGCCATGTCTATCCTCGCCGGAATCATCCTGCTGGTCTACGGGGTCGTTCTTGTTGGATCGTTCACCAAGTTGTGGGGTTTCGATAATTCCTTCACCCTTGCTAATTACACCTACGTGTTCAAGGTGGGTGGCCAGTATGTCTGGAATACGTTGAAGATTGCCCTCGTGGCCACTCCCATCGGAGGCCTGCTGTCAATCATTATAGCTTACCTCGTGACCCGGAAGCGCTTTGTGGGACGCGGGGTGATGGAATTCGTATCTATGCTAAACTTTGCCGTGCCAGGCGTTGTGGTTGGCATTGCCTACATTCTTGCATTTAACACGCCACCGTTTCAGCTGACGGGAACCGTGTTCATCATCATGCTGGTCTTCATCTTCCGAAGGATGCCGGTGGGAATACGAGACGGGATCGCGCAATTGCAGCAAATTGATCCGGCAATCGAAGAAGCATCCAGCAGCCTGGGGGCAGGTTTCTTCCGTACGTTTACTCGTGTCACTCTACCCCTAGTTGCTCCGGCGTTTCTTTCGGGAATGGTTTATATGTTCGTCCGATGCATGACGGCGATCAGTGCGGTTATTTTCGTCGTCTCGGCCGGGGTTCAGCTACTGACCGTCGCGCTTCTGTACGAAGTCGACCAAGCCAATCTGGCGGCAGCAGCGGCATATGGCTATGTCATCATCGCGATTGTCCTGACTGCGATTGTTTTGATGCGGTTCGTCGTAGGCAGGTTGTTCAAAGGTGGGCTGACCCCCATGGGAGGAGAGTGACAAGGCATGACTGACGCTGTCGTTCAATTTGAGAACCTTGTTAAGATTTTCTCGGAGGGAACCAAGAAAGAGGTTCGAGCCGTAGACGACTTTTCGCTTTCCGTGAATCGCGGCGATCTCGTCACGTTGCTCGGCCCATCTGGCTGCGGCAAGACGACATCCTTGCGGATTCTTGCAGGTTTCGAAAACGCAACTGCCGGAAGTGTTTACATCGATGATCAGCGAGTCAACGACATTCCGCCGCAGAACCGAAACACCTCGATGGTCTTTCAGTCCTACGGGCTCTTCCCCCACATGACCGTGAAAGAGAATGTTGCGTACGGACTTCGCGTCAAGCACGTTCCCAAACGAGAAATCCGTACTCGAGTTCAGGAAGTTCTCGCTCTCGTTGGCCTCGTCGGCCTTGAGTCACGGTCGGTCGCAAAGCTGTCCGGTGGCCAGCAACAGCGTGTCGCCCTCTGCCGTGCAATCATTACCAAGCCCCATGTACTGCTCTTTGATGAGCCGCTGTCGAACCTTGATGCGAAGCTTCGCAAGGGTACGCGCGAGCAGATCCGCCGACTCCAGCAAGATCTCGAGATTACCAGCGTATATGTGACTCACGATCAGGCTGAAGCCATGAGCATTTCGGACTGGGTGGCCGTCATGCAAGACGGCCGGTTACAACAGTTGGGAACGGCCGAGGAAATCTACGCTCGGCCAGCCAATCGATTCGTTGCCGACTTCATCGGCGAAGCGAGCTTTCTGCCGGCTCGCATCACAAATGCGACTCCTGAAGGGATTATGATTTCGATGTACGGGTGCGAGATCGCATTGGATAGATTCGGAACCACGTTCGCCACAGACCAGGCAGTTGACGTCGTTGTACGACCGGAAGCCATGGATATCGTGGACGAACAGGATGGGGATTTCGCGGCAACGATCCAATTCTCACATTACACAGGCTCCATTGTCGTTTACACCATGAGCCTTCCGAACGAGAAGGAGATTTCAGTTCAGGTTTCCAATCCGCTGGAGAAGGGGATACTGCAGGCGGGCCAGATTGTCGGGCTTCGCCTTCATCGACGAAGTATTCACGTCCTTGAGAAACAGGCTTAGCTGGCATGATCAAAACCCAGCTTCTTGTCTTTGACCTTGACGGTACGTTGCTCGATCACACACATCGCATCCCTCCCTCCGTGCTCTCTCTGATCTCGCGGTTGCAGGCGCATGGGATTGTTGTCACTGTAGCTACTGGCAGAATTCCCGCCTCTGCGGCCCCCTTCCTATCGCAGCTCAAGGTGGACACGCCTGCCATCTTCTATAACGGTGGGTTGATCGTAAGCTCAACCGGTGAGAATGTTTACAAGTGCACTCTCGATCGTGAAGCCGCCCGGGACGCACTGCTCTTGGCGCGCGAGTTTCCCGTCCACCCGCAACTCTACCTAGACCCCTCGGATACGTTCTATTACGTCGAAACGATCACCGACTCACTGCGGGCCTTCAATCAACAGAACAAGATCCCGGCAAAGGAGGTCGGGGATCTGGTGGCGTGCCTGGACCGCGCTTAGGTCGATCCGATGAAACTCCTCATCATCGGAGACCAAGACGTGTTGGGACAACTGCGCGAATGTTACCGGCGCAAGTACCCCGAACCTACCTGCGTCAATTCCCAGCACAACTACCTAGAAATTCTCCCCCGTAATGTTTCAAAGGGAACCGCGTTACGCCACCTTTGCCGCCTCCTTGAGATCGACATTGAGAAGGTCATCGCCTTTGGAGACAATCACAATGATCGAGAGATGCTTCTGCTTGCCGGGGTCGGCGTGACTATGGCCACCGCACCCAAAGAGATGCTAGACGAGGCTGATCATGTTGTAGAGGACCTGGCGATTTACCTGGAAGTGCTTACAGCCAACTTTACAGAGAAGGAGATTTACGTATGAGCACCGAACAGTTTGACGTTTGTTTAATTGGGCATTTCGCCGTCGACAAGATCGTAACAGTAGATGGCCAAAGTACTCCCGCTCACGGGGGTGCCGTGTATTACGGTGGCCTGAATCTGGCTCGTCAAGGATATCGCGTGGCTGTGGTCACTAGACTGCACAAAGACGATTTCTGGAGACTGGATGAGATTCGCGACGCAGGAATCGAAGTGCACGTGACTGAGGCGCCTGAATCGGCTGGCATGGAGAACATCTTCCTGTCCGAAGATCGCGACAAGCGAATCTGCAAGAGCTTGGGATTCGCCGGACCGTTTACCGTGGAAGAATTGCCTGAGATTGATGCCAAACTTCAGCTTGTCATCCCCATTTGCGCAGGCGAGGTCGACCTTCCTACGTTGAAGGAGATCGCAAAGCGCGGGCCAGTTGGGCTTGATGCCCAAGGTTTCGTGCGATTTGCAGAAGACGGTGATATCGTCTTCCGTGATTGGCCGGAGAAGGCGGACGGCCTGAAGCACGTCTATTACCTCAAGGCCGACGATACAGAAGCCGAGGTTCTTACCGGACTGACGGATCTGCGCGCTGCGGCGCGCGCACTCGCAGCTTTGGGTCCGAAAGAAATTCTGATCACTCATAAGAAGGGCGTGCTCGTTTATGCAGAAGGAAAATTCCACACAGGAGACTTCACGCCCAGCAAGATGATGGGACGTACAGGTCGCGGCGATACTTGCTTCACGACCTACTGCGCAAAGCGGCTTTCGATGGGACCAGGTGAAGCGTGCAAGTACGCGGCCGCGGTGACAAGCCTCAAGATGGAAGCACCGGGACCGTTCAACCGAACCGCGCAAGATGTGGAGATGTTTCTGAAGAGTTTATAGATTTCACACGCGAGGTAAATACGCCTTCTAAATGGTCTAATCCTTGTTGATGCCTGGATTAACGGTTTTCCTATTGACAAAGGCTCTTTTTTGTGCTATCGTTTGCGTGATTTCACTATGAAGATCTTTGCAGATCACGATGAGACAGCCTGCTTTCGAGAAAAAAGACATTTAGCTCTTCTATCCGGTTTAGGCAACTACTCACTTGAGGAAGGGGCAACCGGGGTACATCTCATGCTGAAGCAACCACCTCTAGGGCTGAGATTGCATCGAACACGAATAAATGCTTCTTGGATGCCGCATACAATGCAGATATTATTCCTATTATAGGAGGTGATTGGCGAGAGAATACACTGTTAGGAAGAACGTGTGCCACAGCCCATAAGATCAAGGAGGAGAGGAAATGAAACGTTTGTTTGTATTGATGTTGATCGGGTGCTTTGTGGTGTCCGGAGGGCTTGTTGCCCTGGGGCAGGATACGGAGACTATTACCATCACTGTTCGCTGTCGGGCGAAGCCGCCGATGGAGGACTGGCGAGGCAACAACTTCATTCTCGCTGCCGAGGGACTCAACGCCGACCTGGAGGCCGCAAGTGACCCTAGGCGCGTAGAAGTCGTGATCATTCAGGACAACATTGACTGGGGAGATTACGTGACGGAGTTCGTGTTGAGCTACGTCGCGAACGAGGAACCCGACATCTGGCTCACCGGACACGAGTACATCGGAGTTCAGGCCGAGGCGGGCCGGATCATCGCGTTGGATGCGTTGATGAAGGAGTTCCCCGGGTTCAACAACGTTATCGATAGCCTGTGGGACAGCACGAGTTTTAAGGGCGAGATCTGGGGAGTCCCCCAGGATGCTGAGGCACGCCCCCTCTATTTCAACAAGGCTCTGTTAGGCGAGCTGGGTTGGACCGCGAACGAGATCGCGGCTCTGCCGGATAATATCGAGAAGGGCGAATTCACCCTCTACGACATGCTGACAGTGGCCAAGGAAGCGGTGGACAAAGGTGTGGTCGCTGATGGCAACGGTTTCTGGATGCGTCCGTCGAACGGACCTGACTTCACCGCACTCTACTATGCTTTCGGCGGGGAGACGATCGATGTCGCAACCGGCAAGCTCGTCTTCAACGAAGTGGCCGGCCTCAACTACTACCAGTTCTTCTACGACGCCGCGCAGACCTACGGATCCATGGGCGGCCTCGGCTTGGGTTGGGGAGACGCATGGCATCCTGGAGTTTCCGGGAGCAAGGTCCTCTTCTGGGTCGGCGGGACATGGCAGTGGGCCGAATGGGCTGAACTCTTCCTCAAGGATCTCGGCGGAGAGGCCTATATGTGGGAGACCTTCGGTATTGCGTTGATCCCAGCCGCAGAGCAGGGCGGCCAGGCGAATTCCCTCACGCACCCGATGGCCTACCTCATCAGTTCTCAGTGTGAAGACCCGGACCTGGCGCTGGCCTTAATCGACAAGGTCACCGACTACGGACCGAACACCCGTCACGCGATCGCCAGCACTCACCTGGGTATCCTGAACGGACAAACGGAGTACAAGTTCTATAAGGATTCCCGCCTGCTGAGCGAGACGTTGTACATGCTGGATTACACCACCTTCTTGCCCAACAACCCGTACTGGGGCCCATATTCCACCATTACCTACGAGGCCCTGGCGGCGGTGGTGGGAGGCGATTTCACACCCCAGGAGGCGGTGGAATTCGTAGTGGATGGCCTCCAACGTGAACTGGGTGACGATGTAATCATCCGGTGAAACGAAGAACGGAACAAATAGGGGAGAGGGGAAAGCCCCCCCTCCCCGCTCTATTAGGGACGAGAAACATCAGGTTCTCTCGGATGCGGGGCCAACTTGCTCCGTATATGTTTCTTTCTCCTACGCTTATTCTAGTAACGTTATTCTTCTTTATCCCGCTTGTAATGGTGTTCATCCTAAGCTTTACCAAGCTAGACATGACCAACTTCGGTATTCTTGAGTGGTGGAAGCCGGTAAACTGGAGTTTGGACAATTACGTAAAGATTTTCACCAACAGATTTCTCTCAAGAATCCTCGGCAACACAATCATGTATGTTGCTGTGACCCTAGCCCTGTTCAACGTGGGGATGGCTCTGGTCATCGCTTTGATAACCACACACATTAAGCGCCGAACCGGGTTTGCCTTTCGAACACTGTGGTTCCTGCCACGGATCACACCGGTAGTGGTGTACACAATGATGTGGAGGGCACTGGCCGGGCCGGCTCCAATGGGCGTGATCAATAAGTACTTCCTTGTTCCGCTGGGTATCGGTGGGGGGGAATACCTCCTCCACACCCACCCATGGGTGTTCATCTTCCTGGTCAACGGATTCATCGGCGCTTCCTTCGGCATGATTCTCTTCGCCTCAGCTATTGAATCGATTCCCAAGGACTACACCATAGCCTCTAGGGTGGACGGGGCGACCACCTGGCAGACGATCCGGTACGTCGAGCTTCCCATGATCAAGTGGCCGCTTCTTTTCGTGACGACCTACCAGACCCTCTCCCTCCTGACATCCTTTGAGCAGATCATGCTCCTCACCGATGGCGGCCCAGGCCTTTATCAAACTGAAGTCTGGTCCTTGACCGCATATCACCGGGCACTAACAAGTTACTTTGGGAATACGCAGTGGGGGTATGGCGCGGCATGGTCGGTGGTACTGGTGATTATCGGTATCGTGATGGCGGTCATTTACCTACGCGTATTCAAGTTCCGAGAGTTGGTGGAGGAACCGAAGATAGATCAACTATGATACTACGACCAAAGCTTAAACCTGTGGTTGCTTATCTGGTTCTAATTGTACCTAGTAGTCTCATCATTCTTGGCTTCCTGTGGTTGCTGATTACCAGCTTCTCGACAAGGGTAGAGGGATTGCAGTCGCTCGGATGGACCCTGAACAACTGGCGTTTTCTATGGGAATCACCCTTTGGCCCGCAGTATCCCAGCATCTGGGCGGTGACCCTAAACACCCTAGTAATGTCTCTGATCATGACCCTTATTGTGGTGGTAGTCTCGTCCCTGACTGGCTATGCCCTCTCGCGGATGAAGTTTCCCGGGCGCAAGGGCTTCCTTTCCTTGACCTTGATCCTGCACGCTTTCCCCAGTGTTACCCTCTTGATCCCCATCTATTTCGTGCTCCTCTGGATCGCGAAAATTCCGCTCATCGGACGTGGTGTTCCGCTTCTGGGCGGCTTCGGGTATAACACACTAGGCGGAGTAGCTCTAGTTATGGTCGCTTTTCAACTTCCGTTCGGCATCTGGATAATGAAGGGTTTTTTCGACAACATATCCTGGGATATGGAGCGTTCGGCCTTGATCGATGGAGCCTCCCGTTTCAAGGTATGGTGGCAGATCATAATGCCGAACATCAAGCCGGGGATCGCGGCGCTCTCTATCTTTGCGTTCCTCACAGCATGGAATGCCTATCTGATCCCGCTCACTTTTACCGCAGGGCGGGCCGGAAAATCAGCGGTCTTATCCCTTTACCTGCAGAATTTCATAAGCGAATCTGTCATGACCGAATGGAACGCCGTGGCGGCGGTGGGGCTATTCCAGTTGGTCCCGGTGGTGCTATTCTTCCTCTTTACCCAAGAGGCGTTGCTAAATATTTACGGAGGGGGAAAGAAAGGGGGAGTATGATCCAACGAACGAGATCTGCTTCGAGGAGAACAATGGCATGAAGATTGCTTTAGAATCTCTAAATAAGCACTTCGGGAAGGTGAGGGCGGTTGACAATCTTGATTTGGAGATCGGGGACGGAGAGTTTGTCGCCCTCCTAGGCCCTTCAGGGTGTGGAAAGACCACCACCTTACTCATGTTGGCGGGGATCTACAAACCCACCTCTGGGCATATCCGTTTTGACGACCGCGTGGTGAACCATCTTATTCCTAAGGAACGCAATATCGGCATGGTCTTTCAGAGCTACGCTCTGTATCCCCATATGACTACGTTTGACAATATTGCTTATCCGCTGAAGTTGAAGAAGGTCCGCAGAAGGGGAATGAAGGAGAGGGTTCACGGGGCGGCTGACATGATGGGGATTGGGGAACTTCTGGATCGCAAACCCGCCCAACTCTCTGGGGGCCAACAGCAGCGAGTCGCTTTGGCAAGAGCCTTGGTCAAAGAACCGGCCATCCTGCTCTTCGATGAGCCCCTCTCTAACCTCGATGCCAAGCTACGCTTGCGGATGCGGGGCACGATTAAGCGATTACAGGAGAGCCTAGGCGTGACCTCCGTGTACGTGACCCACGATCAGGTCGAGGCGATGACCATGGCCAGCCGGATTGCGGTGATGAACTATGGGGTGCTGCAAACTTATGGCAAGCCCAATCAGCTCTATGACCATCCGGATACCTTGTTTGTGGCTGGGTTCATCGGCGCCCCCCCGATGAACTTCCTCGAGATGACCTTTGAGGAACGGGACAACGGCTTTTATCTCAAGAGTCAGGCTCTGGAAATCCGCATTTCGGCTGAACGAGGTGCCCTGGCTAAACAGAATAACGTTCCACAACGAGTGATCATGGGTATTCGCCCTGAAAATGTGAGCATCGTGGCGGAACAGGATGGGGATTTCAAAGCCGAGGTTTACCTGATCGAGCCCTTGGGGCGTGAGGACTTGGTTACCTTCAGGTTTGACGACGAGGAGATTCGTGCACTGGTCCCGGCTCCCTTCGACGGACGGATCGGCGAGACGATCTGCCTTAAGTTGGACAAAGAGAAGGCGCACCTGTTCAACCCGGAGACAGAGGTCTCTGTCCTAAGAACCGGTAATGATGGGAGTTCATAGCGCAAGATGGTGTCAAGGTGTGTTTCGCGATGGAAATGGGACACTCGTCCGTAGAACAGAATTCCTTGTTTCACGCGCCCGAAAAGTGGTATAGTTCGGGCCATAAAAATCCAGTCTGTCTAAAGGAGAGGACAGCATGCGAAACAAAATCGGGCTTAACATCCACTCGGGGAGAATCAACGGTGATCTCGAACTGTTGAAACGAGATGTCCGTGCCATTGCGGAGGCGGGCTTCGATGTGGCGGAGATACCGGTGCACGGCGTCGATGCGGTGGTGAACGGGCATCTGCGTGTGGGAAGAGCAAAACAGGTAAAAGAAATCCTGGATGGATTCGATTTAGATTACACCGTACACGCACCGGACAGGCTCAATCTGAGGGATTTCCAGTACCCCGATGTTCAACGGAAGGTCTTCGCGGCCTGCATTCAGTTCACCGCCGCGATTGGGGCCAAGACGCTCGTCTATCATCAAGGAAGACTGAAGAGCAACGGCAGCGATGTTAGTGAGGAAGAGGCACGCGAGATAGAAATGGACGAGCTGTCCGACCTTAGCAAACTGGCGCAGAGGGAAGGGGTGACGGTCTGCGTCGAGAATATTCACTCGAGCATTACACACCTGGTAAAGTTATTGGAGAGCGTTGGGGAAGAGAGCGTTAAGATGTGTTACGATTTTGCTCATTCCTATATAAATTCTAAGAAACTCGGGTATGATTTTTTAAGATCGATTAAGGCCGCTAAACCGTACATCCGACACGCTCATGTAAACGATAATTTTGGGAAAGGAAAACCTGAATCGGCGCCACCTTATATTGAGGCGATGCCGATGGGGATAGGGGACCTGCACCTCCCCATCGGATGGGGGAACATCCCGTACGAAGATGTCTTCAGAATCATGGCGGGGTATGACGGTATCTATATTCTTGAGCTGCAAGAGAGGTTCTTCGAGAACGGCTACAGCATGCTCAATGAGGCACTTCAAGACCTAAGAGATATGCTGGAACGGGTGGAGGAGGCAGAGAAGGGAGAATCGGCAGGCCAAGCAGACGATTGAGAAGAGCCCAGTTCCGTTTGCATGCCGACGGTCGTTCTCCTGTTTTCTGATGGTTTTGTGATGTTGAGCTAGAGCCCGATCATGCTTGTTTTAGCAGATGTCACCGGTCTGACGGCGGGGGGGACCGCCTAGCCAATACACTGCAGGAACGAGAAAAGAGGAAAAGGACGAGGAATGGTCACCATAAAGGACATCGCGCGCGAGGTGGGTGTGTCCCCGTCGACCGTATCCCGCGCACTGAGCGGCAGCCCCCTGATCAGCGATGAGACGGGAGAAAGAGTGCGTATTGCGGCGCAACGCCTGGGTTATGAGAGGAACGAGCTAGCGCGTGCATTAGTGAAGGGCT
Source organism: uncultured bacterium (assembly GCA_965370555.1). GTDB lineage: Bacteria > Bipolaricaulota > Bipolaricaulia > UBA7950 > UBA9294 > JAJOKK01. Next base: position 21,086 of record CBDUVB010000002.1, read on the forward strand.
CTTCGGAGGCAATTGGACTGATCATCCCTGACATCACCAACACCTTTTTTGCCGATATTGCTCGCGGGGTGGGCGAGGCTGCGCATGCCTCCGGCTATGGGGTAATCCTGTGCAATACAACCGGGTTGATAGAGCGCGAGGCGAGCTACATTCGCCTCTTGCGTCGCAAGCAGGTAGATGGACTTGTCCTCGCTACAGCTACACTCAATGATCCATCTACAAAGAGCCTTTCGCAGACGGAAACCCCATTTATTCTCGTTTCGCGCATTTGCCAAGGGGTGGATGCGTCCTACGTGATCGGCGATGATCGTGCAGGTGCACGCTTGGCAGTGGAACACCTGACTGAACTTGGGCATCGACGGATTGGGTTTATCGGAGGACCGGCGGACGTTCAGTCGAGCCGCGATCGGAGGGCAACCTATCGGAAGGTCCTCCGCCAGCATGGACTCTCTGCGGATGATGCCTGGGTCTGCTATGCGGATTTCACCCAGGCTGCCGGTCGCGAGGCCGGCCGACGGATTCTTTCTCTTGAGAACCGCCCGACGGCGATCTTTGCCGCCAACGATGTGACTGCTCTGGGCGTACTGGAGGCAGCTGACGAGCTCGGCCTCTCTGTTCCGGAAGATCTCTCTCTTGTCGGATATGATGACATCTCCTACGCCTCTCTTCCTCGCATTCAGCTAACCACTGTTGCGCAGCCTACATTCGAGATGGGGAAAATCGCTACCGAGTGGCTCCTCTCTGTGCTCAACCAGGAGGATACTCTCCCACTGTATTGCGTCCTCGAACCGCATCTTGTCGTTCGCAGCACTACCACACGTCCCGGCTAGGATGATTGACCTCAGCTTTGTTCCAGTCTATAATGCAAACGTTAGCAAAGAGGCTGACGCATGGTCGAGACCCAACCTAGGAGGACAGATGAAGAAGCAAGTGGATGTCTTGTGCATCGGGCATATTGACAAGGGCAGGATCGTCGTAGAAGGTAAGCGCACGGATGCCACCGGCGGGGCGATCCACTACGGCGGCATGGTTTTGCGCAAGCTGGACCTGAAGATTGCCGTGCTGATGCGCGTGGCCAAACAGGACATAGGACTGTTGGACGAACTGGAGGCTGCCGGTGCCGAAATCTATCCCGTCATAACCGAAGAGACCACCGCGGTAGAGAATGTCATCCCCGACCGCAATTCCGATCAACGAACCTGCTATTTGCTTGGATTTGCTGGTACGTTCAGGGTGGAAGACATCCCGGCGGTGGATGCACGCGTCTACTACGTGGGGACGATCGTCCCGGGTGAGATTGATCTTGCATTCCTCAACGAGATTGCCTCGCATGGCCCGCTGGCAGTAGAGGCCCAGGGTTTCCTGCGCAAAGATGTGAACGGGGAGCTTGTCAGCGATCGTTGGGAACAGGCACGAGAGATACTTCCTCTCATACACTATCTCAAGATGGATAACCGCGAGGCGGCCACAGTGACTGGAGAAACGGATCGCTACAAGGCAGCGAAAATCCTCCGCGATTGGGGGGCCAAGGAAGTTGTTCTTACCTATCAACAAGGAGTAATGGTGCAAATTGGCGACGAAGTAGTGGAAGCACCATTCCGCCCACGGTCACTTGCCGGACGTACCGGGCGAGGAGATAGTTGCTTCTCTTCTTACTTCGGGCGTCGTCTACTGGGAGACTCTCCCGCGCAAGCGGTGCAATTTGCCGCCGCCCTTACCACCCTGAAACTTGAAGAACCGGGACCATTCCGCGGGGATCTTTCTGACGTTGTCGAAATGATGAGTAAGCTGTAGCAGGCATAATTGTGCTCGACAAGGAAGAATGAATACTGACTACGCGCTGTTTGCTTTAGATATTGATGGAACCTTGCTAGAACGGAATGGGGTGCTTACGTCCTCGACACGCGGGTTTCTGGCGGAGCTTTCGCGTCATAGCCGAGTGACGCTTGCCACGGGACGATCCATTAGCTCTGCCTTGCCGTGGATCGATGAGCTAGCGATAACGACACCGGCCATTATCTACCATGGTGCTGTGGTATATGATCCGGTGGGAAAGAGGGCACTGCATGAAGCGTACATTTCCGGGGAGCTGGCCCGCAAGGTGTTCACTGTAGCGCACAGCTTTCCAGTTCATCCTCAGATCTATCGTTCCCTTGAAGACCCAGTCGTTTACGTGTCGGAAATGACTGCATCTATTCGTACATTTCTCAAGAAGGAGGGGCTATTGGGGAAGATTATCGATGACGAAACAGAACTCCTCGCGGCAGGAGTGATCAAACTCCTGTTCATCGGTGACCCAGAAGAGCTCCCCGATTTTGAGAAAGAGCTGCGGACGGTAGCACCCGAGCTCACCATCATGCGCTCGGAGAGCAAGTACGTGGAGGTCCTTCCTCCCGAAGCATCGAAGGGGGCCGCACTCGCGTGGCTCTGTCAGTACCTCGACATCCCCCTTGAGCGCACGGTGGCTGTGGGAGACCAAATGATCGATCTGTCAATGATCGAGCGGGCTGGGCTGGGGGTGGCGATGGCGCATAGCGGGTCCGAACTGCAGGTGCGTGCCGATGCGGTCATCTCTCAAATAAGCGAACTTGAGGCACTACTCAATGGGAGAACAGAATGAGTCATGAACGCCTTCCGCTTGGGTTGAACGGGGCAACGATAGTACGGGCAAACCTGGAATCGGGCCTGATTGCTGCAAGAGGCGCTGGATTCTTGTACTATGAACCACGCATTCCCGCTCTCAGTAATTGTGAGGATCTGGGCTGTAGGGAGCGTTCGCTAATTGCTCTTCAGCAGACAGGTCTTTCTTGGCTTCCGCTGAATGCCCTTGAGGGTGTGTTTGAAATCGCTCCCGAGCGTCTGTTCGCGCGGGCAGAGGATATCTTCTCTCTCGCCGAGCGGTTCAACGTGAGGCAAGTGATCGTTGTTCCCGGGAAGGGACGGCTATCTCTTCCCGATGCAGGGGAGCTTCTGATGGAGCTTGCCAAGCGAGGACGTGAGCATGGTGTCAACCTATTGTATGAGTTTATCGGGTTTCCCGCGCACGCGTTTCCCTCTTTGGAGGAAGCACACACTGTCGCTGCTGCGGCCGGACTCCCGCTCGTTCTTGACACCTTCCACCTTGCGGTGAGCCGCACCGATCCGGAGTCCGTTGCCGCGCTTCCCGCAGACGCAATTGGCCTTGTGCACCTGTCAGACGCATTGACCGACGGGAAGACAATGGGAGAAATCGCTGATTATGATCGAGTCCTTCCGGGAGAAGGAGGGCTACCACTTGCAGACTACTTGAAGGCGATCTTGAACACAGGATACGCTGGGCCGCTTTCAGTGGAGGTCTTTCATCCAAAGTACGAACTGGGCAAGCCGGCGATGGTTGCCCAGGAGGCGTTCCGACAGGCAAGTCAATTGCTGTCAATAGCAATCAAGGAGGTCTAGGTGGGAAGCATTAAGATCGGATTGATTGGCGCTGGACGTATTGGACGGCTGCACGCGGCGAATTTGAGCTATCGTGTTGGCGGGGCAGAGATTGTCGTGGTTGCCGATGTGTTCCCCGAGGCAGCGAAACGATGTGCAGAAGAGCTGTCGATCCCAAGCGCTGTTGATGATCCCCGCCGTATCTTGGACGATCCGCAGATTGGCGCGGTATTCATCTGCGCGAGTACTGATACACACGCCTCTCTGATCGAACAGGCAGCGGAGGCTGGTAAACACATATTCTGTGAAAAGCCGATCGCGCTTGATATTCCCACGATCGATCGCGCACTGGAGGCAGTCAAACGGGAAGGAGTCTTATTGCAGATCGGGTTTAATCGTCGCTTCGACCCCAACTTTCAGCGTGTCCATGATCTCGTGAAGGAAGGCAAGATTGGGCAGCCGCACGTCCTGAAAATAACTAGTCGCGATCCCGAGCCTCCTCCCCCGGAATACGTCAAGGTCTCAGGCGGAATCTTTCTCGACATGATGATCCACGATTTCGACATGGCGCGTTACCTGATGCAGGACGAGGTGGAGGAAGTCTATGCAGTGGGCGCGGTCCTGGTCGATCCGCGGATCGGCGAGCTTGGAGATGTTGACACCGCAGCGGTGACCCTGCGCTTTAGGAGTGGTGCAATCGGAATGATCGACAACTCCCGCCGCGCTGTATACGGCTACGATCAGCGAGCGGAGGTCTTCGGGGAGAAGGGGATGATTGTCGTCTCCAATCCCAAGCCCGAGACCGCAGTGCTGAGCAGTTCAGACGGCGACCGTTCATCTCCGCTCTACCACTTTTTCACCGATCGCTATACGGAGGCCTACGTAGCGGAGATAGAGTCGTTCATTGATGCGATCGAGAAGGGCGAGACTCCTCGGGTTACTGGACGCGACGGGAAGATTCCCGTGGTCATGGGCTACGCCGCCAAGCGTTCTTATGAGGAAAAGCGGCCCGTACGGCTGGAGGAGATCGATCCAAGCCTCAACCTCTGAAGGAGGCTATGTGCGATACGGGGCATGCAGTTGGATACTTGGAGATACTCCTCTGCCACAGGTTGCGGAACTGCTTTCCGGGCTAGGATACGGTGGGATTGAGCTCTTCGGCGACTGGGAGAGGTATCCAGCACACACGACGCAGCGCATTCTATCCGAACATGGCCTATCCGTTTTCTCTCTCACTCCCACTAACGTCGATCTTGCCCACCCGGAAAGCGAGATCAGAGAGACGGCACGCAATTACTACCTGCGCCTGCTAGACTATGCAGCCGAGCTGGGATCTCCTTTGATCTCCTGTCATGGAGCAGTCGGTCGCGTACATGCGCTAACGGGACAGGCTGAAGAAGAGAGATTGCTACTGGAAGGAGTGGGAGAACTCTCTGAACGTGCGGAGGAGATGGGTCTCCAGATCGCCTTGGAGGGACTTAACCGCTACGAGTCGCACCTGTTGAATACAGAGCCGTGCAGCTGCATTCCTTTGTAGACGGGGTTGGCTCTTCGGCGGTGGGGATCCTTCTTGATACCTATCACATGAACATCGAGGAGGAAGATCTTGCAGGCGCGATTCGCACTGCGGGTGACAGACTGTTCCTGTTTCATGTCGCCGATTCCAACCGCCGTGCTGTCGGACGCGGGCACATCCCGCTCTCTGCCATTCTCCGCGGACTTGAACAGACGGACTATCCAGGTCCGATTATCGTTGAGTGCACCGCACCCGGACCCGATCCGTTTACCACAATGAAGGGACCAGGTTGGTACGAGCAGACGGTCGATGAGGCGCAGAAGAGCATACACGAGCTCCGTCGATTGGAAGGCGCATCTTAAGGGGAGTAACGGCAGTTTGCTATTTCCAAGCAGGCTGTTATAATCGCAATACAAACGTTTGCAAAGGAGGAAGAATGAAGGGACTAGTGCTTTCTGCTCAGTGGGAGCCAAGACCAAGTTATCAGGTCTCAGAATTCGAGAAGAGAACAGGGAAAGCAGTAGAAGGATTCAATATTTGGCGACATCCTAAACTCGAAATGAAGGATGTTCCGCAACCGAAGCCCGGCCCGGGTGAAGTCTTGTTGAAGATTCACGCCTGCGGGATATGCGGCTCGGACATCCACTTCTACGAGCACGACTCCGACGACTACATCCTCTATCCCGGACTCACTAAGTTCCCGGCGATCATCGGGCACGAGTTCTCTGGTGAAATTGTGGAGATTGGCCCCGGACCGGAGGGGAAACAGTTCAAGGTTGGGGATCGAGTGACAGCCGAAGAGATGGTTTGGTGCGGCCACTGCCGCGCCTGCCGGGATGGATTCCCCAATCACTGCGCGAACTTAGAAGAGATCGGATTTACGATCGACGGAGCGATGGCGGAATACATCGCCGTTCAAGCGAAGCTGTGCTGGAGCATAGATTCTATCTTTGAGCGCTATTCCGAGGAAGAAACGGCGTGGAATGTTGCCGCGACGACCGAGCCTACCTGTGTCGCCTATAACGGCATTTTCGAACGAGCGGGAGGGTTCCGTCCCGGGGCCTACGTGGTCGTCTACGGAGCCGGTCCGATCGGACTGGGTGCGATTCAGCTCTCCAAAGCGGCCGGTGCGGCCAAGGTCATCGCGTTCGAAGTCTCGGATGTCCGCAGAAAGCTTGCCAAGGATGTGGGTGCGGATGTGGTCTACGACCCTCGTGAGGTTACTCCTTCCGAGGTGGTGATGGATGCCACCCAAGGCGCGGGAGCCGACATGTCGGTCGAAGCGGCCGGAGCACCTAATAAAACGATCCCCGAAATGGAAAAGACCCTGGCAATCAACGGAAAGATCACACAGATAGGTCGAGCTGCATCACGAGTCCCGATGTACCTGGAAAGCTTTCAGATCAGGCGTGGCCAGCTGTTCGGCGCACAAGGGCACTCCGGTCATGCAATCTTCCCCTCAGTCATCCGGATGATGGGATCGGGGCTGATCGACAACTCGAAGATCATCACCTCTACCTTCCCACTTGATCAGGCTCTCAACGCCCTGGAGAAGGCGACCAAACGCGAAGACGGAAAAATCATCATCAAGCCGTAAGGAGGAGAAATGGCCAAGTGGCTTACTACAGAACTTCCTCAGGTCTTCTTTGAGGATTCCCAAGTCGGACGGTTGAAGAAGGAGATCTGGGACGCCTCAGAGGACGAGATCGATCGGATCTTGGCTGAATATGAGGTCCCCGCACCCTCGGAGATGGTAAAACCCGGATCCTACATCCAAACAACCCCCCGAGCACAGGTCGTGGAGAACCGGCGCAAGAACGACATTGTGATCATTCCCGTTGCCTCTACCGAGCGGCATGGTGATCACTCTTGCTCCGGACATGACCTGTTTCAGGTGACGCAACTCATCGAAGGGGTGCGGAGGCACACGGCGAAGAAAGGAAACCCGGTGAACCTAGTGTACTCGCCCCTCAACTACGGTGGGCACCCCTATCACCATGTGGGAATGCCGGGGACGGTGATCATGCCCGAGGAAGTCGTGCGGGAAACGCTGATTAACACGATGCTCGGGCTGTGGAACGACGGCTTCCGCAAGCAGCTGATCATCAACAACCACGGGCAACTGTGGATGCTCGAATCGGCGTTGCATGAGTTCATGTACCGCTACCAGCTTCCAGGGATCTACCAGATCTTTGATTGGCACCGCTGCATACGTGAGTTCTTCGTCCCTTGCGAGAGAACCGGTTGGGAGACGGACTTTATCCACTCTGCCGAAGCGGAGACCTCGCTCGGACTGTTCCTCTTCCCTGAAGGTATGATCGATATGGATCACGCAATCGGCGGGGAGGGGAAGAGTTACTTGCCTGGTGGGCACTTTGATACCTCGGTCGACCCATACAACCGTCCGCACCGCTGGTCTGAAGGGGAGGGTCAGATTGCGATCGAGCTTGCCGCTGTGCCGCACGGCGCGGTTGGGAAACCCGAACTGGCTGACCCGAAGAAGGCAAAGCGACCGGTAGCCGCGATCCTTCGTTATCTAACCCTTGTCCACGACGAGATCCTGGACGCATTCCCGCCAGGAAGGCTTCCTCCGGTGGAGGAGATCACCACACGCACAGAAGAGGAGATGGAGCCCTACCTGAAAGAGCCTGGCTCTCCGGGTTGGAAGCCGGTCTATGCATTGCCCCGACGAGGGTTCTAGATGCACAATTGGCCACTGGGGATGATCGTTCCCGTGCAAGACGAAACGCCGTTTTCCCCGTTTTTGCCGGGGAAGTGGGAAACCGCCCTGCACACGGTGAAGGAAGCGGGGTATGACGGGGTTGAGCTTGCGATCATCGACCCAAACCGGCTCAACACTGCTGTGGTTAAGGAGGTCCTCGAATCCGAGGGCCTCCGCCTCCTTTCTATAACCACCGGCCAGGCCGCAGCGAAAGAAGGGCTTTCCCTCTCTTCTCCCGATGAGAAGATTCGCCGACGGGCGGTGGAGCGTATTCAGGCACACATGCAGTTCGCCAAGTCCTTTGGTGCGGTCGTAATCGTGGGGTCGTTGCGCGGAGCAGATGGCGATATGGAACTACTTGTCGAATCCTTACACGAGTGCGCGACCTATGATGCCGAAGTCAGGATTGCTCTCGAACCACTCAACCGCTACGAATCGCGCCTAGTGAGCACCGTGGAAGAGGCACTCGCGGTGATCGAAAAGGTCGGGGAAGAGAACCTTGGAATCCTGTTCGACACGTTCCACTCCAATATAGAGGAGGTGAGTATCGGGGAGGCGATCCGGGCCGCCGGGGACAGGCTCTTCCACGTACACCTCGCCGACTCGAATCGCTGGGTCCCAGGCTTTGGACACTTGCCCTTCACTGAGGTTTGGACCGCTCTCAAAGCAATGAACTATGCCAGTGGGCTTGTAATCGAGGCCTTCCCCCATCCGAGAGAGAAGGCACTTCTTGCCTCTGCAACGGCGATCAGGGCACAGTGGGTCTAGGAGGACTGTATGGAACTTGAAAGGCTTCTCGGGACCCACTACAAGATCTATGAACACTCTGTGCATAAGCTTCAAGAAACAACCTTCGCTCTTGTCCGTGGTTTGGAGGGGCAGCGCTTATTCCTTTCCGAATTCCTCCCGGGCTTTTCCGGAGAAGCATTAACAGGAGGGGGATTCCTCTGTCCCCTAACCGTCGAAAACGCATTTGCTCTCAAACAAGTGTTCTCATGGCTTTCACCCCAGCGAATCCCGGAGAGAGAAGCGAGCTTCGGTTTTGGAGACCGCCTCGGGCTGGCTACACCAGGGCATATCCGTGCTCTCGCAGGCGCAAAGGGCTTCCCGATATTAGTCCAGCAATCGGTCCGGGAGAACGTCCGCACCGGCCGCACCTTCGAGGAGGTGTTGGCCAAAGGCATATTCGGGGCCTTCCAGGAAGGGTACGAAGGCGGTTTCGGAGCGGATGCCGACCACCTCAAGCGAATCAAAGACGCACTGCACGCCGCGGATCTCGGCTATACATTCTTTACCTGTGACCCTGGGGATCATGTGGTCGCGGCGGAAGAACTGTCTTCGCAGGAGGTTAAAGACCGATTTACTTACCTTCCGGAATCCGAAACGTTCTGTCGGGAGTACCTCGGACAATCATTCAAGATAGACGAGCTGGGAACGCTGCGCTTCTCCGAGGAGGAGCTTGCCCGCGCCGCAATAAAGTACGGCGGAGCGGTGGCTTTTGCCACTCGAATGTACCAGGCCCTGGCTGAACGCCTCCCCGATGGTTTCGACTACGAGGTCTCGGTGGACGAGACGGAGACGCCCACGACCCCATTGGAACACCTGTTTGTGGCTCACGAGCTTCGGCGGCGTGGGGTGGGCTTCATGAGCCTCGCCCCGCGGTTTGTGGGAGCGATGGAGAAGGGGGTCGATTGGAGGGGCGATCTGGAGGTGTTTCGCAGGGAGCTTGAAACGCACGCCGCCATCGCCCACACAATCGGATCATACCGCCTGAGCCTCCACTCCGGGTCGGACAAGTTCACCCTGTACCCATTCCTGGCGGAAGAGACCAATGGTCTGTGGCACGTGAAGACGGCTGGGACGAGCTACCTTGTCGCCCTGGAGGTAGTGGCGCGCCACAAGCCTGCCCTTTTTCGCAAGATCGCGAGCTTCTCGATATCGCAGTTTACGCACGAGCAGGCGAGCTACCACATCTCGGCCGATCCTTCTCGAATTCCTCCGCTAGAGACGATCTCGGATGACGAGCTTCCGAAGTTCATCGAGGAGCACAATGGGAGGCAGGTGCTGCACGTAGCCTTTGGAGCGGTTCTACAAAATCCATTAGGGGATGAACTGCGCCTTGTGCTCGATGAATGGGAAGAGGAGCATTACGAGAAACTGGCCCAACACCTGGGCCGGCACCTGGAAGGATTGGGGGTGAGAAACGGTGGATGAACTAAAAGGGAAGGTCGCGGTAATCACCGGTGGGGCAGGAGTGCTCTGCACGGCAATCGCAGAGGGGTTGGCGCGAGAAGGGGTGAAGATTGCCCTCTTGGATATCAATGAAGAGAAGGCCGAAAAGGCTCTGGATTTCGTTCGCTCCACAGGGAGTGAGGGGTTGGCCGTAAAGGCGAGTGTTCTCTCCCGTGAGGAACTTGAACAGGCATCGAATAGGGTCATCTCGGCATTCGGTCGCCTGGACATTCTTATCAACGGGGCGGGAGGCAATTCTCCAAAGGCGACTACAGGTCCGGATCAATCCTTTTTCGATCTTCCTGAAGACGGAGCACGGTTTGTCTTCGACCTCAACTTCATGGGGACGTTCCTCGCCAGTCAGGTCTTTGGCAAGATCATGGTCGAACAGAAAGAGGGAGTGATCCTGAATATTGCCTCGATGAACGCCGTCCGCCCCCTCACGCGCATCCCTGCTTATTCCGCGGCCAAGGCGGCGGTGGCGAACTTCACCCAGTGGTTGGCGGTGCATATGGCGCAGGAGTACTCGCCGCGGATCAGGGTGAACGCGATTGCCCCGGGGTTCTTCCTGACGGCGCAGAACCGCTTCCTCCTCCAAGACGAAGAAGGGGACTTGACCGCAAGAGGAAAGCAGATCATCGACCACACGCCGATGGACCGGTTCGGAGCCCCAGAGGATTTAGTCGGAACCGTGCGCTGGCTTCTGTCAAAGGATGCGGAGTTTGTCAACGGGATTATCATACCGATCGATGGGGGCTTCTCCGCGTATTCCGGAGTGTAGGAAAAAAGATGAGAAACGTCGTCATAGCACAGTCGGGCGGCCCGACCGCGGTGATCAATTCATCCCTACTAGGGGTGATTGAGGCCTGCCGGAACTATCCGGAGCGCTTCGGGCGAACCTATGCCGCCTATCACGGGATCGAAGGGGTTCTCAAAGAGGAGCTTCTCGACCTGTCGGCACAGTCCGAACAGGAACTCAAGTTGTTGCGGACCACACCAGCGGCGGGGGCAATCGGGACCTGTCGCTACAAGATCAAGACAGAGCAGACAGAGGATCTTGAGCGGATAGTTGAGGTCTTTCGTGCCCATGGAATCGGGTTTTTCTTCTATATCGGCGGAAATGACTCGATGGATACGGCGCAGCAAGTGAGCGAACTCGCGCAAGAGAGCGGACTAGATTTGGTCTGTGTGGGCGTTCCAAAGACAATCGATAACGACCTGGGCGATCAGGCGCTTAAATTGATTGACCATACCCCGGGGTACGGATCGACCGCTCGGTATTGGGCGCACATGATTCAGAACCTAAACGAGGAGAATCGTGGTTCCTGTCGCTCTGATCCGGTGTTGGTCGTTCAGGCGATGGGACGGCGGATCGGTTTCATACCGGCAGCAGCACGCCTCGCCGATCCGGATCGCGAGATGCCGTTACAGATATATCTTCCCGAAGCGGAATCGACCTTGCCAGAACTTGCGGAGAACGTAAACCAGGAATTGCGGCGCTCTGGACGTGCAATCGTCGTGGTGAGCGAGGGGATCAACGTGGGGAATCTCGGAGAGAGTAGAGATTCGTTCGGGCACACGCAATTTAGCGCGAGTGAGATGTCGGTAGCCCATGTCGTCGTCAACTACCTGAACCAAAATAGGTTGGCCGTTCGTGGAGCAGCGCGCGGGCAGATCCCGGGGACGGATCAGCGGGATTCAATGATCTATGCCTCCACCGTCGACCTCGAAGAGGCCTATTCTGTCGGAGAACAGGCGGTGAAAATCGCCGTTACAGAGGGAACAGGGTGCATGGCGACGATTAGGCGTGAGCCAGAGCCGGGCTACACCGTCTCCTATGACAAGGCACCCCTTGCGGAGATGGCCAACTCTGAGCGGGTCTTTCCCAAGGAGTGGATCGCGCCGAGCGGGATCGACGTTACCGATGAGTTCCTACGCTATGCCCGTCCTCTCATTGGTGAGACCGGCCCAAGTATCCCTCTTATTGGGGGGCTACAACGTTTCGCCCGTTTGAAGCCGCTCTTCGCCGAGAAGAAATGTCCGGCGTACATCCCTTCGGAGCACCGGTGAGGGACTATCGTAACGTCGCAGACAAGCTGCGACGCTACGGAACCCTAATGTAGCATCGGACCTTGCCCTGCAGGGCTTGTGTCCGACGTTGAAAGTGAGGATAGATGGATTATCGTAAACAACTTGATTGTTTTCGTCCAAAGAAGGACTTCCTCGTCTGTATCGATTCCGATGGCTGTGCATTCGATACGATGGGGATCAAGCAACGGGAGTGCTTCTGCCCGTGGATGATTGCCTACTTCGGCCTTCAACCAGCGGCTCAGGCCGCGCGGGAGTGCAAGGAGTTCGCCGATCTCTTCTCGAAGACCCGGGGAGCGAACCGCCATATCACGATCAAGCGGATCCTCACCGAACTCCTTCCCACTCACCCACAAGTGCAAGCCCGTAAGTTCGAGGTACCGGGGTTCCCGCACTACTTTGCCTGGGTGGATGGTCCCCGAAGTCTCTTGTCGAACGACGGATTGAAAGAAGCGATCAAAGGCGCCGCAAGCGAAGAAGTACGGCGGGAATTAGAGCATATCCTCGCGTGGTCAGAGCGGGTCAACTTGGCCATTAAGGAGATCGTTCAAGGGATCCCTCCGTTTCCCTATGTGCGGGAGTCGCTCGTAAAATTACAGGATAAAGCGGATGTGGTCGTGGTTTCGGCGACCCCTCTTGAAGCACTCAAGCGGGAATGGCAAGAGCACGATGTGGCGCGCTACACAGCACTTATTTGTGGCCAGGAGATGGGGACAAAGACAGAGCACATTGCTTCCATAGCTGGAGAGTACGCGGAGAACCACGTCCTGATGATCGGTGATGCACCAGGAGACCGCAGAGCAGCCAAATCAAACGATGCCCTGTTCTATCCGATCATTCCCGGCAAGGAAGAGAGCTCCTGGAAGAGCTTCATCGATGAGGCGATGGAACGGTTTTTCTCGGACGGCTATGCTGGACGATACGAGGCGGAACTCGGTGAGCGGTTCGAGCGAGCCCTCCCTGATTCACCGCCGTGGGAGGTGGAGAGATGAACGGCGCGAATTTCGGGACAATCGGTCTTGCGGTGATGGGCCAGAACCTCGCGCGGAACGTAGAGAGTCGCGGGTTCACGGTTGCGGTCTACAATCGGACAGCGGAACGCACACGAGGGTTTATCAAGGAACACGGCGCGGGGAAGAAGATCATTCCTTCCTACTCTCTGGAGGAGTTCGTAGGAACGCTATCGCGTCCCCGCAAGATCCTGCTCATGGTCAAGGCAGGAGCGGGCACCGACATGGTACTAGAGGCTCTCCTTCCCTGGCTTGAGGAGGGAGACATCGTAATGGACGGAGGAAACGCCCACTACGAAGAGACCGAGAGGCGTCTCGTCACCGTTGAGGAACAGGGCATTTTCTACCTTGGCGTGGGAATCTCCGGAGGGGAAGCGGGTGCGTTGCACGGACCATCTATCATGGCCGGCGGCAGCAAAGCCGCCTACACACACGTCGAGGAGATCCTCAAGGAGATCGCAGCAAAAGGACAGCAAGGACCGTGTTGTGCCTACTTTGGTTCTGGATCTGCCGGCCACTATGTCAAGATGATCCATAACGGGATCGAGTACGCGATTATGGAGACGATCGCCGAGGCGTACGACTTGATGAAGCAGGGATTGGGGATGACGCCGGACGAGATGGCCGACGTCTTCGAAGACTGGAATGCCGGAGACCTCGGTGGATACCTGTTTGAGATCACGGAGCGAATACTTCGTCATCCCGACAGCGAGACAGGCGGCGCCCTCGTTGACTCAATCCTCGACACCGCAAAGCAGAAGGGGACTGGCAAATGGTCCACCCAGTCTGCTCTCGACCTCGGAACACCAGCGCCGACGATCGCGATGGCCGTCTTCGCCCGCGCCCTCTCCGGCCTGAAGATAGAGCGTGCCGCGGCCGAGAAGATCCTTCCAGGACCCGCGTTGCAGTTTAATACCTCGCGCGAGCCATTTGTGGAAGACCTGCGCGGTGCGGTTATGCTCACGGTCTTGGCGGCCTACGCGCAAGGGTTACGACAGCTACGGGACGCCTCCGCAGAACGTAGCTACAACCTGGATCTTGCCGAGGCGGCCCGGGTCTGGATGGCAGGATGCATCATCCGGGCGAAGCTACTCGTACCGATTGAGAAGGCCTTCCAAGAACAACCGGATCTCCCTCTTCTCTTCCTGGCAGAACCGTTCCTATCGCTGTGGAAGGACAATCATCTTGCTCTGCGGCGGGTGCTGAGTCAGGCTCACGAGCATGGGCTTCCGGTGCCGGTGATGAGCTCTGCCCTCGATTTTCTCGATGGGTATCGCTCCGGGCGGCTTCCCGCGAATCTGTTACAAGCCCAGCGGGACTTCTTTGGCGCTCACACCTACAACCGGATCGACAAGGAAGGGACGTTCCATACGGAGTGGGAAGAGGAATGATCCTTAGCTACGCTCCCGGACGCGCGATTGATATGCAAGAGGTGGAAGCACGCCTGGGACAGGCGCTTGAAGAGCTAGATGTTGCCGGGAAAAGGGTGTTGGTGATCATTCCGGACAATACCCGCACCCTCCCCATGCCGACCTTCTTTGAGACGATATCCACCCATCTCTCTTCGCGCGCCCGGGAGGTCACGTTCCTTGTCGCTCTGGGGACCCATCCGCCGCTATCTGAGGATGAGCTTCGTATACACCTTGGCCCACGGATGAGCGATTTCAGGAACGTCCACATTGTGCAGCACGAATGGGATAACCCAGGGGCGCTTGCTCGGGTGGGGACAATCACCCGCGCGGAGATGGATAAGATCTCGACGGGGCTCCTATCCGAGGAAGTTCCGGTGACGATCAATCGAGCGGTGCTGGAACACGATCTGGTGATCATCCTCGGCCCGGTCTTCCCGCATGAGGTGGTCGGCTTCTCTGCTGGATACAAGTACTTCTTTCCGGGTGTCTCCGGACCGGAGATGGTGCATCAGTCGCACTGGTTGGGGGCGCTAATCACCAGCCCGAAGACGATCGGCCATGAGAACACCCCCGTTAGAATGATGATCGAGAAAGCGGCGACCATGGTCCCCACACCTCGTTTGGGAATTATGCTCGTTATGCGCGGGCACGATTTAAAGGGTCTCTTCCTTGGGAAGGTTGAGGATGCTTGGTCGAAGGCTGTGGACCTCTCCGCCAAGGAGAACATCATCTGGGTGGAACACCCGTTTAAGACAGTCTTATCCATGGCTCCGCCGATGTACTGGGAGCTATGGACAGCGGGTAAGTGCACCTACAAGCTCGAACCTGTAGTGGCAGATGGCGGGCAGGTGATTATCTACGCCCCTAGCCTGCATGAGATCTCCGTGACGCACGGGGAGCTGATCCGCCAAGTGGGGTATCACACACGCGACTACTTCCTACATCAACGGGAATGGTTCAAGGACGTCCCCCGCGCCATCCTCGCCCACTCGAGCCACGTAAAGGGAATCGGGACCTTCGTGGACGGAGTAGAACATCCTCGCATGGAGGTTACCCTCGCCACCGCACTTCCGGAAGCGCTCTGCCACGAAGTCAACCTTGGCTATCTCGATCCCACCTCCATCCATCCGGACGATTACACCGATCGTGAGGATGAAGGAATCCTTGTCGTTCCCAACGCCGGTGAGATGCTGTTCCGGCTTGCGGATGGTACGGTGCCTGATATCGATGAGTTGTAGCCAGCTTCTAGCCGGGAACAATGTCCGTAAGGTCAATCAGTTAGCCTTTCAAAGGGTCTTCGCTGTGTCGAGTGGGTAACGGTTTCCAACTTTGGTTATTCAGCGGCCCGCCAGGGATGCCCCGTTCTCTCGCCTATTCGTTTTACTCACTAAAGGTCTGTCTGCGTCCGAAGGACAGGCAGGCGCTGAGAACACAAGGAGTTACCAGCTTAAACTATCAACCCAGCTCGGCTCTTACCCTTCGTTTGTTCGTCCGTTCAGGATTTTGTAGTTTTACGAGAACCGCGAAGAATGCCCCGCCTCAAGGCGCTGAGGACGCCAAGGTATAGACTGGGAGAAGAGAGAAGCCCTGTGTTGCGTATGATCTTGTCCCCGACGCTTCGTCTGTCCTGGCTTTGCAGCCTGCTTTCAACGGCAACGGCGCACACAAGGTACGCCGCTACGTAAGCACGTGCTTTCACCCGTTACCTCTTTTGCTCTCCTTCGCGGTCTTTGTGAGAGGCACAAGTTTTTCCCTCACCAAGACGCTAAGAGAGTTAAGGAGTTACCAGCTTAAACTATCAATCCCTCTCGGCTCTTACCCTTCGTTTGTTCAGGATTTTGTAGTTTTACCGTGAAAGTTCCCTCGGGCAAGGAGAGCAAGGTCGGGATTGAACGCGCTTTAAATCTCCGATACGGTAAGTCGGGTCGCCTCTAGGCCCGCTTTCTGCGGGACTACACCAAGGACGTATAATAGTATCTACAATCTGTCAGAGGTGGTACAGTGGAGGAGAAGAAGGTCATCCTGCGAGAGTTGCTCTTGAAGCACCCAGCCGATATCGCTGAGGTGCTCTCCAGCCTCTCCGATACTCAGGCGGTTGACCTCCTGCATCGCCTCTACTTACGGCAAGCCGCTGCCGAACCATTGGGGGAGATGGAGCCGGAGGAATCGGCTGAGCTCCTCGCCGAACTCGACCCCAAAGAAGCGATCAAGATCCTCTCCCGCATGGATCCCGACGACGCTGTCGACCTCCTCGAGGAGCTTCCCGAGAGCGAGCAGCAGGAGATCCTTTCCCATCTTGAACGACAAGAGGCCAAGGTTCTCTCCGACCTCCTTGCCTATCCCCCGGACACGGCTGGCGGACTGATGTCGCCGGAGGTGGTCGCCCTGTCGCTCGATATGTCTGTTCAGGAGGGAATCGACCTTCTCCGTCAGCGTGTGGAGGAGGCGGAGACCATCTACTATGCCTACGCGGTCGATGATGATGAACGTCTACAGGGGGTGCTGTCGCTACGCGATATGGCGCTCGCTCAACCGTGGACGCGCCTCTCTGCCCTCCTGCAGCCGGATGCGATCACTGTTCCGGTCGAGGCGGACGCGGAAGATGTGGCCCACCTGTTCGACAAGTACAACTACTATGCTCTTCCCGTAGTTGATCGACAGCAGAAGCTCCTGGGGATCATCACGATCGATGATGTGATAGATGTGATCCGCGACGAGGCAACTGAGGACATCTACGGAATGGCGAGTGTGCCGATGAACGAGGGAGTCGATACCACGTGGCTCGCCTCGTTGCGGATGCGTCTGCCGTGGCTGTACGTGCGCCTTGCTACAGCCCTCCTCGCCGCTGTAGTCGTGGGAATATTCGAGGGGATGATCGCCAAAGTGGCGGCGTTGGCGGTCCTCATGGGAGTGATCGCTGGGCAAGGAGGAAGCGCTGGGATGCAGACAGTGACGATCATCACGCGCGGGATGGCGTTGGGAGATCTAGAGACGCAGGAGGGACTACGCCTTCTCGGAAAGGAGGCCGTCCTTGGCTTGGTGAACGGCCTTCTCATCGGAATGACCGTTGGGGTTATAACCTACGTGTGGAAAGGGGAGATCCAGCTGGGGGTGGCGGCCTGTCTAGCTATGCTCTTGAACATGGTGGCCGCAGGTATTAGCGGTGTTGCGATCCCACTCGGATTACGCAAATTGGGAAAGGATCCGGCGATCGCCTCGGGGATCTTCCTGACCACGGTCACCGATGTACTCGGGTTTGTATTCCTGTTCGCGTTGGCAAAAATTTTCCTCCCGGAGATCTGATGAAGACAAGAGCATCCTCCCTTCCGAGCTGGTCCTACCCTCTCCTCCTTGCCCTCCTGGGGATTATCCTTGTGGTGGGGCACCTCTCCCCGGTTCTCCAGATAGGGGTCGCGTTGGAGAGTCTCCTCTTCTTGGCGTACCTCGCCTTCCGTTCGCGCCGCAAGCCACAGGAGAGCCACGCGGTTGCGAACCTTCTCCCCCTATTCCCAGGACACCTTCTCCTCCTCTTTGCCCTCTCCCTCCTTCCGGAGACGAAGACTTATATCGTGCTCCTGTGGATGATCCTCCCTGCGGCGAGTGTCCTCTACGACTTGGTCGCTGGTTGGGCGGGAGACTGGGAACGGGCGCGGATGTCGATTTTGGCGACCCTTTACTGTATAATTTGGACCGCTCTTTTTATCCTTCTAGAGCGTGTAATCGCTTTAGGGAGGGGATTACAAGGAAGAGAAGAGATTAAGCTGATCGTCGTTTTCGGCGTGGTAGGCGTTATCTTTTTGGGATTAGGAGTCTACCGCCATTGGCATGCGAGCAGGCTTTTCAAGGAGTGATAGTATGAGTAGAATGGTTCTTTTCATCACAGGGTTACTGGTCCTCCTCCTCGGGGTGGCAGCGTTCGGTCAGGAGGCAGCGCCGGCTGCGGGAAGCTCGGTTATCTCGCTCGTCGTTATTCTCGCGGTCTTTGGGGCGGTCTTCTACTTCATGTTGATCCGCCCGCAGCGCAAGCGTCAGACAAAGCACAACGAGCTCGTGACAGGGATTAAGCGGGGAGACAACATAGTTACTGCCGGCGGAATCTACGGAGAGATCGATTCGATTGGCGATACTTCCATCGTTATAAAGCTCGAAGATGGCGGGAAGATTCGTCTCGCCAAGAGCAGCATCGTGAACAAGCAAGCTAAGTAATCGCGAAGGAGGGTTTTGAGAGAATGGCACACAGTAACATGACAAGAAATGACTGGCTTCGGTTTGGAACAGTCCTCCTCGTTGCCCTCGGCTCGCTCGCTCTTCTCTACCCGTTCTGGCCATTGAAGGACGTTGTGAACCTCGGTCTCGATCTGCAGGGTGGGGTTAGGATGGTCCTTGAGGCACAGGATGTAGAAGGGATGGATGAGGGTCAGAAGAGAGATACGCTCGATCGGGTCATTGCCATTCTCAATAACCGCGTTGACCAGTACGGCCTTTCCAACGCCGAGATCAAACGGATGGGAACGTCGAGGGTCTTAGTGAACCTCCCTGGAACTAAGGATCCCGAGGAGGCTCGCAACCTGATCGGTCAGACTGCGATGCTCGAGTTTCGTAAGGTGGTTGAAGCGGGGACGAGCCCCAACTCCGACCTCGTTCCCACCTCTGCCACACAGGAGGTCCTGTACAATCGGGAGGGGATTCCCTACATCGTGGAATCAACGCCCTTGCTGACCGGAGCGGCCCTTGCCGACGCGAATGTGCGCACCTCTCAATCGATGCAGACTGCTGGAAAGCTCTTTATCTCTCTCTCGTTCAACCAGGAGGGGGCGCAGCAGTTTGTGGAGGCGCTTCGCCACCTGAAAGGGGACAACCCGGATACGCCGCAGAACGAAGGGGACCTCCTGGCGATCGTGCTCGACCACGTCATCTATAGCGCGCCGCGGATCACCGATTCGATCAAGACGGCCGCTGCGCAGGGTTGGCGGTCGGTACAGAATTCGACCACCATCAGCGGACAGTTCACCAAGGAGGAGGCGACTCGGATCGCGATCGTCCTGCGTGCCGGTGCCCTCCCGGTTGCGGTGAAGGTTGTCGAAGAGAACACGGTCGGCCCGACATTGGGGAACGATTCGATCCGGCGCGGGATGATCACCATCGTGGCCGGGTTCATCATCATCCTCTTCTACATGCCGGTATACTACCGTGCTCTAGGAATCGTCGCTGATGTCGCGCTTGTTCTCAACATGTTGATCATCTTCGGGGCGCTGGTCGTTTTCAGTGCGACCCTCACCCTCCCGGGGATTGCTGGTATCATCCTGACGATCGGTATGACGGTCGACGCCAACGTGATCATCTTCGAGCGGATCAAGGAAGAACGGCGTACCGGGAAGTCTCCACTCGCCTCGGTGCGAGCTGGGTTTGAGAAGTCACTCTCCACCCTGCTCGACGCGAACATCACGACGCTCCTCACCGCGCTTATCCTCCTTCTGATCGGGACCGGTCCGATCAAGGGGTTTGCGATCACGCTGGGGATCGGTGTGGTTGGTAGCCTGTACTGTGCCTTGGTTGCTAGCCGACTCCTCCTGGAGAGGGCCGGCTTTGCCGAGCATATTCCGGCGAAGGTGGTGCAGAGCGAGTCGTAACGCTAAGGATCAGTTTAAGAAGCGCATCGGAAGGACGAATGCCGCCGCGCTTGACTTCGAGATCAAGGTTGATCCCCAAGTCGAGTGCGGCGGTTAGCCTTTGCGCCGAGTACCCCTTTGCCTGTGTCGCGAGCCGGCGGACGAGCCAGGATGGCGTTCCGAGCAGCGTCGACATCTTCGCCTCTGCGATCTTGGAATCGAGGAGGACCCGTACCATCAGGAGTTTCGTCAGGTGGCGTACGACCCCAGAGAAGACCCGCCCAGGGTCCTCGTGCAGGCGAGAGAGTGTTGCGAGGCTCTCGGGAAGGTTGTGGTCTCCAATGCGGTCGAGGAGAGGGTAGATCGATCCCTCCCCCGTAGAGAACCCTACTTTCTCGATCGCGACGCGATCGATCGTCCCTCCGGAAGAGAAGGAGCGAAGCTTTCGCGCCTCCTGAGAAAGAACGAGAAGGTCGCCATTGCACCGTGCGATCAAGACCTTCAGCGCCTGCGGATCGAGATGAACTCCCTGCGCGACCATCACCTCAGAGGCCGTGCGTTCCAAGGCCTTTCCCTTGACAGGAGGGAGGGCCTGCACTATTCCGCGTTTTCTGGCTGCCTTGACGAGCGGGCTCGTCCCCTTCAACCCCGGCGCGAGGAACGTGAGGTGCGTCTCTGAAGGGAGATCCCGTTCGATGAGGGCGGAGAAGGGCTTCGCCTTGATCGTCTCTGCATGACGGACGACGAAGTGACGGCTCTCAGCAAAGAGAGAAGCGGACTGAAGCTCCACCATAAGGGCGGAAAGATCAAGCTCGTCGCCGAACAAGGTGTGTCGTTCGGCCTTTGCGTCCCCTTCGAGAATCCTCGTGTGGCGAGCCTGCAGGGCCTGCTCGCAGCGGAACGGATCGCCGAAGATCAGGGCTAATTGTGGTTCAGACATAGATCCTCGCTATCAGGTAAGATGGTTAGATCTTAGCCAGCTCTCGTGCGGGGGGCAATGGGGAGAGGAAGATATCAGCAGTCATCGGCAGCGCTGTTCGATCTTACGGATGGAAGTTGCTCACGGGACCGTGCTAAAAAGAATCCCAGCAGAAAAACATTAAGAAACAGGATCCGGACCGGTTCTCCACTCAAGGGCCTAATCATAAAATCAATCTAGCGAAGCTGCTGTTGATTTGCTAGACTTGAACATCAATGCTCAAACTACGACGTTCCTTCCGAACCGCTAACGTTTGACAGCTACATGCGCCTACTAGGCAACGGACAATGCGTAGTTCATTCTGGCAGAAGCCTCTTCACGAGGTCTACGCCCAGGTAGCTGTATATGCTATCCGGAGTTGACGCTTGTGCTGACCTCCGGAGGCCAGCAATCACGCTGCCGACCAAGACCTCCCACGGCTTGTTTGAGCCCGCCAGGCCAACGAGCAGATTCCTCATTCCTTTCAGATCGGCGTAGCGCCGATCAAATCCAGAATCACGAAACGCAATTACCTCATCACGATACTCATGCTCAGCGGTCGATGCAAGCCACGATTGGAGTTGCTTCTCCAAAGTGGCCCACTCGGTACCCATCGCAGCTAGTACTTCGTCCGATACTATGAGATTCTCCGCAGCCCTGCAATTCAAGCGCAACCGCACAAGTGGGGGTAAATCCTCAAGGGGTTGTCCAGGTACGTTATCTCCATCCCGGAGTGAGTATCCACGCGGGTCGTCGTATACGGCGCGCAGCAAACCGGCAGCCACTTTTTCAAACTCATTCATGCCACCAACACCGTTGACCGCACGCGGAAACAACCTAAGGCGTCCATTGGATGACCTGACTGCCTGTTGCCATATGCGCTCATCGTCCACGCCCTCAACCAGGAGGATTGGGGACTCGTTGAACACTTGCGAAAGCGGATGCGCACCGAATACCGGCAATACACGTCGATGTACCTCGTTCAGCGGCACGAAGGACAGATCAACGTCATCAGACTTCATGAAGGCAATATGTACTGATGACACATCGGCAAGCGCCGCCATTAAGGATGTGCTATGAGTCGCCAACAGAACCCGTAGATGACTTCCCGAAAGGTGCTTGACAACGAACTGCGCAAACCTGTGCTGTAGGTCAGGATGGAGATGGAGATCTGGCTCATCGACCAACAGTATGTTCACTTGACCTTGCGCTGCTTCCTTCTGGAACACCAGCACCTCGATCGCCAGCGAGATCAGCTCCGCCTCCCCACTGCTAATGTTCCGAGGTTCGATTCGCTGCTCGTTGCCGAGCCGTATCTCAAACGCTGACCCGGTAGGAGTGATCTGAATGTTGTCTAACAAGCTGTTGATGGATTCGATGACTAAATCGAAATGGTACGTACTGGCACGGATCTCCGGATCGTTTTGGATTTGCCGAAGCGTTGTTATTTCTAGATTACGAAACAGCGCTACGCTCTGCTCGCGAAACTGGCTGAACTGATTCGATCGCCTCGTTTCCCGGAGCCAGGTTTGATTGGTGATGATATTGTTGTCAACGTTGGGCAGGTACTGAAGCATGCCACCTCTCTCTGGAGTGAGGTAGCGAACTGTGGCAATGGTTTCATCGGCACCGAGAGCCTCTTCGAGCGTCTTGAGTAAACGGCTCTTGCCGCACCCGTTCTTGCCAACAACGACGTTGATGCGTCCAAGATTGCGGAGGCTATAACCACCTTTATCAAGAAGATCCATAGGTCAACTGTCCTGTCCAGAAATGATCAGTTTGCGACGCTGCAACATAGTGTGCCGCGCATCGCTCCCTGTAGTTCACACGTATCACTTATCCATCCCTCTCAACCCAGTCTTGCAGCTTCCTCTCGGCTTCCCTTTTAGTGCTAACGTGAAACTTGGCAACAACGATATCCAACGCGTAGCGCGCGATTTCTTCCTCGCCTCGCATCTTCACTATCCACTTAGCAGGGCCGCTTGGCTCAGTTCTGACGGCGATTACTTCATCGTGGTCCTTGTCTGCTGTCACGCGTTCGGGATGTCCTTCTGGACCTTTAACCCAAATCTCCTCAAGAGATTCTCCGAGTCCCATGCCTACCTCCTTTCCGGTTGCTGTGCGACGCACTGCCAACTATATCGTGTTGCGCCCGGGGGCGCCATACATAGAACCTTCACACGGCACTGACTTGCCCCACTTCGGCGGTCCACTTCTAAGGCATTGGGGTCTTGCAAAGCAAGACGTGCGGCTACCCTTTCCCTTCTTGGTTCGCCGGCTGATCTCAGGAAGGCAACGAAAGAGCAGTCGGACCTGGGTATCATAGCGGGAGTCAAACACCAGGCAACTCCTCTCGCTTTGGCACGGTGATCTGGTACTTCGAGTCGAGCTGGCCTCCCTTGTAGAGTTGGCGTTTCCCCTTACCAAGATCGACTCGTGAGGGATCCATACGGCCAAACCAGGCATGCCCAACCGTCTCCGCGCTCCAAAGAAACAGCCGTTTGACCTTCACTGATCGGCAGTTCACCAAAAGGTCCTGTACTACATTCGGCCGTAGTGTGCTGAGTCCTTCCATCAGCTGATACGCTTGTTCGACGTCGTCATTCGTTCTGGCGAGACGCATCTGCTCCATAATAGCCCGTTCTGCACTCGATATGACGACTTCGAATCCACCGCAGTCCAGTTTAGCGGTGGCCTTGTCCGGAACGTGCTCAAGCAGGGACAGGCAACGGTGTTCCAGGTTGGCCTCCCACCGGTAATTCCTGAACCATGCTGGTAGCTGTTCCGGCTGGTCGCTTACCAGGATGACCTTCTTTTGCCGCCCAAGAGGAACGAAGTGGGATAGCCCCTGCAATTCCAATGCGCTACGTCCCCCAACATGCACGGTCATGCCGAGCTGGGTCTGCAGGGCATAGAGGCCTCCCCGCCAGTCAACCTGATCGCCCGGCTGGGTGAACGCCCTTGCGCCGAAGCGCACTAGCCATCCAGATCCCACATGCCAGTTCGCCAGCTTGCTGGATACCCCAAGCCGGTTAAGCCATGCCTGGGTCGCGACCGTTCCCTTCGGCCACTTCCGAAACACCTGGTTCATTTTTGATGGCTTCTTACTAGTCATCCTAGTCATCCTCGTGTAAGTCTAAACCAATAATCAGTTCAGTTCGCTTTTCCAACCAATTATCTAGCACACCTGGTTGTTTGTCAACTGAAATAAACCATCCAAGAGCCTCTCCAACACACAGCGCCACACTCCGTCAGCAGGAACAGCAGGATGACCGGCATAGGCACTCGGACTAATAGCAACAAAGGTATAATAGGGCTGACGGGAAAAGTAGCGACTCTCTGCAAAGAGAGAAGCGGACTGAAGCTCCACCATAAGGGCGGGAAGATCAAGCTCGTCGCAGAACAAGGTGTGCCGTTCGGTCTTTGGATCCCCGGTGAGAATCGCCGAAGATCAGGATAAGTGGCTGTTCAGGCATGGGTCCTCGCTGAGCAGTAGGAATACCCGATCATAGCCTGAAGGACGTAGGCAATGATGGAGCGAGGTCGTCAAGCGTTCAGCCGATGTCGCGACGGTTGGCTTCTTATGTTGCGTTACTTAGAGCGTTCCAAAAAGGCACCAGTAGTGCTTCACTCTTCTGCTCCTTTTTTGCTGGAACCTGATCTTCTGATCCGATATGCAAGATACAATAACTGGGATAGCATTGCGACGGAGTCAGCGATTAGCCTTACGTGTGAGCCTTCTTTCTCTTCCCATTTCACTGGGATTTCAAGAATGCGGTAGCCTCTTTCCTTTGCGCGATAGAGGATCTCGACATCCCATACATAGCCTGTTGTCACGGTCTGCTGGAGGAGTTCTCTCAGAATGCTTCTCCGAAATGCTTTGAAACCACATTGGGTGTCAGCAAAGTCCGTGGTTATCAACAGTTTCCTCAGCAGAGTGAACGCCTCTCCAAGTAACGCTCTCAAAGGTGCTCTTTGAGTTCCCTTACTCCTGACTCCAATCACTATATCGTAAGATCCCGCCAGATGCTCCAGAAACGGCATGGCTGATTCTATTGGTACTGCCAAGTCAGCGTCTGTAAGCAAAACATTAGGATATCTCGCAGCAACAACGCCTCTACAAATTGATAAACCTTTTCCCATCCGCAAATCGTTGACTACGAGAGTGCATTCCGGAAACATACTACGTACTGCGACAGATGTCGAATCTTGGCTGTTATCGTCCACGATGATTATTTCGTATGGAACCCCAAAAGTCTTGAAGCAGTTAGAGATGTGCCGAATTGTTGTAGGTATCCGGTTGACTTCATTGTACACAGGGATTATAACGCTCGTGCTTGCTTCATTCATTCTTCATGAGTCTCCCGATCGCTGCAGATCGAGCTCGGAGACTACAGACAATCCATATGGCAAGGGGAACCGTAGCAGCTGTCGTGATTACCCACACTATACCTATCGGTTTTCCGAAAAGGGTTGTGTTCGCCCATAGATTCGAGAGGATAGCTACCCAAGACAAAATTGCAGGAATGGATAGAACCACGTATCTACTACCTGCTAAGAACGAATCTCCCGGCCTGCGCATATTATCAACAACAAACCTCTCCCAGGAAAACGCTTTCCTTGCAGGACGGTTGGCGCATCTTACTCGGGGCGCCAGCTTCTCTTCTATGCACTGAGCTAAGCCTAAGATGTAAGCATCTTGACGGAAATAAACTAAAACAAGGAACCAATAGACAGGGATGATTGCTAGTAAAACCCAGAGGAACGTCTCCGAAAGAGCCAGCAGCTCCAGTGCCCCTGATTCTCCTGGTGTGGACGAACGAGCAGCCAGCACGCCCAAGAACCCGAGGAAACCTCCGAATAGCAGAATCGCAATATGTACGAAATTATGCTCGATTTGCATCCGCGTTACAATTTCTTGTCTCAGCGTTCTGTATTCCTCCAGGATCACTTCGAGTTCTTCCTTGACTTCAACTTCGTCTTCCTTAGGTTGCTTTTCCACCGCGGTTCCTCCTTACTTGGCGTACTCACCCATAAGAGTAATAAGATTTGACCTTTTAGCCAATCGTCCTTGGCTCTCTCGAACAACGCTTTAACCTCCCCCGCCGACACAGGTTGTCCTACGCCCCTATTCGAACCAATCACCTACTGCATAGCCGCGCGCAGAACTACCCCGGACCGCGAGTTACCGCAGTTGCTGACCATTGTACTTAGCAATCCTAGTTACGCGACCGAAGCTTCCTTTTGTTGTAACATCAGACGGTGGCGAAACCAACATAAGCATCTGCGTAACGCAATCAACATTGGGATTCCGGGGACACAAACCATAGTTCCGTGAAGCGCTATGTGAATCGGAGTATGTGTCCCCCGATTCCCAGTATCCTCGCTATGCCCTCTTCCCCCTTGCGTCAGCCTTTGCCATCACCTGCTGCTAGCCAGACCTCGACTTCCTCTGCAGTCACTGTCTCGAATGCGATCTGCTCTCCCTCGCTCTTGATGGGGGTCAGTGGATTCAAGACAAGGGGATTGAGAGCAGTTACATCTCCATTGAGTGCTCTAAGAATAGAGGTCGACAATCTGACGATGTTCTCTTCCTCATCCGCAATTACTAAGGGGAATATGAGGCTGTCATTGCCAACGTCAACTTCGCCATCGGTCTTTGCGCGGTCCACATGCTTGGATACGAAGTCAGAGACGTTCGTCTGGAGATCCAGGCATAGGGTACGAAGTCTTTCGATGTGCGCCCGGAGTTGGAAGAGTCTGTTCGTGAATGGCGTGAATTCATATGACGCTTTGGTTATGTCGTATTTGAGGAAGCGGCCCGACGCCAGTGCTTGATCCAAGAAGCGAGTTGAAAGTTTCCGACCCCTGCTGGTCGTAATGGAGTACGCGACAAGCCATCGCAGATACTTGCCGCGCATTCGGCTCCGGTCGCCAAGGCTGCCATCAAAGCAGCGACGTGCGTATGAAGCCCAAACATAGGCGGGCCTTATGCCATGCTTCCCTTTCTCCATGAGGAGCGCGCTGTTCTCGAGGATCTCACGCCGGAGGTTGGCCTTGAGTGCGGAGTCTACTAGCGTATCTGAGATACCAAGATGTACTCGGAGAACGTCGACGATGTCACGAAACGTCGTGAAACTGTGAATCCAGTTGGCTCCTGGAAAAGGGGATTGCCCCTCGACTGCCGCTTTCATCTCACTTTGCCGAGAAACCTCATCAATGAATGACGAGATGGCTTCCACGTCGGTCATGAGAGGACTAGGATGGCTCGTGATACTACGTCTCTTGTTACAACTTAGACCAAGGTACGAACTCTCCAACTCGAGGAACAAAGCCAGCGCTTTCCGATCTTCTCTGATCTTCCACAGCTCATCACGCAGGAATGCCAGAATGCACAGCCTGCCATTGCAGGCCAACTTGTACGCCTTACGATACTCCATGCGAGTAATGCTGATCCTATTTGGGATATCATAGAACGATCCAACACGTGATCCGATGAGAAGGATGTAGTAGTCAGCGCGCTCAATTGTTCGGAGACATGCTTCGTAGGTGTTCTTGTCGAGGGCTTTCGGGAAGTCGTTCTGCTCGGAGAGGAATACCTCATAGCCGAGTTTTTCAAGGTAGTATTTGATTGCGCTGCGAAGGTCACGGAAATCCTGGATCGTAGAAGACACGAAGACTGCAGGCCTCTTTCCCATCATAAGCATTACCCCATCCTACAAGACACTAGAGTCTAGATCCTATTACGTGATGCTTGGACATGTAGAAGAAGCGAACCACAAATGACCAAGACAGGCTTCGGGCAGATCTTGGTTTTCGACCTCGTCATGCATGACGATACGCCTGATTGTAGAATAGAGCACCTCTACGCACTTTCGCTAATTGGGGTATCCCGATCACCGTCTCACAGACCTTTCGAATATTCAACGTATCCCCCCATGAACAAGTACGCACGTTAATAGATGAAAGGAGTGTACAGGTTAAAAGAGGGAACTGTCAAATCTTGTGAAGGGCGGAAAATCTAAAGAACGCATCCTTGGCAAAACTATCTGTTTGGGAAGATCAAGCTCGTCGCCGAACAAGGTGTGTCGTTCGGCCTTTGCGTCCCCTTCGAGAATCCTCGTGTGGCGAGCCTGCAGGGCCTGCTCGCAGCGGAAGGGGTCGCCAAAAGGCCTGCAACTGAACTGCTGTTCATGCTCATCTTGCATGCAACAACCCTCTTCCTTGTTCTGCTGGATATTCGCGGCTAATCTCAATGACGACATGCCAGCAATCTCGCGAGTGTGCGATGAGATCATCTCCGTCATCAGCGATAGCCTACAAGGTGAGAACCACACGTGTATCATCATCCACGGGGAAATTGGGGTAGGGAAGACACGTCTCGCGGAACAGCTTGCCGCGGCACTTATCGAACGCAGGATCAAGACCGGAGGAGTTCTCTCTCCCCGGATTCTCGATGGGAATGAAACCATTGGCTACACGATTCACGATCTCTCAACAGGTGAGGAAGAGCCGTTCATCAGGCTGACCCCACCAGGGATCCCGATTGGCAAATTCTATCTGATGGAAGATGGATTAGCATTTGCTCGTGCAGCGATCGAACACGCTACAAGAGCCATGCAAGTCGTATTCGTCGATGAGGTCGGTCGTCTCGAGTGCGATGGTAAAGGACACGCCCCGGCTGTGCGAACGCTATTACGCTCGCAAGCACTTCCGGTGCTCCTCGTTCGCTCCTCTTTTGTCGAGCGAGTGGTTGAGACCTTCGGGATCGCGCGCTATGAGCTCCTTTCCGTCGAATCAGGCCTCTCGGATTTCCTTCCGGAAGAAGGACGCCCATGAGCGATCGGTTCTGGGAGATCGTTGAAGGAGTTAGGTTTCCCATCTTTGTGACCAATGGAAAGGACGGGTTTCCACAGGCGCGGCCGATGACCATCCTTCTCCGTGCGGGGAGGGCCATCTGGTTTGCCACCTCCCGAAGATCGAATAAGGTGAGTGAGATCGCGGCCGACCCAAGAGTGACGATCTTCTTTATCGATACGGTTCTATTCAACTACGCTTATCTGCACGGGCGGGCGCGCCTTATCACAGACTCGGAGGAGAAGCGAAAGCTCTGGCAGGAGGCCTGGACGGATGATTGGCCGGAAGGGCCGTCCGATCCGGACTACGTTCTCATCGAGGTAGTGGGGGAGTACGGCACGTACTACTACGGCGATAGCGATGAGTCCGGTGATGTGACGTTGTTTTTACATTAAGGCGCAGCGTTTCATGGACTTCTGTAGAAGATCTTATTTTGAAGACACGTCAAGAGTTGTCACTGGAACGCCGGTAATCTCCTGTATGCGTTTGACAATCCAGCCATGACATGTAAACAGAAACACTTGGCGCTTCTGCGCAATCTGGGAAAGGATCTGTACCCCTGTCTCGAAACGTTGATCATCCCAGTTAATCAGTACTTCATCTAATACAAGCGGTAGATGTTCATATGCTTCGTCTAGGTGGTCAATCACGGCCAGTCTAAACGCAAGGAAGATCTGATCAAGTGTCCCGCCACTTAACGGAAAAGCAATTGGACGATCTTCTCCTGATTTGCTGATCACTGCCAACCGTTCTTCTTCATCTTCCAGTGTGATGATGCGAGTGTAGCGCCCACTGGTTATCGTGTTTAAATACTCACCGGCCCGCTTCAGTACATCAGGTTGGTGTTCTTCACGAAACTGCCGATCAGCTTCCCTTAGTAAAGAAGCAAGCAGCATCAAGCGGTCATGCCGAGTACACACGTCCTCTATCTGTTCCTCGATGCTTTCTATCTTGCCGTCGAACTCGCCCACTGAAACATCTCCACGAGCATTATCTATCTCGTTTTGCAATCTGGTTCCTTCTTCTCGCAGACGCTGCAGCTCTCCATCCTTGTCTTGGAGTTTGTCCCGCCTGATACGTGACTTCTCCACTTCCTCCTGATCTAGGACCCAGGCATCTACGTTGCCTTCTTCTAGATGGTGAATCTCTTCTTGCAATTCAGGCAGATCTGGATGATCCATCTCTAGTTGTTCTTCGATGTTCTGAATCTTTCTCAGGATCCCTTGCAGTTCAGCGGCTCTTTTCAAGGTCTCATTCGGTGGCAAATTTTCCACCACGACTTGAGTGACATGCTTCATGAACTCATCACGTGCTCCCGTAGCATCCTGTAGGGCTTTCTTTACCTCCTCTAGTTTTCCATTCATATCCTTAATATGCCTAGCAGCCTGGTTGAAGTCTCGCTGGTGATCCTTAGCCGTATCAAGGCGGTCTTCCAGACGATTTACTGCCTCTAGGCTCGCTTTCTGCTCTCCAAATTCTCCCACCAATTCTTGCAATTCGTGTTGAGCGGCCTCCCAGTTTTCTTGTTGCTCTTGGAGGTGATAAGTCTTTTGCTTCCTTTCGCCGACATATAACCGCAGGCCCTCTACCGCCTGGTAGAGGAAGAGGTCGGGTTTCTCGATCAAGGCTGCGGCAAGAGGTAGGTCTTTCAGGATCTCTTTTACCTCCTCGCGTGCCTCGTTCCGTGCACCATCTGCTTCCCGCTTCTGTTTTTGCAGTCGCTCAATCTCGTCCTGGCGCTGAGCTTCCAGGAGGCTGCGCTGATGTCGGATGAAGAAGTTAAACACCAAAGCCGTAATGCCGATCAGTGTCAGGGTAGATCCAGGTGTGATAGCGGCGTGGGAGAACCAGATCCCGAGCAAGACTGCCAGGAGACCTACTGTGATAGCTCCCACTGTAGCCCAGCCGGGCAGTTCGCCGATCATCCGTACGGGAGCAACACTTTCGATTGCAGTTTGCCGCTGTTCGACTGCCTTCTCCTTCTCCTGGAAGTTGTTGGTTCTTGTCTTTAACTCAGGGAGTACTATCCCTTCAACGGTTAGAGAAAAATCATCACGCCAGGGCTCGGCAAGGATACTCGCAGCAGTCGATTCCAGAGATCGCTGGAGCTCATCCACATCACGCTCGATCTTCTCTATGTTATGTTGTTCCTGCTCATGAGCGGTCACACGATGTGCCCAACTATCAATCTTTTCTGCACGTTCCAGAATAGAGCGATCTTCCTCGATGAATCGTTCCTGAACATCAAGTTGTGTCTTCCCTTCTTCTTTCAGTCGTTTGATAGCTTGCTCTGCGTCTTCGACATGGTCGCACAAGTGCCTGTATTCAGTCTCCAAGCCATCTGGTAGGCGTTGGGTTGCCTCAATATCAGGGATATTAGAGTGCCACTTTCCAATCTTATCCAGCCACTTTTTTAGTGGAAGCAGCAGATCGGCCTTGCGTAACTGCGCACTCAGTTTGGCTAGCTCTTCTTCAAGAGTACTTATCAGTTTTTCGACTTCGTGAGTCCTTTTCGCTTTATTGCGTATGGCCTGATCTCTTTCCACGGTCTGCTTACGGTCTTTCCTAGCGTCCTTCAATTTGCCTCTAAGATCTACGTACAGGGGCTTCCCCCTCTTATCGTTCCGCCAAAGTTTTTGGGCCTGCTTCTCAAGGTCAGCGATGACCTGCCGTGTCGGGTTGAGTAGCTCGGCACCAAGCCCACTAAGCAATAGGTCGTCGATCTGCTTTCTCTGTGCTTTCTCAAGCGAGCGCATGTTCGCCTGGGTGAGCGCGTATAGCGCTTTGTAGAGAGTCATACTCACATGCTGCACGAAGGGGAGGTCGTGGTTGGCTAGCTCCTGGGCGCGGTCATCGCGGATGAGACGCCCCTGGGGAGTACTTGTCAGCTTCCTCCATACCTCTGCCCGAGTGCCATCCTGAAGAGTTAGCACTGCTCGTAGTTCGGGGTATCTATCCACATGCCATGGGTGGTAGGGAAAATCCGACACGGGATAAAAACCGTACAAAAGGGTGGTCAGAAGGTTGAATAGCGTGGACTTCCCGGCTTCATTCAAGCCGTGGACAATCACCAAGTTTTCGGATACGTTCGGAATGCTGCGGTCGACAAAACAACCAAATGAGCCGATCTCTAGCTTCTCAACTCTCATCGCTTCTGCTCCGGTACCAACCGGGATGCAGCCTCGCGACCCATATTATTTGCTAACCCCCGTAAGTAATGCCGCACGTCTTCGGTGTTCGAACGGGCCAAGTCCTTGGGGGTAATGCAATCTAATAATTCGTCGTCCGTGGATAACCTCTCAAGCAACTCCAGGGCTTCGCCTAACACCGTTGGACTACCTACATAACTTTCCACGTCCACCGGTCGCACAAGAGAACGGGGCCGTATCTCAAGCCAGGTAATATTCGTTTCGTTCTGAACGATCTCCTCTAAATCTTGCAAACTTTCCGGTTTGTTTATTTCATCAGCCAGGGAAGATTCCCCCGTTAGGGTGACACGCACTAAGTGCTCTCGACCGTCATCTAGATCTATCTTTTGGCGAAGGCGTGCCGCCAACTCTGCTGTTAACTCGGCATCTGTGCATGCGTTCTCAGGGCATGCGAGTTCAACGTGATCCCATACGAGAGGTGAAAGGGGTATGAACTCTGGCTCAATCACGTCCCTCTTCGATACTTCCACGTAGAGCGCGCCTTTGACACCAGTCTCTCTAGGGTTTCGGCCCTGTATATTGCCGGGGTACCAAGCCGGTAGACTATCAGATATCCGTTGGCGTACGTGAATATGCCCTAGCGCCCAGTAATCATAGCCTGGTAATTCAAGATCTTTTTCGGTACATGGAGCATAGCGCTCATGTTGATCTGCGCTCCTCGCATTGACAACTTGTGTGTGGAGCATTGCCACATGTGGTAAATCATCTTTGGCTTTTTTGTACCGAGTAGCCAAATTGCTACCTTCGCGCGTTGAGCTGTGTCCAGCAGCAGTTAACCACCCTATCTGCTGTCCTTTACGGTCAACGATTGGGACGGTTTCAGGAGTAGTACTGGTGAATAGATGCACATTACTCGGCCATTCGAGTTTCTGTGCACGGTAGTTCGCACGGCCGGGATCATGGTTCCCAGTTGCGTAGAAAACTGGGATTCGCGCATTCTGCAGTTTGCACATCTCAGTCAAGAGAAACCTCTCCGTCGTAAACGACAGTAACTCATTGTCAAACAAATCACCCGCTATGAGAAACGCATGAACATCTCGTTCGATAGCTGCATCCACCGCTCCTTTGAACGCCTCTCGACAGGCATTCCGCAATTTTCGGCGCAATAATTCATCACGTCCGTAAAAAGGGGTATCTAGATGAACGTCAGCAATATGCAAAAGGCGTAACGCTTCCACGTTTTTCCTCCTCCCTTCACAGGAATTCTAACGCAAACAGGTTATAGGAGCCAGTCAAAAGATATGGAGATGCCAAGCGAAAGGCAATAAGCGTGTTCAAACTGCACACACCTACATGGAGCTTTCCCGCAAAGCTTACTGGGATCAGTTCCCACGAACCCCGGAGATGGTCATCATGTTCGTTCCAAGTGAAGCCAGTCTCTCCGCCGCCTTTGAGCAGGATCCGGATCTATTGGAGTTCGGCGTGGGTAAACGTGTCCTGATTACTACACCCCTCATCCTGCTCGCCCTACTGCGCGCTGTGGCTTACGGTTGGCAGCAGCAGCAGATCGCGGAGAACGCCCGTGAGATCGCAGCGCAGGGTAAGGACTTATACGATCGAGTGATCCGATTCCTCGAACTATTCCAGAGGACGGGCAAAGGCTTAGGCCAGGCGGTCGAGGCGTACGACAGCGCGATCGGATCACTAGAAAGGAGACTCCTTCCTTCAGCTAGGCGATTCAAAGAACTGAACGCATCAACCAAAGATCTCCCCGAGCTAACGCCAGTGAACCGTCAGCCCCGCCCACTCTCCTCCCCTGAGTCCTCCGAGACGGATGTCTCCGAGGCGGTGGAATAGGTTTTCACCGAACGGAAAAGGAGGCCAAAAAGAGGCCCCCTTTTCGCTACTACCGGTAGTAGAAAGGCGGTCTACGCGATAGCGGAGATAACAATAAGCGTATGCCTACCTATCACGCGACCGTCGTTGTCCCTGAAGGAATGGACTTCAGTCACCCTCGGCGGTTAGAACCCGTACTGTTTGGCCTCTTGTCGCCTTTGGGAGAGGCACAGGCATTTCTCTCGCCCGTTCGTTGTACTCACTCAAGCCGCCAAGATCGCCAAGAAGAGCCAGTTTTATGTCTACTGCCTGTAGTTCTTTCCTTTCTTCTTGCTGTTCTCTGCGCCTTTGCGTCTTTGCGAGAGGCACAGGCTTTTTCTCTCGCCCGTTCGTTGTGCTCACTCAAGCCACAAAGGTGTCGCGACACCAAGATCGCCAAGGAGGGCAGCGTTATTTTAGCTCTGTCACGAGGCGATCGAGGTTCATATCCCGCGATCCCTTGACGAGGATAATGTTGCGCTTCCCTTTCAAAGCTTTACGGACGGAATCGGCGAGGCCCTCTTGGCTGGAGAAGATGAAGGTTCCAGTGGGGGTATCCTTGACGGCTCCTCGAGCCGCCTCTGTGGCGAGATCACCTACCGGAAAGATCGGCCCGATTCCAAGGCGGAGGGCAAGATCGATCATCTCATGATGGAATCGCGGGGAATCCTCACCCAGGTCAAGCATATTCCCGAAGACGAACCCCCGCCGGTCCGTGGGTAGATCGAGCGAGGCAAGGGTGAAGAGGGCCGCCCGCGTGGAATCGGGGTTGGCGTTGTAGGTGTCATCGAGGAGGTGTCCAAATGGAGCGGGAAGGAGGTTCAAGCGGTGGAGAAACGGCTTGAATGTTCTCATTCGGTTCTCGATCGTCTCTTTTGCGAGGCCTAGTTCGAGAGCGCAGGCGACGGCGGATAAGATGTTAGTGGCGTTATGCCGCCCGAGGAGGTTCGTTTCCAGCCGAAGGGGTGGATTTTCCGTCTCGATGATGAGGCCGGGGCGCGCTCCGACGACCTTTCCATGTACCATCCCACCTTGAAGGCCAACTGAGATGATCTCTCCCGGCCACCCATCTGCGAACCGGGAGAGCTCCGGGCAGTCGAGGTTGATGATCGCGCTCCCCTGTGACGGGAGTGCACGAACGAGTTCCCACTTCTCCTGTGCGATCGTCTCTATACTTCCAAACCCGGAGAGGTGGCCGTGTCCGACCATCGTAAGGATAGCGATCTGCGGGGCGAGGAGCGCTGCGAGGGGGGCGATCTCTCCTGGCGCGCTTGCCCCCAACTCGAAGATCCCGAC
The DNA here is from genome assembly GCA_965370555.1 of uncultured bacterium. Classification (GTDB taxonomy): domain Bacteria; phylum Bipolaricaulota; class Bipolaricaulia; order UBA7950; family UBA9294; genus JAJOKK01. The sequence continues at coordinate 56,224 of CBDUVB010000002.1, forward strand.
CTGTGCGTTGGACGGCATCGCTAGTAACGCGAGGGGGAGACCGATCTCGGTGTTGTAGTTGTGCGGGGCGGAGAAGACACGAAGGTCTCTCTCCAGTATATGGGCGAGGATGGCCTTAGTCGTCGTCTTTCCACAGGTGCCGGTAATCCCGACGAACGTCGCGGGCAACTCGCTCCGCCAAGCAGAGGCAAGGGAGGAGAGTGCGACTTGAGTGTCCTCGACCACGATCAGGTTGCGCCCGTTCTCGGGGATCGTTCCGGTCTCCGAGACGAGCGCTCCGCAGGCCCCACGCATGAACGCCTCTTCCAGGAAGGCGTGTCCGTCGGTACGTGCCCCTTTGAGCGCGACAAAGAGATCCCCTTTTTGAACGAGACGGGAATCGTGGATCGCCCGTAGGGGCGTCTCCTCTCTCCCCCTTAGGAGATGCCCGTTCAGCATTCTCGCGATCTCGCCGATGGAGAACACTCTATTCCGGAAGGAAGAGCGGGACGCTCACTTCCCGTTCGTCATAAAGGAAGTAGCCGGTGATTTCCGTTCTGACCTTGTCGATCCCTTGCAGTCCGCTGGGAGACATGTAATCCCACGCGAAGAGCTCCACGGTGAGGGTATCGTAGCTTGGCAGTTCTTCGATCGCCTCGATGAGATCCCCGAGTGACTCGAACTCTACGGGCGACTCCCCCTCTTCGAGGAAGCGCGGTCCGCTGTAGGCGCGCACCGTGATGTCGTCGGCCAGAAGGTCAATAGGGATCGTGATCTCTCCTTCTTGCGTCTGTTTCTCCCCGTGGTAGGTCTGCAGTTCGACGGTGTAGTAGATCGTGTCCCCTGGCTCGTAGGCGTATTGGTCGAGTTCGAGGTGGTTGATGTGCATGGCCCTTATCTCCTGCGTGATCTGCATCGAGGCGGCGATGCGCGTGATCTCGGGGGCCTGGAAGTCGTTGTACTGCAGGAAGTTGACGATCCCTGCTAACTGCCATGGCGGGTAGATCGCAATATCTTGCGTACTCAAGAAGAGATCATGCCGGTCGAGCGGAAATGGCATTCCGTCTCCCAGAATCTGATAGCTTACCTCAACTGTCCCCTGCCCGATTCGGTCGAGGGTGGCATCGATCGCTTCGAACCCGGTCGCGAGAAGGAGATTTGGCATGATGCGCGGCTCGTCCACGAGATCTATCTGGAAGTTCTGCGAGCAATTGCGATCGAGATCGAGAACCCCTAGAGAGAGGTTGATCAGCTCTGGCTCCTCCCCGATCCGCCCCCCGATCCCTGGCATGCGATCCTCTAGGATCGTCCCGATCGACTCTCCGAGCGTCCCCAGCTTGAACGAGGCGTCGTAAGCCTTCATCGTGTCGTAGATATGGACGGTGGTAAGAGGGAAAGCAGCGGTTCCGTTTGACAGGAATGGATGGCCGAAGCCCACGATCGCATTCCCTTCTTCGTAGGTGAGGGTTCCGAGTGCCCCGATCGTGACATCGCCGCTCGCCAGTGCGACCCCGATTGCACTCCCTGGCTGGAGGGGGGCTCCCCCGTCTGTGTTGCCGGTCGCCCCACCCGCGATGGGGTTTAGACGGAGGCCGAAGGAGGAGAGTCCGGAGACGGTGGAGGGGAGTCCGGTGGGCAGAAACTTAGAGAGGAGGCCGTCCGGTGGTGTAGTGGTTCCGTCCATCAGCGTTTCGAGCGCCCGGCCGGAGAGACCGGTGACAAGGAGTGGTGAGGAGACCGGGTAGGCAAAGATCGTGTCCGGTGCTGCTTGAAGGGCGGTGATCGTGGGAGGGGCATCAACCTCAGCTAGGCTGACACCGGTGAGGAGCATCTCCTCGCTCGGACGGGAGGCGATCGACGTTCCGTTTATTACATCGATGATTTCGAGCATCTGCTCAATCGGGGTAACCAGGCCGATCGGGGTGATCTCCTTCGACCAGGAGGCGGCGCGACTCAGGGCACCGATCATCTTCCCGTCAATGTAGATCGGGCTTCCGCTCATCCCTTGTGCGATTCCACCGGAGCGGCCGATCGCCTCCCCACTCACGCGCACGACGATGAAATCCGTGCGTTCCCCAGGTTCGTCGATCACCCCGAGGATCTCCACGTTGAACTCGCTGATCACGTCACCAGCGACGATCGTCTTCCCGATGCCGTGCATCCCGATTTCGATCTCATCGAGGAAGAGAAAGTCCCCCCGATCATAAGCAAGCCCAGTGACGGCGATTCCAGCGATGAGCAGGGCAATAGCTACCATGCTTGTTATTCGTTTCATGCTTCCTCCTTGCAGATCAGACGATCTCTCCAGTGTAGAATGAGTCCTTCACGGTTCTCAAGCATAAAGAAGAGGGGCACGAATCGCAAAAAGATTCCTTTGCCACGAAAAGCAGTCGGTTACTAGATCCCGCGGATGAAGAAGCGGACGAGCATCAGCACGGGGATGATTTCGAGGCGGCCGATCCACATGTTGAAGCAGAGGGCGAGCTTGCTCACGGTTGACATAGTTGGACTGGTGATCCCGACCGACAGGCCGACATTTCCCTGCGCGCTTGCCACCTCGAATACAACGTCGGAGAGGGTGAAATGCGGAGGTACGGTGTGCAGGAGGGTGATTATGCCTGCACCCAGGAAGATCACCCACAGGAAGGTGATCAGGGAAGCATCCTCCAATCGGTGGCCGATCTCGGACTCATCGATCGCGGTTGACCCGATGCGGAACGGAACGATCGCTCCGCGTGGAGAGATGATCTTGCGGAATCGCCACCCGACCCCTTTTGATAGGATCAGCAGCCGCACGATCTTGATCCCCCCGGCGGTCGATCCGGCCGCACCGCCGCAGACCATTCCCCCCGCAAGAAGGAGTTTAGCCGTGGCGCTCCAAGAAGCGATATCTGCGCTCTGAAAACCCGTGCAGGTCAGCGCCGACACGAACTGAAACGCTGAGTCGCGTAGGGAGCGCAATGGTCCAAGGGCCCACCCATTCTCCAACGCGAGGAAGAGAACCCCGAAGCTCATGAGGATGAATAGCCAGCGGGTCTGCTCATCCTGCCACAGGACCTTCCCTTTTCCCTGCATCAGCCTGTAGTGCACAGCGAAACTGATCGCCCCGAAGAGCATGATTGGGATGAGCGCCAGCTCGATGGCGAGGCTATTGTAGGAAGCCATGCTGTTATCGGTTACGGTGAACCCGCCGGTCGAGATCCCGGTCATCGCGTGATTGAGCGCTTCCCAGATCGGCATCCCCGCACCCCACAGGATGACGATGCTGACAAAGGTATACAGAAGGAAGATCCACCACATAGTGCGCAGTGTAGAGACGATGCTCGGGTGGATCTTCTCTCCCCGCGCCTCGGCGTAGTATAGGCTGTAGTTCCCTGCCCCCGGCTGCGGGCCGGCGAGGATGGCGAGCATGAGAACGATCACACCCATCCCCCCAATCCACTCGATGAAGCTGCGCCACCACTGGAGGGTCTTCGGTAAGAGATCCGCGCGGGCGGCCATGGTCAGCCCGGTCCCGGTATAGCCGGAGACCGACTCGAAGAAGGCGCTCAACGGATCCTTGAAGTAGAGGAGAGTCGGTGAACCGAACCCATACCTCTGCGCGAAGAACGCGGTCAAGACGAACGGGAGCGATCCCAGCGCAGCGACGAGGAGCCAGCCGAAGGCAGCGATGATCATACCGTGTTTCAACTTGGTCTCTCCGGCATCGCGAAACGGGAAGTAGAGGCCTGCCCCTAGGGCGAACGAGGCAAGAGCGGTGATAACAAGCGGGAGGAGCGCGTAGGGTTCGTGAAAGATGACCGGTACAACTAGGGAGAGAAGGGCCATCGCCCCGACTATGGGAACGAGGAGGCCAAGGTCACGCAGGATGATACGTAGGTCCGAGTTAGGGCGAAGGGTCTCTGCTATCATCCGGTGAGTTTCTCGATTAGGTCATCGCTCGTTCGTTCGAGCGAGAAGAACGTGAGCACCTCATTTGTCGTGATGATCGTCTCCGGTGGGGGGATCTCCTTCTTCCCGTCATGTTCGATCGCGACCACCAGGAGTCCGGTGGGAATAGTACCACGCTTGGCGCTATCCGCGAGTGATCGCCCAACGAGCGGCGACCCCTCGTTCACCACAAGGCGGAAGATCTGGTCCCCCTGTGAGAGGATAGTGAAGTCCTTGACCTTGAGGCGGCGTACCGCGGTGTAGAGGTGGTTAGCAACGACGTCCTCCGGGTTCTCCAACACGTTTATCCCGAGCCGGCGGAAGAACTCCGAGTGTTCCCGGTCGTTCACCACGGAGACGATGGAGGGGATCTTCAATATCTCGGCTATGGAGACAACCATCAGGTTGACCGCGTCGTCGCTGGTCGTGGCGATGAGGGCGTCGGCTCGTTCTGAACCGGCCTCGCGCACGGTCTCCATCAGGGTACCGTTCCCGTTTAGGACTGTGATATCGTACTTATTGCTGATCTCCTTTGCTCGTGCTTCATTTGCCTCGATCACCACCACGTTGTTCTTCTCCTTGGTGGCGATATCGATCAGGCTCGACCCGATGCTCCCCGCTCCCACGATTATCATAAACATAGCAGATCCCTCCCAGACAAAAGGCTATAGTAGCACAGATATCATTCGTGGTCAACGAGCATGAATGATAAAATATCGATGGCAACGGCATTAATACCCCATTGAACCTTCTCCCTCTCTCGTCTAGAATCTGGTCTTCATGGCGAAAGGAACGCAGGGGAATAGGTCGGTACAGTTTCTACTGATTGTTGGGGTAATCCTCTTCTTAGGCGGCTGTCTGCAGCCGGAGACGAACATTCCGCCGACAGCAGGCTTCACAGCGCTCGCGTTGCATGACTACAGTTATGCTCCTCTCGAAATCCTGTTCGACGCGAGCAAGTCAACCGATCTGGACGGGCGGATCATCGATTACGAGTGGAATTTCGGCGATGGAACGACCGGATCGGGCGTCACCATCTTGCACACCTACTCCTCTCCGGGGAGCCATCCGATCGAACTCATCGTCCACGATAACCGCGGGGAAAGCGGGAAGGCGAGTGGTACGGTGGCCGTGCTCGCCGTTCCCGATGGACAGATTCTCTGCCGCTACGAATGGGAATACGAGAGCGCTCCCCAATCCCTGGAGGTTCTTCTCCCGCAGCACCTCTACCAGGTCTATCACGATCAGCTGCGTCCCCCTCTCATTGGAACCTACGACTACGATGACTATGTATTGGAGTCGCGCGATGACCCGACCATCAAAGACGTGGCGCTCGCGTTGCGTAAGAGAGTCGCCGGAGATGATATTGCCTTTGCGCAGTATGCTCTCTCCTTTGTCCAAGGAGGAATCACCTACGCGCTCGACCGACCTGGATTTGAGTATCCTCTCTACCCGTTGGAGACCCTGGTCGATCGAGTTGGCGATTGCGAGGATACGACGATTCTCTATGTAAGTCTTCTACGGGCGCTGCAGATTCCCGTGTCGATAGCCTTTGTCGATAGCGATGGCGATGACCTTCCCGACCATGTACTAGCGCTCGTCCCGATCCCTTCTGTGACCAGTGTTGGTGGAGACTGTCCGCCGGGGACGATCCCTGGAATCTACGAGATTTCGGGGGAGCTCTTCGCCATAGCGGAGACAGCAGCCGATCCGGTGCACAGCGGGTATCTTCCCCTGGGGTGCGACCCATGGGAAATCGGACCGGACGCGATCGAAGAGCAGTGGGACTTCTGAAATCCTTCAATCCCTGATCCCCATTTCCTTTTAACTCCTCGCGGGTAAGTCAAGGTGGCTTAAGAGAAAGTCTGAAGAGATGGGCTTCTCGCAAAGGCACCAAGGACGCAAAGAACCTATGAGGAACCCAGGAATCCAGGAAGACTTACAAGCAGAAACTATAGAAAACTGGACTCTTTCCTGAATTCATGGCTTCCTTAGAGGGTTGCGGTTAGAGATGGTTACAGGTAACAGTAAGAGCGTGAGGAGCCTTTTTACATGACACCCATCACTGGTCGCTGGTCCACTACTTTGCCGTGCAGCCTTGAGGGAGATATGATCCCCGGTGTGAAGGAGGGAGCCATCTACGATGAACTGTCTGATCGACCCACGTACACTGTTGCGGTTTGACTTTGGCCCGTTGCATCCGTTCAAAACCTACCGCCTCGGATTGACTTACGAACTGATGGAGGCCTACGGCCTCGTCGAAGAGGAAGCAGTTCGTATCTTGAAGCCGCGAATGGCTACCGATGAAGAGGTGTCACGTTTCCACACGGATGCGTATATCGAGGTCCTGCGCCTTGCCGACAGTGGCATGTGGGTCCCGAATCTGTTCTCACACGGCCTAGGGACCGGGGATAATCCGGTCTTCCCCGGCGTCTATGAGTGGGGAACCCTCGTCGCTGGGTCGTCGATCGACTGTGCGAAGGAGGTCCTCGCCGGCCGAGCCGAGATCGCGTTCAACATTGCCGGCGGGCTGCATCATGCCATGCCCTCCCGCGCCTCGGGCTTTTGCCACATCAACGACGTCGTGCTGGCGATCGTCCCCTTGGTAGAGACGGGGAAGCGCGTAGCGTACGTGGATATCGATGCCCACCATGGCGATGGGGTGCAACACGCCTTCTACAGGACCGATCAGGTTCTCACCCTCTCAGTCCATCAGGACGGGCACACGATCTTCCCCGGGAGTGGATTTGTTAGTGAGATCGGACAGGGGGAAGGGCGCGGCTACGCGCTGAACGTTCCTCTATCCCCAGGAGCGCGGGATGACGCGTTCGAACGTATCTTCGACGAGATCGTCTTCCCAGCCCTCGACTCCTATGCCCCGGATGTCCTGGTGACCCAACTGGGGGCCGATGCCCTGTTTGGCGATCGGGTTGCAAACTTAAGCATGAGCCTCTCTCTGTTTGAGCGATACATTGAGCGACTGCGCGCGTTGCACATCCCGTGGCTCGCCCTCGGTGGGGGAGGATATGCCGTGGAGAACGTGGCGCGTGCGTGGACCCTTGCCTGGGCGCGGATGAACGATCTGACCTTGCCGGATGGGATTCCCGTCGAATGGCAAGAGGAGGCAACCCGTTACGGGATAAGAGTGAACAGCCTACGAGGGAAGGAGGTGGGCGATGGTCCCTCTCCTGGCTGCGTGCTGGACGAGCTCGACCGCACCGTTTGCTCGCTCAAGGAGACTGTCTTTCCGTTGATAGGGAATAACGAGTCGTGAGAGGCTGTTGCATAAACCCCTTCTCCTTGCGAAACAGAAGCTTTCACCGCCGAGGACGCAGAGCACGCAGAGAGCAGAATGGGAACCTCAATGCTTTATCTCGGCGATCTTTGCGCCCTCTGCGGTAAAATGCTTGAAACTAGGATTCGAGCTTGAAGATGAGCAGTAGAAAAGGTTTACGCAACAGGCTCATGAGCGATGAGTAACTCCCCGTTCCTTCTCTTTCCTCGTTACTCATTCTGTCTGCCGCGGGCCTTCGGCGGATCGTGGGGATAATGCCGTAGACAAGCTACAAGGGGAGAGCCCGACGAAAGATGGCTCTTTCTTAATCCCTGCCCCTTAATCCTTCAATCCTGTATCTCCCTCTCGTCACCCATCACTGCCCTCTCTTTCTTGACACCCCTAGCCTGAAAGGATAGAGTGATGACCCTTTGGAAAGAGAGGAATCACCATGAGTGAACGACATCCACAGATTAAGTCGGTGCGCGCCCGTGAGACCATTCAAGTGAGTCTATCCGATGGACGTGTCTTCGAAGGACAGCGGAACACCCCGCTTCGCGAGTTCTTTCGCCTTGCGTATGGCAATACGGAAAACCCTCCCGTTGCGGCGATCGTGCAGGAAGAACTGCGTGAGCTCGCCTGGCCGGTAGGGAATGATGTAACGGTGGAGCCTGTCTTCCTTGCCGATTCGGATGGAATGAGGATCTACTGCCGCAGCCTCTCTTTTTTGTTGATCGTGGCGACTCACGAGCTCTTCCCGGGCGTCCCTCTATTCATCGATTATTCCGTCCCTCACGGAGGTTACTTCTGCCATATAGAAGGGCGGCGCCCGTTCACCTCGGAGGAGTTGGCGAAGATCAAGGAGAGGATGCGGGCGATGGTTGCCAAGGACCTCCCGATCGAACGGCTCCGCCTCTCCGTTGAAGAGGCTGCGAAGAACTTCCTGGCGCGGAAAGAGACGGGGAAGGTGAATCTACTGAGGAACTTAACCGAGGACCACATTCACCTCTATTCCCTGAATGGATTCCTTGACTACTTCTACGGGTATATGATTCCATCGACCAGGTACCTAAAAACCTTTGCTCTAGAGCCCTTCTCCGATGGGTTCATCCTTCGGTTCCCACGGCGGGAGAACACAACGCGCCTTCTTCCCTCACAACGGTTCACAGCGCTGCGCGAGGTGTTCAGCGAATACGGTAAATGGCTCAATGTGGTGAGAGTTCGCGATGTGAGCTCCCTCAACGAGGCCGTGCGCTCGCGACGGATCGAAGAAGTTATCCTCGTTTCCGAGGCACTGCACGAACGACGAATCGCGGAGATTGCAACTGTTCTTGCCGATCGTCATGACGAGGATCACCGGATCGTCTTCATTGCCGGCCCCTCCTCCTCGGGAAAGACGACCTTCTCCAAGCGCCTTGCGGTGCAACTTCTCGCAAACGGAATCCACCCCTATCCACTGGCAATGGACGAGTACTTCCTTCCACGGAACCAACTTATGCAAGAGGGAGAGGAGATCGACTTCGATTCCTTTGCTGCGCTCGATCTTCCGTTCTTCGAGGAGCAACTGCGCGACCTCCTGCATGGGAAGGAAGTGAAGCTTCCTCATTACGACTTTAAGAGTGGGAAGCGCGTAGCCGGCCCGACAATCAAACTAAGGCCGGATCAGATTCTAATCGTGGAGGGAATCCATGGCCTGAACCCACACCTTTTGGAAGGTTTTCCCAGGGAGATGATCTACCGTATCTTCGTCTCTGCGCTGACGCAGCTCAATCTGGATCGCCATAACCGTATTCCGACCACAGATACGCGTCTCATCCGCCGCATCGTGCGCGACGCTGTCTACCGTGGCTACGACGCGGAGGGAACCCTGGCGATGTGGGAGAACGTGCGTTGCGGGGAGAAACAGAACATCTTTCCCTACCAAGAACAGGCCGATGTGATGTTCAACTCCGCGCTCGTCTACGAGTTGGCCATCTTGAAGCCACTCGTCGAACCGCTTCTTCTGCAGGTCAGACGAACACGATTGAGGATCGAGGCCGAGCGCTTGCTGGCCTTTCTCGGGTGGTTCGAAGCGTATCCCATCGGGAACATCCCGGGAAACTCGATCCTGCGCGAATTTGTCGGCGGTTCGACCTTGCGAAACTTCACACCGGAGATGTAGTGGGCGATCTGTTGGGATGATTTTCCGGCACTATTTGGCGGATGAGAGCACGGATATGCCGAGCGTCTTTACATTGCTTGCTTTATCGGATAGAATGAAAGCTGAAAAGGGGGTGAAAGAGATGGCTGAGAAGAAGATGCTTGATAAAATCTCAATATACATTCCACAGAAGAAGATGGAAGAACGGCCCGTCGAGCGTTTGATCCGGCTCGGCGCTAAGAAGGATCGCTCGATCAACTATCTAGTCGTAGAGGCAATTTTAGAATATCTAGCCAGAGAAGAGAAGAGATGACCCTCCTTACCTGCTAGGCCGAGTGGATGTCCGGCCTCTTCGCTTTCTATTAGCGGAGAGGCCGGATATTCTTTAATAGGGAGAGTTCCCGCCTTCTTATTGCGACGCCATATTGTGTTGATCGCGCACAAAAGGGAAAGATCTCAGGGTGTCGGCGTTCTTCCCCACCCGTTCTTCCGCTATGAGTATGACTGGTCATCTTATAGCCACAACAGCACGTAGAGAGAATGAGCCTCCTTCGCTTTTTCGGCAAGGGAAGCTAAACTCTACACGCGATGAGCGAAGAACACATCTACACCATCTCGGAATTGAACAAGAAGGCGAGAGGGCTCCTTGAACAGGAGATCGGCCCGATCTGGCTTCAAGGGGAGGTCTCGAACTTCACCCGTGCCCCCTCTGGACACCTCTACTTCACTCTGAAGGACTCAAAGGCGGAGATCTCCGCAGTCCGCTTCAAGGGACGCTCCGCCCTTCTTCCCACCCCGATCGTCGAGAACGGAATGGAGATCATCGCCTACGGAAGGCTGACCCTCTACGAACCGCGCGGCCGCTACCAGTTCATCATCTCCCTTATCCAGCTGGCAGGCGTGGGGAGTCTGCAGCTCTCCTTCGAGCAGTTGAAGAAGAAACTGAAGGCGGAAGGACTGTTTGACGAGAGCCACAAGAAACCTCTCCCTCAACTTCCCAAACGGATCGGTGTTGTTACCTCCCCAACTGGGGCAGCAATCCGCGATATCCTGTCGGTTCTCAAGCGCCGTTGGCCGTTGGTAGAGGTCTACCTCTTCGGAAGCTCGGTGCAGGGCAAGGCGGCCGCCGAAGAGATCGTCGCGGCAATCGGGCAGGCAAAGACGTTCAGCAGCACTCATCTTTCCCTAGATCTATTGATAATCGGACGCGGGGGAGGATCTCTCGAAGACCTCGCCGTATTCAACGATGAGAGGGTAGCACGAGCGGTCTTTGCCTGCGAGATCCCTGTCGTCTCGGCGGTCGGGCACGAGATCGACTTTGTCATCTCCGACTTTGTTGCCGACCTGCGCGCTCCTACCCCCTCGGCTGCCGCGGAACTCATCATCCCCGATCGCTCGGAGATCCTTTCCTCTGTCACCTCCCTCTTCCGGCAGAGTCTGCGCCGTATGCGCACCCTCCTCGACCAGCGGGATAGAATTCTCACCACGAGCCTGAAGGGATATCTATTTCGCATCCCCGCCCGCAAGGTCGATACGCTAAATCAGCGCCTCGATATCTCCTTGGAGAGACTCCTCCGATCGACCAAGGGAGCATTGAAGGAGCGCGTGCAAAAGGAAGAGAAGCTTGAAGGGATCCTACAACTATGCGATCCTAACCTCCCTCTTCGCCGTGGCTATTCCCTTACTTTTATTCCAGGTGAGACAAGGCCTCTGCGGGATGGGGGGGCGCTCTCGCCCGGGGACGAGATCGAGACCAGATTGCTTCGAACGACCATCCTCTCCCGAGTCAAGGAGGTGAAGAAAATTGCCGATTGATACCGATCTAAAGAGGCTTGAGGAGATGACAAAACGCCTTGAAGCGAACGATCTCCCCCTAGAGGATGCACTATCGCTCTTCGAGGAGGCTCTCTCCCTCGCCAAGAAGATCAAGGACGAGCTCGACCGAGCAAGATTGAAGGTCACCCAGGTGATCGATGGGGCAAAGGAGGCCTTCTCGCTCCAGGATTTTGACCTCCAATAGATCTCATTTATAATGGTACCCGTCATGAAAGAACCGATAGAATACGATATTGTGATCATCGGGGCTGGCCCTGCAGGGCTGACCGCCGCAATCTACGCCGGGCGCGCCCTCCTCAAAACACTCGTTATCGAGAAGGGTCTTCCCGGGGGCCAGTTGAACGAGACCGACTACATCGAGAACTTCCCCGGCTTCGAGGAGAAGATCGCCGGACAGGAACTGATGAGCCAGATGCGCGGTCAAGCCGAACGGTTCGGCGCTGAGATCGCCCTCGATGAGGTAAGTGGGATCGAGTCCGTGGATGGCCGGTACCGAATCAAAGGGATGGGAAAGGAGTACGCGGCACGTGCGGTGATCATAGCGAGCGGATCACACCCGCGCGAGCTTCCGATCGACGGAGCGAAGCGCCTCAAGGGAAAGGGTGTCTCCTACTGCGCCACGTGCGACGGTTATTTCTTTCAAGGGAAGAAGATCCTCGAGATCGGAGCGGGTGACTCCGGCCTGACCGAGGCGATCTTCCTCACCAAGTTTGCAGAGTCAGTGGGGATCGTGATCCGCCATCCTCAGGATGATCCGCACGCCCTGCGCGCCTCGCCGATCATGCGCAAAGAGGCGCAGGAGAACCCGAAGATCCATTTCCTGTGGAACAAGGTGGTGGAGAAGATCGTGGGCGAGGATCGTATCACCGGCGTCACCTTGAAGGACCTCGGAACCGGGAAGCTTGAAGAGGTCGAGACAGAGGGGCTGTTCGTCAACATCGGGCACATTCCCGACACCGGTTTCCTACGTGGAACGGTGGCGCTCGACGAACAGGGGTATGTCATCACCGACGATCATCTACAGACCAATCTATCCGGCGTCTTCGCCGCGGGAGACGTCCGCATCGGAACGAGCCGTTACGCCCAGGCTGTCATTGCTGCTGGTGACGGGGCGATCGCTGCCATCGAAGCCGAAAAATACCTGTCTTAGGAGGAAGAAATTATGTATCCGACGTTAAATGAGATCTTTGATCGCTCCGTTGCCTCGCACAAGGAAGCGATCGCTCTGCGTATGTTGATTCCAAAAGAACGGAAGAAGGGGCGCGGAATCCAGTTGGTCCTAAACGAGATTTCCTACAACCGCCTGGGCGAAATGGTCGCCCGCCTCGCTGGTGCCCTTGACAAGCTCGGGGTGAAGAAAGGGGACAAGGTTGCGCTTATCTCCAAGCCGCGCGTCGCGTGGGCAACCGCCTTCTTCGCGATCCTCCGCTGCGGGGCGGCTGTCGTTCCACTCAACCCCGAGCTACAGCAGAAGGAGATCGAACGGATTCTCACCGAGGCTGAGGTAAAGAGCGTCATCATCTCCGGGCTGAAGAGCGACGATCTCCTGGCGATAAAGGAACAATCTCTCTCTCACCTCACCCTGATCTCGATGGACCATCCCGAGAAAGAGGGAGTCCTCTTCCTCGATGCTCTCCTCCTCGGACGCAAGCCGCTCCCCACGGTGGAGGTGAGTCCGGACGACCTCGCCATCCTCATGTACACCTCGGGGACGACAGGAAACGCTAAAGGGGCGATGCTCCTCCACCGCAACATAAGTTCAAACGTCATTACCGCCGTTAAAACCGTCGATTTAGTCTCGAGCGACACGTTCCTCACAATCGTCCCATGGCACCATATCTACGGACTGACAGTCACTCTCATTACGCCGATCCTCGCTGGAGCGACGACGTCCTATGCCCCAGTCGACCGCAATTTGGCCCAGGTGATGTTGAAGGCACGTCCGACGATCCTCCTCGGAGTTCCCAAGCTGTACAACGTCCTCTACGGAAAGGTGATGACCTCGATCGAGGGCAGCTTATTGAAGAAGTTAATCTACAAACTCTCCCCTACCCTGATGGGCAAACTAGTCACGAAGAAACTATTTGGGAAGGACTTCCGTTTCTTCACCTCGGGCGGCGCACCGCTGAGCCCCGAAATCGAGACCGGTTTCCGGAAGATGGGGATTGGGATCATGGAGGGGTACGGCCTTACCGAGACTTCTCCGGTCCTCACTATGAGCGAAGCATTCGCCAAGGAACCGGGGATGACCGCCTTCGATGAGGTCAGTATACGCATCGACCGCCCAGATGAGAAAGGGATCGGCGAGGTAGTTGTGAAAGGTCCAAATATCATGGCCGGATATTACAAGAACCCCGAAGCGACCAACGAGGTGATCGATACAGAGGGGTGGTTCCACACCGGCGACCTTGGCTCTTTCAAAGGAGATAGGCTCCTCCTCTCCGGACGCGCGAAGAACGTGATCGTCCTCGACACGGGAGAGAACGTCTACCCCGAAGAGGTCGAGTTTGAGCTTGTGGCCATTCTCGCGATCGAGGAGATCATGGTCTACCAGGGGGAACGCCAGGGGAGCCCAGTTGTATCAGCGATGATCTACCCAAATTGGACGATCCTCAAGGGTCTGGAGATCACCACCCCCGAGGCTGCGATCGACCATATTTGGGAGGAAGTCAAGGAGAAGAACGAAAACATCGCTATGTTCAAACGGATCAAGAGCAAGGACCTCATCGCCCTCGTCGACGAGCCCTTCGAGAAGAGCGTCAAGCTCGATATCAAGCGGTATAAATACAGCAAGGTATAAGATACTCAACGGATGGAGAACCCATCTATAGGATCTGTTTCCTCCCAATTGATATCGACACTCGCCACCTCGGCTCGAACTGGGCCGAGGTGACTCCATTCAACGAGGGCACGGACCGCTTCTGCATCCCCCTGCGCCACGATCTCCACTCGCCCATCGGGAAGGTTTCTCACCCACCCGACAAGGCCCAGGGATCGCGCCTCCCGTTGCGTATCCACGCGGAAGAAGACCCCCTGGACACGGCCGGAAACGAACAGATGCACTCGCTCAGTCATTATTCACCGTGGAGAGGGGAAGATTAAGATTGAGTGATTTAACTTACCGATCATCCGATCTCCTGATCATTCAATCTTCCGATCTCTCAATTTCCTTTGCCCTGTTGATCCTTTCCAGCCTCTTGGCCAGATCTTTCTCCAGACCCCGACCGGTCGGTCGATAGTAGCGCCGTCCTTTTAGTGAAGGAGGGAGACACTTCATTGAGGCGACACCCGTCTCGAAGTCATGCGCGTATTGGTAGCCCTTGCCATAGCCAAGGCCCTTCATCAACTTTGTCGGGGCGTTCCGCAGGTGAAGGGGAACAGGCTCGTTCGGCTGGCTTTGCACATCCTTGCGCGCCTCCCCGAATCCGACGTAGAGGGCGTTGCTCTTCGGCGCACAGGCAAGGTAGACCGCAGCCTGCGCTAAGGCGAGGTCGCACTCGGGTAAGCCGATTGCATCCACCGCCTCCCGCGCGGCAAGGGCCGTATTCAGCGCCTGTGGATCAGCAAGGCCGACATCCTCCGAAGCGATGCGGATCAACCGTCGTGCGAGAAAGCGCGGATCCTCCCCCGCCTCGATCATCCGCGCCAACCAATAGAGCGCGGCATCAGGGTCGGAGTTACGGATTGACTTATGGAGTGCCGAGATCAGGTTGTAGTGCTCCTCCCCGGCCCGGTCGTAGTTGAGGCCCTTTCGTTGCACCGCCCGCTCGATAAGTGGAACGTCTATTGTTGTCCCCGTCGCGATCGCACTCGCAAGCTCAAGGGTGGTGAGCGCACGGCGGGCATCCCCATCGGAGAGAGCGACAAGGGCGCTTTCCGCCTCATTCGTCAGCGTGTATCGTTCGCTTAGGCCCCGCTCCTCCTGAACGGCACGCTGCAGCACCGCGCGCATCGCTCCTGGAGGGAGAGGGGAGAAGCAGAAGAGCTGGCAGCGCGACAGAAGGGCCGCATTGAGCGCGAACGAGGGATTCTGCGTCGTCGCGCCGATGAAGATGACACTCCCTGCTTCGAGGTAGGAGAGGAGGACATCCTGCTGTGAGCGGGTGAAGCGATGGATCTCATCGAGGAAGAGGAGGTCGCGCTTCCCCTCAAGCTCGTGGCGCTCCCGCGAGCGTTCGAGAGCGGCTTTGACCTCCTTCACCCCGGAGAGGGCGGCCGAGAGGTGGACAAAATGGGCGTGTGATCGACGGGCAATGATCTTACCGACCGTGGTCTTCCCGGTTCCTGGCGGCCCCCAGAAGAGGAACGAGCGATAGGCCTCCCTCTCAATTAATGTGCGAAGGGATGCCCCCTTCCCCAGGATTGTTCCCTGACCCTCGATCTCATCGAGGTCGGCCGGCCTCATCCTCTCCGCTAGGGGAGCCTCCCCCGGCTCACCAAACTGAAGGCGGTTCATGCTTCACCAGCGCGATTCGTAGCACGTTCAAGGAGATCGATGTAAGCTCCCTGAACCAGATAGGCTTCTTCAATACCTAACTTCGCCATGATCTCCCGTGCGACCTTCTCCCCGCGTTCCACGGACTCTCCCTGATCGAGCACAACCTCAAGCTCCAGGAATGATCCTAGCCCTTCGACCGCGTCCAGGTGTATTCTCGTCTTTCCCACTCGGTAGAGCAATCTGCTCTTCCGCACGATTCCGCGTAGCCCTAAAGCGTTTGCAAGGACAGCATGGAGCGCAGCTGGATTCGTCGTCTCGGCGACCAGGTAGTGCGATGGCTTCGGTTCGTAGGTATCCTCTCGATCGTAATAGATCAGTTCTCCTCGCTCGGGAGAGAGGGTACGCAGCTTCAGCCGCCCCTTCGGCACGGGAAAGAACGTATCTTCCTGATGAATCTCCTCGCAAGGGGCATCGCTGATCGCCTCGATACGGTCGCGCAAGGCATCGACGTCCTTGACCCGTGCCTTGATCTCGACATTCATCGCCATCGGCCACTCCTGTCCGCATCCACTTAGCCCTTGCCTTTGCTGCCCTGCTCCAGGTACGCCTCGATGAACATGGTGATATCCCCATCGAGGACCGCGCTGACATTCCCTGTCTCCATCCCCGTTCGGTGATCCTTCACCATCTGGTAGGGATGAAGGACGTACGAGCGGATCTGGCTTCCCCACTCGATCTCTTTCAGGGTTCCTTGTATCTCCTCGATCTTCTTTGCTTCCTGCTCGCGTAAGAGCTCTCCCAGGCGGGCACGCAGGACCCGCATCGCTGTCTCCTTGTTCTGTCGTTGACTCCGTTCGTTCTGGCAAGAGACGACGACCTTCGTCGGAAGATGGGTGATCCGCACTGCCGAATCGGTGACGTTAACGTGCTGTCCTCCGGCACCGGACGAACGGTAGGTATCGATACGGAGGTCTTTGGAATCGATCTCCAGCTCCTGTTCCTCGGTCACCGGAACGACGCTAACCGCAGTAAACGAGGTGTGTCGACGGTGTGCCGAGTCAAACGGGGAAATTCGCACCAGGCGGTGCACCCCCTTTTCTCCCTTGAGCTTGCCGTAGGCGTAGTGCCCCTTGATCTCCAAGGTAGCGCTGCGAATCCCCGCCTCATCGCCCGAACTCACATCGAGGAGCGAAGTCTTATAGCCCGCTTGCTCGCAGTAGCGTCCGTACATGCGCAGGAGCATCTCAGCCCAGTCCTGGGAGTCGGTCCCCCCGGCACCGGCGTTAATCGAGAGGTAGCAATCCGCAAGGTCATAAGGGTCGGAGAAGGTGAGTTCGATCCTCAAGGCGCGCACCTTCTCCTCAAGGGAAGAGAGACGTGGTAAGAGGGCTTTTAACTCCTCCTCGTCAGTCATCTCCACGGCCATCTGATGGAGAACCTCCACCTCCTCGACACCCTCTGTCAGGGCACGGTAACGGGAGAGTATGGAGCGATTACGCTCCAGCTGGCGGCTCGCCTCGGTGGCACGCTCCCGATCCTCCCAGAAGCCCGGGGATGCCATCTCTTTCTCTAGGTCTGAAATCTCCGCTTCGATCCCAGCCGGGTCAAAGGTGATCACCGATCCTCGCGAGGACACTGCGCAGGTTTGAAAGTCTCTCTTCGTCCATTGATCCCCCTATTGGTTCGCGTTCTGATATCTTCTGCCACCGCTATTTGCACGAGTCAAGCATAACTGGATGCCCGATTGACACCAACTCCGCAATCAAACAGCCATCATCCCCTTTATAATCGGCCGCGCTCTCTACCTCAAGGAAAGAAGTCCTTCATGTTAATGCCCTGCCACCTCTCTGGAGTAGGGAAGTTCCACGGCGCAGCCAAACAGACTGAATGGGACGCAAGAATCACCACCCCGCTCTGGCGCGTCCGACTTGCACCGCACTAACTGCACAGATACTATCAGAGTTGCAACGAGGATATGGTAGTGTATGGGGCGCCGGAGGGAGGTTGTCGCTACGTCATAATTGATGTATGATGTATTCACGAAGCCATTGGAAGTTGGTCTACTACACCGATTCGGAAGGACGATGCCCTATTGAGGAGTTCATCGATGTGCTACCATCTGCAACCGAGAAGGGGCGGATGATGGCGCTGCTGCACTTACTTGAGGAAGAGGGGATTCACCTGCACCGGCCCTACGCAGATCTGCTGGAGGATGGGATCCATGAGTTACGAACGAAGGTTTCTAAGCTGCGGTATCGCGTTTTCTACTTCTTCTGGCAGGGCAATAGAATCGTCATCACGCACGGTATTACAAAGACCACCAAGCGCGTGCCACCCCGTGAGGTGAGACGGGCGAAGGCCTATCGAGACGACTGGCTGGCACGACACAGGAGTAAGATATGAGGACGTTTAGAGACCATCTGGAGCGGGTGCTCAAAGACAAAGAGGTTGCGCGTAGCTACGAAGGGGAGTACAAGAAGCTGCGGATTGCCTACGAGGTTCACGCTGCCAGAATACACCTGGGCTGGACACAACAGCAGCTCGCCAAACGAGCAGGAGTGACTCAGCAGATGATCTCCCGCATCGAGAATGCAACCGTCCCCAACATCTCGCTGAAGACCCTCTCTTTTGTTGGGAAGGCTCTTGGCTTGGATGTGGGGTTTGTCCATCCAGCCGCACCATTCGGACCAACCACGGTCAAAAGGGGATTTGCCGAGAAGAAGATTGCAAAGAAGATCTCTGCGCAGCTGTAGGCGTCCTGCTCATTTCTGCAACAGAGGGGCGCACATAGCAGCAATAGTTTGTGCCTCTCGCAAAGACGCAGAGAACGCCAAGAAAAACGTAAATAGACAAAGAGAAAAAGATGTTTGGAACTCAAGAGTTATGGCCTTTCTTAGCAATCTTTGCGGCTTGAGTGAGTGTAACGAACGGGCGAGAGAAAAGGCTTATGACTCTCGCAAAGACGCAGAGAACGCAAAGGAAAAGCGGTAAAATGTGGAAAGGAATAAGAACAAAAAGCATTTCTTGGCGACCCCGTACCTTACCTGGAGCGTGAGGAGCCAGAAGAACAGGAGAGTGTTAGCCCGACCAAGCCCCGACATCTGCCTGAGAGACGCCACCCGAAACTGAAGGAGGTACAGCCATGAACGAAGAGAAGATCCGAAGAGAGGAGTTTGTCATCAGCGGCGAGAAGCTTGTCTCGACGGTCAAGGAGCTGGTACGGCAAGGGAACATCCGCCGCGTCACCATCAAGAATAAGGAAGGAAAGACCCTGATCGAAATCCCGCTGACATTCGGAGTGGTCGGAGCGCTCTTCTTGCCCACCCTGGCCGCCATCGGCGCAATCGCAGCACTTGTGACCGAGTGCACGATCGTCGTGGAGAAAGTTGAGGAGGATGAGAAGGACGAGGAGTGAAGCATAAGAAACACACTTGACAAAGTCGAGGCGAAATGCTTTCCTTAGAGAAGCTTAAGAAAGGGATCAAGTAGAATCTGGGAACCCTTTCATACAATACAGGAGGTGCACGATGTGCAGTTATTTCGCGATACTGGCGGCGATACCTGGTTTCTTTTTGAGCTCTTTCTTTCTCATGCTCTTCTCCAGGGTTATCGGCCCCCACTTCAATCAGCAACCGTTGGACTACACGATGGCGATGTTGATCACCATCGCCCTGTGGGTGACCGTGGCGCCACTGGTGACAGCACGGCGTCGGAGAAGCTCTAAGGATTAGCCCGATTGGCTTAGTAAGAGCAGTCTATCACCGGGGAGCAGGATAGGAACAGAGACCTTGTGTCCCGCCCCCGGTGATGACGTCCGGCCGTAACCTCGTTTAGGTCTCTCGCAACCGCCATTGAGGTGCACCGCTGGCTAGGACCAGGATTTGCCATTGTAAAGCCATATCTGAGAGCGATTGGGAAGGAGCACGGACTGCTTTCGAACTTCGCAAAGCCAACCCCAGAGGTAAAGCGGGTAATTCAGCGAGCCGTTTCTTCCCCGGTTTCCTAATGGCTCCGAGGGCTGTGGGTCAGCGGTTGAACCGAAGTCAGACTTGTCTGTACCCAGTCCTTCCAGGTTACCCACACCTGTTTACAGTAGGCAGGCCGAATAGCGAAGAAGCTTTTTGGGGAAATTGCTTCCGAACGAGCTGACTATGCCGTTCATCGACAGAAAGGAGACTCAACATGGATGAGGAGAAGATCCGAAGAGAGGAGTTCGTCATCAGCGGCGAGAAGCTGGTTTCCACGGTCAAGGAACTGGTGCGGCAAGGGAACATCCGCCGTGTCACTATCAAGAACAAAGAGGGGAAGACCCTGATCGAGATTCCACTAACATTCGGCGTGGTCGGAGCGCTCTTCTTGCCCACCCTGGCCGCTATCAGCGCCGTCGCAGCGCTTGTTACCGAGTGCATGATCGTTGTGGAGAAGGTTGAGGATGAGGATGAACCATTTCAGGAATAGTTTGGCTGCTACCTGGGTAGCTATTGAGGAATCGCAAATATGGTCTCATACCGAGAAGATAAGGCTTGTGTCCCTAGAACGAACAGGACTCTCAGCGCCGGAGTTGTCCCGGGTCGGGCATTACCTTGCCCAAGCTCCTCTGTGCTAAGTGACACGATACGGCATTGGGCTGCTATCTTTGTCGAATCTTTCTATTCGAATCTTTTCCGAGCCGAAGCCGCCATCCTGCATGCGACTTTCAACCTGGATTAAGGAGAAGTCACGGATATTGGAGTTCGCGGAACTCTTCAGCTCCGCCAGTCGCCACTCGATTTCCTTTGTCATGCCGCCAGAAGCATACGAGAACTTCACAATACAATACGATGGCCAGGTGTCCTGCCGAGCTACCTGCGACGATATAGGAAACTGCATTGGCTTGTTCTCGTAAGGCTGAATCGCCAAAGCTTGTCGTTTGTTGGGGGTACCCAACGTGTACGACTCTCCTGCCTCGGCAAGGAGTGCCCCGTCTTGAGTCACGAGCTTCACATCATAGCGGCGTGGCAGTATTTGCACCTCGCCTGGATTTCCAACAAGCGCGCGCACTTTAAAGCCCGGCATTGTGGGAGCTCGCTCCAGTGTAGCAGAATCAAGAACTGGAGTAGGTTCACGAGCTCTTGTCAGCAGCGTTTGGGTCGCTTCCTGCAACGAGGCAAGCTTCCTTTGGACCTCAAGGGAACCTTGGTGGATGACGTTGCTTCGCTCAAGCACTTCCGTTTGGCGTAGCTGAATATCGCGAAGCCGGATGTAGACAGCTGTCAGGATAACTGTGAATCCCGCAGTTAGCCCCGAGAAGCCTTCGGTGCTTTCTCCGCGAATCACCTGTACCAAGCCAAAGATCGCAATTAGTGTCCCTATGACCCATAGAATCTGGCTCAACTTGCGTGTGTTCTCGCTACGTTCCACTTTTCTCGACGCCTCCTAAATAATCTCGGACTAGTTCCAGTCTCAGCTTAGTAAACGGTCTTTGATGTGTCAAGACGAATGAAAAGGCTTCTAGTGTGTTAGCCGCAACTGCTGAATCGAATGAGATCTATTCTGAGTGCGAGGGACACATACCATACTCCCATTGGACGCGTGGTCTATCGAGGAAATAACAGAGCTGATAAACAGGTAGTTATTGAAGAATTGCAAACATACCCCGATACAGTTTATGACTCTGGAACCCCTAGCTATGTGATATACTCATGTCAATGGATCAGATGTGGAGATTAGCAGCAATGGGATTAACGCTCCTTGGGTCAGTGCTTTCACTTGCCGAGGCCATTCGCCTCCCGCGAGTAGGTGCCGCACTCAAGGTCCTCTTTCCGCTCATAGCTTTCTACACTTTACCTCTCATCATGCCGCCACAGGGAGTATCACCCGAGGATACCGTGATTTTCATGGCAGGTTGGGTGCAATGGGCTATTGTGCTAATGCAGGCAGCGATTTTGGTGACGGTGGGCGTTCTTCACCTGGGAATTCTACAGTTTGCTGTCTCCAGAACAGCGTTCTACAAGCGCTGGAGGGCAGTCCGTGCGGCCTTTCGGGTATATCAGACTGTTGTGCTGCTAGGCGGGATTTTCCCCCTTGTACTAGTTGTGCGAATGGAGACCATCTTCTACACGGGGTTCCTTTGGAGGTTTAGCTTATATGGGTTCTTGGCTGCAGTCGTCATGGTCGTCATGTATTTCTTAGCCCTGTTCCTCAATAGGGTTTTTCAGGAAAAGCGTACAGCCTTGGTGCTCGCGGTTGTCTGCGTATGCTTATCTTCCGCTATTGAACTATTTCTCCTGCCCTAGCTAATTGAGCTTCTCTTTGAACCCAGCACTATTGCGAAAATGGTCATGGGATATCGTCTTTTGACCTCTCGTGATGCATTTCAACGGTTCACCAGAGCGTACTCACCGGCAGGGCATACAGATTTGAGCCGAAAGGAACGGGTTGATCGCCGGTAGAGAGAACGATCCCTCGTAGGAAGCGGTCACCCAACGAGTCACGGGATCTAAGGGGGGCCTTCATTATTAGGATTTCAGCGCCTCACGTTCCACAAAAGCACTTCGCGATCATACTGGTGCTGGAGTAGAGCGGAGATTGGAGTATGCACCCTCGGGATTCTTCCGATGCCTACCCGCCCACCCAATGGAGCACGGGCTTCGCCAGGAACTCGCCGACCGATATCCCCTCTCCACCGACAAGCAGCTTGCGCGTTGGCTTGAACGCGGTACTAAATGCGTCCATCCCCGTGAGTGTTCCCCTCACGCGCCCGCTCTTGACCTCGATTGCAGTAAGCGATCGACTTGCTTGCACGACGAAATCAACCTCGTGGTTGCCCTCTCGCCAGTAAAATACCTTGCATGTACCGGCGCTCTGTGCATTGGCTAGATGAGCTCCGACTGCGGACTCGACCAATCGTCCCCAGAAAGCGCGATCGCTCAGTGCTTCATCCATTGAGAGTCCCAGCGGCGCTGTCATTAGCGCCGTATTCAGCACCTGCAATTTCGGGCTCGATCCACGTCGGCGCACCGTGCTTCCCGAGTACTTCTGGAGTCCCGTTACCATCCCTGCCCCTGTGAGAAGATCAAGGTAGTGGGCCAGGGTGGTGGTATTTCCTGCATCTTGGAGCTGGCCGAGCATCTTGGTGTATGAGAGTATCTGTCCGGAGTAGTTGCATGCCAGCTCGAACAGCCTCCGCAGCAATGCAGGCTTGTCCACCCGCGTAAGGAGCAGCACATCCCGAGCAATCGTTGTCTCGATAAGGGCATCGAGGATGTAGCGAGACCAGCGCTCAGGATCAGTAATCAGTGGAGCAGCGCCGGGGTAGCTGCCGTGGAACAAGTACGTGTCGAGATCCCAGCCAAAGCAGGAACGCATCTCCGAGAAGGTCCAGTGGGGAAGGTGGAGAATCTCGAATCGTCCGGCAAGGCTCTCCGTCAGACCTCGCTGGATGAGCAATGGAGCCGACCCAAGCAGGATCACCTTGAGATCGCAACCAGAGGCCGAGTCTTCGTCCCACAGACGTTTTACCGTCTCCGACCAGCCGCCAATCTTCTGAATCTCGTCAAGAGCGAGAACAACCCCTTTCATGCCTCCCCTGCGTTGCATAAGGCGTGCCGCATCCCATTGTTCCTCGATCCACTGACGTCCGCGTAAGGTTGGTTCGTCAGCGCTCGCGTACTGGAAGGCCATATCAGAAGAGGCCAGCACTTGCCGCACAAGCGTTGTCTTGCCAACTTGACGTGGTCCGCTCACGACTTGGATGAAGCGACGTGGCTCCTTGAGTCGCTGTGCGAGAAGCTTAGCCCTCGGGCGTTTGTAGGACGGCAACGCGGCATTACTCAACATAGTGAGTAATTTTACTCAAAGTCTTGAGTAAAATCAACTCGAACGATAGTTACCCCCATTGCTAGTCGCAACTATCTCCTGCAAATCAGGATTGCCACGCGCGCTTCCAGAGATACTCTCAAATTCCGAAAACGCCAAGAATGAAGATCTGACCACAGCTCCCCCTGGCCTTCTGTCGCACGTCGGGAGTGCTGATATTCGTTGCTGCGTGGGAAGATTCAGCTCTCTTCGTCGTATGGTAGCTTGGGGAGTTGCCTGAGCGCTGCTACGAAGCGCTTGCGGTCGTAGTTTTCGTTTTGCTTGAGAACGTTGTAGAGTTCGTGGACAACGACTGTGCCGATCAATTCCACGGCTTCCTCCCTTGAGAAGCCCTCTTTGATCAACCGTCTCAATGTCTGTCGCGTTTCTGGCGGATCGTTGTCGCGGATCTGGTTCCCAACGACCTTCAGTATTATCTCCCGGCGCCTTTTCTGGTCTTCGTCCATACGCCCTCTTTCTTGCGCTCGCGTCTTTCGGTCTCTCCAGCGGTTCTGAGATCTTCTTCGCACTCCGACTGAACGGATGGTAGTGCAGACCAAGACCGTTTTGCAACTGATCTAATGCGTCGCTGTCAGGTCTTGTCTTTTGACTTCTCGTGACTCATTTCACTGCTTCGCCAAAGCGTAGTCACCGGCAAGGCATACAGATTTGAGCCGAAAGGAACGGGTTGATCACCGGTATAGAGAACGATGCCGCGCAGGAAGCGGTCACCCAACAAGTCACTGAGGTACTTCAACCCCTTAAAGTCGCCACTCTTGACCGTTGATGAGGCCTTGACCTCAATCCCCACGACCTTACCGGCAGGGTTCTCCAGCACTATGTCCACTTCCTGTCCTTTTCGCGTGCGAAAGTGGAAGAACTCGGGCTGAATCCCGCTCCAGCTAGCTTGCTTTCTTAGCTCCATGATGACGAAGTTCTCCAGCAGGGGACCAAAGGTATTTGGATCGGATTTGATCCGCTCTTCGTTCAACCCTGTTAGGTGGGCCAGCAAGCCGGTGTCATTCAGAGCTACCTTTCGTGAACGGATGAGCCTCTTGCCAAGGTTGGACGACCAAGCAGGAAGTGGCTGAAATAAGAAAGTCATTTTGAACAACGCTATGTAACGCTTCGCGGTACTCTGTGGTAGGCCAAGGCTGTTGGCAAGTTCTGAGTAGTTCATCAGCGAGCTAGCGCGCGCTGCCAACAAGGAAAGCAGGCGGGGCATCATAGTGAGGTGTTCTATGTTCGCCAGGTCTCGAATCTCGCGTTGGACAATGGTGGTAACATACGAGCGGAACCAGGCACTGCGCCTGCTCACAGATGATTTTCCTACCATTTCAGGGTAACCACCGGTTAGTACACGTTTGATAAGCTCGTCTCTACTGAGATTACTAGCGGCAAATTGCGACAGTTTGCTAGCGAATATTCGATTTACGAAATCTTCCCTTTGCTTCTCTAGCTCACCTTGCGAAAAGGGCGAAAGAGTCAGGATTTCCATTCTGCCAGCGAGCGATTCCGATAGCTTAGGCAGGAGCAAAGGATTCGCCGAGCCAGTGAGCAAGAAGCTGCCGGGTACGCGGTTGCGATCGACTGCAGCCTTGATGGCTAAGAACAGCTCGGGAGCTCGTTGCACCTCATCGAGGACCACAGGACCATCAAAACCAGTCAAGAAACCCGTGGGATCACTGCGTGCAGCGGAAAGCACTGCGGCATCATCGAGGGTGATGTAGCGTGCCGGATGCGCTTCTCTTGCCAACCATTGCATTAATGTGCTCTTGCCCGTCTGCCTGGCACCGTTAAGCAAGACAACGGGAGTATCCGACAGTGCTTCCAGGATAGCTGGCGTGATACTCCGTGGGATCATGAGAAGATTATAGCAACCGACAGGGTGCATTTCAACCACTCAGTGGTGGATTAGCAACCACTCAGTGGTTAATTCGCCCGAAAGGAAGAAGAGCTCGACACACACTATCAATTAGCTGGGTGAGACTCGTATCAACAGTGCCTTGCGGCAGAAGATCACTGTTCCGTCTTGTTTGCTACAGGGCAAACATCTCCTGGAGGACCAGGAGTGAACCTCCCCGCCTACAAGGCGGGGAGGTTCACTCCTTCTTCGCGGTATGCTTCTCTTGCAAGAGTAATTGACCAGCTACCTGTTTCGCCTATAATACTTTCATGGGAAGAGTGTACAAGAACCGGGACTCACAGAAGAGGCTCAGCCGAAAAGGTGCCGGTGAGCGGATGTCACTTGCTCCGGAGGAGCTTGTACATCATGGGTGGATGTGGGACAGGACGCCGGTGACCCTCCGCTCCGTTCAGCCCGAAGATGCACCGGCGTTATGCGCCATGTTTCGTGCTTGTAGCCCAAAGAGCCTTTATCTTCGTTTTGAGCGTCAGTTGAACGAGATCTCCCTCGATCAAGCTGTTCAACTATGCTCTGTTGATCACGAGAATGAAATAGGCATCGTGGCTGAGATCAAGGAGGCTGGATCTCATAAACTCATTGGGTTAGGACAGCTGTTCGCCGATCCGGACCACGGGACGGCCGAGTACGCGGTACTCGTGGCCGATCCTTGGCAAGGGAAGGGCCTGGGGAGCAAGTTTACTGACTTTTGCTTTGAAATCGCGTGGCAATGGGGCGTCAAAAGGGTGGTGGGTGAGTTCTCTCCAAGTAACGTGCGAATAATCCGTATCCTCCAATCCCGGGGCTTTCGCTTGCAGCGTGACGGGCAGGAGCAAGTCGTGTTTGCGGAGAAGACCCTCGAGGACCTGGTCTGGATCGCTAAGAGAGGTGAGGCAATGTCAAACATGAAGTGGCGCAAATCTCTGCGCCCCATGATCAACGAAGCCAGAGAGGAGCTGACGCTGGTTAGCCCCCAAGAACTAGCCCGTAGGGGAGGTCTGACTTTCCAGGCCGGCCGGTTGGAGCTTCCTCTACTGGGAAGAGTGTACTCGATCCGCTGGCCGGAGTTGGTGCTCACTGCGCCAGACGGCGAGGCCTGCCCGGAAGAACTACAGATCCTCCTGCTCGATTACCTGAAAAATGGAGACGGTACACCCCCCACAGGTCGGTGGATTGGCTTTCGCGAGTTGGCCGATGGAGGATTCTACTGGCGGGCATTCCAAGGATATTCGGGTGATCAACTGGTCCGAGATCTGGCCGGTAACATCGAAGCCTTCCATCGAGCGACGAAAAGGCTAGGAGGAGAACCACTGGACATGGGAGACGCTTCTTATACCTTCCGCACGCTGCCGCAGCTGCCGATGGCGGTGGTCTGGTGGGCAGGCGATGAGGAGTTTCCTGCAGAAGCGACCGTGTTGTTCGCTGAGACGGCCGGTCACTATCTCCCTACTGATGGTCTGGCAATTCTTGGTCGAATGCTATGTCGAAAACTGGCCAACTTAGCGAGGGAAGCATGAAGCTTGCCGTAGCTGGGAAGGGCGGGGTGGGCAAGACTACTCTAGTGGCACTGCTTGCTCGTGAGGCCGTAACCCGTGGCTATCGAGTGATTGCGGTAGATGCCGATTCCGATGCCAATCTTGCCATGACCCTGGGATTCCCCGAACCGATCATTCCGTTAGCAAAAGAGTGGGATCTGATTGCCGACCGGGCCGGCACCGGTGGGCTGATCAAATTGAACCCCACTGTGGACGACATCCCAGACCGCTACTCGGTTGAGCAGGACGGAATCCGGCTGCTTGTTCTCGGAGGCGTCCGCCAAGGTGGTGGGGGCTGCGCGTGTCCGGCCAACGCTCTCCTGCACTCCCTCCTCCGCCACCTCTTCCTTCGCCAAGGGGAGGTCGTCTTAGTGGATATGGAGGCGGGCATCGAGCACCTTGGCCGTGGTACGGTGCAGGGGGTAGATGCTCTGATCGTTGTTGTAGAGGGCGATCGCCGCTCATTGGAGACAGCAGCGAGGATCGTCCACTTAGCCCACGAGATTGGCCTTGATCGGATTCTCGCAGTAGGAAACAAGATCCGCCAACCCGAGGAAGAAGCGCTCATCCGCGAAGGGCTCCCGGATGGCATCCCTCTTCTGAGTGTACTTTCTTACCTGGAAGAAATCCGAGCGACTGGCCTTTCAGGTAATCCTCACGAAGGGTCTTCCCCGCCGGCCGTTCAAGACCTCTTTTCGCTTCTGGAAGGGCGGCTGGGCTCCGCCCCGTATCGTCAGAGCCCAGAGTATCCTTCTAGTTGTTGTTACGAACCACGGCCCTAATTTGGCAGGATCTTCTCAACGTGCTATATTGCTTTGGAATATGACTGCGTGCAGGCCTATGCTTGCGAGCCACCGCAGGGAAGGATGTTCTTTTAGGAGGTAATAGATTATGTCGAGGATCATCGCGACGGCGGCCATCCGAGGCGCTCACAGCTACGTCGAGCAGGCAAAACAAGAGCTTGACAAGACAATCGAGGCATTCGGACCGGAGAAGAATGTCGAGTTTCCTAACACTGCGTACTACCTCCCCATGATCTTAGCTCTCATGGGTCTTGAGGTGAAGACCATAGGAGACGCGCAAAAAGCTTTGGAGCATGCCGAACGGCTCCTTTCACCGGTACCGACCAGCCAGTTGTGGGTTCCCTATCTTGGCTCTACTCTGGATGCAGGAATTGCCACCCTGATTGCCGAGGAGATCATCGAGGCACTGAAATACGTCAACGGTCTTGAGCCAGAGGAGCCGTGGCTCGGTTTTACCGACGATGCGACCCTGAGGACCCAGGGGATCAAGCTCGTCGATGGGCGGATGCCTGGCTTTGCCGCCTGTGTGGGCGCGCTTCCAACTAATGAACAAGCAGTTGAACTTGCAAGGTCCCTCCAAGAACGAAACATCTTGGTCTTCATGGCTTCCAGCACCAATGGGCACTCGATGGCCGAGCAGTTGGCCGAAGAGGGAGTGGAGATGAACTGGGACACATTCCTCGTTCCCTACGGCAAGGATACGTCCGCTTCGGTGCACGCGCTGAATTTCGCCGTACGTGCGGCAATGACCTTTGGCGGGATCAAGCCCGGAGATCTCAATGCGGCTCGGAAGATCCTGCTCTATAACAAGGATCGCGTTTACGCCTTTGTCCTTGCCCTGGGAGCGGATCTTGATCCGCAGGAGAACGGTGGCCAGCTCCTCACCGACGAGAAATATGCCACCGCAGCGGGGGCGATCAACTTTGGCTTCCCCATCATCTCCGATGTCGAGATCCCCCAGATCCTGCCGCGGGGAATCTGCACTTACGAACATGTCGTCTCCGGCATTCCGCGAGATGCGATTGTGAACAGGGCCGTCGAGGTCCGCGGACTTAAACTCAAGATAAGTGAAATCCCTATCCCTGTTCCCTACGGTGCTGGCTTTGAGGGCGAGCGGGTGCGAAAGGAGCAGATGCACGTCCAGTTTGGCGGCAAGTATACGGATGCGTTTGAGCTAGTGCGCGGTAGGTCAATGGATGAGGTGGAAGATGGCAAGATTGAACTGATCGGTCCAGACATCGATGAGGTCGAAGAAGGGAGCGCACTTCCGTTAGGCGTCATCGTGGAGGTCGCTGGCCGGGACTTCAAGGAAGACTTCGAAACGGTCCTCGAACGGCGAATCCACGAGTTCACCTCCTGGGCCTACGGTGTCTTCCACATGGGCCAACGCGCGATCGTTTGGGCCCGGATCAGCAAGGAGGCCTTCGCTAAGGGCTTTCGTCTTACCCATTACGGTGAAATCCTCGTGGCTAAGATGCACGAGGAGTTCTCCGGGATCCTCGATAAGCTTCAGGTCACGATCATCACCGATGCGGAGAAGCTGAGAGAGCCTCTCGAGAAGGCAAGAGTGATCTACCACCAGCGGGACGAGCGGATTATGGGGATGCAGGATGAAGACATCGATACCTTCTACTCTTGTGTCCTTTGCCAGTCATATGCCCCGGATCACGTCTGCATCGTCACCCCAGAGCGGCTCGGCCTCTGTGGGGCCTACACCTGGCTAGACTGTGCCGCAAGCTACGAGATGAAACCCCACGGGCCGAACCAGCCGGTGAAAAAAGACGAAGTGATCGATTCGGTGAAGGGCCAGTGGAAGGGAGTCAATGCGTACCTCGAAGTCGCCTCCAACGGGAACCTAAAGCGGTTCAATGCCTACTCGATGATGGAGGATCCGATGACCAGTTGCGGCTGTTTTGAATGCATCACCGCCATCCTTCCCGAGACAAATGGAGTGATGATCGCCAACCGCGAGTACACGGAGATGACTCCAATTGGGATGAGCTTCTCCACCATGGCCGGCCAGATTGGTGGCGGGATCCAGACCCCTGGCTTCATCGGGATGGGGAAGCTCTACATCACAAGTAAGAAATTCATCTCCGCGGATGGGGGAATCGAACGGGTCGTGTGGATGCCCAAACAGCTCAAGGAGGAGATCTCCGAGCGGTTACTAAAGCGTCTCGAAGAGATTGGAAAGCCTGATCTGTTCGACAAAATCGCCACCGAGGAGAACGCCGCAACAAGTGAGAAACTCGTGGAGTTCCTGCAAAAGGTGAACCATCCGGCGCTTAAAATGGAACCAATGATGTAAAGGAGGAAAAATAGCGTCATGGCCAAACTGACTGGCATCGAGATTTATAAACTTCTGCCGAAGACTAACTGCGGCGATTGTAACTTTCCAACGTGTATGGCCTTCGCCATGCAGGTGGCAGCGAAAAAGGCCGCGCTTGATAAATGCCCCCACGTCTCCGAAGAGGCCCAAACTGCCTTGGGCGAGGCGCAAGCGCCTCCGATGTGGACCGTCAAGATCGGTACCGGTGAGCAAGAGTTCGTCACCGGCGGGGAGACGGTCCTTTTCCGTCACGAGGAGAAATTCTACAATCCCACAGGTATCGCGATCAAGGTAGCTGCCAGCCTCTCACCGGAGGAATTGGACAAACGCATTGAGAAGATCAATCGACTCCACTTTGTTCGCGTGGGCGAGGAGATCGGGGTGAATCTCATCGCCCTCGATCACGATGGAAGCGATGGTACCCAATACGCGAAAGCTCTCGCGCGGGTTAGGGAAAAGTCGGACTTGCCACTGGTTCTCCTTTCCTCTGATCCGCAAGTTCTAGGTCTGGCACTCGAGGCCGCAGCGGGCGAACGGCCACTCGTTTGGGCCGCTACGCAGGAGAACTGGGAGGCGATGGCCGATCTTGCCGGAAAGTTCAAGGTCCCTCTGGGAGTCCGTGCTGAGACCCTCGAGGGATTAGCCGAGTTGACAGGAAAGATCAAGGAAAAAGGGGTGGAGGATCTGGTGATTGAACCCCCTGGGGTAGATCTCCTCGACAATCTTACCAAGCTTACCCAGCTTCGGCGGCTGGCCCTGGAGAAGGTCTTCCGGCCGCTTGGGTATCCGACGCTGGTATTAACGGATAGTACCTCGCCATCGGAGGAGGCGAGCGAAGCAACGGCCTACATCTGTCGCTACGCAGGTATTGTGGTGATGAACGGGACGGAGAGTTGGGAGATACTCCCGCTTCTCACCACCCGCCAGAACATCTATACCGACCCTCAGGTCCCCAACGCCATCGAGGCCAAGCTCTACGACATCGGCGAACCGGGGCCCGATGCGCCGGTCCTCTTTACGACCAACTTCGCCCTTACTTACTTCACCGTTGCCGGGGAGGTGGAGAACAGCAAAGTCCCGACTTACATCTGTGTAGCCGATACGGAGGGGCTGGGAGTTTTAAACGCCTACGCAGACGACAAGCTGACCGCAGAGAAGGTGATCAAGACGGTTCAAGAGCAAGGGGTGATGGAGAAGGTCAGTCACAACAGGCTGATTATCCCTGGGTTGGTCGCTGTGCTGCGAATGGAAATTCAGGAGGACTCCGGCTGGGAGGTGATCGTCGGTCCTGAGGACGCCGCCGGGATCCCTCACTTTTTGAAGACCGAATGGAGTCCTAACTAGGCAAAAGATGGATGCAGTCAAGGTCACATTCTATCCTGATGGCAAGGTCGTCGAGGCAAAGCGGGGGACGACCTTGCTTGAGATCGCTAAGGATACGGGGATTTTCATCGCCTCGATCTGCGGCGGGGACGGAATTTGCGGTAAGTGCCGCCTGATCATTAAGGATGGCGAGGTCAAGGCAAGTCCCACGACCCATCTTAGTCGTGAGGAGATTCAAGCCGGCTACGTCCTCGCCTGCCAAACCAGGGTGTTTGGGGACGTTGAAGTACTCATCCCTCCCGAGTCGCGGGCTGAGGGGGCCCAAATTCTCGTCGATGCGGACGCCCAGCGCTTCCGTGCCCTCTACCCTGGCACGGCCGAGCCGGCCTTCTTTCGCCCCGATCCCCTCACTCAGAAGCTCTATCTCGAACTCCCTCCCCCAAGCCTGCAGGATAACCTCGGTTGCCAAGAGCGCCTGTTTCGGGAGATCCGCCGACATGTGGATGCGCCGGTCATGCAGATGGGGCTCAAGGTGCTTAGAACCCTCCCTGACCTTCACCGTGACAGGGCCTGGAAGGTCACCGTCACCCTGGGCCGGCGGGGCGGGACAGTCGAGGTGATCCAGGTAGAACCGGGGGACCACGCTTCCCAAAACTATGGTGTGGCAGTCGATGTAGGAACCTCGACCGTCGTGGTCCACCTCGTCAATCTTGTCACGTCGGAGACGATCGATGCGGAGGCCTGCTACAACTCCCAGATCCCTTTCGGGGAGGAGGTAACGCGGCGGATCATCCACGCCGAGCGGGAGGGATCAAAAGTCCTCCGCGAAGCTGTTGTCAGTGACATTAACAACCTGATCTCCACGCTTATATCCAGAAATCCGGTCGAATTGAACGAGGTCACCACGCTGGTTGCCGCTGGTAACACGACGATGCTCCACTTTTTGCTGGGACTGGATCCGTCCCTGATCCGCAAGAGTCCCTACATCCCGGCTGCCACGGTTCCACCACCGGTCCGCGCTGCCGAGGTGGGAATCAAGATCAACCCCCGTGGGCTCCTCTACGCCATGCCCTCAATCGGCAGTTGGGTCGGGGGCGACATCACCGCCGGTATCCTGGCGAGTGGCCTCTATCAGACCGATCGGCTGACGATGCTGATCGACATCGGAACCAATGGAGAGATCGTCCTTGGAAACCGGGAGTGGATGCTCTCCTGTGCCACTTCGGCCGGCCCGGCGTTCGAGGGAAGTGGGGTACGGTGCGGGATGAAGGCAACAAGCGGGGCAATCGAGCGGGTGGAGACCTTAGCCGATGAAGAGATCTCGTACCGGACCATTGGGGATGTCAAGCCCAAGGGACTGTGCGGCTCGGGGCTGATCGATGGGATCGCCTCGCTCTTCCAAGCAGGGATTATCGATCGATCGGGGAATCTACTCCCCTCCCGCTCGGCCTACGTGCGCGAGCGAGAGGGCCAACTGGAGTTCGTTCTCGTTCCAGGGGAGCGGACAGAGACTGGGAGGGACATTGTGGTCACCCAGCCCGATATCGAGAACGTCTTGCGTGCCAAGGCGGCGATCTATGCCGGAGCAAAGATCCTTCTGGAATCGACACACCACGGGTTTGAGGATATTGAACAACTCTTCATCGCTGGCGGGTTTGGCAACTACCTCGATCGAGGAAAGGCAATCCTCCTCGGGCTGGTCCCCGACATTCCCTTAGAGCGGATCCGATTTGTGGGGAACACCTCACTCATCGGGGCAAAGATGGCCCTACTTTCGAGCGAGGCGTACGAGCAGTGTTTCGAGATTGCCAAGAGCACTACGTACTATGATCTCATCACCTACCCTAACTACTATGATGAGTTCATGTCGGCGAAATTCTTGCCACACACCGATCTTGACCTTTTCCCAACAGTTGCTCGCTGGCTAAACAAAGACCGGATCGTTACTGAAGAACTGCCGTTGAAGGAGAGGGACTAGATGCCGTTTACGATCGCAGTGGCAGGAAAAGGGGGAACGGGTAAGACAACCGTCTCCGGGCTCCTCATCCAATACCTGCTTCAGAAAGGTCAGAGGCCGATCCTCGCGGTCGACGCCGATCCCAACGCAAACCTTGGCAACCTGCTGGGGCTAGAGGTTGAAATGACCGTGGGTGGCCTGCAAGCCGGGACGCTCAACCAGATCCACGATCTCCCCGCCGGGGTTCCCCTGAACCGCTATATGGAATATGAGCTGCACCAAGCCCTGGTGGAGGGAGTGGGCGTCGATCTCTTGGTGATGGGCCGTGGGGAGGGGGACGGCTGCTACTGCGTGGTCAACCATATCTTGCGGCATTACCTTGACAAGATCCAAGAAAACTATCGCTATGTGGTCCTGGACAACGAGGCGGGGATGGAGCACCTCTCTAGACACCTCACCCAGGGGGTCGATTTGCTTCTTATCGTAAGTGATGCAAACCCAGTGGCGGTCCGCTCTGCAGCCCGAATCAATGCCCTGGCAAGCGAGTTGAATTTGAGGATAAAAGAACGCTACTTGGTGCTGAACAATCTACGCGGCGAGGTCCCCGAGCGGGTGCAAGAGGAGATCAACCACTCGGAGTTAGAGGTATTGGGGGAGATTCCCCATGATGAGGCTCTAGCGCGGCTCAATCTGGAAGCACGGCCTCTTTGTGACTTGCTGCCAGTGGCTAGGGCATTATCGGCAATGGAGTCGATGCTCGGAAAGGCGTTGCGGAAGGAGGAGAAAGTTTGACAATGGAAATCCCTGATGTGAAGAAAAGTTGGACGAATCCCATCCATGCAGTCACGATCGGAGCCACCGCTAAAGAGGGTGGCACACGGACTTCCACCGTTACGGTGGGAGGTGAAACCACACTCCCGTTCCACCACTTCGAAGGGGAGATGCCGAACGCTCCGGTTATCGGCATGGAAGTGTGGGACATCCCTGCAGAGGGCTGGCCTGACCCGATTAAAGAACCATTTGCGGACGTAATGGCGGATCCCGGCGCGTGGGCAAAGAAATGTGTGGATGAGTACGGCGCTCAACTCATCTGTCTGCGTCTTAAAGGATGCGACCCAAACGGAAAAAATAAGTCCCCCGCAGAGGCGACCGAGGCTGCCAAACGCGTTCTCGAATCGGTCGGGGTTCCCCTCATCCTCTGGGGCTGCGGCAATACAGATAAGGACGCCGAAGTCTTTCCAGCGGTGGCCGAGGTGGCCTCCCAAGAGAACTGCCTCCTTGGAACGATTACCGAGGGTAACTACAAGACCTTGACCGCCGTTAGCACGGCGTACAACCACAAGCTGATTGCCGAATCACCGGTGGACATAAATTTGGCCAAGCAGGTCAACATCCTCGCGATGGATGTCGGGTTCCCCCCGGAGAATATCCTGATCTATCCCAGCACTGGCGCACTCGGTTACGGGATCGAGTACGTCTACTCGATCATGGAGCGGCTCCGAATCGCGGGCCTTAAAGGGGACAAGGTCGTTGCCATGCCGATTCTGTGTGATATCGGGATCGAGGTGTGGGGGGTGAAAGAGGCCAAGGCTCCTGAAACTGAAGTCCCTGAATGGGGGGAGGAAAAGCGTCGCGGCCCGCTGTGGGAGGCTGCCACGGCCTATGTCTATCTCCTTGCTGGAGCCGATATTTTGATCATGCGCCACCCGGAGGCAGTGCGAATGACGAAAGAAACAATCAAACGCTTGATGGGAGGTGGGGCATGATCCTAATTGGGGAGCGGATCAACGCCGGGTTTAAGGATATCGCCCGCGCGATCCGAGAAAAGGACCCAGCCCCGGTGAGAAGCTGGGCCGAGAAGCAGGCGCAGCGCGGGGCCGACTACCTTGACGTCAATATCGGCGCCGCGTCCAGAGATCCCGAGGACATGGCCTGGCTGGTGAAGACGGTTCAAGAGACCGTGCCCACCAAGATCTCTGTGGATTCTACAAACCTTGAGATCGTCGAAGCCGGTCTGGAGGCAGTGGACGGCCGCGGAGCAATGATCAACTCCACCACTGCCGATCCCGGAAAGCTCGAACGACTGGTCCCATTAGCGGTGAAGTACAATGTGAGCCTGCTCGGAGTGGCGATGGACAAACGGGGGAGCCCACCGGACGTCGAGCGGAGGGTGGAGAACGGTGCGATGATCTTCGCGGCTGCCGTGGAAGGCGGCCTTGAGCCGGATCAGATTATCCTCGACCCCATTCTCATGCCGCTTAAGTTCATGCAGGAGCAGGCGAAGAACGTGCTGGAGGCGATCGGTCAATACACGATCCTCTCCGATCCGCCACCGCACATCTCGGTTGGGCTCTCTAATATAGCCTCCAAGGCCGCCGAGCGGGGACTGATCCTTCGCACCTTTCTCGTGATGGCCATAGGACAAGGGCTCGATGCGGCGATCTGTAACGTCATGGATGATGAGCTCATCGCGGCGATTGTAACGGCAGAGCTGATCCTAAACAAAGAGATCTATAGCGATTCCTACGTGCGAGCCTTTCAGGCACGGCGTGGGCTTTAGAAGGAGGACAAGGTGACGCAGGAAAGGCCAAGAAGCATCGACAAAGCCTCTCAGCAGATGCTGAAAGTCGCTAAAGAAAACCAGTATACCACCGCCTGGGATCGCTTTGAGGCAATGCAGCCCCAGTGCAAGTTCGGAAGCGAAGGGGTCTGTTGTCGGATCTGCAGCATGGGACCCTGCCGGATCATCCCGGGCAGAACAGATCATGGGATCTGTGGAGCTAACGTGGACACGATCGCCGCACGGAACCTCATTCGGATGATCGCAGCCGGAGCTGCAGCTCACTCTGACCACGGACGAGATGTAGCTCATGCGCTCCTGTTGGCGGCCCAGGATGAGTCAAGCGATTACGAGATTAAGGATCCGGTTAAGCTCCGTGAGGTGGCGAACGTCTACGGGATTGGTCTCGATGGTGCCAGCGATCGAGAGATTGCCGTAGCCCTGGCCGAGCGAGCCCTAGCCAACTTCGGCCAGCAGGAGGGGGAGCTGGAGCTGGCACACCGCGCGCCCAAAAGAAGGGTCGAGCGCTGGCAGGAATTGGGGATTATGCCTCGTGGTATCGACCGCGAGATCGTCGAGATCATGCACCGCACTCACATGGGCGTCGATACCGATTATCGGAACATCATGCAGCAGGGGTTACGCTGTGCCCTCTCCGACGGCTGGGGTGGGTCGATGATCGCCACCGAGCTCCAAGATGTCCTCTTTGGGACTCCCGCGCCCATAAGGGCCACCTGTAACCTGGGTACCCTGGAGAAGGATCAGGTGAACATCGTTGTCCATGGCCATGAACCGGTTCTCTCTGAGATGATCGTGGTGGCGGCTCAGGACCCTGAACTCCTGCAGCTCGCCGACAAGGTAGGTGCCAAGGGGATCAACATTGCCGGGATGTGTTGCACGGCTAATGAGATCCTGATGCGCCATGGGATCCCTGTCGCCGGAAACTTCCTTCAGCAGGAGCTGGCGATGATGACAGGAGCGGTCGATCTGATGATGGTCGATGTGCAATGCATTATGCCTGCGCTATCCGACCTCTCCCAGCGGTTCCATACCAAGCTCGTCAGCACCTCACCCAAGGCAAAGTTCCCCGGGGTGGAGCACGTTGAGTTCTCCGAGGAACACGCTTTGGATATCGCTAAACAGCTCCTCCGCATGGGGGTAGAGAATTTTGCAAATCGCGACAAGGCACCGTTCATCCCCCAGGAGACGATGGATCTAATCGGTGGTTTTACTGCAGAGTCGGTGTTCAACTTTCTCGGCGGGACCTATCGGGCTACATATCGACCCTTAAACGATGCGATCATCGATGGCCGA
This sequence comes from uncultured bacterium, assembly GCA_965370555.1. Lineage (GTDB taxonomy): Bacteria > Bipolaricaulota > Bipolaricaulia > UBA7950 > UBA9294 > JAJOKK01. The sequence continues at coordinate 93,381 of CBDUVB010000002.1, forward strand.
CTACGCGGTGCCGCGGGGATTGTTGGCTGCAACAACCCCAAGATCACCCATGACTTCGGCCACGTGGAGATGGCAAAAGAATTGATAAAAAACGATGTCCTGGTAGTGGCTGGCGGCTGCTCGGCGATCGCCGATGCCAAGGCTGGTTTGATGAAGCCGGAGGTGGCGTTTGAGCTTGCCGGTAAGGGCTTACAGGAGATCTGCGAGGCCGTGGGTATTCCGCCGGTCTTGCACCTAGGCTCCTGCGTCGATAACTCGAGAATCTTGATGACTCTTGCCCACGTGGTCAACGAGGGAGGTCTTGGCGAGGACATCTCCGATCTTCCGGTCGCCGGGGCAGCTCCGGAGTGGATGAGTGAAAAGGCCGTTTCGATTGGGTTCTACTTCGTCGCTTCAGGGGTGTTCACCACCCTCGGGATGCCACTCCCAGTTCTCGGGTCTGAAAATCTCACCAGACTTGTGACCGAAGAATTGGAGGGAACCGTCGGCGGAAAGTTCGCCTTCGAACCCGACCCGGTAAAGGCCGCCCATCTGATGATCGACCACATCGACAAGAAACGAGCCGCACTCAAACTTAAGGATGTGATGTATGCGTGAGCCATGGCAAGTATGAGTGGGATGCCGACGAGGGAGGAGCTAGAGCAGGAGATCGTGGCCTTGGAGGAGGAGTTGCGAGAGCGGAAGGCGGCCCTTCCCATTCATTCCGTCCCCCCCCCGCACTTTGAGGCGATCGAGGAGTTGGAGGAGCGGATCGGGGCAAAAAGGGAGGTGTTGAAGAATCTGAAAGATCATGGGAACGACGATATTAAGTTTGGATGATAAGGAGAGAATGGACCTGGAGACTATCATTGTGGATAGGGATCGGGATGAGGCACTCAGGTTCATCCTGAAGGTGCTCGAGCCGAAGCTCCGGGCAAAGGGGAAGGGTGCCCCAGATACGAAAAAAGGGATGGGTATCTCCGGCTAAGAGGAGGCCTGGTTTATGATGTGTCTGGCAAGCGTTCAGAAGGGGAAGGGGACTGAGAAGGAGAACCTCCTAGAGGAGGTAGCGCTTATAAGGTTCGAGGGGAAGAAGTTGCTTCTGAGAACCCTTTTCGGCGAGGAAAGGGCCATCAAGGCCAAGATCAAGGAGATCGACTTCATGAACTCCACGGTCCTCATCGAGGAGGATTAGATGAAGGTCATCGTCGCGGGAAAGGGCGGCTGTGGGAAGAGCACTGTCTCTACCCTCCTGGCTAAGGCATTGGCTAAGAGAGGAAGCAGGGTACTGGTGATCGACACCGATGAGTCCAATTTCGGGCTTCATACGCATTTAGGGCTAAAGCGGCCCGAGGATTTCATGAACTACTTCGGTGGCAAGAAAGTCCTATTTGAGAAAGTCAAGTCCATTCAGAAAAGATGGGAAATAGATGAACTCCCCGCAGAGTATCTAACAGAGAAGGGAAACATAAAACTTCTCGCAATGGGAAAGATCTACGATTTCGGCGAAGGGTGCGCCTGCCCGATCAACGCCCTCTCCTCCAGGTTCCTGGAGATCCTGGAGCTAAAAGATGACGAGTTCCTAATTGCGGATACCGATGCGGGGATCGAGCACCTCGGCCGAGGCGTGGAGAAGGGTTGCGATCTCATCTTGGTGGTTGTGGAGCCCTCACAGGAGTCGATCGGGCTCGCCAACAGGATCGCCGCGATGGCCAAGAGCATCGACAAACCGATCTACTACATCCTAAATAAAACCGATAGTAATACGGAAGCCCTCCTCCTTGAAGCCCTGGATGGGAGCAGAGTTATCGCGGCTGTCCCCCAGGATGAGCGGATCTTCCGCTACGGCTTAGAGGGAAGAGAGCTTGACCTTAACGTTGAAGGGATCGAAGAGCTGGTGGACTTCCTCTGCGGGCTTAAAGATTAGGCCGAACCTCTTTTTGATTTGGAGTACAAGGTGGAGGGCTAAGCCTGTGTGTTTCAATGCCTGATCGCTTCACAGTGCTGCAAACAGAAGCAACCCGCAAACTTGTGAAGAATCGATTACCCTCGCCAGAAGTGTTCTGCTGGTGCTAGTGTATTGTTTCGAGTAAGGCTTGACAAATCAAGTAATAGGCGATAATATTTCACATTGTGAATCATCCAGCAAAAGCATTGCCTCTTACAGTTAAAGACCGTCGGGCATTGGAGACGTGGGTTCGAGCTCGTTCCACTCCGCAACAAGTGGTCAAACGGGCGCGAATCATCCTGCTTGCGGCAGAAGGGATACTTCACCAACACCCATATCACCTAAGCTGTGGTGCTAGTTGCCCGACCGCAGGGCACAGGGTCAGATACTGTATCGGTTCTTAAGTCTCCTGATTCACAGGTGAGTGGCACGGTTCAAAACTCGTCAAACAGGTCGTCCTGAAGGGACTTGAACTGCCTCTCAAGCGCTCAGTAGTGTCACATAATGAGGCGGTCTTTCTTTAATAGTAGCATTATGCTAACTTTAGGTTACCCACTTAAAACAGCGGGGAGCCTAGAAAAAGGTCAGAAACCTCGCAACTTCTTTACCAAATTATCGGGAATCGTTGGCTTCGCATCGCCAGAGAGGATCTTTTCCACTCGTTCTTCCAGCTTATCCAGCAGAGACGTAAAAGGTGCCTTCGGTTGAATCGTTCCTCGCTCGATGTACGAGGGAGGTAGGTACAGGGATTCCTTGAACTTTTTCGCGGTGTGTGGGTGCTTTAAGTAAATCGTAGGGCCTTTCCCCTTAATACTCGCGCGGGCCACATCATCGATCACCGAGAGAGCAAGGTTCTCCTCGGTCAGTTGCAGCGGCCTCCACATGTAGCGAGCACGGGCGATCATCTCATCGTTTAGTACCAAGAAACGTGCGTCATACAGGGACCCGTAGGCGAGGAAGCCAACATCATGCACCACGGTCGCTCTTGACTGTAGTGTTAAGAGGATCGATTGAAATGCTTCCTCGCCAGCCTGAGCATCGACCTGCTGAGCATCGGTACATCCTGCCCCTCCCCACGAAGGCAGATTATAGAATCGACCCATATCGGCATAGGCAGCGGTTGAGGTAGCACACTCCGGCGATCCGTAGCAGACGATGGACGTGCGCATATCGGTCGCCCAGGAGTTCGATCCAAATATGAAGCCAGCCTTGGGGAATTTCAGTTGTAGTATGACCAGCGCAGCCAGTGACTCCGCCGCCCCTTGCACGAGAGCCCCCTCCATTGTCACCGGACCTCCACCGCCAAGGTTAGAGCTGGCTACCCCCATAGTAGGAATACCCTTCTCACCACAGAACCACAGGCGCTCGACAACATGATCTTCGTATTTGAATGGAGACTCGGGCTGGACGTAAGTGATAAAGAATGGTCTTTCCCTGAACGCATCCGCGCTTCCCGCGACCAGTTTCGCCATCTCGTAAGGGATCTCAAGATCGGCTAAACAGGTCGAGGTCGCGACGATCGGTTTCGTCGAGTGGATCAGCATCTCACGGAAGACCGCGGGGTATATCTTCGTTTCTTCGACATCCTCCGGCAACCCCATCGACATCACAAAATCGAATCCGGGTAGTGTTTCAAGTACCCGAACGTTGTCGATGACATCCTGTAAACGGGCTCGCCGTACCTGTTCTGTCTCGCGATCCATAACGTAGAGTGAATCGGAACCAGCCCCAAAGTAGACTCGATTAATCCCTAAGGGGAATTCCTTATCTTGTGTCTGGTTGTACCACGGCACGCTTGATGGGGCCCTAGCGATTGCGTCTTCTACCATTGCTTCTGGAAGGAGTATCCTTCCGTCTTTATCCTCTTTCGCCCCGGCCGCTTTAATAAGCTTGCGTGCTTCGGCATGAGGAAGGTGAATCCCCGTCTCCGATAACACCCTGAGCACGGCCTTGTGCATCTGCTCTACCTGGTCTTTCACTAAAAAAGCAATAGGTGAGAATTCTTTCATCGATACTCCCTTTTCTGCTTACGGTGCCATTAAATCATCGATAGAGCCTCACTGCGCGTCGCTAGGTTGGTTTTAAACAACCCGCGAAGCGCTGTGGTCACCATCTTAGTCCCCGGTTTTTGTATCCCGCGAAGCGTCATACATAGATGCTCAGCTTCCAGGCGCACCAACACGCCATGAGGTCTAAGTCTTCTCATAAATACGTCGGCCAACTGTGAGGTCATGCGCTCCTGGAGCTGCGGACGGCTGGAGGCGATCTCCACCGCCCGGGCCAGTTTGCTGGCGCCAACGATCCTCTTGTCTTTCGGGATATATATCACAGCGGCCCTTCCAATGAACGGCAGGAGATGATGTTCGCATACAGAGTGAAACTGGATATTTCGCACGGCAACCATCTCGTCGTAGTCGGCGCGGAAGAAGGTGGCGATCACATCTCCTGGGTCACGGTTTATGTCCCGAAAGAAGTCATCGATAAACATCGAGCTGACACGCCGTGGGGTACCACGTAACCCCTCCTGAGTTAGGTCAAGATCCAGGCCTTCCATCAGCAGACGTACAGCCTGTTCCACCTTCTGCCTGTCCATTTCACCTTTTCGATGTATCCGCATCAAAACCGATCTTTGTTAAAAGAGACCGACAACCTCTTCGTCATCATCCACGTCGATATCCATAAAAGCCGGGTGGGTGGCTAGGCCAGGCATGGTGCTCATCTTCCCGATCAGCGGATAGATGAAGCCGGCACCTACGCTGGCACGCACCTCTCGCACCGGGACAGCAAACCCGGTCGGTGCCCCTTTTAGCGTCGGGTCGTGCGACAGCGAGAGGTGCGTCTTGGCCATGCATATCGGCAGGTTCCCGAAGCCCGCACGCTCGTAGTTCTCGATCTGCTTCTCGGCCAGTGGATCGTAGGTTACGCTGTCCGCACCGTAGATGTCCTTGGAAATCTTGTCGATCTTCTCCTTGATCGACCAGTCCAGTGGGTAGAGGAATTTGAAGTTCGAAGGTTTTTCGCAGGCAGAGACGACGGCCTTGGCCAGCTTCGCGGCGCCCTCGCCGCCGTTAGCCCAGTGCGTGGTAACGACTGAGTCCTTCGCGCCTTGGCCGACAGCGTATTCGCGGATCATCTCCAGTTCGGCCTCGGTGTCATCCCGAAAGGCATTCACAGCCACCACGACGGGGATACCGAACTTGAGCGCATTGCTGATGTGTACGCCGAGATTGCACAGGCCCTTCTCTAATAGTGGCAAATCCTCTTTGGTGTAGGCCGCATCCAGTGGCATTCCGGGCCTGACTGTGGGGCCGCCGCCGTGCATCTTGAGTGCCCGCACAGTTGCCACGAGCACGACCGCGTTCGGGATCAGGCCGGAGGTGCGGCATTTAATGTCGAAGAACTTCTCCATGCCGATGTCCGCGCCAAAGCCGCTTTCTGTAACCACGTAGTCGCCGAGCTTGATCGCTATCTTGTCCGCAATGATGGAACTGTTGCCGTGGGCGATGTTGGCAAACGGCCCTGCATGCACGAACGCCGGCTGCCCTTCCAGGGTCTGCATGAGGTTGGGCATTAGCGCTTCTTTCATCAGGACCGTTACTGCACCGGCCACGCCCAGCTGCTCGACGTTGACAGGCTCGCCGTTTTTGTTGAGGCCTACCATCATCTTGCCAAATCGTTCGCGCATGTCCTTAAACGAGGTAGTCAATGCAAGAATGGCCATGATTTCCGAGGCCACAGTGATATCAAAGCCAGTCGCCCGGGGGAATACCGGGCTTGGTGAGCCATCCTTCAGCTTGTCGTCATTGAAGCCGACCCGGATCTCGCGCAGGGTACGGTCGCACACGTCGACCACGCGCCGCCAAGAGATGGTGTCCGGATCGATGTCCAGGCGCTTCACACCGCGTTTGGCGAGCTGTTCGTCGGTCTGGCGGCTCTCGTGGTACAGACGCGTGTCGAGCGCGGCAGCGACCAGGTTGTGCGATACACTGATAGCATGGATGTCACCGGTGAGATGCAGGTTGAAATCCTCCATCGGGACGACCTGCGAGTAACCTCCGCCGGCTGCACCTCCCTTGATGTTGAAAGTGGGGCCCATGCTGGGCTGCCGAATGCAGCATATCACGTTCTTGCGCAGCTCTGAGCCCATAGCCTGGACTAGGCCGACCATGGTCGTGGACTTACCTTCTCCGAGGGGGGTCGGTGTGATGGCGGTGACGTCGATATACTTTCCGTCGGGCCGATCTTTGAGTCGCTTCAGGATATCGAGCTTGACCTTGGCCTTCCACATCCCGAACGGTTCTAATTCCTCTTCGTTGATGCCCACTTCCCGGGCAATTTGGGTGATCGGCTTGAGTTTCGCCTCTTGCGCGATTTGAAGATCCGATTTCATTCACTAACCTCCTGGTAATTTGGGTGATTAACCTCTTTAGATACTTATTCCTGCTTCCTGCCTATTTACGCTGTAGGCTTGAGTTTCACCTCTTGCATAATCTTTAAATTCGACGGCATCTTAGGCTTTTTCATAACCGTTTCCTCCTTCAGGTTAAATTTCTCTCTAGGTCAAGGCCTGCCCCCTCCACGATCTTCGGCACGGCCTCCTCCCACTCGATTGCCATAATGTGAACTCCGTTGATCCCGGGGATCTCACGCACCTGCTGAATAATCTCCGTGCAAATTTTGATCCCTTCGTCTGCACGTTTCTCCTTCGGGGTTTTCTTCATCCGGTCCACGATCTTGTCAGGCACGTCCATACCTGGTACATTGGCGGCCATATAGCGCGCTGTCCCTAACGATTTGATCGGTCCCACTCCCGCAAGGATGTAAACCTTTTCGTCCAGGCCCATACCAGAGACCTTGCTCATGTACTCGCGGAATTTAGGTACGTTGTAGACCATTTGAGTCTGGATGAAATCGGCTCCCGCCGCTACCTTCTCAGCCAGCCGGTAAGGGCGGTATTCGAAGGGCGCAGCGAAGGGATTGGCCGCAGCACCTATAAAAAGACGCGGTTCGACCTTCATCTCTTCACCACACTGAAACTTCTTCTCATCCCGCATGTCCTTCACTATCTTGACGAACTGAACGGAGTCAATGTCGTAGACCCCTTTGGCCTCGGGATGGTTGCCGAAGGACATGTGATCGCCGCTGAGGCAGAGGACATTATTCATCCCGAGCGCCGCAGCGCCCAACACATCCATCTGGAGGGCGATCCGGTTCCGATCGCGGCAGGTCATCTGAATCACCGGCTCCAGCCCCTCCCCCTTCTGGATGAGGCAGGCTGCCCAACTGGCCATGCGGACCACCGCCGTCTGGCCATCGGTGACATTGAAGGCATCGGCATATCCCTTTATCAACCTTGCCTTTCTCTTGACCACTTCGGGATCGGCGCTCTTCGGCGGACCGAGTTCTGCCGTAACTGCAAAGTTCCCTGACTCCAGGACTCTCTCCAGATTGCTCTCTGTTTTCATAGGTTTTGTCCCTCCCATTATTCGAGGCTGAGTGGAGCAACCTCGATCTTGCGAGGTCTCTGCATCTTGCTCCAGTCCTTTGGCTCTCTCATTTCTCTTAGTCTGTCGAACTCACCAAACGCCTTCAGCCTCTCGTAGATCATCACCCAGGCGCAATCGCGCTCGGGGTCTACCTCGCACTTGCCATCTTTGGTAACTCCTCCACACGGGCCATTAAGAAACCCTTTGGGACACTGGGTAAATGGGCAGATACCAGCGAGCCTGCCCAGCTCGCATTCGCCGCACTGCTGGCACTTCTCCTTAAAGAGAGAAGGCCCCCCTCCCATGTGACCTATGGGATTGGTTGCCGGGTAGATGGGCTTCTGGAGGCCGAATTCCTCCTCGATGATGAGCTCTCGCACGACTTGTAGTCCATCACCGCAGCTTAGCATCAGGATGGCATCGCATTCCTTGATCTCCTGGCGATACTTGCTCAGGCGCTCTTTGCTCCAGGGAGCGTAGCAGGTGAACTCCCCGAACGGTGGCGCAACAGTAGCAAGAATGTTCTTCCCGTGCTTCGAAAGGGTGTCTGCCATCTCTTTCACCTCCGGCTCGCCGCCGGTGTGGAAGACCGTGGCGCAACCGCCGCACCCAACCAAGACTACCTTCTCTTTGCCCTGGAGGTATCCGAGGATCTCCTCGAGGGGCTTCTGAGTCTGCCCGATCATGTTCTTCCTCCTTCAATTACGGTCTTGTCTAACTCTAATTCATTTGTAAACCAGCATCGCAATTTCCAGGCATTCCTGTATTGTTCTTACTTTCAGTTGTCAGATCGATATGCCTACTTCCGTGAGGATAGCCGGCACATATCGTTCCCAGCCCATCGTCATCAGATGTATCCCTTGACACATCTCCCGCGTCTCTCGGATGATGCGGGCGGTGATCTTGATGCTGGTGGCGACCTTATCGCTGGTCTCCTCCATCTCGGTGATAATTGAGTCGGGGACCTTTACTCCGGCCACGTTCTTGTTCATGTAGCGAGCCATCCCAGCCGACTTTAGAAGCACTAGTCCAAGCATCACCGGAACACCCAGCTCCTTTGCCTCTTCCATGAACCCCCTGAACAGTTCCGGGTCATAGACAGCCTGCGTCTGGAAGAACTGCGCCCCGGCGGTTACCTTTCGCTGCATCTTTAGCAGCTGAAGATCCATTGGCTCATATCCCGGCGTGACCACTGCCCCCAAGAGGAAAGAAGGTTTCCCCTGCAGCTTGTTTCCAACATGGTCATATCCTTCCTTAAGTCTGTTTGCGGTCATAAGCAGGGAGACTGAGTCGAGGTCAAACACCGGTTTTGCCTGTGGGTGATCCCCCAGTGTAACGTAGTCACCGGTGAGGCAAAGGACGTTCTCAATGCCCAGCGCATAGGCGCTTAAGAGATCGGATTGTAGCGCTATGCGATTGCGGTCTCGCGTGGTGAGCTGGAATATCGGTTCGAACCCTGATTCTTTGAGGAGACGGCAGGAAGCGAGCGATCCCAGCCGCATCACCGAGCTCTGTTGGTCGGTTACGTTGACGGCGTGTACTTTTCCGCGTAGGTACTCGGCGTTCTTCAGCATCTCGGAGACGTCCACCCCCTTGGGGGGCGCAACCTCTGCGGTGACGACAAACTTACCCTCCTTGAATAACTCACTGAGCTTCATATCCTGGCAACCTCGCTTTCCGGGGAGAATTGAGCACCTGCTGAAGACCGGAATATAGCCCTCTTATCCAAGGAGAGGCTTCGCGGCTTGCCCCACTTGGAGTAGTCTTTGGGTTCATAGTACCTATGCATCAGGTCCAATCTGCCGATGGCCTTCAATCTTTCGTAAATCAATTGCCAGCCGCAATCACGTTCCCTATCCACCTCACACTTACCATCGCTAGCGCCGCCGCAAGGTCCATTCAGAAGCCCCTTAGGGCATAAGGTTACCGGACAAAGACCCCCGGTGTACTCAACGATACACTCCCCACAGAGGGAACAATACTCTGTGATGAAATCCTCGCTCAGTGTCTCACCACCGAAGATCGTATCGCAGCCGGGATGGACTATTTTCCTGTCATCGGTAGCGTCCAAAACCGTATGCACCCCTTGCCCACAAGCAAGGACCAACAGAGCGTCGGCCTCTAAAACGGCCTCCCCATGCTCTTCGGTAAGCGACGTCTTCACATCCGAAAGTTTGCAAGTGCCAGGAGGAACCACCCACCCTGCAATCACTTTGCCTTTGTTTTCCAAACGCGACTTCATCTCCTTAGCCTCAGTCTCTCCGCCTGACTTACATTTTGTAGCACAGTTTCCACAGCCGACGACAAAAACCTTGTTCTCTCCGTCTGAATAACCGAGGATCTCCTCTAGAGATTTCTATATTGCGGCATGTATAAAATCTCCTCTCTTATAAGATTGGGTTAAGTGTTATTCTTTCTCCTCTTCTACGGCCCACATTCGCGTCGATCTTATCTTGTTAGGTGGTCGCATCCTGGCATAGTCTTTGAAATGGGTTTTGCTCTGACTAAGCAGATCAAGGCGGTCTTGCCTCTTTAGGCGCTCGTAGACAATCTGCCAGCCGCAGGGTTGCTCCGGCTCCACCTCGCACATGCCATCGTGGGAGCCCCCGCAGGGGCCGTTCAGGAGCCCCTTAGCGCAGGCGGTGAGGGGGCAGACCCCCCCAGTGTACTCCAGGATGCATTCCCCGCAGCGGGTACACCGCTCCTCGGACGGCCATACCCCCTGGAAGGCACCCAGCGAGATCGTGTCGGAAGCGGGATGGATGGGCTTGTCCACTACTGCGGCCACCGCCTGAATCCCCACCCCGCAGGCAGCCACTAAAAGAGAATCTGCCTCATCAACCTCGTGGACCCTCCGTGCTAGGCGGAGCCCCACCAGGGCCTTGTTGCACAAAAAGGGGAGGGAGAGGGTGCCCACAACGGAGTGGCTTGCCCCTTCCAATACAGGGCGTAATGTGGCCAGGGTCTCCTCACCTCCGGCTTGACAGACCTCCGCACACCCGCCACATGTCACGAGGAACACCTGCTCCCCTTCACGAAGATATCCTAGGATCTCTTCACTTGTCTTCAGCTGGGATACCAGTATAGTTCCTCCTTATTGCACGGCGCAGGCCAGACATGGATCGAAGGAGCGGACGATCCGACCGGCTTCCACGATCCCGTCGCTTTGCACTTTGGTACCCATCAATGCCTGCTCAATGGGCCCGGGTGTACCCCGCTCGTCCCGGGGCGAAGCATTCCAGGTTGTTGGAGAGACCACCTGATAATTGCGGATGCGGCCTTCTTTAATTCGGATCCAGTGGCCTAAGGCCCCACGCGGGGCGCAGGTCATTCCGTAACCCTCAGCTTCCTGTGGAATCTGATGAGAGATAGCGACTGGGCCATCCGGATCTACGGCTTGGAGCCATTGCTCCATCTTGGTGGCCAGGTAGCGGGCCTCCAGGGCTCGGGCTAGATGCCGCCCGGCCACTGACCCCAGTTCTTCTGACTTTATCCCCACCCTTCGCAGGCCCTCCTCTACCGAGGATCGAAGCTCCCCGCTCCCCAGGGACAGGCCGACCAAGAGCCGGGCAGCTGGCCCCACCTCATAGGCCTCTCCCCGATAGCGAGGGGCCTTAATCCAGGAGTAAGCCCCTGCCTTGGCCTTGGCCAAAGCGGGTTCAGTCCGTCCCTCGCGGGGGTGGCGCGGGTCATCCCCTTCATACCAAGAGCAGGCCACCGACTCGGCGATCGCCTCAGCGTCCAAGAGTTCAGCTCCCTTCCGGCCGAGCACTCCCGCAGGGAAAGCACAGGCCTGCGACTCGGGAGGTGCCCCCTTCTCTGGGAATCCCCCGAAGCTCAGGAAACACCCCACCCGCCCGTACTCGAGGTGGTCACTGTAGCGCTCGATTAAAAGGAGGACGTCGGGAAAATAGGTCTCCTCGATGAAGGCCCGTATCTCCCCGAGGCGAAACCGGAAGGCCTCAACTTCCTCCAGGTACGGCTGGTGGGTCACTCCGCCCGGAACGATGGCCATGTCGTGGGGCATCTTGCCTCCAAAAACCGCCACTAGCTCTTGGGCTTTGCGCCGCATCACCAGGGCCGAAAGATAGTGTTTGGCGAGCCTTTGGTTCTCCTCCTGGGAAAAGCGCCGGTCCTCGATTTGGCTGTCCGGAGCCAGGAAACCGGCAAGGGGACCCAAGTCATCGCTCTTGGACAAGATAGAGGGGTCTAGGTAGTCGGGCAAAGCCAAGTGGTAGAAGTGGAGAATGTGGTTATGAAGGAAGTTGGCTCCGAGGATCAGGTTGCGCAGGAGCCGGCCGTTTTCGGGAACCTCTCTCACCAAGCCTAGGGCCCGGTCTAGGCAGAAGGCGGCGGCGGTGGAATGGGCCAATGGGCAGACCCCGCAGATCCGCTGGGTGATCTTCTGGGCGTCCAAGGGGTGGCGGCCGACTAGGATCTGTTCCAGCCCCCGGTATAGGGCCCCGGAGGAACGCGCCTCGTGGATCATTCCTCCGTCCACCTCGATCTCGATCCGTAGGTGTCCCTCGATCCGGGTGATGGGGTCGATGCGGATTACTTTCATCGTGCTCTCCTGTAAGCTGCTTGGGATGCCTCCGGGGCGAACTTCCGGTACAGGGGCGAGAAGTGGTCCGGAAACTCCGGCTCGCAGCAGCCGATGCAGGGATGCCCCGCAGCTATGCACCAGTTCACCCCCCCATTCCACCGCAGGTCCGGGCAGCGGGCATCGGTGTAGGGGCCCTTGCACCCAAGTTCATAGAGGCATCCTATCTGTCCAAACCCCGGGGCGAAGCGCCCCACATCGAAGTCAGCCCGTCGCGGACAGTTTTCGTGGATTAGGCCAGAATATACGGACCGAAGGCGCCCCACCTCGTCGAGTTCCTTAGGCTTTGGAAGCCCAAAGAGGAGGAGGTGGGCGACCGTCTCTACGAACCAGCGCGGATGAGGGGGGCAACCAGGCACGTTGACCACCGGCACCTCAATCTCCTCACGGCGGAGAAACTCCCTCACCCCAAGACATCCGGTGGGGCTGCCAGCCCCGGCGGGGATCCCCCCGTAGGCGGCACAGGTGCCCAGAGCCACTACCGCCGCCGCTCCCTGAGCCAGATCCCGGACCCGATCCGCCATAGGAACCTCCCCTACCGTACCGTACCGACCCCCTTCAGCGGTGGGGATCGCCCCCTCCACCACTAGGTGGTACTCCCCGGCCTGGGCCTTGGGGATCCGCTCCAGAACCTCCAGGGCGGGCCGACCAGTGGGCCCCATCAGGGTGGCTTGGAAGCGAAAGGCCAGTCCCTTGCCCGGTACGAGCTCATCGAGCAGAAGGTTGCCTATGTTGGGGTACTCAGCGTTCATGACGGAGATAGCACAGCCGGTACACCCCGCTGCCTGAAACCAGATCACCGGAATTTCTTCTGTTTTTCCCACAATCAGTTCCTCCTTGGGATAAAGGCTTCCCACTCTAGCTGAGCAGGCGTTTATTATATCGTCGGAGGTATTTTGGGAGCAAAAATTCGGATAATGGTGAGCCGTGATCCAGAGGCGGCCGCCTTGCCTAACTCGACAAACTTCTCTCTGTGATCCTGTGGGTATCATCCTCTACCCCTCTTCCCATCCCCTCGCTACAGTCGAGAGATCTGTCCATCAACCGGGAATTGCATGTACGTGATAAACTTTTGAGAGAATTCTTTGATAAATGATAACTCAATATAGTTTGTTTTTTTAATCAGTTGCTGCAAGTGTTGTGTATTCCTGCGATTGCGCAGAACAAGCTTAGCCCCTTGCCCCGCAGTGTTTCCTAAGGAGATGACCCTCCTTACGTCGATTGAGGGGAGCAGGCCAGTGCGCAGCAGACTCAACGGGGAGAGCGAAGATCCGAAGGCACCCCCTACGAGGATGCGATCGATATCGCCCGAGTCAATCGAGGCATGCTCCAACATAACCTCAATCCCTGCTCTGATCGCCCCTTTCGCAAGCTGAACCTCACGGATATCCTTCTGGGTCAGATATACCCCATCAGAGAGGAGGAACCTGGCTTTCGTCCCCTCCCCTTCAATCTGTGATGAGAGAGGGTGCTCGGTTCTGCGGAGCCGCCCCGAACTGTCGATCAACCCAATCTCTCGAAGTGCAGCCACTGCATCGAGTAGCCCCGAGCCACAGATTCCCCGCGCCTCTTTCCCACCGATCACCGAACAAGAAAGCTTGCCATCCTCGATGGTCACCCGATGGATGGCCTCATCGAACGCGCTCATTCCCTGAGAGATTGAGGCCCCCTCGAAGGCAGGACCGGCCGCTGTGGAACACGCAAAGATCTTCTTGCCGACTGCTAGGACGACCTCACCGTTGGTCCCGATGTCTAAGAACAGCTCAATCGCGTCCTTCGTCCCCATATCTGCGTAGAGGATGCCCGCAACGATATCCGATCCCACGTAGGCTGAAACAGCAGGCAGGATCTCGACCCTGGCGAACGGGAAGACAGCCAGGCCAACCTCTTCGGCTCTGAGAGTCAAACCATTCTGGATAACAGGAACATAAGGGCTATGATCGATAGCCAAGGGGTCAATGCCGAGGAAGAGGTGAAGCATGGTGGGGTTTCCAACAACGGTAACCTTATAGACAGCGTCTCTTTTTATCCCCACCTCCCGCACCATCCTGGTGATGAGCTCGTTCAGCGCATCTACTACTAGTCTTCGAAGCTCTTCTGAGCCCTTCTTCTGTTCGCGAACGTACCCGATTCGGGATATTACATCGGCGCCGAAAGTGCTCTGCGGATTGCTGCCCGCGGCAACGGCCAGCTGGCGACCACCTACGAGCTCAAACAGGTAGCAAGCGATGGTGGTCGTTCCGATGTCAATCGCCACTCCGTAGATCTCATCTGAATGGTCGTCCGGTAAAAGGTTAAGAATCTCCTTCTCTGCCTTGATTACCGTCAGGGAGAATTCGTTATCACGCAGGATGGAGGGCAGCCTCTTTAAGACCGGTAGCGGAACCGGCAGCTCTTGCCCCAACCTTTCCCGCAGTCGGAGAAGATCTGCTCGCTGATCATCCTGCCCCGGGGGCGATAGCTGGAGAAAGTGCGCGTCTATTCCAGGGTCGATCTCTCCCCCTTCCAGAGGGCTGTCCTGTTGGGCCTTAGCATCCAGTTGTCCTGTTTGTGTCATCAGATAGATCGCTGCTTCACCTTCCACCTTGTGGAGGCAAGATAGACGCCAGCCATCCTGGATTTCCTGTGAATTGAGGAAGCAACGATCCCCATCAGTGGGAGTGGGGGCACCCTGCTCGAACCTAACCCTGCACTGTCCGCAGGTGCCTGCACCGTTACAAGGGCTTAGGATATTCAGCCCTTCCTTGCGGAGAGCAATAAGGAGATTCTCCCCTACCGGAAGAAGGATCTCCCTCTTCTCAGGCATGATGGTGAGCTTTGCCTTCTCATCTTCTTCCATGGGCATCGTTTATAAAAGGCTTTTCGCCAGCTTGGTCGCGCTGGCGGCATCAGGGGCGTAACCATCCGCACCGATCTTATCAGCGTATCCTTGGGTAACCGGCGCCCCCCCGATCATCACCTTTATCTGGTCCCGGAGACCAGCCTGTTTTAGTGCTTCAATGACCTCTGGCATGTGGATCATCGTTGTCGTTAACAGCGCGGACATACCAATGATATTGGGCTCGTGTTCTTTCGCTGCTTTGAGGAACTCCTCTGCCGCTACCTCCACCCCGAGGTTTACGACCTCGAACCCTGCCCCTTCGAGCATCATCGCCACAAGGTCCTTCCCTATATCGTGCAGGTCACCTTCGACGGTACCGATCACGACCTTGCCGCGTGCCTTCACCCCGGCCTCAACCAAGAGCGGCTTGAGGATTGTCACGGCACCTTTCATCGTCTCGGCCGAGATAAGCATCTCGGGAACATAGCGATCCCCTTTTTCGTACTCTTCGCCAACGATATCCATCGCTGGAGTCAATGCCTGATCGAGTATTTCACGTGCCCTAATACCCTGTGTCAACGCCTGGTTCGTAAGTTCAGCGATACCCTCCATCTCCCCAGCTAGTACCGCCTGTTTGATCTTATCGAGCATCTACTTCCCCCTTTTGGCTTTCTGAGCCTTAATGTATTGCATGCAGTAGTTATCGAGCCCTAATAGCGCTCGTGACGCATAGACAGCATCCATCATTTTCTTATCGGTCGGGTCCATGATCGCCCCGTCCAGTCCGGCCTCGATAAGCATTGCGAGGAAGGTTCGGTTGAGCAAGCGCCGATTGGGCAGTCCAAAAGAGACGTTACTCACCGCAGTGAAGGTCTTCACCCCAAGTTCTCGCTTGGTCCGCCGAATTGCTTGGAGCACCTGGGTTCCTTGTTCGGGGCCGCTCCCGACGGACATACAGATCATATCCACATAGAGGCGTTCAGCAGCAAGGCCCGCGTGATCGCACTTCTCCAGGAGTGCGCGCGTCTCCTCGAGGCGATCCTCAGCGGTCTTGGGCATTCCGTGTTCTCCCATTGCTAGGCCGATCACTTCAGCTCCGCTCTCTGCAGCTAGCTTTATCAATCCTGTATTTCCTTTTTCGTTGCTGATAGAGTTTACCACCGGGGGAGCCGAACAAGCTTTCAGTCCGGCCTCCATGGCATCGGGATTGGAGGTGTCGATGGCTAGGTGCGCTTCCTTGCCGAGCTCGTCTTCCACCACACCGATCAACCACTGAAGGTCGCTCACTTCGTTCTCCATGGATTGTCCGGCGTTCAGGTCGATCACGTGTGCCCCTGCTTCAGACTGGGCACGCGCTAACCGGCGAATGAGGGCTTCGTCCTTTTCTTTAAGGGCCTTCGCTATCTCACTGCGGGTTGAGTTGACCAATTCTCCAATTACAAAGAACATGTGTCCTCCTCTGTTATCTCACAGCCCTCTTGGGTGCCACTATGTCGAAACGAGTGCGGATCTGCTCATCCACTTCTGGGGGTATCAGGATTGGCCGCTTTCTTGTGAGGATCTTACGCGCGATCTCCCTGGCTTGTTCACGTGCATCCAACCCGCCCGCTTGTTCCCACGCCGCGCGAGACCTCCTGTCGGCCGTTGCTGGCAGATAGTACTCATCTCCCCTGATATGGTCCAACGTGTGGCGCTGCGTGAGGTAGTTTCCACCTGGTCCCACGCGCTCAATGACCTCAGTCGCCAACGTGTCCTCATCCACTCTAATCCCTTGCAGCGCTCGCAGTGCCATCCCATTGATGTCGTTATCGATGACAAATTGTTCGTAAGCCACTGTCAGCATCGATTCTAGCATCCCGGCCGAGTGATGGATGTAGTTTCCTCCCGCCATGGCTACCAGGATGATGTTAGCAGCCTTTTCATAACCAGCCTGAATGTCCGGAAGCTTGGAATCGGTCAGCCCGGCGTCAGAATAGGTCGGTACATCGATCAATCCTCCCAACTGTACGCACGCTGCATTGAGCAAGGCTGACTCGATAGCGCCTCCGAGGTAGCTCATGGTCCGCATGTCCGCTACCGCCGGGACCGGTCCGTAGAGGACGGGCGCACCTGCCCGGATGGCCTGCGTCAAAACGATCCCGAACAGTTCCTCGGCGTGTACCTGTACCAACAGTCCTGCCAGGGTGGCCGGGGCCGTCGACCCCGTGACCGGAGCAGAAGAGAGAGCTACCGGAATGCCACTCTCAATTACCGTTGATAGCACCTCAGCCGATTTGAGATCCAGCTTCAGCGGACTGATCATCCATGAGGTGACAAACGAGATGATCGGCTTATCCCGTAACTCTTTTTTCCCGCAGGCGACCATTTCTGCAAGCTCGATCACCGCTCGCGCTGACTCTGGAGAGGCAGCAGAGGCCATCACATGCTTATTAGTGTTTACCAGACACGTGTAGAACTTATTGATATCGAGTATCTCTGGTGGCACATCCCTGGCCACCACCGGCCGCAGGAGGAAGTGAATGTTCTCCAGGTTCTCCACTAACCAGGCGATATCTCCCAGATCGGCCAGTGTCGGATCTCGCACCTCACCGCTATCCAGATCTAGGATATTGACCGCAGCCCCACCGGTACCGAGGTGGACTCGCCGCTCCCCAAGGTCGAGAGGGAGGGTCTCTCTACGGCCGTGCAGGACCACACGGTTAGGCACCTTCTCCAACGCCTCCGCTACAACCTCAGGAGGAAGCGTTACCCGTCCGTCCTTTTCCACCCTGCCGCCTGCATCGGATAAGATCGCAAGAAATGGTTCGCTGCCCACTTGGACGCCAGCGCGTGCGAGCACAGTCAACGCTGCTTGATGAATCTGCGAGAGGTCCTGTTCGGAGAGAACCCGATACGTACCGCCATTCACATGCAACATGCGCCGTTCGGCTCCTTTTTCGAAGGAAAACTTTCCGATATTGCCATCACGTAATACTTCCTTCTGGGATTCTACAATAGTCTCTGAGGTTCTGCAACAGGGAGCACATCTCGACACGACAGGGAAGGTTTCGCTCGCTCGGCAAAGGTCCAGAGAACGAGGCGTTCCTCCTGCGTAATCTCCTGTTCGCAATGGAGCAAAGAGCGGCCAAGCTATGGGTCATAAATCGTAATAGAGCGAGAATTCGTAAGGGTGGGGTCGCTTGCGAGGCTGGCTCTCTTCCTCCCTCTTTACCTTGATCCAGTGAGCGATCTGCTCTTCTGTAAAGACTTTGCCCGCGGTCAGGTAATCGTAATCCTCCTCTAAAGCGGAGAGGGCTTCACCAAGATCGGTAGGTGCTTGCGCGATCTTTTCAGCCTCTTCGGCAGACAGGTTATAGAGGTCTTGGTTGTAAGGCCCGAAGCCAAGGTCCTTCGCGTTCAAGTTGCGCTTGATCCCATCGATACCGGCCATCAACATCGCAGCATAGGCGAAATACGGGTTGCACGTTGCATCGACCGTCCGCAGCTCTATCCGGCGCTCTTCGGGCGTGGCATACCCCGGGATACGGATCGCCGCGGAGCGGTTCCCTTCTCCGAATGCCAACGAGACCGGCGCCTCATACCCAGGGACAAGGCGACAGTAAGAGTTCGTTGAAGGGTTGGTCAACCCGAACAAACTTCGTCCGTGAGATAGGATGCCCCCAACATAGCAAAGCCCAAGCTCGGAGAGTCCACCCTTCTCCTCGAACAGGCTCTTCCCATTGCTTGCCAGGTACTGGTGAATGTGCATTCCATTGCCATTCTCGCCAAAAATCGGCTTCGGCATAAAGGTAGCGCTTAGTCCAGCCTCTGCTGAAACATTACGCACGATATTCTTGATGATAAGAGTGGCATCGGCCATCTTCAAGGAACTGTCGAATCCCAGCTCGATCTCCAGTTGACCTAAGGGGCCAACCTCATGGTGATGGTACTTAACAGGGATATTCCTCTTTTCCAATCGCCGGCAGATCTCGTTACGCAATGCGAACAGCTGGTCTTCCGGTGGCGAAATATGGTAAAAGGAGTGCTCTGTATGCCCGTTTAAGGGGGTGAGTGCGTAGTAGGATTCAACGCTTCCACTATGGTATTCAGCCTGAGAGAAGACATAGAATTCAAATTCCGGGCTCATCATCGCGGCTTCAGCAATGCCCTCAGAAACCAGGTATCCTTCAGCTCGTTTAATGACCCCACGCGGATCCCCACGGAAAGGTCCCTTTCCGCCCACTAGATAGATATCGCTAATGATGGAGAGGATCTTTTCGTCACTGTAGTAATCGATGGTGGCCGTATCAAGGTCCGGGAGCAAGACCATATCGCTTCCCTCTACGCTCGCATAGCCGAAGTTCGAGCCGTCAAAAGCAATACCGTTTTCAACCAGGTGAGGGGTAAACCGACTGACCGGTACCGTGATATGGCGCCACCGTCCGATTAGATCAACGATCTTGAAATCGACAAATTCCAGCGCCTCTTTGGCGATTAATTCTTTCAGCGAATCGCACGTAACCACTCTTTGCCTCCTTATCTCCTTGTCCAAAGGGTTGCGCAGAGACGCGACTTACTATCACAAGGCTTGGCTTGCAAGAAGCTCAAAAGACGCGTCCGTAAAGTCTTTTCCCACCAAACTCACCATAGGATAGCTCTTGTTGCACCGAACTCGTCAGATCTCTCTCCTGTTCCATTCTCCGCTTTGCCCGAAGCAAAACTTTCATCACTGTCCAATCCTGAATCTTTTCTTGCAAAAGATACCTTGCATCCGAGCAAATGTCAAGCCTCTACCGTCTACGGGTAACACTGAGTTATTCGGAAAAGAGAAGACAAGGTCGCTCTGTGGTAATTAGAGGCGTAACGAGGAGATACTCACTTTCTACTCTGGATCGATCTTCTCAATGGTGAATGGAGAGTGTTTACCGGGTAGGCTCTCTCCTGTTGGCTGACACTTAGGTAGAGCTGAGTAAAGCCAGCTAAAAACACAAAGCTCGGTTCTCTGTTCGCGCAGTCAGCTGATTTCCAAAGGTATCCTGCGTTTCCTTGGTGATGTCTTCTCCAGGCTCAACCCACAGAACGGGGAAACCTTTGATGAAAACGAGGAAGCGCAACTTACTCTAGGAGGGTTAATGGCACAGACTCAGTACTCTATCCCGGGACGGGCTTGAATCCCCTTCTCAAATGGGTGCTTGACTGCGTCAATCCGGCTCACCAGATCCACGCGTTCGAGCAACGCCTCCGGAGCCCCCCGGCCGGTGAGGATCACCTCCGTCTGTGTCGCTTTCCTATCTAGTAGAGCGAGAACTTCTTGAAGCGTTGCCATACTCAGGTGAAGGACAACGTTGATCTCATCGAGGATCACAAGGTCGTAGTTCCCTGAAGCGAGGACTTCCTCTGCTCGCTCTAAGCCGTACTTGACAATTTCCCGGTCTTCATCGCTTATCGCACCGGGTTTGATAAAGTGAGAAGGACCAAACTGCTCCAACGTGAATCGCGGTATCTGTTCGAGAGCGCGAACCTCCCCGTAGGGAAAAAAATTATCCCCCCCTTTGAGAAACTGGATCATGTGAACTCTCAGCCCTTGTCCGATGGCGCGGATGCCCGCTCCGATCGCAGCTGTAGTCTTCCCTTTTCCGGTGCCGGTGTAGACCTGAACCAATCCCAGTTCATTCATCCTACAGGTCTGCCTCGACCCGTTCCACCTCTAACGGCATCAGATACTTTTTAAGCATCCGAACAGCGCGTTCCGGATCTACCCTGCCATACAGCCCTCCTACTGTCGAGAGGACATAGTCGGCATCCAGGAGCACCTGCCCGTTAGGGCGCAGCACCGTGTAATCATCCTTATTAAACAGGGTTCCTCTGGCGATCAGTCTCAGGTCCTCCATCTGTTCCTGTGTGCCTTCGCGGGCTTTACCGTAGATGGTCCCGCCCACCATGAGAACGTTGGTCGGCTGAGAGAAAAAGTTAACGCCGTATTGGAGGAAGTACACATCTGTCTCGCGTACGTGCCCGACGTTATTCTTGGTGGTAATCCGCATGACTTCGTTGGTCATGAACGCACGTACCCAGTTTTCTTCTCGGCTCTTCGGGAGTTCGTGCGGATTGTTATGGATCCAGTTGATGTAGCTCCCAAGGTCGATCTCGTACCCCTTTCCGTCCTTTTTCAGGAACTTCCCAAAGGGATCATCGCTAGAGAGGGAGAACTTGGAGAATCTCTTTGAGAACAGCTCGTTCAGTTCGGTCTGCATCTCCCCGCTCTGGTAACGATCGATCTCAACCAGGTTCTCCGCGTTGTACGCCATACCGTATTTTCCTTCCACGCGGCGGTAGGCGAGCGGCATGTTCGGGGTTTTCAGAATCGTCCGCTTATTACGCTTCTCGGCAACGTCCCACGGGTATATGTAAAGAGGGTTATCCGGCACGTTGGCGTAGAAATCGGTTGTCGCTCCCCCTACATCGAGGCAGACCAAAGGTCCGATCCCTTTTTCTTTCCCATAACCGCGCACGAGTAGGTTTACGCCAAGGAAGGCCGCCCGTGGAGTGGGAATGAACGGGGCATCCATGTACTGCTCCGCTACGTCGAACCCTTTTCCGCGGATGACCACCGTCTGGAACAGTTCACGGATCGTTTCGTTGACTGTCTCGATAGCGAATTGATTGACCTCCGGCATGATGTTGTCCACCACGCGGATATCGATCCCCTTCTCCTTGAAGATTCCCTCTATCTCGTCTGCGATATCCTGATTTCCGGCGTAGATGATGGGCACCCCGTACTTGGTATGCGTAACGTACTTCGCTGTATCGGCCAGAATTCTTGCGTTGTGCAGTTGCGTCTTGGCCTCGCCGCCCTCATCGGTTCCGCCAGCAATGAGTATGATCTCTGGTTCGTCACCTTCGTAGATCTTTCGCCCCAGCTCTTCGGTGAGCTTGCCGTAATAACGGCCGACGATCTTTGCTCCGGCGGTCAAGGCGGCGGTGTCAGCGGCGAAGCCGCTCTCAGCATCGGTGAGTGAAACCGTGACCATCTTCAAGCCACCTTTCGCACTGGAGCAAGGGAGCTTGATGTCAAACTCGACTAATTTCTCTTCTAACGGCTTCCAGCTACCGCTCTCTGCGATCTCTTCATCTAGACCAAGACCGTTGGCAAGGGAATGACGGATATCCTCAACGATTGTCGGAACGTAGCGCAGCTTCACCTCTTCGTCCTTGGTGTTAAAGGTGAGCACCTTGGTGAAGGTGCTGCCAAAATCGACCGCGAGGACGTTTAGGTCATCGAGTTCCTTGACCCCCACCCGACGGCGAAAGGCCTCCACCTGCGCGTCATTGACCTGCTCTTCAACTTCGGTAATGGTCGATTCTTCATCGCCGAAGGAAACATCAGGATAGAAGTACCACGGGTATTTCTCGCGGATCCGATCGACCCGCTCAAACTCGTCTTTCACAGGTTTTCCATCGAACAACTTGATCTTACACATCCCCTGGGTATTGTCGGTCTTACACCGTCCGCTCATCTCATAGCGTTTGTCGATTACCGTTACCTGCGGGGCTTGAAATAATCCAGTCTGTAGCGCGAGATCAAGTGTATCAGGGCTGATCATCTCGCAGCCCCCAGTGGGGTAGTTCGCCTCATCGATAAGGTCGAGCAGCATCGTCTCGTAGTTCACCTCACGGGACTCTTTGGGTGAGACGGCGTACTCAGAGAAGTTCTCCAGGGTTACCTTACCTCGATAGCCGCCGAGGAGTGCTAGATGGCAGATGTTGTACATAGCGCCTTGCTTTAGTTCTTCCTTGCGCGCCATCACCTTGGGATCGTTCCAGATATCCAGCTGCGGCCCCCGCAGGAACTCTTCGAAGACCTGCTTTGTGATCTCGCAGCTCTCCACGATATCCGCTGTCTTTGCCTCGTGGTGCGCCTCGGAGATGCTTACGACATGGACAATGTCTGGCTCCATAAACATCTGCCAGTACGTGGTCAACGCTAGGTGTCCCTGCGCCTTGTCGAGGTTTGGAGGGAAGCTCGATAGCCCGCCCCGTGTCTCGCGGATGATGTTGTAATCAAAGTGTTGGGTAAGCGGCTCGATCAGCTCGTAGGCGGCGCGCATCTTCGCCAGGTCATAGAGGGGGTAGATCTCAGGCGGTAGATCGAACATCAACTGCATGACGTAGTGCTTGATCCCCATCTTTAGGGCGACTACCCCGCAGAGCACGTGATCCGTCACGTACATGTCATCGGTACAGTTCCTAAGCTGCCATTGGTGGGGATCGTTGATCTCGAGTGGCTTACCGATAGATGCCCACCAGCGTATGACGTTGAAGTGCTCGACAAAACCGTCCCAGATCGACAGCGGGCCACGCCCATCTAGCTGGTTATAGTAGAAGATAGGAACTGCGGGAAACGCCATGTTAAGCGTTTCTTCAAAGATCTTCGCTGCTTCGCCTAATTCGTCTGTCCCTGAGTAGATTCTTGAAAGTGGGAAGTTGCCACGTTTGGTTGCTCCTTTAAGGGCTAAAAGATCCTCCTTGGAGGTGATGGGAGCTCCGCCCTGCCCGCGAGGGTGCTCGTTTGGATCCTCATCCCCGCGGACAAACTTGGCAAGAAAGGCCTGCGAAGGCTGATCAGGCGCCAATGATACAATCTCGAGACACTCGGCCTCGCTTAGTTCCTCTACACCCTTGATTGTCGGGTCGAGGGATTCAGCAGCGATTCCGATGTGTGCGCGGATAATGGGGCGATTCTCCCGCTCGCGAACCTGCTGAATCCTTTCGAGTAACTCGTCCGACCAGCTCAGTTTCTCGCTCTTCCTCCCCGGGGTCTGCTTCGCAAACTGTTCCAGTTCTTCCATCGTGACATAGTCGTCCACGATGATCGCAAAGAAGTCTTTAAACTCTTCCTTCCCCTCATATTCCCTGGCGAGCGCATCAAGGTCGAAGTGTCGGTTCTCGGCAGGAGAGAACCGATCCGGCTCGATCCTTTGTCCGGTCATTGCCCGCACGAGGTTGGCCGCGGGACGCGTACCGCCGAAGGCGTAGCGGATCCCACTGATCTTCGACTCTAGACCGCGCTTCACGGCCTTCTCGATCAGCTCGGAAACGATCTCATCAACGTGCAGATCCCCCAAACGATAGGAGATGGCTACGATTTCAGGGTGTGACTCCTGAATCTTGTTGAGAAGTTCATCGATAGTGACCGCAGGCCCTAGCTTGACGGCTACATAGCTTACCCCAAGATCCTCCAACCACTCGGCGAACTTCTCCGTCCCCAGCGTGTGCACGCAGGGGTCCATCGATCCTGCCAAGACTCGCCGCTTCTTGTTAATTTGCTTGCTCAATTTGCGTCTCCCTCCACGATTTTAGTTTCTTATCTAATCAATCTCTCTAAAGAATCGAGCGTGTACCGCTGTGGGGCGCGCGTTCCCATCACGTCACGCCCAATAAGCTCCCCATCGATGAGGTATTCCTTTCCGATCCACGCACTGGTGTTGGTGATCACCTCATCGATCATCGGAGTCCCAACCCCCACCACTAAGGCGATCCCTTTCGTTACCAGGAGGCCGAACGGAACATCTTCTGTGAGATACCGCGTCGCTATATCGACTTGATAAACGGCATTGACCTTCTTCACGGGGGCCTTAAACGTCTGATAGCCCTGATTGGTCTGGAACTTCCTTGCTAAGCTTGAGGTGTCTGCAATTTCTTCGCCGTATGCCTCGTCAAGCCATCGGGATAGATGAACAACACCGGGCATTTTGAGGCCAGGCAATCGTTCTTCCACTGCCTCCTTGATGGTGATCACCTCATCGCTCATCCGGGACAGAACCTCTGCTGCTTCATCATCCACACTGGCATAAAACAACGGGACCTCATCTTCTGAAGGGAAGATCTCTCCGAGACGATTACGAAAGACGCTGTACATGATCCCCGGATGGATCAACTGGCCGGTGTTCGCCAGGCTGAGCTCTAACATTGATTGATAAGAGATGACGTCCATACCCAATAGTGTGGAGAGGACTTCCGCCTTCTCCTCAATTTCTTTCCCCGGTAGGCAGGCAGCCCCGACCCTGTTCTTGGTTCCATGGATAGTCACCGAGTGCCCGAACTCCTCGATACGACAGGCCCAGGGGAGCGTCTGAAAACCAACTAGGACACAGCCATTGCGGCCGGCGTTACCGAGTATGTCCCGCGCTTGGTATTCCAGACCACTGCGGGCCGGCAAAGCAGCGATGGTGCTCTCTCTTGTCAGATATGGAGCCAGTTGTGAAAGGATCGCCCCATGGGCAAACGCCGGTACGACCATGATGATAATGGGCGAAAGCACTGCTTCTTCGGGATCCCCTGTGATGCGTATCCGGTCTGATGCTACACTGTAAACCTCCCCCGCAACTCGCACCTCAAACGAAGAGTGGGAAGAAAGTGCATTTGCAAAACGCCTTCTTTCATCTTTAAGTGGTAAATACAGTCGGATATGGGCCATCTGGTCCCTCAGAAGAAGAGTTCCAACCAGGGCGTGTGCACCGTTCCCTCCTCCGCACACAGTGATCCATCTCATGCTCTACTCCTTCTTAAGGCTTGGTTAACGATTGATCCCAGGATTCTAACCAGGGCAAAATGTACATCCATGGGGATACCGTCTACGCTCCCCTCAACGTACCCTGTAACTCCATCAATGAAGCCAGCATGTGCGCAACTCTCGAGAACGCGCCGTTCCACGCCCTCATCGTGGAAGACACCCCGGTCTTGCAACAGCGCGGCCAAACACGCCGCAACCCCGTAAGCCCCCCAGTTGGAGACCGCAGCAACCACTAAGGCGTCAGTAGGGAGACTGGGAGCGAACCCACCAGGAACACTTTTACCGATGCCATGAACCAGGATCTCTTCAGCCTCCTTATGAATCAATCCCATCCCGATCTCGTTACCTCCATCTCCGATACCCAACGTGAAGATCCCGCGCTCTCGCGCTTCGATGACGAGTTGGTCAGCTTTAGCGGTTGTTTCCTTGGTTTCCTCGCCGCGACAGGAGTAGATGCCGCCGGACTCGTTCATTCCTCCTTTCTCGATAACGACGACCGCTCCAGGGGAGTAGAGCTCAAACAAGCGTTTCGCTTCGCGCTGCGCCTCAGGCAAGGAGATCGGAAATGGCAGGACGGTCGCCGCGTGGATCGGTCCCTTGGAATGACGGGTGCGGAGTACGGACTCCGGGGGCAAGATCTTGAGCCCGGCGGAGCCGACGACCTCGCGCAAGGCGGGGACCAACTGTTCTTCGGTGAGAAGAATAGGGATTACTCCAAACGCCCGGTGGATGGTGCGCGCGAGGACGGCCGCGCCTGACGGACCGTCCGTCTCGGCGATCGTGAGATCGACCGTTGTTCGGTCCGGCCAACCGGTAGCGATGAATGCCGCGTCCTTATTGAGCAAAGCGCGTTGCAACGCTTCGGCCGCTACTAGAACAAGCGGCCTGGAAAACAACGCGCGTGCAGCCTGATACAGCCTACCGATTACCCCTCGACCGCCAACATCGACCGTAATCAGCCGATCGATCGCTTCGGCGCACGCAGTCAACGAACATTCCCGATCTTCCAATGTCTTCCCCTTTACAGATAATCGCGCACTTCTTCGACCGTTTCAGAGAAGTGTTCGCGCATCTCGCGAACCGCCCAATCGGCATCCCTAGCCTTGATCGCCTGAAGAAGACGCTGGTGTCGGCTCACATACGCCTTAATATGACCCGGATCGGTGAGGTATCGCTGAATGGATTCCTGCCATAGCTTTTTCTCCTCCGATATTAGCAGAGAGTTAAGGAGTTTCCGGAGAACAGAATTATGGGTAGCTGTGGCTACAGCAAGGTGGAACTCCCGGTTGGCCTGAAAGTAGCGGGAAAGATCGCCGTGCACTACGGCGTCCTCCATCCTTTCCAAGGCCTGCTCCAGTCTCTCCACATCCTCGTCAGTGGCTTGTGTAGCTGCAACCTTAACGATTCCCCCCTCCAGTACGCGCCGTGCTTGCATCACCTCAAACGGGCTTTCGCTCTCCTCGAGTACCGACATGGTATTGCTGACCATCTCGTTTGCCGGGGTGGCGCTCTTCACGTAGGTTCCGTCGCCCGGCCGGATCTCGACGATTCTGGCAATCTGTAGTGCGCTCAACGCCTCCCGAACCGGCGGTCGGCTCATGTTAAGCGTCTGTGCAATCTCCCGCTCGGAGGGGAGCTTGGTCCCCTCAGGGTAGACCTGTGAGCGGATTTGCTCTAGCACCCATTCAGCAACCAGTGTGCTCTTCTTCGGTTGATACGTCGGCCATGGACTGTTTTGCATAACTCCCCTCCTTCCGTTCTACGGTATTACTGGTAATACCGAAGTATACTTTCTCCTTGCTCCTCCTGTCAAGGTAAGAAGGTCCTTTCCAACACTGCCCTAAGTTCCAGGGCACAAGTCGAATAGCGCAAAGATGCAGTGCAGCTAGTCTCTTCCTCGCATTCAGATGTTCTTTATGAGAGGATAGAAACCCACCTGTTGGTTGGGAAACCTGAGCAGAAACAGATTCTCTCTTAAATTTCATGAGAAAAGATGACACCGAACAAGGTGATCATCATCCACCAAGGTGAGGTGAGGGGCTTCCGTCTCGCATATCTTCCCCTGTTTCATAAAGCATCGGGTGTGGAAGCGACAACCATCAGGAGGATCGATAGGAGTGGGGACCGTTCCCTCGAGGATAATTCTCTTCTTTCCTTCTTTGGCTTCCACGGTCGGGACTGCCGATAGCAGCGCTTTGGTATAGGGATGTAGGGGATTCTCAAATAACTCCATGATTTCAGCTACTGTCAGCGGCAGGATCGGGGGGGGGCGTCCATGACCACTTGCGCATCCTCCCTCCGTGTCCAGGCGCTGTCGGCGACACTACTGCTTCTTGAGAAGTTTGCCGGGGTATCTCCCAGTGTGTTCTCCTTCCTCAATTACCACATCTCCATTGACGAGTACATACTCAATCCCCTGCGGGAACCGACAGGGTTGTTGAAAAGTTGCCTGATCTACCACAGTCTGGGGATCGAAGATTACGATGTCCGCGACTTGCCCCTCGGCGATCATTCCTCGATCTTTCAGTCCAAGTCGACTCGCTGGGAGGCTGGTCATTTTTCGAATCGCCTCGTTCAAGCCCAGGATACCCTTTTCTCTGACGTAGCGACCGAGAACGCGTGGGAAGGCTCCGTAGTACCGTGGATGAGGATGAAGGTGTGCATAGTGTCCCTGGGGGGAGACAGCCTTGCCGTCGGAGGAGATCATCGTGGCAGGATGCTTCATGATGACCTCTACATCCTCTTCCGACATCGCTGGCACCACCACCTTGACGCTTCCCTCTTGAGTGGTCAACAACTTAAGAATGGCATCGACAGGCTCTCTCTGCCACGTGGTTGCAAGCTCTCCAATTGTCTTGCCGACGTATTCTAGATCGTTCTTCACTTCGGTCACAATGATCTTTTCGATCTCGATTTCTTCCAGAGGCGATCTCCAGGTCTCTGTCCCGCGCAACATGGCCTGCTTCAGCGAGTCGCTGAATTGCTTGTTGCGTAGACGACTTAATACCTGATCGACACCTCGGGCACGCCACGCAGGTGGAATGGCATCGATCAGTCCTGAACCATACGCCGTGTAGGGATATTGATCCCAATGGACATCCACTCCCTCAGCGCGTGCCCTATCAAGACGAGCGAGCAGGTCCGCAGCCCGGCCCCAGTTGCTTTTCCCCTCGAGTTTCAGGTGGGAAATCTGGAGGGAGACCCTGCTTCGATGTGCGATATCGATGACCTCGTCTACCGCAGCGAAGAGTCTCTGCCCTTCATCTCGCATGTGTACTGCCCAGATCGCGTTGTGTTCCCGGACGACCCTGCATAGCTCAATGAGTTCTTCGCGCTTGAAATGGGATTCTGGGACGTAGTACAACCCGCTTGACAGGCCCCATACGCCGGCGCGAAGTTCCTCGTTCAAGAGCTCTTTGATTCCCACCAGGTCTTGCGACGTTAGCGTGACATTCGTACCCGCATTGGCAATCCGTAGAGGGACCCCGCCTACCAAGGGAATCAGATTAGAGGAGACGCCTTTCTCGACAAGATCGTTCAAATAGGCCATTTGAGAAGGCCAGTTCCAAGCTTCTTTGTCCGCGGCCGTTATGGTGAAGTTGCTCGTCTCGAACTGGCGAAGCAGGGCAGCCTTATGTCTTG
The DNA here is from genome assembly GCA_965370555.1 of uncultured bacterium. Taxonomy (GTDB): domain Bacteria; phylum Bipolaricaulota; class Bipolaricaulia; order UBA7950; family UBA9294; genus JAJOKK01. Next base: position 122,412 of record CBDUVB010000002.1, read on the forward strand.
CCCGCACTGGCGCGCTGGTAACGCCGCACTGTCCTACAACTTCCGTAGTTACTCCCTGGCGAATCTTGCTTTCCGCGTGCGAATCGAAGAACAGACTAAGATCAGAATGGGAGTGAATATCGATGAACCCTGGAGCGATCACTAGGCCGGTGGCATCTATCTCGTTTCGTCCCGTACCACTCAAGTCCCTAACAATTAAGGATATTGCCCCATCTGCAATTGCAATATCAGCTGCAAATGAAGGTGCGCCCGTGCCATTGACTATACTGCCATTTCGTATTATGCAATCAACCATGGGCACCCCATCTACCGTTTAATGTGTGAAAGCCTAGGATCAAGCGCATCGCGAAGACCGTCTCCCATCAGGTTGAATCCTAATACAACGAGCATTATCGCCAGTCCGGGGAAGAGAGTCAGCCAGGGGGCGGCGAGCAGATAGGCCCGGCCGTTACTCAACATGGCTCCCCAACTAGGAGTGGGAGGTTGGGCCCCGAGACCGAGAAAGCTCAATGAGGCCTCTATCAGAATGACTTGACCCATTCCCAATGACAGCTGCACAAGCAGTGGGGCAAGGCTGTTGGGCAACAGGTGTCGCCAAATTATACGGAGGTTGCTCGCTCCCACCGCCCGCGCCGCTTGCACATATTCCTCTTCTCGCAACGCTAGGAACTGGCCCCGGGTTATCCGCGCGTATCCCGCCCAATAGACCACGCCGACCGCGATCATTACACTGTGAAGGCCGGTCCCCAATATGAACATAATGGCAAGAGCGGCAAGGATGGTAGGGAAGGCCCATGTCAAATCGACCAATCCCTGCACGATGGAATCGAACCACCCGCCGTAGTAACCCGCGAGTGCACCTAACGGTACCCCAATACCTAGGGCAACGGCCGAGGCAATGAGCGCAATGTTTAGGGAAACCCGGGCACCAAAGATGATCCGGCTCAGGATAGAACGACCAAATTCATCGGTTCCTAATGTATATTCCCGGCACGGAGGGGTGAGGGCATCTTTCAGCGACAGGGCATTGGGGGGCTGGGGAGCAAGAAGAGGGGCAAGAAGCGCTATGAGCAAGAAAAGAACAATTATAACACCACCGATAATAGCATTTGTACTTTTAAAAAAGTTAAAGAATAGCTTATGCTTCTTCATTTACAGTTTTCCATCAATAATGCACCTTAGGATTTACGACGGCGTAGAGGATATCCGCGAGGAGGTTCCCCAAGATAACCGTTACTGCCAGTATGAGAGTGACCCCCTGCACGATGGGAAAATCGCGCATGTAGATCGCGTTCACGAGCAACCGGCCAACGCCGGGCCGGAGAAAGACGATCTCGATTACAACGGCTCCGCCGATCAACCAGCCTATCCGCAGGCCCAACAACGTGACAATGGGGATCAATGCATTTCTAAGAGCGTGTTTCGCGATCACAGTTCCGTAACGAAGTCCCTTTGCTTTAGCGGTTAGAATGTAATCTTGGTTTATGACCTCAAGCAGGCTCGATCGCGTCATCCGGGCAACTTGTGCCGCCCCACCAAAACCGAGCGTCACCGCAGGCAGGACAAGGTACTTGATGCCGCCATATCCGGCGATGGGAAACCAATGAAGCTGTATAGAAAAGAGTGAAATAAGAAGAAAGCCGAGCCAAAAGCTGGGTATGGATACCCCGGCAATGGCAAGCCCCATGCTGAGGTAGTCGATCACCGTATTCCGTTTAACAGCAGCGAGCATGCCCAGGGGAATGGCACAAAAATAAGATAAAATCAAAGCACTTCCAGTTAGCTCAAGCGTATTTAGTAATTTGGCTCCCAATAGTTTAGTAACGTCCTCTCGATAAATGACCGATTTTCCCAAATCAAGGTGAAACAGTCGGCCGAGGAAAGAAAAATACTGAATATACAGAGGTTTGTCCAAACCTAGCTCAGCTCGCATGCGGTCGTATGCCTGCTGCGACGCCATCTCTCCAAGGGCGAGGTGCACAGGGTCCCCTGGCACGAGGTGGAGGATCGAGAAAACGATGATCGTCACTGCCAGAAGAACCGGGAGCATCATGAGAATCCGTTTAAGAATATATTGATAGATACTCAAGCCTGACCTTCGCCTCCTTTCCTCCCCACACGGGACGATCTGTCTGAGACTGCTCTAAACTGATCGGTGATACAAACATAGAGAGGGGATAGGTGCCCCATGGCGTATGTTATCCCCTCTCTTATTACGCGTTACTTCCTATAGAGGTCGAGTATATAAACGTGGTCCAGCGTCGCGTTGTAGCCGCCGAGATCAGCCCTATAGGCCCTGACCTGAGCTGGATAGAAGATGGGAACCCATGCGGATTGGTCGAGCAGGTACTCGTGCACCAACCGATACACAAAGGTCCTGTCTTCGAGCGTGGGCATCGCCTCCGCCTTCACAAACAAGAAATCGAGGAGCGAATTATCCGTCCTCGTCTTATTCGTTCCTCTAGCGATTCGCTTGCTGTTGTAAAACCACTCTAGGATGTCCATATCGTCCCAACCGTAAAGCCGGATAAACGCTTGCTGCTCTCCGGTCTTAAACATGTCGCCATAGGAGCCAGAATCGAATTGCTGAATCGTCGCTTTGATTCCGACCGCTGCCATTTCACTCTGCAGGACGGTAGCGATCTGCACCCGGTCCGTTATTGATTCCGTCCATAGGATGATCGCGAATTGCTGTCCGTCCTTTTCTAGAACGCCATCCGCGTTCTTTGTCCACCCCGCGTCAGCCAACAGGGTGCCGGCCTTCTGTAGATCATAGTTATAGGGGCTTTCCACCTGCGGTTGCACGTTGGGGGTGAGGAAGTTATAAGCTGGCAGTCCGGCACCGTGGAACACATTCTCGGTGATGGACTCTCTGTCCACGATATAACCCATCGCCTGCCGTACCCGCACATCATCAAACGGTGGTTTTGTTACGTTCAGTCCCATGTAGATGAGCCGTTTTCCAGAAGTAATGCTAACGGCTACATTCGGGTCTGCCTTAAAGGCGGATATGGCGGTGGCATCCACCTCGTTGACGACATCCACCTCACCCGCTTGGAGGAGCATCGTCTTCGTGACAGCCTCGGGGATGAATTTGTAGATCACCGTCTGAAAATAAGCGGGCCCCTGGTTCGACATCCAAGACGGTCCCCAGGTGTAGTCCGGGTTCCTCTCGAGGGTGATATGGTCCCCTTTTACCCACTCCTTGAAGATGTACGGCCCCGACCCCACGACCGTGGTTACCCCGTAATCCTCTCCATATTTCTCGACTGCGGTGGGACTGTTGATCCCTGAGAAACTATTGCTCACATTATAGAGCAGGTTTGGAAAAGGATTCTTGAGAAAGAGCTTCAACGTCACGGAATCGACCGCGACCGCGTCCTCCACCGCCGAGTAGAGGTACGACGATGCTCCACCGTCGCGCATGGTTTCAATGTTCCAGGCAACCGCTTCGGCATCGCAGGGGGTACCGTCGTGGAACATGACCCCGGGCTTCAGGGTAAAGGTCCAAACTAAACCGTCCGCGCTAACTTCCCACGACTGTGCGATGTCGTCACGGTAGCTCAACTCGGCATCACGAGAGACTAGTTTGTTAAGTATGTCTTCGAGTGGCTCTGTGGTCCACGTAGTGGTGAACGTGCTCAGAGTTGGTGGGCTTGTAGTTTCGGCAACGACTAGCGTCGTGCTATTTGCCTCTTTGGTGACGCGATCGGCATCCTGAGCGACCGCGAGAAATGCCGTAAATACTAACAGGATTCCTACTAGTAGCAACCCCCACTCTATTCCCTTGCTTCTTTTACGCAGCATTTTCTTGCCTCCTTGATAAGACTTCGATCTGACGCAGATGCTTAAACTACACTATTAACGTTTAACTTTATATCATGCATCACCTCCATTAAAATGTATAAACATCTATTCATTGGTCCTTTTCTGCGTTGCAAATTTGCTGTTCCAGCTCACAAAAAGATCGGTGAACGTATTCCTGTGTTATTTGTCGCGCGAGGTGCCCATCCTTTCTCTCTAAACTTTCCAGAAGCCGCGTGTGATCCTCCAGATCGAGCACAGATCCCCTAATCCGTTTCTGGTAAGTCTCCTCCACGTTCCAGAAGCGACCGTATACCATGTAAGGATCTATCAATACCCATAGTTGCTCTAAGACGCGAATCAGGTGACTCCGTCCGCTGGCACGGATGGCCGCCCAGTGGAATTCCCGGTTAGCCGCGCGGGCCATGTCAGTGTACTGTGAATCTGCGCTGACCACTGTGTCCGGTAATAACTCCCGCATCCGCGACAATTCCTGTTGCGAGATTTGAGGGGCGGCTAATTCATTGGCCAAACCCTCCAACAAGGCTCGCATATCGTATATATCTCGCAGATCCTCGACCGATATGGTGATTACCTTAACGCCTTTGTGAGGGACATGCACCGCCAACCCCTCGGAGACCAACCGGTTCAGCGCCTCGCGCACCGTTGCCTGGCTCACCCCCAGTTTCTGGGCAAGGATATCCTGACGGAGCCACTCACCTAGTTTCACTTGTCCTGACGAAATACCGTCACGAATAGAGTTGTAGGCCATTTTCGATAAAAGAGGCACACGCACACATTGAAGATCAGAACAATCTGCGACATCCGCACGTTCTGAATCCATTAATCCGTTATTATCTATCATCGGTAATCGATTATTTATAACACGAACAAGTACGACTGTCAACCCGAATCCGTTAAATGGCGGATGCTGATCATTACGTTTTCGCAGGCAGAATGCTAAACTCCGCGGTGTGGGCGTCCAATGTAGACGTTCCCCCAGGAGGTGAGGCTCGCGGGGTATCCGTTCTCGGAGAGGTTGAGCAAGGGGAAACAGGGCAATATACTCTGTGCAAAGCTCTACGGAGTTTAATACTTGCTTGAAAGGAGTAAGATGACGAGCTCTCTTGCGAGGATTGATCTTGCCACTCTCGCGAAGAATATCGAGCAAATCCGGGCTCACCTTCCTCAAGGCTTGAAGGTGTTGTTCGCGGTCAAATCCGATGGCTACGGCCACGGGATCGAAGCGGTCTCTCATACTGCTGAGGAGGCAGGGATCGAGTACTTGGGCGTCGCCACGGTGGAAGAGGGCGCGAGCATCCGCCATGCTGGCGTGAAGCTTCCCATCTTGATGCTCGGTCCGATTCTCCCGTCGGAAGCACGTGTCGCTCTGGATCTCGATTTGACTTTTCAGGTATCGGATCTTGAGTTCGCCCAGTTCCTCGCCCATTTGGCCAAAAAAATGGGAAAGAAAGTGCGCGTCCAGGTGAACGTGGACACCGGGATGGGACGGTTTGGGGTGCTCTCAGAGAATGCCGTTCTTCTTCTCACTCAGCTTAGACGGCTTCCTGCGCTCGATATTGAGGGAGTTTTCAGTCATCTTGCGGCCGCAGACTCTGAGCTTCCAGAGGACCAATCCTATACCCTGAAACAAATCGAACATTTCGAGTCCTTGCTTGCCGAGCTGGATCATGCCAACCTTCTCCCTCTCCTGCGGCATATCGGAAACTCGGCCGGGGTAATTCAGTATAAGGACCGAGTGACTTCGCCGCGCATGAACATGGTCAGGATCGGAACCCTCTTCTACGGATATATCGAGGTGGGGCGCCCCTGGGCCGAGAGGGTGGAGCCAGTGGCCACGCTCACTACCCAAGTAGTCGGGCTGAAGGAACTTTCCCCAGGGGATTGCGTTGGGTACAGCCGAACTTATAAGGCCTCCTGCCAGCAACGGGTCGCCATCCTCTCAATTGGCTATGGCTCGGGACTAACCCCACCACTCTCCAATCGGGGACAGGTGTGGTTAAAAGGAAAGTATGCCCCGGTAATTGGAAAGATTTGTCTGGATCATACTATTGTCGACGTCACAGATATAGACGGAGTTTCAGTCGGCGATGAGGTTGAAGTATTCGGTCTTCACCTGCCTGCCGACCACCTGGCAGAGATGGCCGGGCTCCCGGTTTGCGAAGTCCTGGTGCCAGCGTTGCGGGGTGCAGGCGATCGAGTGTATCAATAATGCAACTGGAACGTTTTTACCTTAGGATCTACAGAGATGGATGGCAGCCAGTTTCCTTTTGATCCACGCAACGATCTTCGACGAACGTCACGCTTGTAGTGATAACCAAAGAGCGGTGCCCCGCGGTGCCCTTAAGCGGCATGTTAAACGACACAAGGAATACGTGATTCGGTTCAGGAGGAGCGCTTGGTAAACGAACGTATGCAGATGCCAACAGATGCCGCCATGCTTCAACTTGTCTTCCTGCTAAGCGGAGAGCCCACAGGGCGTCGTAGTTTGGCTCGGCGAACCGGGCTCTCTGAGATGACCGTGCGCCTTGAACTTGAACGCCTGCGAGACGCGGGCCTCCTCACTCTAGGCAAGTTAGGGGCGACCCTCACCGACTCGGGAAAGGAGCGGTTTGCTCCGTTGTTGAGCCATGTCAAACGAGTCCGCGAGATTGCCTTGTACTCCCTTGCGCAAGATGCTGTCACCCTGGCTGCCCTGTTATCGTCCCCAACGACGAGGCCGCCGTGGTGGTATCGCGATCATGCGGTAAGGAAGGGAGCAAGCGCCATGATCCTGATCCGCTGCTGCGTTGAGGATTTATGTTTCTCTCACAGCAAAGAGCAAATCGGCACACACAATCCCCACGATGAACAGGTGATCAAAGAAGCATTCCCCTTCAGACGCGAAGGAGATCTGCTCATCATTGTGACCGCCCCAGATCGTAAGCGTGCAGGCCTCGGTCTGTGGCAGGTAATCGACGAAATGCTTTGCGAGACGTCATGATCCTTCCTCCGGTTGATTCCCGGGTCCGAGTATGTTAGACTACGGTCTTACCAATGCGGGATATTACATCCCACAAAACAAACGGGAGGAACTAAGATGACAAAAAGGGCATGGAAAGGAGTATGGGCGCTGCTAGCGGTACTAGGACTGCTTGGGTTGGTAGCCGCGGCGCAGCAGTATCCGATTACAGTGACTGACGACAGAGGGCTTGAGATCAGGATCGAACAGCAACCAATTCGGATACTTGTGGCCGGGATCCCTTTGTACACGGAGATTGTGATCGATCTCGGAGCTTTCGACCGCCTGATCGCGGTGGCGGGATCACCGGATAACCCACCGGAGGTGGCTAAGCTCCCGACGGTCGGCCCGAGTTTCTCGCCGAATGTGGAGGTTATCCTCTCTTTGGAGCCCGATCTTGTGCTCGGCCCCGGGGACTGGGGGGGAGAGAGAGGCAAACTTGAGTCAGCAGGGATCACCGTCCTCACGACCCCGTACCTCACAAGCATCCCCGATATCTTCTCCACAATCCGAACGGTGGGGATGGCACTGGGACTGAAGGAGGGTGCAGAAGTGCTGATCGGTCAGATCGCGGAGGAGATCATCGCAATCGAGGCCTCAACCCTTGCCGAAGAACCGGTAAGAGCGGCCTTCCTCTATGCTTCGGTACCGGACACGCCCCCCTATGCTGCTGGCAGCGGCGCGATCGAGAGCGAACTGATCCTCCGCGCCGGCGGCGAGAACATATTCTTCGATGTCCAAGGGTCCCCTCAGGTGAGCCTCGAGGAGATCGTCGCGCGCGACCCCGAGGTGATCTTCACCGATCCCTCTCAGATCGAGAACATCACGTCTAACACGCTGCTCAAGACCGTGTCAGCGGTAAAGAACGGCCGGGTTTACGGGATCAACGCCGCGTGGCTCACCTCCACCAAGGTCGCAGAGGCCCTCAAGCAGATGGGCGAGTTCCTCCATCCGGAAGAATAGCGATCGGTAACGAGAAGAGGGATGCTTGAACCGGAAGAGAAATTATTCCAGAAAGTTGGTTTTCGTGGTACTGATCGTCTTGACAGTGCCCACTCTCCTTGCTGGAGTAGCCATTGGTCCGGTTCACATCCCCATCTCGGAGACACTTTCTTACCTGGTGGGACGGGGAGTTCCCGCTGATGGTTCTCTGTCCGTCTCTCGCCTGATCATCTCCCAGATCAGGCTCCCGCGGGTGTTGTTGGGCCTGCTGGTCGGTTGTGCTCTCGCCATTTCGGGTGGAACCATGCAAGGGCTGTTTCGCAACCCGCTGGCGAGTCCGTACGTCCTTGGGATCGCCAGTGGCGCCTCTACCGGAGCCTCTTTAGTGATCCTATTAAATCTACGTGGGGCTCTCTTCCTCCCGTTGGGGGCCTTCATCGGAGGTCTTCTAGCGGCGGGGATCGTCTACCGCTTGGCACAGGAACGAGGTAAGAAGACCTCGGTCTACACGTTAATCCTTGCTGGGGTGGCCGTAGGAGCGCTCTTTTCGGCCGTGACGAGCTTTACCATCTTCCTATGCTCAGGAAGCGAAAAGATCACCGATGTCATCTTCTGGACCATGGGAGGGTTAGGACGAGCCAATTGGGCCTACTTGCATGTATTAACGCCGGTCGTTGCGCTCGGAAGCGTAATATTGATCGCCTTCTCGCGCGATCTAAACGCGCTCTCCATGGGGGAGGAGGGGGCGTTCCACCTGGGGATCAACCCGGAGACGAGCAAGCGTATCATGCTGGGAGTCGCCACTCTCCTTACCTCATCTGCGGTGGCCTTCGCTGGCACGATCGGATTCGTCGGGCTGATTATCCCTCATATCATGCGGTTGATCATCGGGCCGGATCACCGGTTCCTCCTGCCAACAACGGCGATCGCCGGGGCGATCTTCCTCGTCTGGGCCGATATGGCAGCGCGCACAGTCGCCAGCCCCGCTGAGATGCCGGTGGGGATCATCACCGCATTCCTTGGGGCTCCTTTCTTCCTGTATCTCTTGAAAAGTAAGGGGGCGCGTATGTGATGGAGATCACAGTTGATGGCTTGAAATTCTCCTATAACGGTTCCCCTCTACTCGATGGAATCGATCTGAGCGTTCCTAAAGGGGAGGTCCTCGCCATTGTGGGCCCGAATGGATCGGGAAAGACAACGCTCCTTAAGAACGTCTCTGGTATCCTCTCCCCACAGGCAGGCACGATCTACCTCGATATGACGCGGCTGCCTGAGCTCTCGATCACAGAGCTTGCCCGCCACCTAGCGGTGGTGGAGCAGGAGCGAGAGATCGGTTTCGATTTCACCGTACGCGAGGTCGTCGCACTGGGACGAATCCCTCATCGGGGACGATTCGCAAGAGAGACCAGGACCGACAAGGAGTGGATCGGGAGAGCGATGGAGCTTACCAACGTGGCTCCCTTTACTGAACGCTCCATCCGTGAGCTGTCAGGAGGGGAGAAACAGCGCGTCTTCCTGGCGATGGCCCTGGCACAGAACCCGCGTGTACTCTTGTTAGACGAGCCGACGACCTACCTTGATATCAACCATCAGCTCCAGATTATGGAGATCGTCCGTCAAGAGGCCGCAGCCGGTTTAACCGTACTGATGGCCATTCACGACCTCAATCTAGCTGCCCAGTACGCAGATCGGGTGGCTATACTGCACCGAGGACAGCTGTTGGCCGTCGGTAGACCGGCGGATGTTTTGACAGAGACCAATATCAAGCAAGCATTCCAGACCGATGTGGTCGTAGGGAAAAACCCCGTAACGAATTCCATCTACATCAACACAGTCCCCCCAAAGTTAAAAGCCCCGACATTGTTGGGCAAATTGCATATCATCTGCGGGGGAGGAAGCGGCGTAACCGTACTTCACGCACTTGCTGATAGCTTTTTCTTAAGCGTGGGGGTCGTTTCTCCATTGGACTCCGACTTTCAGGCAGCGCAACACCTAGGCGCCAAGCTCGTGATGGAGGCTCCATTTGCTCCCATCTCCACAAGAGCGTACGAGGCGAACCTCGCCACGATGCGGTCAAGTGATGGTGTGGTCATCTGCGAGACACCGTTTGGCCCGGGGAATCTGCTGAACTTGAGCGCCGCCTTGGAGCTAGAGAGCAGGACCAGTATCTACGTTCTCCACCCGGAAGGGATCGAAGAGAGGGATTATACAGGGGGACAAGCGACGAAACTGATCCGTCGGCTTCTGGGATCCGGCGCCGTTCCAGTAAACGATGTGCGGGAACTTAAAAGGCGTCTCGTTTCAAGGTATCACAACACCGATCGCAGCGTGAATCGACGGTCACAGTCCTCAAAAGAGCGAGCCCTCAAGGCACCGGGATAATAAGGAGACCCAAATATGGGGCCGTATGGACGACCGAGGGCTAGCGCGCTAACAAGGCAAACGCCTTTGACGGCAGACCACACGTTACAAGGAAGGTCAAGCCCTTGGCAGATCGGCTACCCAGAGGGTAGAATGGCATTATGACAAAGAGACAGAAAGACGTCTTGGCATTGATTAAGTCAATGCCTCTTTCGGATAAGAAGAAACAAGTCGCGAAGTATATCGCAGATAACTATATTGAAGCGGCTTTTCTTACAGCCGCAGAACTTGCCCGTCGGTCTTCTGTCAGTGAACCAACGGTGATCAGGCTCGCCGTTGATCTTGGTTACGCAGGGTTCCCGGAAATGAGGAGTGCTTTACAGGACAAGGTGCAGGGCAAGCTTACTACCCTCAGCCGCCTTAAAGGGAGTCACCGCTTCAAAGCAAGCAAGAATCCTGCCGTCCAATCCCTGGTTACCGATATGAAGAACTTGGAGAACACGCTGCACAATATTAATGTCCGAACACTGAACCGTGTGGTCAATCAGATTGTGCAGGCGGACAAGGTGATCATTCTCGGGTATAAGATGTCAAGCTGCCTGGCTCAATTCTTCCAGATGGCCCTCAAGAAGTCGATCGACAACACCATCGCTGTGACAACCAGTCCTGGACAGTTTCAGGAGGAGTTGGTCTTCACGACAGAAAAATCGGTAGTTATTGCGATCTCCTTTCCTCGCTACACCACCGCGGTTGTCCGGAACTTCCGTATGGCGAAACAGCAGAGTGTTACAACTATTGCCATCACCGACTCAGAGCTCTCCCCACTGGTCGATCACGCCACCGATTACCTACTAGCCAGGTGTGATTTCGTATCGTATATCGACTCGTTCGCCGCGGCGATGTCCCTGCTATGCGCGATTGCGACAGCGGTCAGCATCAAATCAGAGGACGAGACGCTCCCCCGCCTGGAAGAGCTGGAAGAGCTGTGGGAAAAGAATGAGGTCTTTTTTTAGCGCTCCTCTTGACCGATCCCCCCTCTATGAGGTAGGATCCCCTTCATAATGAGAAGATTTGCATCAATTATTTCTCCGATGGAACTCATCTCAGAAGGGGATGACTATGGCAACAGGTGAGCCAGACCACAGGGACGTATTCCGGCAACTCGAAGAGCACGATGTCCTATTCATCAACATCCTGTTTACCGATACATTAGGTGAGCTAAAGAGTGTTGAGATTCCCGTTATGCAATTCAAAGGCGCGCTAGGCACCGGTATCAGCTTCGATGGCTCCTCAATACGAGGCTACGCCGATATCGCTAATGCGGACATGTACTTAAAGCCGGATCTTGCTACCCTTAAGATCTATCCATGGCCAACACTGATGGAGTCTCAAGAGGGGAAATATGGCACCGCTGGCGTTATCGCTGATCCCTACACCACTGATGGGACTCCCTCTATCCACAGTCCTCGCTACATCTTGAAGCGCTTCTTACAGGGAACTGCCAAGCGAGGGCTCACGTTCTTTGTGGGCGTTGAGCCGGAGTTCTTCCTGTTCCCGCAAGGGAAGATACCGACAAACCGCAGTGAGGTCACCAGTAAATCGGGCTACTTTGCCCTCGTCCCTGGTGATACGGAAGAGGCAGTACGCAAGGAGATAGTTGCCAGTCTCCTCAAAATGGGGATCCCAATCGAGAAGTCTCACCACGAGATCGAACCGTACATTAACGAGCTGTCGTTTGAGTATGCTGACCCAGTGACGACTGCCGATCGTCTCATGATCATCAAGTTCGTTGCCAAGAGCATCGCCGCACAACACGGATTTAAGGCCGTATTTATGCCAAAGCCTATCGCTCGGTTTGCTGCCTGCGGGATGCATGCTCACATCTCGCTCTTTACCGATGGGGATAACGCCTTTTACGATCCCCAAGACGCGTTGGGGCTCTCACAGTGTGCGCGCTTCTTTATCGGGGGACTGATCGAGCACATAAGGGCCGTGACAGCGCTGACCAATCCTACGGTCAATTCCTACAAGCGGCTCGTCCCCGGGTTTGAGGCACCGGTAAATATTGCATGGGGCCGTAGGAACCGCTCGACCCTCATCCGTATTCCGGCGACCCCCAACCCTGAGAAAGCAACTCGAATTGAGCTGCGCTCCCCTGACCCCTCTGCTAACCCGTACCTCGCTTTCACCGCGATCCTCGCTGCAGGGATGGATGGGATCGAACGTTCTATCAATCCCCCACAGGCTGTAGAGAAGAACATTTACCAGATGAACGATGAAGAGAAAAAAGAGGGGAAAATAGCACCGCTACCCCATTTCCTTGAGCAGACGCTAAGGGCCCTGGAGTCAGACAGTACCATCACAGAGGCCATCGGGCCGGAGGCAAGCGCATATCTTATCCAGGAAAAATGGAAGGAGATCGCTGCCTTTAACCAGTCAGTGACAGACTGGGAAAGGCAGCAGTATCTAGACGTTTAACCCTTCGGAGAAGGGCCCACTGCTACCTTCTGTTTGGTGGGCGTTGTGCTCCTGTAGGGCGAAGGAAGGCGAATATCGAACCGCCGACGAATCTTCCTATCGATGTTCTCAGGGATAAGCGCAGTGCGCTCCTTACCCAGAATCTCACGAGCAATTTGTCGGGCTCCGTCTCGAACGTTGTCTGCTTCGCCATTTCGGGCCTGGAGATGTTTTCGAGTGAGACGTGTCGGTACATAGAATTCATCACTACGAGCGTACTTTATTGTGTGTTTCTGTGTAAGGAAACGCCCGCCTGGTCCAACTTCCTTGATAACATCAAAGGCCAGGGTATCATCATTCACCTTAATCCCCTGAAGCACGCGCATAGCCATACCGTTAATATCATTGTCGATGATAAACTGCTCATAGGCAACCGTCATCAACGAGTCAAGAACGCCGGCAGAATGATGAACGTAGTCGCCGCCCGATAACGAAACCTGAAGAATATTCTGTGCTTTTTCATAGCCGGCCTGAATATCCGGGAGTTTTGCATCTGCTGCTCCAGCGTCCGCGTAGATGGGAACCTTGATATGTTTGGCAAGCAACACCGCCGCTGCGTTCAACATCCCTGCCTCGACCGCTCCTCCAAGGAAACCCATGTTCCACATATCGGCAATGCCAGGAACGATCCCGTACAGAACCCGGGCGCCAGGAGCGATAATCTGGGAGAGGGCGATCGCAAACAGCTGCTCAGCGTGAGCAAGGCTCAATAATCCAGCCAGGGTAGCTGGAGCCGTCAATCCGGTCACCGGAGCGCAGGATAAAGCAATAGGGATACCATTCCTTATGGCTACCTCCGCAATCCTGGCTACTCGTGCATCAAGCTGAAGGGGGCTAATCATACAAGAGGCAACAAATGAGATGAACGGCCGCATGCGTAGCGTTTCCCGGCTGCCAGCAATCATGGCGGCCATGGTAATAACGTCCTTCACCGCCTGGGGATCGGTTGCGGATTCCTGAACGTTCTTGGTCGTCCCAGCCAATGCAGAGTAAAAGCTATTAATCGTGCTAATTTCTTTAGGAATGTCATTACAGACAACTGGGCACTGATAGAAATGAACGTTATCTAAGTGTTCGACCAACCAAGCAAGATCATATTGGTCCTGCAAAGTAGAAGGACGCAGATTCTCCGATTCCAAATCCAGAACACGTACTGCAGCCCCTCCGCTTCCCAGGTGAACGTGGCGATCGCCAACCCACATATCGTTTTCTCGCGTGCGCCCAGCCATCAAGAACTGTGTGGGAGCAAGCGAGACAAGGTCGTTCACGAGAACGGCTGGAAGACGAACCGTTTGCTTGCTTCGGTCGACTGAGGCACCAACGCGGCGAAAGAAATTTAAATAGCGCTCATCTTTTACGGATATCCCGACTTCCTCAAGGATGCGCAGGGATGTCTTGTGAATCTGCTCGACCTTTTTCGTGCTGAGAAGGCGCAGTTTTCGTCCCTGCAAACCTTTTTGCGGCATGTTCTTCCCTCTTTGCGCAGAATCCCTCGCTGCGCCACTCGCTTCTCATCAACGAACGAGCGAACAGCATTATAGAGCCAGTCTCTCGGTCTAACAAGACTTATTTGAAAAACCGGCAAGACATTTATCACCAAATTCAGGCAACTCGCTGTCCTAATCCTTGGAGAAGGCTAGGGGCTGATTTCTTGCATTCTGCGCGTTATACCACCGTAAATGTCGAACGGTAAAGACTTTCAATCTCGCTCGGCTCGGGATGGCGCGGGTTGCTCTTGGCGTTGATGTTTGTTGCTGCCCGGTTTGACATGATCTCAAGGTCGCTCTCACGAACGGTGATCACTTCATCAGCGAGGCCATACCTTCGATCGATATCCACAAGAACCTCTTGGAAGGTCGTTTCACTCAGAGAATCGAGCTTTGTGCGCTTCTCTCCCGGTATTTCGGGAAGGTTGAAAGCAAAGACAGGGGCTAGCAGTTTAGCGTTGGTGAGCCCATGGGGTGTGTCATAGAACCCGCTTACCTGGTGCGACATAGCGTGGATCAATCCCAAGCCCACATGCTGCATCGCCGCCCCGGCGAGCAGACTGGCCAGGGCCATACCTTCCCGCGCCGCAAGGTTATCACCGTGGTTAACCGCACGGTCCAAGCTTTCGAGAACGAGTCTAATTGCTATCAATACGAATAGATTTCGTTATTACAAGAAAAGCAGTCACTTATATTCCTTGATCAGCTTCTTAAACTTCTCGTTCTCCCCTTTCAGCATATGATAGCAGTGCTCGTCAGATGGAAAGGCACCTGCTTTGACCTCCTTGATATATTCAGTCATTGCGCTGGTGATAACTTCAGCGATGTTGGCGTACTTTTTGACGAATTTTGGTGTAAACGCCTGAAACTGTCCAATTAGATCAGAGACGATCAACAACTGGCCGTCGCAGTCCGGGCCGGCACCAATGCTTAACACTGGGATGGAAAGTTTCTTAGAGATGAAACCTGTAACCTCCGGGGGCACAGCCTCCAATAGAAGCAACTGCGCACCGGCTTCTTCGATTGCCAGGGCATCTTCAACTAAAAGCTTCGCTGAGGCGACCGTGCGGCCCTGCGCCTTATGGCCACCGAGCTGGCCAGAGCTCTGCGGGGTGAGCCCGATGTGTCCACAGACGACGATCCCCGCGGCCAGGATGGCCTTGATGCGACTTACTACCCGTACCCCTCCCTCCAGTTTAATCGCGTCTACTCCTGCTTCTTTCAGGAACCGCCCAGCATTTCTTACAGCGTCTTCATCGCTTGCCTGATAGCTCATGAACGGCATGTCACCCATAACAAAGGCCATCGGCGCAGCACGCCGCACTGCTTCAGAGTGAACAATGCACTGGTCCATTGTCACTGGGATAGTCCCTTCGTAGCCATAGACGCACATCCCTAGGGAGTCTCCAACCAGGAGCATATCCATTCCCGCGGCCTCAGCGAACTGAGCCGTGGGGTAGTCATAGGCGGTCAGCCAGGTGATCTTTTCTCCGCGTTTCTTCATCGCCTGAAGCGTCTTGATCGTTACCTTTTTGCGAGTTTCACCCATTATTATCTACTCCCCTTTTCATTAAGAAATAACAAGCAACCTTTGCTTAGTAAAAACGCTGGTTTCCTCCTCATTATGAACAGTTCATACTAGAGATTTTGCCAGCTTAGTCGCGCTGGCTGCATCAGGCGCGTAACCATCGGCACCGATCTTATCAGCGTATCCTTGAGTGACCGGAGCTCCTCCAATGATGACCTTGACACTATCGCGCAAGCCGGCCTGTTGAAGCGCATCGATGACCTCTGGCATGTGGATCATTGTCGTCGTCAACAGCGCGGACATACCAACGATATCGGGCTCATGTTCCTTCGCCGCCTTGACAAACTCCTCGGCCGCTATTTCTGCCCCGAGGTTTATTACTTCAAAGCCCGCTCCTTCGAGCATCATCGCCACAAGGTCCTTGCCGATATCGTGCAGGTCTCCCTCAACGGTACCGATGACGACCTTGCCGCGCGCCTTTACACCAGCCTCAACCAAAAGCGGCTTGAGGACTGCCACGGAACCTTTCATCGTCTCGGCTGAGATGAGCATCTCGGGAACATACCGGTCTCCCCTCTCGTATTCTTCACCAACGATATCCATCGCTGGGGTCAATGCCTGATCGAGTATTTCACGTGCCCCAATACCCTGTGCCAACGCCTGCTTCGTCAGCTCAGCGATACCTTCCATCTCCCCAGCTAGTACCGTCTGTTTAACCCTCTTTAACAACGCTTCTTGATCTACCACTCGTCTTACCTCCTATATCTTTCTGACTTTAATTTGTTTCCTTCTCTAGTAAGGGACCTTTCTCTTATATAGATGTGCGAGGCATCTATCTTGTGTGTATTCCTAATTGCTTCAGGACTTGCGCGATACGATCCAGTGCCTCGTTGATCTTCGTCAGAGAAGTTGCATAACAGAGGCGCAAATATCCCTCGCCCATCTCGCCAAAAGCCGTCCCCGGGAGTAGTGCTACGCCGGCTTCCTCCAATATGTAATCGGCTAATTCATCGACTGGTTTCCCAAATGCCTTCACATTCGGGAATACATAGAAGGCACCATCAGGTCTCTGGCAGCGGACACCGGGTATATTACGCAAACCAGCAACGATTGTGTCACGCCGTCTTTTGAACTCCGCACGGGCTCTCTCCACCCGCTCTTGAGGACCCCTTAGTGCTTCAATACCGGCATATTGAGTAAAGGTAGCAGTGCAGCCAATCGAGTGGGTCAGCAGGAGTCCAACCCGCTCGGCCAACTCTGCTGGCATAATCGCATAACCGAGTCGCCAGCCCGTCATCGCGTATGTTTTAGAAAAGCCATCCACAACAATAGTGCGCTCCTTCATCCCTGGCAGGCTGGCTATACTGACGTAGGGGACACCATCGTAGATCAGGCGGGAGTAAATCTCATCGGAGAGTATCCAACAATCATGATCCTCAGCAATGGCAGCAATCCGCTCCAGATCAGATGGTGGCATGATACCGCCGGTGGGGTTTCCAGGGGAGTTCAATACGATCATCCGGGTCCGGTCGCTGACTAACTCCTCAAGGGCATCCAAATCGACACTAAACCCCTTTTCTTCGCTGAGGGGGACTGGCGCCGGCTTTCCTTCGGCAACCCTGATCATCGATTCATAAGTGGGATATCCAGGATTCGGGTAGAGCACCTCATCACCGGACTCGACCAATGCGAGAGTAGGGAAAAAGAGTAAAGGCTTTGCTCCAGGTCCGATAACCACTTCCTCGGGCCGAACCTGGAGTCCCCGTCGGTCGTTAACGTCCTCTGCTACCGCCTCACGTAACTCGCTCAAGCCAGGGGACGGATTATAACGGGTTTTTCCCTCAGTGATGGCTCGAATTCCAGCCATGGCAACGTTAGGAAAGGTCTGAAAATCGGGTTGTCCGATCTCCAAATGAATGATATCCCGTCCTTGCTGTTCCATCCTCTGGGCCTTAGCCAAGACAGCGTAAGCCCCCTCAGGCTGCAAGTAGCTTGCACGTTCAGTAAAAGACATTGGCTCTCCTCCTCTGATGATCCTTTTCTCGACAGGACCCCTCTATTTGATCTTATGCCTCTCCATAGCGCTCATAATTTGCTGGATGACCTCCTTTGGGAGCCTCTCCACCTCATAATCTTTGATGATCTCCTTAACCTTCGCATTCAGCCGCTGGCCCGTAGTTAAAGAACCGTTTTTCTGCCACTCCTCTAGCCTCGAACGATCAAAGAAACGTGGTTCCCAGAACTCACGGAAATGGGCGACTGTCTCCTTGGTTGCAAGGAAGTTACCACCAGGTCCTACCTTATCTATCTCATCAATCATCAAGGTCTTCTCAGACACTGGGATACCCGGCATGATATGATTTGTCATCGCCACCAACTCATCGGTCAGCACAATCAGCTCCAGTGATGTAGTAAGACCGCTCTCCATATAGCCGACATCGTGAATCAAGTTACAGCCGGTGAATTCAGCCATTAAGGTCGCCATGGTCGTGTCAACAGCAGCCTGTTCATCCAACACCTTGGCATCAGAACAACCGCTATAGCCCCATGTTGGCATGCCATAGTATCGACCAAGTTGGGCCACAGCTGCCTTTGTTAGCTGAAACTCCGGTGATCCATAGCAGATCTGCACGCTTTTCATATCAAAATGATGTGGCCCTGCCCCATAGACAAAGGGAGCGCCCGGGTTCTTTAACTGATGCAAAACCAAGCTAGATAAGATCTCTGCATTGCAGAGGGCCATCTCCCCTGCCAGGTGGATAGGGCCAGTACTTCCCATCATTGGGGCCGGCGAATGGACAATTGGCAACCCTGTCTCTGCCATGAGCAACAGCTTGTCTAAGGCGGTCTCGCTCTGTTGTAGAGGTGAAGTGGGTTCGGAATAAAGAAGGATATTAGGTCTTCTTCGTAAGTCTTCTTGATTCTCACGGAGCAGTGTAGCCATTTCGATAATGGCTTCCATGTCGTTGCGGTCATTACAGACGACGACGGACGGTTTCTTGGAGTATTGCAACATATTAGCGAACTGCCACTGGTAGTGAGACATCCCTTCCGGTGCATCGGTAGGGATTCCTATACTCATGAGAAAGTCGATGTTTGGCAGAGCGTCGCAAACCCGGTAAGCATCGCATATATCTTTCGTTGTCCAATCCCGCAACTCGCCAGAGAAGGGATCTGGATAGTGTGTAGTATCGGACCCAGGACCAAAGTAAACGTTTGTGCTCTCAAGGAACATTGCTGGATCTCCATTGCGATCGCACAAGACGACCCGACCAGGGGCTGTTTCAATGGCTCTTTCAACCATGTCGGGAGGGAATCGAACAAGGTCCCCATCGGTAATAAAAGCCCCTCCATTTTTGAGCAGCTTTAGTGCCCCTTTGTGCTCAAACCGAACCCCGGTGCGGCGCAATACTTCTAAAGAGGCCAGATGGATATCCTTTATCTGGCTCTCCGACAGCACCGAGAATTGTGGCCCAGAAAATGGTGCATCATTAACCTTTCTCATTAACTCCTCCTTTGAATATTTATTCTAATGTCCAATGCCTATCTATTTCTCTCAGTTGTTCTGTAAGTTCAAAAGGAACATCAGCAGGCCCGTAGGCCTCCATAGCTGCTAGCGTCTTGCGATTGACCCTTTCCTCAAACGTGTCATAGCACAAGGAAGGGTCAAATGCGCCGCGGTCCAATAGATTGGGATACCAAGCGTCGCGAAAATGCTTCAAAGTATCCGGATGAGATACATACTCACCACCAGGTCCAATCTCCTCCATCAAATCGAACGCGAGGCTCTCCGGAGTGACTTCAATCCCATTAAAAGAACGGCGTACCATACCGATAATTTCATCAACAGCCACGATCATCTCCGGTATAAGAAGTTGTGCGCTTCCGAAAAGACCCACATCATGGATGAGGTTAGATCCGCTCAGCACGGCTAAGTAAGAAGAGGAGGTAGCTTCCAACACTGCCTGCCCATCAAATCGCTTAGCGTCACCCGTTCCGGCCGTTCCGAAGGAGGGCAATTTGAAGTGATGGGCCATCTCTGCCATGGCCCCACACATTAGATGCAGTTCAGGGGCCCCGTAGGCAAAGGAGGCCGTCTTCATGTCCATCAGCGACGGCATTGCCCCCATGATAAACGGCGCTCCGCGTTGAGATAACTGATGAACAACCAGCCCAAATAGGGACTCGGCGCAACCTTGTGCTACAGCTGCTGCCATATGCTGAGGGGCAGTTGCTCCCATGGCCAAAAACGGGGAGTAGAGCAGCGGAATCTGGTGTTTTGCGCAATAGCACACGCGTTGGAGCGACGCATCCGGGTTGACCAACGGGGAGATCGGTTCGGCATAATGCATCAGGAAGGGGCGCTGTTGAAGCTCCTCTTTGCCTCCAGCCGCAAGGGCGGCCATCTCGTGAATATCCGCTAAGTCCCTCATGCGCTGACAAATATCAAGAATCGGCTTTGAGGAATTCAGAATGCACTGCTTAAAGGAGATCCGCTCAGCCAGCTTGACATCTCGGTCAGCGGCAAACCCGGCTGGCATTAAGAAATCGATGTTGGGCAGTCCGTCGGCCAAGCGAGCGATCCATGCGATATCTTCTTCTAAACACTTACGGTACTTACCTGTCTGGGGGGCCAGTATCGTTGGTCCATCTACGCTGGCTCCGAAGTATGTGTTGTACCCACAGAGGGCGAGTGCTTCTTTCCCTGCTTGGTTGTAAATCGTTATGCAATTCGGGGCCGAGTGGATTGCCTCCTCCACTAGAACAGCGGGCAGTTTCACCCGATTCCCCTCCACTTGAGCTCCGGCCTGTCGGAGGAGCTCGACGAGCTGCGGCTGCGTGGTCTTCATCCCAATCCGCTCTAGAATTTCCAAAGCAGCTCCGGCAATCTGGTGTCGTTGGCCCTGGGAAAGGAGCTGAAACCTCGGGTAGCCCGAATCAGCTTGTGTAAGGGAACCCTTAGCTTGCATCAGTTACTCATCACCCCTCCTTGCGCTTCTTCCATTGCATTCAGGCTGAAACCATTTCGGAGAGGGTCATCAGGGGACATGATAAAATCATGCACGCCGGTTATATAAGCTGTCCCAGTTACCTGAGGGATGACGGTTCTTCTGCCGGCAAATTCCGTCTCTTCCAGTAGCTTCCCAGAGAATTCAGTTTTAATGATACTATAATATGAGCTCGGAGCCCCGAGAGGCTTGAGTCCGCTGGCGTATTCCCAGGCCATCTGGGCGCAGGTCCCCGTTCCACAAGGAGATCGATCGATCACACCCCCCTCGTGGATGACCACATTACTTTCATTATGTTCCCCATCTACAAAGCGAATTCGCTCCAGCTTAGTCTGTCCACTGAGAGGATGCCTAAATACCATTTGTCCATTAATTACCCTCATTATCCTATGGGCTATGCTATTTAGCTGCCCAAGGTCTGCCACCTTGACACTGAGGCCGACCCGCTTTGCTTCGACAATGCCAAAGAAATTGCCTCCGTAGCTTAAGTGGACAGGAATTTTGCCCAACTCCGGCAGCTCTGCCTCAACGGTTTCGAGAAAATAGGCAGGGACATTTATTAGATCAACGCTGCGTACCCGATCATCCTCCACGCTAGCCACTGTCTTGACCAATCCGGCAGGGGTATCGAGGATAACCTCGGCTCTCTTTCCCAATGGCTGCACAATGCCCATCTCAACAAGGGTCGTTACGACACCGATAGCTCCATGGCCGCACATATCGGCATAGGCAGACGGATAGATGAAGATGACGCCGGCGGAAGCCTCAGAGCTTATTGGCTCAGTAAGCACGGCACCGAACATGGCTAGATGTCCCCGTGGCTCTTGCATCAGGCTAGTCCGCAAGGCATCATGATGCTTTTCCAACCAATCCTGTCGCTCTACCATGGTCGGAATGTCGTTGATCGCCGGGTCAAGGCCGTTGACGATCACCCGAGTCGGTTCTCCTGCTGTATGAGAATCAACGGTCGTTACCGAAGCCTTTGCTCTCAATGCGCCAATCAATCCAGCTTCCATTTTGCTCTTTCCTCCTTCTCTTCCTCAGGCGCACTGGCATCGAGATATTCAATAAATTTCTTCCGAATATACTCTAAATGTCTAGTGATAATCTTTTCCATTCCTTGAGGGTCACCTGCCCTGATCCCCTCTATCAAGTCTTTGTGTTCCTCATAATTCCTCTTTGCTGGAATCTGTACTTTCCTGGCCTTCTCTGCAATCATGGGCAAAAGCTGCTCCATGAGCCCGACAAGAACCTCATTATGCGAGGCGCGCGATATCAGCAGATGCACAGCTACTGTATGTTCCGTTGGGTCTTCGCCATTATCGATAGCCCGCTTGACCCCCTCTAAGGCTTCCTCCATGGCTTGAATATCATCGTCAGTAGCTCGTTGACTCGCCAGTACAGCGATTGTCCGCTCCACGGACTCACGCGCCTCCAAGAGATTGAAGAAGGACTCATCTTGTAACAGGAGCTTTTGGAGGTTATTAGCGTACAGAGGCAACCGGTAGCCGCGTTTCACGTAGTACCCTTTCCCCGGTTTTGATTCCAGGACACCCAAGACAACCAAGGCATGGAGTGCCTCGCGAATGGTCGAGCGAGCAACGCCAAACTGCCGCATCAACTCTTGCTCAGAAGGCAACTTGTAACCGGGATCTACCTTCGCGTACTCCATGTAAGAAGTAATCTGCTCAATCAGCGCCTGTGTTGCCGATCTTCGCTCAAGCCGTTGGAATTGCATACCTATCATACCTGTTTGATGAGTATACAAGACCTTATCACGCAGAGGAGGCTTTGTCAAGAGGCAGAGGCAGAGGCCAGGTCATTTCATTCCATCTGCTATCGCGGGGTGTTTTTGGACCGAAATCTGCCGGATTCGGTAGGTAGTCTAGAACTGGACTTCACGCGCACTTCACGTGGCTTTGTTGTTCCGTTGTTAGTTTGGTAAAGACTCGCTCTTTTTTTTAATGATCTCTGCAATTTCGTTTTGCTTGTCCTTTGGTAGAGGAACAGGCTGGTGAGTTTCCAAGATCTTCTTAACTTGCTCGTTCGCTTGCTCCCGCAGGCTCTTACCACCCGCGGAGGCCCAGTGCTCGTACCCGCTCTTGTCAAACAAATCCGGCATGTGCGCCTGCTTGTAGAACTTGAGGGTGTGTGCATTGGTCAAGAAGTTTCCGCCTGGGCCAATCTCATCGATCGCATCTAGGGCCAAGTGCTCACGGTCTAGATTAATACCTTGTTTGACATGCTTAACATAGGCGATAATTTCATTAGCGATAATAACCATCTCGGGCGAGCTGACAATGCCGGACTCCAAGTAGCCTACATCATGAATTAAGTCCGCTTCGCTGGACGCCATCTCGTAGATGGATAGTGATGCCTCCACCGCAGCTTGTCCATCGGCGAGTTTGGAATCGCTGTAGCCGGCTTCGGTGAATACCGGCATTCCCAGGAACTTACACACCTCGCACAGTCCTAAGTCAATCAGCAGACTCTCTGGGGTGCCATAGGCCGCCAGCGCTGTCCTCATATCCAGGGGCGAAGCTGCCCCTCCGATAATCACAGGTGCCCCTGGGTTTCTTAGCTGTGCGATCGCTACCCCTGTCAACTCCTCCGCTAGCACAAGGGCGATCGTTCCTGCTACCGTGACCGGTGAGGAAGCCCCAGGCATTACCCCGGAGGTGAACGTGACTGGGATGCCATGAGCTGCACACAGTAACAGCTTCCCTAGGGCATCCTTAGTTGCCCTGAGTGGGCTGCTGGGCTCGGTATATTGCATGAAGAACGGCTTCTGTTTCAGTTCTTCCTTTCCTCCGGCGATAATTGACGCGATCTCAATCAGCTCGGCCGTATTCCGATTATCCGGTGAGGTGAACATGATTGGTTTTGTAGAGTTCGCGGTCATCACCTGGAGCTGGTACAGATCGGCGATTTGCGCAGGAACATCATGGGGAAGGGCCATCGACATGACAAAATCGATATTAGGCAAAGCGTCAGCAAGGAGACTGAAACGTCGCACGTCCTCTAACATGGAGGTACGACGCTCTCCTGTATAGGGATCTATCGTGTTCGGAGTATCCGAGCCGGTCCCGAAGTAGTTTTCATCGCTTCCCAGGTGCATCACCAGATGGCCATCTCGATCATAGATGGGTATATACTTGGGAGCCGTCTGGAGAGCACTTTCAATAACGTGGGCCTTAATAAAAACCCTATTCTTGACTACGCGAGCTCCCGCTTCTCTTAACAGGGCTAAGGCTTCTTCTTCGTAGATTTCTATCCCTGTTCTCTCCAGGATTTCCAATGCCGCATAGTAAAGCTTGCGTTTATGTGTCTTATTCAACATCTTCGTTTTACCAATCCTACTTATGATTTATCGGTGTTCCAGGCAAGGTCTGAATATGCGGTGGGAAGCTTATGCAATTTTAGTCGCCAATTTGCGTTAAGTCAAGGCTTTACTCTGGCAAGAATTTATCTCCTTCAATATACAACCATACTGCTACATTCCTGAGAGTCGAATATTTCCTCATTAAGGGGAGGATGATCGTGCCTGTTGATCAACCTCAGTGGTAAGTTTGTGAAGGATGATGTCCGCCGGGTGGTGCCTCCAGCCTGGAAGGTCTCTGCTTGGAAGGAACGATCAGCCTGTTTCTCCGCGGGCGCTGCGGTAAACACGAGCGCGAGAGAAGATGAGGAGCCTTAAGTTTCAAATCCCGCGCGTTATACCACCGTAAATGTTGAACGGTAAAGACTCTCAATCTCACTCGGCTCGGGATGGCGCGGATTAGTCTTAGCGTTGACGTTTGTTGCTGCCCGGTTTGACATGATCTCAAGGTCGCTCTCACGAACGGTGATCACTTCATCAGCGAGGCCATACCTTCGATCGATATCCACAAGAACCTCTTGGAAGGTCGTTTCACTCAGAGAATCGAGGTTTGTGCGTTTCTCTTGAGGTATTTCAGGAAGGTTGAACGCAAAGACAGATGCGAGCAGTTTAGCGTTGGTGAGCCCATGGGGTGTATCGTAGAACCCGCTTACCTGGTGCGACATGGCATGAATCAGCCCCAGGCCCACCTGCTGCATCGCCGCACCGGCAAGCAGACTGGCCAAGGCCATCTGTTCCCGCGCTCCGAGGTCATCACCATGGTTAACCGCACGATCCAGGCTTTCAAGCACGAGTCGAATTGCTTCCAATGCCAATAGATCAGAGAGACGATTAGAGAGGGTGGAAACGTAGGCCTCAAGAGCGTGGATAAAGGCATCGATCCCCGTCCACAGCGTCAGTTTTGGCGGCAAGGTCAGAGTCAACTCGGGATCGACGATTGCCATGTGCGGAGCCATTCTGGGATCTCCTAGGGAAAGCTTCTCTTTGGTTTTTTTATCGGTGATCACAGCCCAGAAGTTGAGCTCTGTTCCTGTGCCAGCGGTGGTCGGAACCATGATTGTAGGAACAGTCTTGTTTTGTATCTTTGTGCTGTTAATAAGTTCCAGCACGTCTTCAACCCCGTTCGCATAACATATTGCAGCAGCCTTGCTCGTATCAAGCGGACTTCCACCGCCCACTCCGATAACCACATCCGGCCTATGCGCCTTAAGAAAATGCACACAATGTCTTACTGTGTCTACGTCCGGGTTTTCCCCGACCCCATCGAATATTGCAAACTCTATCTCTCTTTCCTTTAAGGAGGAGATGGAGGCATCTAACATTCCGGACCGATATCTACCCGGGGTGATAACGAATGCCACACGCTTAAACCCGTTTTGTTCGAGCTCCTCAGGCAAGACTCCGATTCGCCCGGTCCCAAAGTCTATTCTTGTGGGCAACTTGAAATTCAAGCGGCTGCTCTGTGTTTTCACGTTTTTCCTCCTAAGACCTTTCGCTGTTAATGGCAATTATACCCCTGAACATCGTTCGATCAGCTGCCTCACATCGCCTGTGCCTTCGAAGGCCCAAATCATCTTGCTGATGCCCTTGGCGCGATCCTTTCCAAGAACTGGACTCGCCAACCACTGGAATTTCTCGCTTAGTTCGTTATCCGTCGGCAATGTGCTCGCTGGCTCCCATGGTGCTTGCTTTCTTGAAGCGATGAAGATCCGGCCATCCTGTGTGACCACCTCCACGTCGGCGTATGTCTTCGCAGGGAAAGCCTGCTCGTATTCAGGCATCACTTCTGCTTCAACACGATCGGCCAGGGCCAGAACCGCACCGTCATGGATGCGAGGTGGTAGCACTTGGCGGGGCCCCAGCTCGCCATCGATCAAAGCTGCAGCCACCGGATAGGCTAGATTGTACTGGGCTTGCTCCGTGTTTTGGGGATGCGCACGACTGAGCTTGACAGCAGCCTCAAAGGTGCGCACGTGAATGCGCGAGATATCGTTGGTGGTCACGCCATTTTGGTGAGTGATTTCAAGCGCACCGGCAATAGCCGGCTGGGCCCAGCGGCAGCTAGCATAAGGCTTAAAGTAAAGGTTCAGCACCTCATATCGGTCGCCGAGACTCATTACCCACTCGGGGTCAGGCGCATCGCTGAATAGTGGCTCCACACCGGTGAAGCCGCGCTGCGCCATCAGCACTGACACCATGCCCACCATGGCACCCCACCCGACGCTATCCTTGCCCATGCACGGCGTGTCGATCCCCTTCATCATTGGCGCGATAGGAGCGTGATACTCGGCTATACCCAAGGCCTGGCGGAGTGTATTGGCACTCAAGTCCAGAACCTTGCCAGCAGCTGCCGCACCGGCGATGGCACCCCAACTGCCGGATGAATGGTAGGTCTGGTACAGAGCATGCCGAATCAGTCCTGCCCGAATGCCGATCTCATATCCCACGATCAACGCGGTCAGAAACGCCTCGCCTGACAGATTGGCACAGCGTTCGCTGGCTGCAAGTAGTGTTGGTAGCACGCACGCACCTGGATGACCCTTGATGCACCGGTAACCATCGTCGATGTCCAACGCATTGGCCGCAAAGCCGTTCACCAGTGTTGCCCCAACAGCCGATGCGCGCTGGCCGTTGACCAGAACCGTTGCCTCATCGCCCGCGTGTTGCTCAACACAGAAATGGGTCATGAGCTTTCCGACGGGGGTTGCCGTTCCAGCGATAAGAGCGCCTAGTGAATCCAGGAGACATCGCCTGGCCTGATGTTGAACTTCGGATGATAAGTCCTTCCACGTAGTTTGCAGGATAAACTGGATGGCGTGGTCAGTTCTGTTCATGATACCCACTCAAAAGTTGTTGGAGACCCAAACGAGTTCGACGATCTCAACCGGCCGCTATACCAGTAAAGATGTAAATTAGCTTCACCAGCTGGCGTTAGGTGGCTTGAACCACTTGCAGCTGGCAATGCCCGATAGGATTGTGGCAATATCCGGTGGCGAAATCCTACTGGCCGTCGCGTGCAATCAGCTAAATTTCCTCCTCTCGTTTGATTTCCAGCGAATGCTCTGTTTTCCAGGTAAGAGCTAGCGGTTTAGCAACGCAAATTTTTCAGTCATGTGACATGATAGCGTTTCTATTTTATGTCTCCCGGAGGTCCAGGATTTCCAGGCCTTCAACTTTATCCAAAATGTTAACGACCTCTTCTTTCGGAACATCCCGAATCTTAACAACCGCATCCCACTTGGTCGGGTCCTTGGGAGCAGGAGTGCCGCCGAAAGCGGGTATTCCCCAGCCTTGTTCTCCAATGACGCCGATGAGCTTGGCTATTTCTCCCTTCACGTTCGGCATACGCACCGTAACCCGTAGACCGGGCTCCCGAGATCCAACCATCTCCATCAACTTACTCAACAGATTAATCTCGGTAAGGATACCTACCACGATGCTTTCCTCCAGCACAGGTAGACAACCGATATTGTTCTCGACCATGATGCGGGCTGCCTCTTCTATCGTTTCGTCCTTCTCGATAGTGATGATCTCTTTAACTTTAACCATCACCTCCCTAATGGTCAGGTTGGAAAGGAACCGGGAGATCTCCCAGACGTCCAAGCTATCCAGCTTTGCAGGCTGGATCAGCAGTGTCTGTCGGCTTACCAAGCCCAATAAACGCTTCCCTTTTCCGATGACCGGCAAGTGACGGACATTGTTCTCCGCCATGTAACGTTGGGCCTCGATAACGGGCATTGTTGGCTCCACCATCAGCGGGTGTTTTGTCATACAATCTTTAACCAGCATCAACTACCCCCTTCTGTACTTCCTTACTTGCCAAGGGTTACGACGGCTTCCATTTTGGACAACTCCTCCAGTGGGATGTGACAGTAAATACGATGCCCCTCTCCAGTAGTTTGTGGCGAAGGATCTTCTTCCTCGCATACGCCCCCGAGCTTACGAGGACAGCGGGTGTGAAAGGGGCACCCACTGGGGGGATTCAGGGCACTTGGGACTGTCCCGCTGAGACGGATGCTCTTTTGATCTGCCGAAGGGTCTGGTATGGGGACAGCCGAGAGCAAGGCTTCCGTATATGGATGATAGGGTGGTGAGTAGATGGCTTCGGCAGGACCAATCTCACATACCTTCCCCAGATACATCACCGCCACGTAATCGGAGAAGAAACGAACCACGCTGAGATCATGAGAGATAAAGAGCATCGTGATATCGTGCTCCTTCTGGAGGCCCAACAACAGATTCAGAATAGCGGCCTGTACCGAGACGTCCAGTGAAGAGGTCGGCTCATCGCATACCACCAGCTTGGAATGACTGGCTATAGCTCTAGCCAAGGCCACCCGCTGCTTTTCCCCTCCACTTAGCTGACGTGGCATGCGCTTGTAATAGCTCTCGTCCAGCCTAACAGCGTTTAATAGATGGATCACTTCCTTCCTCGCCTCCTTGCGGGAAATTTCGGCAAAGAGGAGCAGGGGGCGCCTGATCTGGTATCCCACAGTGAAGGAAGGGTTCAGGGTAGATTCGGGGTTCTGGAAGACCATTTGAAGATCCTTAACGAGCTTGTTGTCGCGCTTGGACACGGGAGGGCGGATATCAAAGCCCAAGAACTCCATCTCCCCACTGATAGGTGATTCTAATCCGACGATGGTCTTGGCCAGTGTGCTCTTGCCACAGCCCGATTCACCGACGATTCCCAAGGTTCTTCCCTTTGGTACCTCGAGACTAACATCATCCACTGCCTTAACATAGCGCTTCTTACCCAAACCGACCAAGCTGGCTAATGACCTGCTTTCCTGCTTGTAATAGGTTTTGACATGCTCAAGTCGCAGTATCGGTTCACCGGTATCTTCCCGCCTGCTACGCTCTATCATTTCAGGGACCAGTCCCTCCGGCGGCTGCCATTCCTCTTCAGCTATCTCCTCGGCGTGATGGCAGCGGACGGAGTGATCAGGAGCTAGTTCGCGCAGTCTCGGATGCTTCTGTTGACAGGAGGCACGAGCGTAGTCACAACGAGGTTCGAAGATGCAGCCTGGAGGAAGGTTCGTGGGTGAAGGGACCCGTCCTCTGATAGGGGGGAGCTGGCTTGCTTCCTTGCTCTCCCCCAGCTTGGGGACACAACGCATGAGTGCCTGAGTGTATGGATGCATGGGCTTTAAGAAAACATCCTCCACTGAGGCCCTCTCCACAATCTCACCGGTGTACATTACCCCCACCTTGTCGGAGACATAGGCGATGACACCCAGGTTGTGGCTGATGTACAGAATACCTGTGTCGAACTGGCGTCGCAGATCGGCAATCAAGTCCAATACGCTCGCCTGCACGGTTACATCCAGGGCGGTGGTCGGCTCATCCATGATCAGGAGAGCCGGGTTATTGAGTAACGCGATGGCGATGACAACCCGTTGTTGCTGACCACCGGAGAGCTGATGGGGATAGCGTTTCATCATCGCTTCTGGATCAGGCATGTACACCTGTTTTAGCATCTCGATCGACCTTTTAGAGGCCTTTCCTTTCCTGAAACCACGGTGAACCGTCAATACCTCCCTCAGTTGTTCCCCGATGCGTAAGGAGGGGTTAAGAGCAGCCATTGGATCCTGATAGACCATGGAGATTTGGTCGCCGCGCAGAAGGCGTAGATCCTTCTGGCTCCGCCCCCGTAGCTCCTGTCCCTGAAAGAGGATGCTACCGTTGTCTATCCGACCGTTGCGATCCAAGAAGTTGACAACCCCAAAGGCAACCGTGCTCTTACCACAACCCGATTCGCCGACCAGGCCAAGGGCCTCTCCTCGGTGGATCTCAAAGGAGACATCACGCACCGCTGATACCACGCTTTTACGCATTTGGTAGGAGATTGCCAGGTTCTCAACTTGCAAGACAGGGGCTTCTAGATTCTCCATATCGTACTCTCTCTCCTTACTGATAGCGCATCGTCTCCTCGCGCAGACCATCGGCAAAAAGGTTAAGTCCTATTACCAGGGACGAGATAGCCACTGCCGGCCACAGGACAGCCCAGGTATTGATAAAGATATACTGGCGTCCTTTCGCGACCATACTCCCCCAGTCAGGTGAAGGGGGTGGCAGCCCCAGGCCCAGAAAGCCCAGCGTACCGATGGCAAAGACGGCATAACCTACGCGCAACATGGCATCCACAATGATAGGACCGCGAGCGTTAGGCAGAATCTCAACAAACATTATGTAGAGAGGTTTTTCACCTCTCAACTCTGCTGCAGCGATGTACTCCCGCGTTCGAATATCCAGGGTTAAACTGCGTACGAGCCGGGCGATGCCGGGTGCACCAGCGACCGTAATCGCTATCACTACGTTCAGAGCAGAGGGTCCTAGAGCAACGATAATGATCAGGTAAAGCAAGACGGCTGGGAACGCCATTATTGCATCAAGAATCCGCATTACAAGCTCATCTATCCATCCACCGAAGTACCCACCTATCAGTCCCAATGTGGCACCCACAACCAGCGAACAGAATACCGACAGGGGGGCCAGGATTAAGATGGTTCGAGCGCCGTAGACAACTCGCGCCCAAAGGTCTCGCCCCAGGTGGTCGGTCCCTAAAACATGTCTTGTGGAGGGGCCTTCATTCATCGAGTAACGATCTTGAGTCAGCGGCCCGTAGGACGAGACGAGAGGCGCGAAGATGGCTACAAGGACCCAGAAACCTACAATTCCCAGTCCTACAAGCGCCACTTTGGATGCCAGAATGGGAGCAAGCCAATCCTGAATGCGTCGCCAAAGCGTCCGACGCTTGGCGCCAACAGTCTTACTTTTGGTCTTCTTTCCTTCTGTCATAACTCTTCCCTCTCTCTTTAGCTTCTTAAAGCACCGCTTAACTTAAGCATACCGAACGCGCGGATTAAGGAAGGTGTAGATGATGTCAGCAACAAGTTGTGTTCCCACGGCCAGGAAGACCATCACCAAGGCCACCGCTTCCACAGCGAAGACATCCTTATACAATCCTGACTTATAGAGGTAGTTTCCCAGGCCTGGGAAACCAAAGATCGCTTCTACCACTACAATCCCTCCCATAAGCCAATTGACGTGCAACATAATGACCGTGATAGGGGCCATCAACGCGTTGCGCAGAGCGTGCTTGAAGACGATACGCCTGTAAGGCAAGCCCTTTAGGAAAGCAGTGCGGATATAGTCCGTCCCCATTACCTCCACCATACTGGCACGCGTGATGCGCAGTACGTAGCCCAGCTCTATCAAGGTAAGCGTTAAAACAGGTAGGACCAGCATCTCTGGTCTTTCAAAGAGTGCTCCCGCGCTCGAAAACACGGTCGCCCCAGGGAGTAGTTTCAACCAAGTAGAGAATATCAGAATCAGAAAAACACCGGTCGCAAAGTGCGGGGTGGCGGTGGCTGCCAAACCCCCGATGGAGAGGACCCGGTCGATCGCTTTTCCCTCATTGAGGCCTGCTATCAATCCCAGCACGACGGCCAGAGGCATAACAATGGCGAATGCCAGACCGGCGAGGATGCCCGAGTTCTGCAACCGTCGAAGGAGCGTCCCCATAACAGAACGGCCCGTCTGTACCGATTTGCCAGGGTCACCGCGTAACATCCCTTTCTTCAGAGGAATGTAGTACTTGGCACCGCCTTTCTTCTCCACCCACCACCCTGCCGAGCCAGCGCGGAACCAGTAGCTCTCGCCACTGCCCTTCTCCCACAGGATTGCATGGTCGTGTGTATCGATTCCCCAGAATGTGCTAACCCCTTCCTCGTCCGTCTGCCACCTGTCATTGTCGATCGACTCGACGACTGTGCCGTCCGGTTGGAGGTGCATGGCAATAAGATCCTCTTCCTCCAGTTTCCACCGAACTGGAGTGCCATCCTCGTCCAGTGCCCACCACTCATAGAACTTGGTCCCTGCCTTCTTTATCTGCGTAAGCGGCATATCAACAAGCCTTTTTGCCCGCCAATCGCTTCCGATCAACCAGTCAGAATAGCGAACATATACAGGGGCATCCAGACCTAACTGCTTCGTAAAGGACTCCTCCTGCTCGGGCGTGGCGAATGCCCCCAGGATCTTTCGCGCCACGTTGCCGGGTGCGATCTCGGTGACGGTGAAGACGATGATCGAAACCAAAAACATCGTCAATATCATAAGCAGCAATCGCCGTACGATGAATTTGGGCATAGCTCTTACGTATAACCTCCTGCGCACTCCTCCAAGCTGCTGATAATACCAGTTTATCCAAGCTCGCTCGGGCTTTTTAACTACTATAATACCACGATACTACATAAAGCAAGCTTCTAAGTGTGGGACAAAAAGCCCCACCAGAAGACGCTTTTTAGGAAGAACAAGCGCTAAGATTCCACACTCTAAAGAGAGCTGGCAGCTATAAAGCTGCCAGCTATTTTGCTTCCGAAAACTTAGTCCTTGATCCAGCACGCCCTGAGGCATCCATCGTACTGGGTTGGGTGCCCCTCGTAGTTCTGGATCCTTGTGTTCGCGATGGCCCAAACGTTGCGCCAGTAAGGGATAATGACGGAACCGAACTCTCTTTGTATTACCTCGAGCGCGGCCATAATCTCCCGGCGCTTCTCTACGTCTAGGGTCCCTTCGGCTATTCTGAGCAGTGCCGTGAACGTATCGTCACACCAGCGGCTCTCGTTCCAGGGGACAGCGTTTCCTTCTGCGTCGCATGTGTAGGCCAAGCTCAGAACCATCGGACCCAGTGGGCGGTGCGTCCAGGGAGTGATTCCAAAATCACACTCTGTCCACAGATCCCAGTAGGTGCTAACGGGCATGGTCTTTATCTGAATGTCAAAGCCTCCTGCTGCTGCGTCCTCCTTGAGGATCTCAGCTATAGAGACGATGTCCTCCCAGCCGCTTCCCACACTAAGTTCGACTGTAACCCCGTCGGGGTAGCCAGCTTCGGCCAACAGCTTCTTGGCCCTTACTGGATCGTATGGAAGCGGGGCTACATCAGCGTACGCTGGATGAATTGGGCATACATGGTAATCCCCACCCACGACACCTTCACCGTAGTAGGCCAGAGCCAGGATCTTCTCGCGATCCACGCAAAGCTTGAGCGCCTTACGAACCCGGTAATCATCCCAGGGTTCCTTATCTACGCGCATACGCATGACACGACACTGAGCGGTTGGTGTACCGATCACATTCGCGATTGGATTGTCTTTCAGTGCCAGGAAGTGAGCAAGCCTCGCCTCGGTGATAACGTCAACGTCTCCAGACTGAAAAGCGGCGACGTGAGCCGATGGCTCATCCCCCGTATCCACGAAGACTATCTCATCTACGTAGGGCAGTGGCTCGCCATCGGCGCCGTCCCTCCAGTAAGGAGGATCTGTACGCGCTTTGAGCACTACCCGTTCGCCAGCGGAGTACTCCTCTATGACGAAGGGGCCCGTACCGACCGGTGCCTTGAGGAAGTCGCCTTCAAAGGTCCGGTGGTTCATAATCTGCGCCGGATAGTGATACAGGTGCGCTGGTACGGCGATCGAGGGTGAGTAGAGATTGAGCACAACCGTGTACTCGTCCACCTTCTCTATACCCTCCGGCTTAAGATACGCGGCCATCAGGCCTAGCATGGAGGAGCCGACCTCGGGATCAAGCCACCTCGTTATATTAAAGACGACATCGTCCGCGTTGAACTCATCACCGTTGTTGAACAGGATCCCTTTCCGGCAGTGGAGGGTCCAGGTCATGAGGTCATCACTGGCATCCCAGCTCTCCAACAGCCAGGGATGGGTGATGTTATTCTCGTCGGTGTAAGTTAGATATTCAGCAACCAGACGCGTCGCGTTGGAGTTTGCCACCCACGAATAGCGTGCTGGGTCATCAATACGCCCTATCGTTCTCCCGGTTACGGTAATAGTTCCACCGCGCTGGATGTCTTCTCCAACTACGGTAAGAGCAAGCCCTCCAAGCAGCACAGCAATCAGAAAAAACACTGTGATTTTTTTCATCTCTGTCTTACCTCCTCCTTTAGATTTAACGCTCCTTACGCTAGCCTCTCACCATGCTTTACTTTTCCCCATACACATCACCTCCTAATCCATATCCATATTTCTCATCTTCATGCTCATTCTCTCACCACATCCGGCTTGATCATTTCGCTCTCCCCACTTGCGCCTCCGGCACCACACTAGCATCGAGATATTCAATAAATTTCTTCCGAATATACTCTAGATGCGTAGTGATGATCTTCTCCATGGCTTGGGGATCACCCGTCTTGAGCCCATCGACCAGGTCCTTGTGTTCCTGATAGTTCTGCTGAGCTGGAATCTGTACCTTCCTGGCCTTCTCTGCAATCATGGGCAAAAGCTGCTCCATGAGCCCCGCAAGGACCTCATTATGCGCAGCGTGTGCCATCTGCAGATGCACGGCTACCGTTTGGTCGGTTGGATCTTGGCCGTTCTTGATAGCGTGCTTAACCCTTGCTAAGGATTCCTCCATGGCTTGAATATCATCGTTAGTAACTCGTTGACTCGCCAGTACAGCGATTGTCCGCTCCACTGACTCACGGGCCTCCAACAGGTCGAAGAAAGCCTCATCTTGCAACAGGATCTTTTGGAGATTATTAGCTTGCAGAGGTAACTGGTAGCCATGTTTCACGTAGTACCCTTTCCCCGGTTTTGATTCCAGAACACCCAAGACGACCAGGGCGTGAAGGGCCTCGCGAATAGTCGAGCGAGCAACACCAAACTGCCGCATCAACTCTTGCTCAGAAGGCAACTTGTAACCGGGATCTACCTCCTCGCACTCAATGTAAGAGGCAATCTGCTCAATCAAAGATTGCGTCGTCGCTTTTTGCTCAAGCCGTTGAAATTGCATGCTTATCATACCTGTTTGATGAGTATACAAGAAGTTTACCACACCAGCGAACTCTTGTCAAACATTAGCCAATTCCATCTGCTGTCGAGGGTGGAGTTAGAGTCCAAGCATGTGGTGTACGAGGGATGGAAGAAGACCTTGAGAAAGACGACCATCGTTGCCCTCGGTACCGTCTCTGTGTAAGTCTTTCCCACATGCTCTAGCTTGATCAACGCTTCCTCCTAATCCGTACACCCTGGCGTTGTCAACCATTCCAGCCCGCCCATCAGGAAATCGATAACAATGGCAAGGAGCGAGACGAACACCGCTCCGACGATAATAAGATCCGTTCGATAGTTAGCGATCCCGCGGAAGATCGGCTGTCCTAATCTACCCGCCCCAATGTAGGCCCCGATCGCTGCAATCCCAATGTTCATCACGATCGCTTGTCGCAACCCAGCCATTATTACGGGAACGGCCAATGGTAACTTAACTGTGGTAAGGATCTGTCTTTCGCGCATCCCCATCCCCCGCCCTGCCTCAATCATCGCTGGATCTACCTCACGGATTGCGGTATAGGTATTGCGAATGATCGGGAGCAATCCGTAGAGGGTAAGGGCGATCACTACCGGGAGAAAGCCTATCGATGGAAGCGTTAATGCGGAGAGGATTCCCATTAGGATACCGTATAATGCCAAAGACGGGACGGTCATCATGATACTGACAAAGTAAATTACGGTATTGGCAATTCGCTCGCGTCCCTTTCCAGAGATGTAGATCCCGATCAAGACTCCAATGACAGCTGCTGAGGCGTTAGCAACAAGGACAATGTAAAGGTGTTGCAACGTCCATTCCAGGATTTTGTCGGGGTGATTCAATACGTAATTCCAAGCTTGATGCCACATGCCACCACCAGCA
This sequence comes from uncultured bacterium, assembly GCA_965370555.1. Taxonomy (GTDB): domain Bacteria; phylum Bipolaricaulota; class Bipolaricaulia; order UBA7950; family UBA9294; genus JAJOKK01. Next base: position 158,170 of record CBDUVB010000002.1, read on the forward strand.
CCATTTTAGCGCGGAGATATCTTTCTGTCAAGAGGCTGTAATTTTTTCTTCAATCCAGATTTCTCATGTTTCTCAGTACTGCTGGCGTTTTCTGGCTTGCACCCGCGCGTAAGAAGAATTTACACACAGGCCTTGCGCGAAGGAAATCTTTCAACTAGAATGCGAGCTACACATTAAGAAAGTGAAGGGGGGAGTATGGCAGCAAAGACCCTATCGGGAAGGGAAATCTCGGCCGAGGTGAGGCAAGAGCTAAAGGAGAAGGTGACAAAGCTCAAGTCAAAGGGACTCACCCCGGGGCTGGTAATGGTGCGAGTGGGGGAAGACCCCGCTTCGGTCTCTTACGTGAAACAGAAAGGAAAAACCACCGAAGAATTAGGCATCTACTCGGAGACGGTTGTGTTCCCGGAGGAGACCTCGGAGGAGAAGCTCCTTGCCACGATAGCTGAACTTAACAACGACCCCCGATTCCATGGGATACTGGTTCAGCTTCCCCTGCCTCGGCATATCAGCCAGGATCGGGTGATAAATGCCATTGATCCGATGAAGGACGCTGACTGTTTCCATCCGGTGAACGTGGGCAGACTCCTCATTGGAGACCCTTATCTTCTGCCTTGCACCCCCCATGGAGTACAGCAGATCCTCATCCGCAGTGGTTACAGCCCGGAGGGGAAACACGTTGTTATCTGCGGAAGGAGCAACCTCAACGGTAAGCCCCTCTTTGCTATCTTGGTTCAGAAGAAAGCTGGGGCTAATGCCACCGTCACCGTCTGCCACACGGGGACGAAGAATCTGCCCGAGATAACCCGGAGCGCTGATATCTTGGTAGCTGCCATGGGGTCTCCTAAGTTCATCAAGGCGAACATGGTGAAAGAGGGGGCGGTGGTGATAGACGTAGGGGTCAACCGAATCGAGGACCCGAGTAAGAAGTCCGGATTTGGGCTCATCGGGGACACTGATTTCGAGGCCCTAAAGGAAAAGGTCGAAGCCATCACCCCAGTCCCCGGCGGTGTTGGCCCAATGACGGTTACCATGCTCATGTGGAACACAATAATGGCCGCCGAAACCCAGACTGGGATAACAGTGGGGTGAAGGAGGGGTGTGTGAAGTGGCATCGGATGGGTTAGGCAGTGCTGTTCCAAAGGGTTAGTAGGCTCATGGCCAATACGGTGAAAGCGGCTGCTAACCTGGCAAAGAATTCACATGAGTGAAAAGTTGCTTGAGGTGGCACAAGCGACTATTGAGTTAACCTCCCAACGCGTGTTCCGTTACCTGGAGTACGCCGGTTCTTCCCCGTCCAAACCCATTCTAGATAAGCTAAACGAACTGACCCCTAAGGCACGTGGGTTGGTAGAACCACAGGCCCTTAGCCAGATCAGCAGGGTGAAAGAGGCAGCAAGTCTCCACAAGAACGATCTTCCCACCCCGATTCAGAACGCTGCGTTTCTGGCCTTCGGCCTGTGCACAGTTGGGCCCATCATCGAACAGGAAACAGAGAGGCTACGTAGAACCGGGCGGTTGCTCGACTCGGTGATCCTCGATGCACTCAGTTCGGCCGCCGTCTCCGAGCTCTGCGAGCGGTTGGCCTGCCGGGTGTTTGACTGGGCAAAAGAGCGTGGCTTGAACGCGAGCCGCGCGTTCGAGCCTGGGTCTGGAGCCAGTCGCTGGCCGCTTGAGAATCAGCGTCTGATATTCGCTAACTTGCGGGCCGAGCAGATCGGTGTTGAGCTCACCTCACACCTGTTGATGCGTCCCCGCAAAACGTTATCGTTCCTAATGGGGATCGGCACGGAAATCGAGCAGGCATCCACTCCCTTCTCGTGTCAGGGATGCCGGCGCATAGATTGCCCGTATCGCTACGAACCGGGCAGAGGCTCACCGCGGAGACGTTGAGAGGGCACGGAAGGGGAGAGACGAAGACGCGGGGACATGGAGACGCGGAAACGTAGAGAATTCTTGTAGAAATACGGGTTTTCTCTGTGGCCTCCGGTGCGCCAGGCTAAGCCTGGCCGATCTTGTGGACTGGCCTGTCTGCGTGT
>CBDUVB010000003.1:0-104508 GCA_965370555.1 uncultured bacterium
GTACGTACCGTTCTGTTGGGAGGGGGTGGCCCACGGGCCACCTCCTACCAGATTGTCATATTCCCTCCCGGTGGTATAAAAGATTCTATCCGAGATAACCATACCAAGCCGACCGGCGAGAGTCAACCCCTGCGGGCTGTCATCCTAATCGAGGTGGTGTTTCTCGTGCGAGATGAGCATGAGACAACTCTGATGCTTGCAAATAGTAGCACTATGTGCCAAAGAGCTGTTGTATGTTCCCGCGAGAATTCTGGACCAAGAAGATCGAACAAGCTTGGCAAGAGCGCAGCACCGTCTGGCTCGCTGGGGTACGGCGAGTAGGGAAGGCGGTGTTGAGTCGCTCGCTGTCGGACGTGGAATACTATGACTGCGAGCTCCCGCGAGTGCGCCGCGTCTTCGAAGATCCGCAAGCTTTCTTACGCGAATCGCACGGCAAGCGTGTGGTGCTCGATGAGATACATCGACTCATGAATCCATCGGAGCTTCTCAAGATTGCCGCGGATCACTTCCCCGATATTCGTATTCTCGCCACCGGGTCTTCAACGTTGGGGGTTTCAGCGAAATTCCGAGATACCTTGGCTGGGCGCAAGCGCAACTTGTGGCTTACGCCGATGGTATTGGCCGATCTTGGAGCCTTTGAACGCCAGGACCTTCGCCATCGCCTCCTGCGCGGAGGGCTGCCGCAGTTCTTCTTGGCCGAGAGCTTACCGGAGCGGGACTTTCAGGAATGGATGGACGCCTATTGGGCAAAGAATATTCAGGAACTGTTCCGTTTGGAACGACGGGCCTCTTTTCAGAAGTTTGTTGAGTTGTTGGTTGCGCAGAGCGGTGGCATTTTCGAGGCGACCCGTCTTGCTGCTCCTTGTGAAGTAAGCCGTACCACCATCAGCAACTACCTCAAGGTGCTTGAGGCCACGTTCGTTGCGCACGTGGTCCGCCCATTCAGCACGCATCGCCCTACGGAGATCGTTGCAGCCCCGAAGGTGTTTGCCTTCGACACTGGTTTCGTCTGTTACCTTCGAGGGTGGTATGAGCTGCGCGAAGAGGATCTTGGGACACTGTGGGAGCACCTCGTCCTTAACGAGATGCAGGCGAATCTCCAGACGCGGGAAATCAACTACTGGCGCGACAAACGAGGGCACGAAGTGGACTTCGTCTACATCCGGCGTGGGCAGCAGCCGGACACGATCGAATGCAAATGGACCGCGGATGAGTTTGAACCGAGGGATCTACTGGCTTTCCGGCGACAGTATCCTGAGGGGTACAACTGGGTTGTGGCAACAGATATTGATCAGGAATACGCTCGACGGTACAGAGACGTGGAAGTCCGGTTTGTCAGCCTGTCAAAACTGATCGAGCATCTGATGGCTCCGCCAGCCCATCTGAAGGCCGGATGATAAATCTCTGTTGGAGATCCGGCTGCCAAACTCCTACAAGATCCATGTGAAATCACAGTAAGTGGGATCAAAACCATTATCCTAGGCCCGGGAGACATCGCCAATGCGCACGGGCTACGGGAGTTTCTAGCAGAAATCGGTGTTGTATTGCAAGACCCGACCCTGGACCCTGCTGACCCTGTTTTTCCACCCTCACTTCAGAGGACCGACTTGCGGGATTCTCCGTGTTTCTTTGATTGTTTTTCCGCTAGGGCTTTATGACGTCTGACATACGGCGCCAAGGCACGGAACGAATGGGCGAGTGCCTTGGCGCGTGTCTTGGGGTCATAAGGTATTATGGGGACGCCTACGACTTCCCCCCATATACGATTGAATTCTATCTCTTGTATCTTATCCTGCTTCAGTTCGAAATCCCACAGGGCAAGCGCGTTTCCTCCGCCACTGTACTCCAAGTCAGGATGCGCCTCAGCCCAGGCGATGAGCAGAGGATGTAGTTTTGAAGCATTGTTCACGCAGAGACTTCCCCACGTGTCGGATTGCCATGGCCGCGAGATCGTACGGTCCACCGACATGGGTAAAGGCTTCTTCTTCAGGTGATCATATCGCTCGACCAGTTCCATTCTCAACACAACGCTCCTGCTTTTGACTCCGATTTGTGTGAGCTGCTTTAGCGGATAGTTGCTGCTCCAATCCCCATAGTCCACGGCAGTGAGAAACACGAATCGCAGCCATTCATCGATTCCTCTTGTTTTTGGAGCATACGTGGGGGAGAAGATAGAGATGAGCGCGTCTTCTTCCCGAACGGCCAGATGCGGACGTTGCGGATCGGCAAAGCTGGGATTGGCAAAGAGAAAGAGCCTCTTGATCCCTGCGTCAATCAGATTCTGAGATACCATAGGCCCGAAACCAGACTCAGCCAGGAACCATTGTGATACCCGTTTTGCTCCTTTCAGACCTGGATAGGAACTATAGCTTTGGCAAGTGGGGCTCAAAGCTTTGAGGGAAAATCGGGTTGGTCCCCGAACCAACAGGAATGCGATAAAATCCTTGATTACGTCCTCTAAGAGGACACTTGCGAAGGGACAGGGGGTCCGCGCAATGCTGTTCCGCTGCAGGACAAGAGGCAACTTGCCATCGGGATCGAATACCGACACATTTGGGGGCTCGAAAGGTTCGTCCTTCCATTTCTGCCACCAGACATCCCAGATCTCGTCCATCTCATATCGCTTCTCTTCGGCGACGATGATGCCGTTGCAAGCGAGAGACGGCGCCTTGGAATAGGACCAGTGAACTTCCTCATAGTCTGGATGTTTGATAACTCCCCAGTCAGGAGGCATGGTCTCGCCGGGCGATGGAATGATGAAAGGTTGCTTCAGTTTGCTTCCCCCGGGTTGTACAATACGCTCGACCGCTGGGTCACGAAGGCAGTACATATCCCTTGCCTTGGTCGTGCCCCACGGCCGTTGGTGAAACCATTCGTCCATGGTGCGTGACAGGGACTTTGCAACGCGAACACGTATCGTTGTGCCGACGGGCAGAGGAACCCGACGGATTTCAATGTGGTCCTCGTCGAGCGATGTTGCAAATGAGAGACCGTTGCTGGGAGAGGAGTCAACATGGCGCGTTGATACCTGAATCTTGTCGCCAAGCATGAATGACGCTAGAACCCCGATGCCAAAACGTCCAGAGCGTAGGACTCGCGCTCTACCGGAATCGTCCTCGAAATGCGTGCGCCAAGAATCGCTGCGTCGATAGCTTGCCCCTACCTTCAGGAAGTACTCCAGAACCGTTTCGAGTGACATCCCAATCCCATGATCGCGGACTGTTAACCACCATTGGTTTTCTCCCTCCTTTTCCATGGTCACTGCAACATCTGGACCCGTCTTCTGCCTTCGTGCCGTTCTGGCTTTACCAGTGGGTGAATACGCACGGAGCTCCCTCACAGCGTCGACTGCATTCTGCACAAGTTCTCTGAACGCAATATCTACTTGATCTCCGTATAACGGGCCCACAAGGAGCTTGAGCAAATCGGGATTAGCCGCCTGGAATGCAGCGCATCGTGGTACATACTCCACCGTTTTGGCAAACTTAGCCGTATTGTCGAGATTGGAGCGGACCCTACGTAACACGAACCCGAGTTTACTCAGAGATTTATAGCGCCCGTATACCTCACCAAGTATGGCCCAAGATTCATCCATTTCTCTCTGTATCCCCATCAGCCAGTCTTGGACTTGCAGATATATCTCTACGTTCAGTGGTTTTGCTTCTATGAACAGAGCTTCGGGGTCCTCATGTGTGTGTCGGATATCGACAATGGCTGCATGCGCATTCCACTCCTTTTGCGAGGCCGGGCTCTGCAAGTGTTTGACGTGCAGAAGTTCTTGGGGAGCGCGCTCGCGCTGCACTTGGAGGTAGTCCGCAATTCGCAGTACGCCCATCAAAAAGGACGCATGTGTTCCCCTGTACTCCCGGTGATGATCGTTTTGCCGAAGAATATCAACGCAGCGACGAATCGGCAGCCCGTGACTACGCGCAAGAACTCCAGCTATGGCGGACAAGTAGTCTGGAACTTCAATAAACCTAAGCTGATCGAGTGTGCCGCTAGGCACTCCAAACAGCGCTATTTCGTGCGCTAGTCTATGGTGATGCCTGCGGAGGAACTCACCAATGAGCAATCTGTCTCGTCTTGTCATGCTTGAGGGATCGAGGGATGGTCTATGGACAGGCTCGGTATCACCAAATAAACCGAGGAGTTCACGGCCATCGAAGCGCGACGCCTTGCCCATGAATTGCAGCCAGAGTACTCGCCAAGGAGGGTCTTGAAAGCCGTCTATGAGGTGACTCTCTGTTTCTCCGGCTGCGAGTGTGACGAACCCCTCTTCATCAAGATGCATAGCGCAGTCATGGATGAGCACACTGAGGGCAAGGGCAGCGACGTCGGCCGGTGTGATCGTCGTGTAGGCTTCATCAGTGATTAGTGCTTCTGCCGTGAGTAGCGTATCCTCAACGTGTTGCGGTCCATGATCTGTATACTCAGGGAAGAACGGCATGCCACTTGACTTCAACCAAGGCTCGAAAGCATTAAGAGTTAGGATGACACAGCCGTGAAGCTGGCGGTCGCGCTCGAGTACTTCTCGAAGGCGCGCTGGTATCTGGATGGTGTTCTTCATGCCTCAGCGTCCTGAAGATGGTTTGGGACATTCACATCTCTGTTGCCGAACACTAGTAATTATCGTGCAACCCTGCAATATAATACATCGACAAGCAGCGAAGGTCAACTCTATCCCTGTCATTGCTCAGATACTTTGATGCCCCGATATTGACAAGACAATTACTGCATGGCAAGATGCCGACATGGCGCTTCTCGAACAAGTACGACAATCTTGTCGCGCCAAGCATTTCTCTTTGAGAACCGAACAAGCGTACACGCGATGGATCAAACGCTTTCTCCGTTTCTAACACACTAGACATAGGGAATGGCATCACCCCCGTGACATGAGCGCTCTTGATATCGAGGAGTTCCAGGCTATTATGATCCGGCAGCCGGGTAATAATGACCCCTTATTCAATGGACACTGGCAAAGACACGCTGGTCCAACAATCACATACGTAAGGAAATGGAGGCAACAATTGAGAAAGGCAACAGCGCGGCATATCTTGGTGGATTCTGAAACTAAGTGCGAGGAGCTGAAGACGCAGATTGAGAATGGCGCTGATTTCGCTCAGCTGGCAGCGGAGCATTCCAAGTGTCCCTCGGGACAATCAGGAGGCGACCTGGGTGAGTTCTCTCCAGGGCAGATGGTCCCAGAGTTTGACCGTGTCGTGTTTAATGAGACGGTTGGTGAAGTCCATGGCCCTATTGCAACGCAGTTTGGATATCACCTGATCGAGATCACCAACCGAACTCAGTAGGAACCGCTGCAACCATGGCGATCAAGCTAATAAAGAAATCCCTTGAAATTGACTATCCCCGTAGCAAGGCTACGGGGTATTCCGCCAATTTCATTTTGACCTGAAGGTCAAAACCGGGATTTCATTATTTCACCTCACCCCGACCCTCTCCTATCAAGGAGAGGGGTATAAGGAAACCCTGTGGCAAAACCACAGGGAATCTCAAGTCAAAGGAGGCGGAAGAGCGGCTGATCACCTCGATCAAGCAGTTCTTTGCCGAGACCATGAAAGAGGAGATCGGCAAGAAGAAGATGAAGAGGTTCCTTATCGTTTCGAGTGGATAGTGACTTCTAATTTCGGTTCGCACGGGACGGATGCCGGTTGCGAAGCAAGACCGGAGGTCGAAGAGAATTCACCACGAAGAGCACGAAGGACACGAAGAATGGAATTCGATGAGCTGTCGAATAGGGTAATCGGCTATGCGATTGAAGTGCACCGGGAACTGGGCCCAGGATTGTTCGAGTCGACCTATGAGCAGTGCCTTTGACCCCTCGGGGGATGTAGTAAACAAGACCGGCTACTACACCCCCCAAGTGCTCTTCGTGTCCTTCGTGGTGAAATGAGTCCATTACACAGCTTTGTACCTCTGCGAGAGTTTTGGCGCTTCACCTTTCTCTTTAGTTACTCACTAGAAACGACAAAGAGCAGTTTGCCTGTTGAGTGCATGCTCCTTGCGTTCAATCGTTCCTGCCCGGTATAGTCGAGCTTGTCATGAACACGACCTACCGGATCGATACTAACGCGCTCTTCTCGCTTCACCCGTACGTGCGGGTGATCCTCGATCGATTGGACGCTGCCGGGTACGAGGCGGTCCTCATCGGTGGTGTCGTGCGCGATGGGGTGCGTTCGCTCCTCGATCCGTCTCTCATCTTCTCCCCGCAGGATGTCGATATCGCGACCTCGGCCCTCCCCAATGAGATAAGGCGTCTCTTCCGCGATCGTCCGGTCGTGGGGGTGGGGGAGGAGTTTGGGGTGTTGGTTATCGTCGCCCCGGACGAGCACGAGTATGAGGTGGCGACCTTCCGCGTGGAGGAGGAATACGACGGCCGCTGGCCGGGGAAGGTCGAGTTGGTCCGTGACCTCGAGGAGGATCTCCGACGGCGTGACCTGACGATCAACGGTCTTGCCGCCACGGCCGATGGGGAGGTGATCGATCTCGTCGGCGGTATCGAGGACCTGAACTCCAAGAGGATTCGTGCGATTGGCGACCCCAGGGTCCGCTTTGCAGAGGACTACCTGCGGATGCTGCGGACGGTTCGCTTCGCGTGCCAAATCCACGGGACGATCGATCCTGAGACGGTCCGGGCGATAGAGGAGAATGCGGAGAGGATCTCCTCCATCTCCTGGGAGAGGGTTCGGGATGAGCTATTGCGCATCCTGCAGACCGATCAGGGGGCGCACGGCCTCTTACTCCTCGATGCCTACGGCCTTTTGCGGTTCATCCTTCCCGAGGTGGTGGCAACGAAGGGTGTTCCGCAGCCGGAGGAGTATCACCCCGAGGGGGATGTCTTCGTGCACACGATCGCGGCGGTGCGGGTCGCCGACTGGTTCATCCGCGATCCGTTGGTGAAGCTTGCCGTCCTCCTGCACGATATTGGAAAACCCTACGCCCTTGAACGGAGCGGGGGGGTGAATATGGGGGGTCACGAGGCGGTTGGGGCGCGGATGGCACGCAAGGTAGGGATGCGCCTGCGCCTGAGTAGGCACGAGGTCGCGCGTCTTGTCTTCCTCGTCAAAAATCACATGCGGATCGCCGATCTCCCCAAGATGGGGCGGGGGAAGCAGGTGCGTTTCTTAAGCGAGGGTGATAACCCCGCGGGGCGGTCTTTGCGTGAGCGCTATCCTCTCTTCTTCGATCTATTGGGGGTCCTCGTCGCCGACTGCGAGGCGTGCGCGCACCGCTCTTCCGGATGGGTTCCGATCCTGCAGGAGACCCTGCGCGTGGTCGATCATATCGATCGGGTCGGCAGCCTGAATAAGGCTCGCGAACTGATCGATGGGCACGCTCTCCTTGCAATGGGAATCGAGCCGGGACCCCGATTGGGAAGGATTCTCGAGGGGATACACGATCGCATCCTCGCTGGGGAGATCACGACTCACGATCAGGCACTCGCGGCGGCGCGCACGCTTCTTGACGAGCAGGATCGAGAAGGGAACTAGTACCACGCTCGATGGGACAAACGCGCTGGGGGGAAGGGCACACTTTTGTTAGTCTCTCTCTGCCAATCCATGATGAAAGGAGAGAGCAAAAACTCGATGGGAACGCCACTTAACATTAGCAATGACCTCAACCTCGATCTAGAGGAGATAATCGGTCAGTGTATCGGGATTCTTGGCATCCGCGGGTCGGGAAAGTCGAACACGGCCGGCGTCATCTTCGAAGAGCTTCTGCGGAACAACTACCCGCTGACGATCGTCGATATCGACGGTGAGTACTTTGGGCTGAAGGAGCGCTACGAGGTGTTGGTCGTCGGACACGGCGAGGGGGTGGAGATCGAGGTCGACGCTGATTGTGCGGAGGAGATCGCGCAGATCAGCATGGAGAAGAACATTCCGGTTGTCCTTGACCTATCCGGGTTCCTCTCCGAGGAACGGACCGAGTTTCTCAAGGAGTACCTGACGGCACTGTGGGACCTGGCGGGAAAACTCCGCCGCCCGTACATTGTCGGGATCGAGGAGGCGCATGAGTTCATCCCCCAGGGGGTGAAGACAGAGCTGAAAGAGCTGATCGCGCGCTTGGCCCTGCGTGGTCGTAAACGCGGACTGGGAACGATCATCATCTCCCAGCGCAGCGCCAAGGTTGAAAAGGACGTCCTCAGTCAAGCTGGGATGCTCCTCCTGCACAGGGTCGTCCACGAGGTCGATATGCGTGTCTATACCGAACTCCTCCCGTGGCGCAAGAGCGAAACCAAGGAGATAATCACCTCTCTCGGGACGGGCGAGTGTGTTTACATCAACGGTGATACAGTCCTTCCCCTCTACGTGCGGGAGCGGGAGACGTTCCACGCCGGGTTCACCCCATCGCTCGATGTGGTCGTCACTCCCCAGCTTAAGCAGGTGAGTCAAGCGATCATCGAGGCGATCGAGCATGCCAAGGCTGGCAAGGGGAAGAAATCGCGGATCGAGGAGTTGGAGGAGCACCTGGAGCAGCTGGAGGGTGCGATTCTGGAGAAGGATGAGAAGATCGCCAAGCTGGAGGAGGTTGCTCGCACCCTTGGCTACATCAAGGTAGAGGTTCCTTCGCCCTCTCTTCCCGAGGTGCAGAATATTTCGAAAGCGATCGTCCACTCGGTCGAAGGGGGAGCCGTCGTTGGAGGTAGCGATTCGACGCGGAGAGAGCCCTCCTCCTCCTTTATAACTCGTGAACCCCTCTCTGTGGGCCCCGCGGTGAGCGTCGAGGACGCTGCTGGTGGCGGGGTGATCGATATCGAGGGGGCGGTAGGGACGACTCCCGATGGCCTTCCCCCAGCGGTCTGGCGGCATATCGATCGGCTCGTTTCTCGGGTTTCCAAGCGGGACCTTCTCCATCGACGCGTCCTTTCTTTTGTGATTGGACACGCTCCGATCTCTCATTCTGTCGATCAGATTGCGGCGTGGACCAATTGCGCGTGCGGGGTTATCGAGGACGATCCTCCGCGGGAGTTCCTCGACATGGGTCTTCTGATGCGTGAGCGCCGCACCGATGGCCTTCACTACCGGAGCAACCTTAAGGCATTCGTGATGCATGAGTTTGGGGTCTACCAGCCGGATATTGGAGGTGGGGAACTCCATCAAATTACCCAACATCTCCGCATTCGTCTTGCCGGACTCGAAGCGAGCAAAGTGCTGTCCTGAACTGCTTTTTCGGCGGCGAGGCCGCGTCTCGAAGCATTGACTACACCCTCCTTTTCGGGTACAATATGTCGTGACAAAGGAGGGGGCATGAAGGTAAAGATCGTTGAGCGGCACATGGTTCCGAGTGCGGCATTGCGGGCTTACGTGGTGGAGAGAGCTAACGGGCTGGAACGCTACTTCGACCGCATCGTCAGTATCGATAGTACCCTGTCAGTCGAGAAAGAACGGCAGATCGCCGATTTCCACGCGCACCTGACTAACCGCAAGGTAATCGCGGCACGTGAGGAATCCTCTGACATGTACGCCTCGATCGACAAAGCGATAGATCGTTTGAAACGGCAGATCGTAAAATACAAGGACCACCTCAACGACCGCGGATCAACAGCATTCTCTGCAACCGGGTTTCCTGGGATAGATACGGGCCTCGATCATCGCGAGATCATACGCACGAATACCTACTTCCAGAAGCCGATGAGCCCGGAGGAAGCCGCGTTACAGCTCGATGCGCTGGAGAAAGATTTTTTTGTGTTTATCAATGTTGAATCAGATCATGTAAGCATCATCTACCATCGTCGGGATGAAAACTACGGACTGATAGAACCGAGGCGGTGATGTTCCTGTAATGACCGATAAGGACAAGGTGTGGTAACAGCATTATGTTTGTTCTCTGGGAGTCTGGCGAGCCGGGTCGCTGCCCGGTTGATCGAGCGTTCCCCCGGGGTCGACAAGGTCGCGCTCTTTCACTTTCGCTCCCCCTTCTTTGAGGAGTGTGATAGACTACGCGAGTTGGTGAAGGAAGAATGGCCCGGGGTGAGCTTTCGCACCCAGTCGCTGAAAAAGGACTACCGCCGCTTGGCCAACATCCCTGCTGGACATCATTTTTCCCTTACTCGCAGCTGCCTGAGCTGCCGCACCCTGATGCTCTCCCGCGCCATCCGCTATATGGAACGGATCAAGGCGGACTTCCTTGTGACCGGAGAGATCCTCGACAGGCACGGCCTCTCAAATGTGGAGATGGAGAGGATCACGGAGGATTTGGGGGTGGGCGGGTTGGTCTTGCGCCCCCTCTCAGCACAGGCGCTCCCACCGAGCCGCCCGGAGATCGAGGGGTGGGTCGATAGAGATTCCCTTTTTGGACTGCACGAGGAGGACAGGGAGCGGCTTGTAGATCTTGCGCGGGAGCTCGGGCTCGACGTTGAGGATCGGGTGGACTCGCCGACCCGTTGCAAGTTGGCCATCCCTGGGTTTGGGGAGCGACTGGAAAACCTGTTCGAGGAGGAGGGGTTCACCTTAAATGCGGTCAAGTTGCTGGAATTCGGTGTCTACTACAAATACCCGCCCGATGTGAAAATCGTCCTTGCCCTCGACGAGAAAGAGAAGCGGGCGTTGCAGACATTCTTCTTGCCTCAGGATCTGCGGGTCTACATTCCTACCCACCAGGGGCCGCTGGCGCTGGTGCGAACCGACTGGGAAAGAAAATCACCCGTTCAAGTGGAGGAGATCATCGCTCTTGCCGCACGCATTACGGTGACTTACAGTGATGCCGCCAATATGAGGAGTGTGCCGGTTAAATACCGATTCGAGAAGGAGAATGAGACCTCCATCTTAAAGATTCTACCGTTCTCTTCTATCGCTGAGATTGAGCAACACTGCTTTGCCTGTGATATCTCGTCCCCTTTACGTAAAAATAAGGTCCCTCTTCCTTGAAAAATACTCCCTCTCTGGTATACTCTCTTTTTTGAGCCCGATTCGTCGATTGCGGATGGGGAACGAAGAAGAATAGAGCTTAATGCAAAATCGAAAGACCCCAAGAAGGGAAAAGGGGTGGGTATGCCTTTTTATCGTTATCAATGCGAGGTGTGTGGGGACGTGTTCAAGGTGTTGGTGCAGAATGGGGATAGCACTCCCATTAAGTGTCCGGAGTGTAAGAGCGAGAAGACCAAGCGTCTTCTTCCCCGTATCGGCGTTATCTATAAAGGAAACGGGTACTACTCGACCGATTACGCAAAGAAGGGCAATAACAGCAAGACAACGGCCTCCTCGAAGGTAGAGGAGTAAACGCTTGCAGTCTTGTCTATTGTGGGCGGTAGAGCGAAGGGTCCTGCAGACTACGGGATCTTTTTTTGTACAGAAGGCGACCGAACGGTTCTTGGGCACGGATTTTATTGAGAGGTGAGCCTATTGATTTCTGGCGATGACATCAAACGGGTGAAGCTCCAGCTTGCATCTCCATCGACGATGATAAGTTGGTCGCATGGGGAGATTACTGAGTCGGAGACGATCAACTATCGAACTCACCGCGCCGAACGGGGTGGCCTCTATGCAGAGGAGATCTTCGGGCCGGAGAACAACTACGAGTGTGCCTGCGGGAAGTACAAGGGAAAGAAGTACGAAGGGATCACGTGTGAGAAGTGTCACGTCCAGGTGACGGATTCTTCGGTGCGCCGGGTGAACATGGGGCATATCTCCCTGGCGAGCCCGGTCGTTCATTTCTGGTATCTCAAGGGAGTGTCGAGCCTCCTCGCGCGGCTTTTGGGGATGAAGAAGCGCGAATTGCAGCGGATCACGTACTACGAGACCGAGCCGGTCGAACAGGTGCTCTATTTCGTCACCTCCTCGGACTGTAAAGAGGTTCGCCCGGAGGAGACCCTCTACTCTTCCGAGGTCGATATCTTGAGTGGGGCTTTCTCCTTTTCGGTCGAGCAAGCGTACTACGTAGACGACGCCCCAGAGGTCCTCGCGACAGAAGGGGGGCGGGTGACGATTGAGGAGCGGCGCCTGACCAACGGTGAGAAAATCCGCTCGGTGGTGATCGGTTCGCAGGAATACCCGATCGTGGGACCTGTTGATCTGAGCGTGGAGGATGGAGACGAGGTGGAAGAGGGGGATCGGATCGCCGAGCGCCCTGTTGGCGAGCTCTGCTCCAAGACGGCGATCGACATGCTCGTCGATCGGTATGGTGAGGACGTCAAATCGGAACCCCTCGACCACGATATCCTGGATAGCCTGGCCTTCCTTGTGACTCGGATAAAGGATCCTGCGTGTCCTTTGCACCTTGGGGATCGAATAACTTACTTTGAGAAGCGTGCTTATGAGCGGATCTATGCGGACGGTTTCTCCGCATCGACCGGCGCGGCCGGAATCAAGGGATTGCTCGGGGCTCTCGACTTCGACATACTTCACCAGGATCTGACAATGAAATTGGAACATGAGACCGCGATGGGGAACCGCCGGCGGTTGATCAAACGCCTGGAAGTGGTCGATCAATTGCGAACCTCTGGAAACGATCCGCGGGATATGATCCTTGATGTGATCCCAGTCCTCCCACCGGCCCTTCGTCCGATGATTCAGCTCGAGGGGGGAAAATTCGCCACCACCGATTTGAACGACCTCTACCGTCGGATCATCAACCGGAACAACCGCCTGAAGAAGCTGATCGATATGGGGGCTCCAGAGGTCATCCTGCGCAACGAACGCCGGATGTTGCAGGAAGCGGTCGATGCCTTGATTCACAACGAGAAGAAGGATAGCCCGATCCGTGGGCGCGACAACCGTCCCCTCAAGTCGCTCTCGGAGCGAATTCACGGGAAGCACGGGCGTTTGCGGCGAAACCTCCTCGGTCGTCGCGTCGACTACTCTGCGCGGGCCGTGATTGTGGTCGATCCGAAACTGAAGCTCTCCCAGTGCGGCATCCCAAAGAAGATGGCCCTCGAGCTCTTCAAGCCATTCATCCTGCATTACCTCGAATCAACTACTTTCTCCGATTTTGACGAGATCAAGAACAAGGCGTTGCGTGGTGGGATGCCCGAGGTGTGGGATATCCTGGAGAAATTGATCAAGGATCACCCTGTCCTGCTGAATCGGGCGCCGACCCTGCACCGCCTCTCGATGCAGGCCTTCGAGCCGGTTCTCGTGGACGGTGATGCGATTCACCTCCACCCGCTGGCCTGCACCCCGTACAATGCTGATTTCGACGGGGATCAGATGGCAGTTCATCTTCCCCTATCCCCGGAATCGATCGCGGAGGCACGTGAGCTGATGGCTGCTCCGAGGAACATCATCTCCCCGTCGAACGGGGAGCCGCTTACCCTACCCTCCCAGGACCCGGTCTTCGCATACTACTACCTCACCCTCCTTGATTCCGACGCGAAGGGTGCGGGGAAGGCTTTTCGTGATATCGTGGAGGCGCGCAAGGCCTGCGAGGAAGGATACCTCGATCTTCATAGTCCAGTGAAGATCCGAATCGATGGGGAGTTGATCGATACCACCCTCGGTCGTGCGGAGCTGAACCTGGTCTTCCCAAAAGAGACTCGCGACTACAACCAAGTGATGGATCGTCGCGCCATCAAGCGGATTGTTATGGAGTCTTACCACCGCTTTGGGTGGGAGAGGACGGCGGAGGTGCTCGACGATCTGAAAGCCTTGGGGTTCAAGTATGCGACACTCGCCGGGTTGACGATCTCCCTCAAGGACTGCCTCATTCCACAGGAAAAGGAAGAAATCGTCAAGAGTTCCTATGCCGCGGTTCGACGAATCAACAAGATGCACAGCATGGGATTGGCTACGGAGCAGGAACGATCCCAAGCGGTGATCAAGATATGGCGCAGAACGGTCGACGATGTGGAGGACGCGACGATGGAGAACCTGCGCCAGCACAAGTACAACTCTGTATACGGGATTGTGACATCCGGCGCGCGCGGCGGGCCGGACCAGGTGAAGCAGCTCTGCGGAATGCGCGGGCCCATGGCTGCGCCGTCGGGGGAGATCATCGAGATGCCGGTCATCTCCAACTTCCGCGAGGGGTTGGACATGATGGAGTACTTCATCTCCACGCACGGGGGGCGGAAAGGGGCTGCCGATACCGCGTTGAAGACAGCCGACTCCGGGTATCTGACCCGCCGACTGGTCGACGCCTCCTCGGATACGATCGTCCACGAGATCGACTGTGGGACGACTCAGGGGGTGGAGATCGACCCATTGCGGTTCAGTAAACATGAGGTTATGGAATCGATCGAGGAACGGATCTACGGGAGGGTAGCGGCACGCCCGATCATCGATCCGGCGACCGGCGAGGTGTTGGTGGAGGCGGATGGATGGATCTCACGCCCTCTCGCCGAACACATCGGCCACTTGGAGGTCGACCTCTCGGTCAAGGATGAGGCTCACCTCGTGGGAACGAAGAGCGTAGAAGACGTTTCCGATCCGGCGACCGGCCGGGTCATCCTGCGCGCGGATGAGTTTGTCACCCCGCGTCTGATCGAAGCATTGCGTGGCGCAAAAGTCTCCACGATCAAGGTGCGGCCACAGATCGTGATCCGCTCCCCCATGACCTGTGAGACGGTCAGTGGTGTCTGTCAACTCTGCTATGGTTACGACATGAGCAATCACCGGCCGGTGGAGTTGGGGACGGCGATCGGGGTGATTGCGGCACAATCGGTTGGCGAACCAGGGACCCAGCTTACGATGCGGACCTTCCACACCGGAGGAGTGGCGGGAGAGGATATCACACAGGGACTCCCGCGGGCCGAGGAGCTATTTGAGGCTCGCAAGGCGCTGAAGAGCGCTCAGGCGGGGATCTCCCCGTTGGATGGGTACATTTCTGCGGTAACCTCCCTCGAAACAGGGCGTGATAGGGTCGATATCGTTGGCGATCCGTTCGTAATGACCATTCCCACTGTCCTGGTGCGGGTGGAGGAAGGGGAGGAGATGGACGCCCTCAGCCTGATCGATTCGAAGAGCCCGTGTGAGGGTGAGGTCTATATCCTGAACAGGGATGAGCGCAAGGAGATGCTGGTAATCGATACGGCCGGCGGGGATCGAGCCTACCGCCTTCCCCCGGGCGCTCTCCCCCGGGTTAACGACGGGGATGTGATCGATACAGGGGACGCGCTCACCGAGCGGTTCAACATCGAACCGTTTGTGGCAGATGGGAAAGGGACGGTACGCCTCTCCGAGGAGAGAAAGAGGATCTTCCAAATAGTTACGGAGGACGGGACGGTCAAGGAGTATGAGATCCCATATGGGGCCCGCATGATGATCGAGCCGGGGGTGGCAGTCGTGGGAGGAACCCAGCTTACATCACGCTCAAAGCCAATATTTATCGCGGCTGAGGCGCCAGGAACCGTGATGCTGCTTGCGGATCGGATCGTCGTCTACAACCCTGAAGGGCGTGCTGTGCACTTCCCATTGACCCGGGATATCTCGCCCCTTCAAGGGGACGGTGAGAAGGTGCGTGAGGGGGGAAAACTGGTTCGGTTGGAGTGTAACCATACTGGAGTTGTAAAGGTTGAGAAGGTAAAAAAGAGTGGAGAGACTGTCGATCTCTCCGTCCGTCCAAAGGGCGAAGTGGAGATCGATCAGATGGCATTGGTGCGCGTAGGGGACAAGGTGAAGAAGGGAGAACTCCTCTCGAAAGGTGTCGTCGCTCCTCACATACTTCTCGACATGGCCGGCGTCCAGAATGCGCGTGAGTACCTACTGACGGAGATTCACAAGGTCTATAGGGTCCAAGGGGTAGATATCAACGATAAACACCTCGAGGTGATCATCCGGCAGATTTTGAACAACGTCCGGATCGTGAGCCAAGGGGATTCGCGCTTCTTATTGAGCGACCTGGTGATGCTGGAGGAGTTTCAGAAAGAGGTACGGGCGCTCTCCCTCTGGAACCAGGAAGCGGAGAGGGTTTGCAGGGCAGCGATTGGGGAGACGCTCGCCGAGGATCTCGTCTCCAAGGGGCACCTGATCGCTTCGGGAGGAGATGTTCTCACTGCAGGAATTCTGACCGCAGCACGACGAGCCGGTCTAACTACGCTCCGCATCCTGCAGGGGGAGGAGACTGTGGAGGTTTCTCTTGTCGAGAAACGCCTTCCGGTTGGTGAACGCGAGCTCCTTCGTATCTCCAAGGCGGCGCTGCAGACGAAGGGGTGGCTCTCCGCAGCATCCTTCCAGCGGACGACGAAAGTCCTCTCTGAGGCGGCCCTGCGCGGGGAAGTCGATGAGCTGAACGGACTGAAGCCGAGTGTCATTGTTGGGAAAAGGATCCCTGCGGGGACCGGATTTCCTCGCGAGATCCCCGTAGAAACACCGGAGGGAGGGGTAGAGCCGGACCAGGTTGCAGAAGGGAGTTGAAAGGTTCTAAGGACCGTTCTATAATTTGCTACAATTTGGAGAGTGATTATGCCGACGATTAACCAACTGATTCGAATGGGGCGCAAACCAAAGGCGAAGAAGAGCAAGGCTCCGGCGCTCGGTTCTTGCCCACTGAAGCGCGGAGTTTGTACGCGCGTCTATACCCGTACCCCGAAGAAGCCAAACTCGGCGTTGCGTAAGGTGGCCCGTGTGCGCCTGAGCAATGAGAAAGAGGTTACTGCGTACATCGGTGGGGAAGGACATAACCTTCAGGAGCACTCGATGGTGATGGTGCGTGGTGGGCGCGTTAAGGACCTTCCTGGTGTCCGTTATCACATCGTTCGAGGTCCCTTGGACGCGGAAGGGGTCGAGGGGCGACGCCAAGGGCGCTCGAAATATGGGGCAAAGAAGGAGAGCTAGGAGGACGGGATGCAGATGCCAGGTCGTGATGTAAAACCAGATATCAAGCACAACAGCAAGCTCCTTGCTAAGCTGATCAACTACGTGATGCAGGAGGGGAAGAAGTCGACCGCAGAGCGGAGTGTCTACGCGGCGTTCGATCGGGTCAATGAGCGGAGCGATGCTCCCGCCCTCGAAGTCTTCAACGCCGCGATCACTAATTGCTCCCCTCGACTGGAGGTCCGCACTCGCCGTGTCGGTGGTGCGAACTACCAGGTACCGTACGAGGTTCCACAAGATCGCCAGATCTCCCTTGCCCTGCGCTGGATTGTTCGAGCCGCTCGTGAACGGAGTGGGCATACGATGGGCGGACGTCTCGCCGCGGAGATCATGGATGCGGCACGCAAGGAAGGGAAGGCCTATAACAAGCGTCTCGATGTTCACCGTATGGCCGAGGCGAACCGCGCCTTCGCGCACTATCGCTGGTAGCTTCCTTCAACTTGAGATCCCCTGTGGTTTTGTCGCGAGGTTTCTTTATGTTCCCTCTCCTTGCAGGAGAGGGTTGAGGTGAGGTGAATAATGAAAGCCCGGTTTTGACCTTCAGGCCAAAACGAAATTGGTTGAACATCATGCAACTTTATTGCGTAAGTAGCCGATTCTAAAGGATTTCATTATTTTATAGATTTTATAAGTATTAAGAAGGTCTCTCGATGTCCAGCGATGACCCCGTGGCGATAGAGAAAGTTCGTAACATCGGTATCATGGCCCACATCGATGCCGGGAAGACGACGACCACGGAGCGGATCCTCTACTACACCGGCCGTACCCACAAGATGGGTGAGGTGCATGAAGGGGATACCGAGATGGACTGGATGGATCAGGAACGGGAGCGGGGGATCACCATCACCTCGGCGGCGACAACCTGTTCTTGGTCCGATCACCGGATCAACATCATCGACACCCCGGGGCACGTCGATTTCACCGCCGAGGTAGAGCGAGCGTTACGGATACTTGACGGCGGAGTCGTCATCTTTTCTGGGGTGGAGATGGTTGAGTCCCAGTCGGAGACCGTCTGGCGGCAGGCTGACCGGTACCACATCCCGCGCCTTGCGCTTGTGAACAAGCTTGACCGGGTGGAGTCGAGCTTTACGAAGACCTTAAAGATGATCGAAGAACGGCTGGGAGTCGTTGTCGTTCCACTACAGCTTCCCTACCGCGATGAGGATCGGCACCTGCTCGGGATGATCGACCTCTTTCATCGCCGGTTGATTGTCTGGAATAAGGAGAGCAAGGGAGAGCGCTATGAGTCCCTTTCCGTTCCCGATGCGATGCACGACGAGGTCGAACACTACCGCGAGATGGCTCTCGAACGGGTCGCCGAGAGCGATGATCGAGTGATGGAGTCCTACCTTGCAGGGGAAGAGGTAGCAGAGTCTGCGTTCCATACGGGACTTCGCCGTGGGTGCATCGAACACGGCTTCGTCCCTGTACTCGGAGGCGCAGCCTTCCAGAACGAGGGAGTTCAACCCCTTCTCGACGCGGTAGTACGGTACCTCCCTTCGCCGGTTGATGTTCCGCCGGTGCACGATGTGGTGAGTGACGAGGTGCGGGAGGCACGCGCGACGGAACCGTTTTCGGCGTTGGCGTTCAAGATCGTTACCGATCGCTATGCCGGGCGAGTGGTCTTTGTTCGTGTCTATTCGGGGCGGGTGAAGGTGGGAGGGCACGCGTTCAATATGTCGACTGGGAAGGGCCTTCGTGTTACGAAGATCTTTCGCATGCATGCCAATCAGCGCACGCCACTCGAAGCGATGGAAGCGGGAGATATTGTGGCGTTGGTCGGCTCGACGACGATCTCTACAGGGGATACGCTCTGCGCCAAGTCTTCCCCGATCCTCTTAGAGAAGATTGAGTTTCCGGAGCCTGTGGTCTTCATTGCGGTCGAGCCGCGCACCGAGGCTGAACAAGGAGCTCTTAGTGAGGGGTTGGAGAAGCTCGCCACTGAGGATCCGACCTTTCATGTGCGTTTCGATGAGGCGACGAACCAAACTATTGTCTCGGGGATGGGAGAACTCCACCTTGAGGTCCTTGTGCGCCGGTTGCGTGAGGAGTTCGGGATCATCGCCCATGTGGGGAAACCTCAGGTTGCCTACCTGGAAACGCTCCATGAGGCGATCGAGGTAGAGGAGGAGTTCACCGCGCAGGTGGGAGGGCGGGGGCAATACGCCCACGTGATCATCCGCTTCGAGCCCCTCCCGCGTGGAAGTGGGTTCCAATTTAAAGATGTGACCAAGGAAGGCGATCTCCCGCGTGAGTACCGCGCCGTGGTTGAGGATGGATTGCGGGAGACGTTGACAAATGGCCCCCTTGCCGGTTATCCTTTGGTCGATACTGGAGCCACCTTGACCGGTGGGTCTTTTCATCCAGCGGATTCATCCGCGCTGGCCTTTCGTGCGGCTGCAGGTACTGCACTTCATAAGGCATATAGCAACGGGAATTTCGACCTTCTCGAACCGATCATGGAAGGAGAAGTCATCGTTCCTGGGGAGTACCTAGGAGAGGTGCTGGAGGACTTGGCGCGTCGACGTGGAGAGATTCGAGAGCTGCAGTCGCGGGAAACGGTGCAGATTGCCTTTGTCTCTGTCCCATTGGGGGAGGCGTTTGGTTATGCTACACGTCTGCGGTCGTTGACCCAAGGTCGGGGTACCTACACGTTGCAGGTGGCGCGTTACGATGTGGTGCCGGAAGGGTTGAGAGAGAAGATCATCAGAAGCAGAGGTTATTAGCCATGGCAAGAGAGAAGATCAGAATCAAGTTGCGGGGCTACGATCATGAACTGGTCGATAGTTCGGTTAAGAAGATTGTGGACTCGGCTAAGGAGACTCGGGCCAAGATCTCGGGGCCCATCCCTCTTCCAACGGAGAGGCGGATCTACACGGTCCTGCGTTCTCCCCATATTGACAAGCGGTCTATGGAGCACTTTGAACGGCGTCTCCATACGCGGCTGATCGATATCAAGGAACCGACTTCAGAGACGATCAATGCCCTGATGGACATTGAGCTCCCCACGGGGATCGATATCGAGATCAAGCTGTAAATACGGAGGTTCGGGCGGATGGCTCTAGGAATCTTAGCGCGAAAGATAGGAATGACCCAGTTGTTTGTCGAAGGCTCTGCCGTCGGGACAACGGTGATAGAGACGCAACCGTGCACCGTGGTGCAGGTGAAGACGGTGGAGACGGATGGGTATAACGCACTCCAACTCGCTTATGATGAGGTTGCGGAGCGCAAGGTGACTCGTCCTCTCCAGGGACACTACAAGAAGGCTGGCGTCGCACCACACCGCCACCTGTTTGAGGTGCGCATCGAGAATCCCTCCGAGTATACGGTGGGGGATCGGCTTGGCGTCGAGATCTTCTCCGAAGGGGATAAGGTTGATGTGACGGGGAAATCGCGCGGATTGGGGTTTCAGGGAGTGGTTAAGCGCTGGGACTTCGCTGGTGGGCCGGCAACGCATGGCTCGCACTTCCATCGTCGTCCGGGGTCGGTCGGAAATTGTGTGAAACCGGGGCGCGTGGTAAAGGGGAAGAAACTCCCTGGCCAGACCGGGAACCGTCGCGTTACGATCAGAGGGCTCAGGATCCTGCGAGTCGATCCGGAGAAGAACCTGTTGGTCCTAAAGGGGGCGACCCCAGGGGCGCGGGGGACGCTGTTACAGCTGAGGAAACACAATGGTTGAAGCGAAACAGTATGCGTTTGAAGGGGGAGCTGACCCTCAGGTCATCGCGTTGGAGGAAGAGGTATTTGGGGCGGAGATCAACAAGGATCTCTTGTACCGCACGGTGCGGATGCAGCGTCTCAATCGCCGCCAGGGAACGAGTTCGACCAAAACTCGCGGGGAAGTCCGCGGTGGGGGGCGCAAGCCGTGGCGACAGAAGGGGACCGGACGGGCCCGTGCTGGGTCGCGTCGTTCACCTATATGGGTCGGTGGCGGAACGGTCTTTGGGCCGAAGCCGCGCTCCTATAACATCAAACTGACAAAGAAAATGCTCAAAAAAGCGCTCTCCTCGGCCCTCTCCGATCGGGCGAAGGACGAGAAGATCGCTCTTGTCGATCATATAGGGTTCGAAACGCCGAAGACGAAGGATGCCGTCTCTCTTATCACACGGTTGGGGATGACTGGAACTACCCTGGTCGTGGTCGGTGCGGGTGAGTATAATCGTGCTGTCAAGAAGTCCTTCTCCAATCTCCCAGGGGTGAAGTGTCTCGCCTGTGCGGGAATCAATGTGTACGACATCCTGCGTCACGAGGGGTTGGTATTGACCAACGAGGCGCTCGATGAGTTGAAGGAGAGGTTTTAGCCATGGCAAAGCTGGTTCATGCGGAGGATGTGATCCTCGCACCGATTCTGACCGAGGAGACATGGGCAAAGATGGAGGAGGGCAAGTATTCCTTCCGCGTGGCGCTCGGCGCGAACAAGATTCAGATCCGCAAGGCGGTCGAGGAGCTGTTCAAGGTGAAGGTGGAGAAGGTGTGGACCGCGAATAGGAAGGGAAAGCCTCGCCGAGAGCGGTTGAATCAGCTGCATGGGCGAACGTCGCGGTGGCGCAAAGCGATCGTGAAGCTGGTCCCTGGGAATCGGATCGACATAATGGGAGGGTAGGCAAAGTATGGCTTTGAAGAGATTTAAACCGACATCACCGGGACGTCGCCATGCCGAGCTTCCCGATTTTAGCGAGCTGACCGCGGCCGCGCCCGAGAAGAGTCTACTGCGCCCGTTGCCCAGGAAGGGAGGGCGGAACCACCGCGGGAAGATCACCGTGCGTTTCCGTGGCGGGGGGCACAAGCGCCACTACCGCATCATAGATTTCGCTCGTGACAAAGATGGAATTCCGGCGCGCGTCGTCTCGCGGGAGTACGACCCGAACCGATCGTCATGGATCACCCTTCTTCACTACGCAGACGGGGCGAAGCGGTATATTATCGCTCCGGTCTCCCTCGAAATAGGGAGTCAGGTTGAGGCGGGGGAGAAGGCGGAGATCCGTGTCGGAAATGCTCTTCCCCTACGCCGTATCCCTCTTGGGGCGGTGATTCATAACCTCGAATTATCCCCGGGACGGGGTGGGCAGGTGGCCCGCTCGGCTGGGACCTCAGCGAAGTTGATCGGCAAGGAGGGGAAGCAGGCGCATATCCGAATGCCATCGGGTGAGGTTCGTATCTTCAATGTGGAGTGTCGGGCCACGATCGGTGAGGTCGGGAACCCCGACCATAAGAACGTAAAATCCGGCAAGGCGGGTCGTATCAGGCACATGGGGCGGAAACCGCACGTGCGCGGGGTAGCGATGAACCCGGTCGATCACCCACACGGAGGAGGGGAAGGGCGGGCCCGTGTTGGACGCCCTCAGGTTTCGCCGACTGGTAAGCTGGCGAAGGGTGGCCGTACGCGGAAGAAGAGCAAGCGGTCGAGCGCCCTGATCGTGCGCCGCGCTGGCAAGGGGAGACGATAATAAATGCCGAGGTCGATGAAGAAGGGACCGTATGTGCTGGAGAGCCTTGCTAAGAAGGTCCGGAGAGCGAAACGGGGAGAATTGACGGAGATTAAGACGTGGTCGCGAGCCTCGATGGTCACCCCGGAGATGGTCGGGCTGACGATCAAGGTTCACAATGGGAAGGTACACGTGCCCGTTTACATCGTGGAGAACATGGTCGGGCATAAGCTAGGTGAGTTTGCCCCGACGCGAACCTTCCGCAGCCATGGTGGAACGAAGAAGAAGCGGGCGCCAGGCCTGACCTAAGGGAGATATGATGGAAGCACGTGCAATTACGAGAGGTATTCGCCTCTCTTCGCGTAAGGCGCGATTGGTGATCGACGTCATTCGTGGGAAGAGTGTCAGTGAAGCGCTTAAGATTGTCTCCCTGTCGAGCAAGAAGGCGGCGCGACCGATCCGGAAGACGTTGGAATCGGCGATCGCCAATGCGGAGAACAACTACGACATCGATGTCGATAAGTTGTTCGTCGTGCGGGCAACCGTCGACATGGGCCGATCACTGCGCCGGTTGAAGCCGCGGGCGATGGGGCGTGCCGATATCATTCGCCGACCGACGAGCCATATCACGATCGTCGTGGGCGAGAAAAGGAGTGCATGATGGGGCAGAAGGTCCATCCGATTGGATTTAGGGTAGGGGTAACGCGCAAGTGGATCTCCAACTGGTACAATCCCAAACTGGCTCCGGAGTACATAGCCGAGGATAAGAGGATTCGCGATCTGATCGGCGAACGATACCGTCGTGCTGCTGTTGCCGAGGTGAATATCGAGCGATCCAAAGAGGAGCGCGTGTCGATCATCATCCGTTCGGCGCGGCCGGGAATCATCATCGGTCGTGGGGGGAGCGAGATCCAGAAGCTGCAGGATGCTCTGGAAGGTCTCACAGGCCGAAGCGTGAAGATCTCGATCAAAGAGATTGAGCGACCTGATCTGGAGGCGGCTCTCGTCTCCCAAGATGTGGCGATGCAGATCGAGGGACGTATCGCTCCCGCCCGTGCAATGAAGGAAGTTATCCGACGGGTGATCGGTGCCGGTGGCGAAGGGGTTAAGATCAAGGTCAGCGGACGATTGGGCGGTGTGGAGATTGCCCGTTCGATCACTATGATGGAAGGGCGCGTTCCCCTACAGACGATCCGTGCGGATATCGACTACGGGTTCACCGAGGCGAGGACGAAGTACGGGAACATCGGGGTGAAGGCGTGGGTCTTCCGAGGGGAAAATACCCCTGGGAAGGCACAACGGGGCGGGGTGGAGTAATATGGCGCTTCTGTTTCCGAAGAGGACGAAGTATCGAAAGTTTCATCGTGGACGGATGAAGGGGAAGGCAACCCGTGGGCAGGAGATCGCGTTCGGAGAGTACGGGATTCAGGCCCTGGCACCGGCGTGGATCACCGCGCGGCAGATCGAGGCTTGCCGGACGACCATCGCTCGCAAGACGCACCGCGATTCCAAGATCTGGATTCGTGTTTTTCCTGACAAAGCGGTCACCAAGCACCCTGCGGAAGCGAGGATGGGGAAAGGTAAAGGACCGGTCGATCACTGGGTTGTCGTGGTTAAGCCGGGGACTATCCTGTTCGAAGTAGCGGGGATTGGCGAGGCAGAGGCCAAACGCGTGCACGAGCTAGTCAGTCATAAGCTCCCTATTCCTACTCGACTGAAGCGCAAGATCGTCCTGGGAGGAGAGGCATGAAGGCCGAAGCATTGCGTGAATTGACGATAGAGGAACTCGATCAGAAGGAACGGGAGTTCAAGCGGAAGCTGTTCAACCTGCGCTTTCAGTTAGCGAGTGCAGAACTGGATAATACGGCCGAGCTTGAGAAGACCCGCCGGGATATCGCACGGGTGATGACTATCACGCGTGCGAAAGAGCGGGAGGCAAAGAGATGAAGAAGGTTAAGATTGGCAACGTCGTTAGTGACCGCATGATGCATACCATCGTGGTCCGCGTCGAGGAGCGGCGTTTCCACCGTCGTTACCGGAAGAGCGTCAAGCGACACTTCAAGTTCTACGCGCACGATCCCGCCGGAGTGGCGGGGATGGGCGACCTGGTGAAGATCGAAGAGACCCGTCCTTACAGCCGACTGAAGCGGTGGCGATTGGTCGAGATTATAGAGAAAGCGGAGGGTTAGTCGTGATCCAGATGCAGACGATGTTGAGGGTAGCGGATAACTCCGGGGCGAAGCTGGTGCGTTGCATCAACGTCCTGGGGCCCTCGAACCGGCGATGGGGTGAGATCGGAGATATTGTTGTCGGATCGGTCCGTAAGCGCCTCCCGACGAGCGATATCGAGAAGGGACAGCTCGTAAAAGGGGTTATAGTCCGGACGCGCAGCGCGTATCGACGGAAGGATGGGACTCACATCCGATTCGATGATAATGCGATTGTCCTCATCAACCCACAAGGGGAGCCGGTGGGAACCCGGGTCTTCGGTCCGGTGGCCCGAGAACTACGCGACAAGAAGATGATGCGTATCATCTCCCTTGCCCCTGAGGTTCTTTAGGAGGAATTAGGCGATGAGAAAGGTTCGCAAAGGGGATCGCGTCAAGGTCATCTCCGGAAACGATCGCGGTAAAACGGGGAAGGTGATGGTCGTCTACCCTGAACGGGAGCGGATCATCGTGGAGAACGTGCATATGATTACCAAGCACCAGCGGGCGACACAGACCCTGCGTGAGCCAGGGATCATCAAGCGCGAAGGGACGATTCATATCTCTAATGTCCTCCCGATTTGCCCGGAGTGCGGGGTTCCGACACGGGTCGGTTTCGCGGTGGTGGATGGCGAGAAGATGCGTCGTTGCAAGCAGTGCGGGGAGATATTCAGGTAAGATGCTACGTGAGAAGTTTGAGACAGAAATAGCTCCTCAGTTGATGAAGGAGTTGAATCTTTCGAATGTGATGGAGGTTCCTCGCCTGGAGAAGATTGCCATCAACATGGGTGTCTCCGATAAGGATAACCCGAAGGTGCTCGAAGGGGCGGTGAAGAACCTGGCGAAGATCACCGGACAGAAGCCAGTCGTGACCAAGGCTAAGAAGTCGATCTCCGATTTCCACCTCACGGAAGGGGATCCGATAGGGTGCAAGGTGACGCTCCGCCGTGACCGTGCCTACGAGTTTCTGAACAAGCTGTTCAACGCGGTCCTCCCCGGGATCCGTGACTTCCGCGGTCTGTCGGCTTCCTCGTTCGATGGGCGGGGGAACTACACTCTCGGGTTGAGTGAGCAGTTAGCTTTCCCGGAGATCTCCTATAAGGAGGTCACGGCGACACAAGGGATGGATATCACGATCGTCACCACGGCGCAGACCGATAAGGAAGGGTACTCTCTGTTGAAGGGATTGGGCCTTCCGTTCAAGGATTAGGGGGCGTTTATGGCGAAGAAAGCATTGATAATAAAGAGCAACAGGGAGCCAAAGTATTCGACTAGGGCTTACAACCGGTGCAACCTGTGTGGACGACCGCATGCGTACATCCGTGATTTCGGGCTTTGTCGCCTTTGCTTCCGCAAGCTCGCGCACAAGGGAGAGATCCCTGGCGTCAAGAAGTCAAGCTGGTAAAGGGAGAAAGAGATGATGATAGCGCACCCGGTCGCCGATATGTTGACTCGGATCCGCAATGCGAGCGGAAAATTCCATCCCGATGTGTCGATGCCGCACTCGAAAATGAAAGAGGCAATCGCTCGTATCCTTGAGGCAGAGGGGTATATCAAGGGTTACGAGGTGATCCTTCACGACGTGCAGCCTGATCTCTCGCTCAAGCTGAAGTATCAAGGGGAACGGAGTCATGCGAAACAGGCGATCACGACGATCAGACTAGTGAGTAAGCCAGGTCGCCGCATCTACGTGGGAAAGGATAGAATCCCGCGGCCATTAGGCGGGATGGGGATCTGTATTCTCTCCACCTCTCAGGGTGTTCTCGCTGGGCACGATGCAATGGAACGCGGAATCGGTGGCGAGATTCTCTGCGAGGTATTTTAAGGTGATGCACTATGTCTAAGGTTGGAAAGGTTCCTGTAACGATTCCCGATGGTGTCAAGGTTAATGTGACCCAGGCTACGTTTACGGTGGAGGGGAAGCACGGTCGTTTGGTGCAGGATTATCGTCCTGACCTGGTTGCGATCGAGGTCGGCGAGGGAATGGCTACGGTAAGCCGTAGACAGGAAGGGAAGCAGTATCGCGCCTTCCACGGACTGTACCGGAGCCTTCTAGCGAACATGGTGCGCGGGGTCTCGGAAAAGTGGGAGAAGTCGCTCCTAGTGAAAGGACTTGGGTACCGGGCGCGTCTTCAGGGTACGACCCTCATTCTCGACCTCGGCTATTCCAATCCTATGGAGTACTCCCTTCCGGATGGGGTCGAGGCCGAACTCCCTAACCCGAACGAGATTATCCTGCGAGGAATCGACAAACAGCAGGTTGGTCAGGCGGCGGCCAAGATTCGGGCGTTTCGCAAGCCGAACGTCTACAGTGGGAAAGGGATTCGCTACAAGGATGAACAGGTTCTGCATAAGGCCGGGAAGCTCGGTGGTCCGGGTGCCGGATAGGGAGTGTGAATAAGATGGCAAGGTTTGGTAGGGAGGCGGAACGCGCCAAGCGTCACCGCCGGCTCCGCAAAACGATTCACGGGACGCCGGAGCGGCTGCGCTTGTGCGTCAACAAGAGCCTGCACAACATCTATGTTCAGGTGATCGATGATGAAGCCAGGCATACGTTGGTTTCGGCGTCGACCCTGGACTCTCAGCTCAGAGGAGAGGTGAATGGGTGCAACATCCCTGCCGCTACGAGAGTAGGGACACTCCTAGCGGAGCGGGCGAGGGCAAAGGGCATTGAGGCGGTGGTCTTCGATCGGGGGGGATACCGCTATCATGGGGTCGTTGCTGCTTTGGCGGAAGCCTGTCGCAAGGGAGGGCTGAAGTTTTGAGAGCCATGCGTCGTCAAACTGATGAATTTGAGAACGAAATTATCGAAATCAGGCGGGTCAGTAAGGTCACTAAAGGTGGACGAAACCTGAAGTTCCGTGTGCTGATCGTGATCGGGGATGGCAAGGGACGCGTTGGGGTGGGACGGGGGAACACGACCGAGATCCCACGTGCTATTCAACAGGCGATCCGCGATGCTAAGAGGAACATGATTACGGTCAATTTAACTGATGGGACCCTACCGCATGAGATAACCGGAAAATTCAAGGCGGGGAAGATCTTGTTGAAGCCGGCCCACCCTGGGACAGGGATCATTGCGGGGGTGACGGTGGGAGCGATCTGCCGCTTGGCCGGGATTAAGGATATCCTTACGAAGTCCCTGGGAACGACTAACCCCCTGACCCTTTCGCGAGCGACGATTGAGGGGCTCGCCCACCTGCGGAGGAGCGAAGAGGTGGATGCATTGCGGGGTCGTACCCGTGCGACCGAGGAGGTTACTGATGAGGCTTGAGGATCTTCGTCCAACCAAGGGGAGCGTCCACCGCCGTAAGCGCATCGGGCGTGGGTATGGATCCGGGCGCGGTGGGCATGAGTGCGGCCGCGGGAACGGAGGACAGAACTCCCGTAGCGGTGGCGGGGTTCGCCCTGGTTTTGAGGGTGGGCAGACCCCAATCTGGATGCGCTTTCCCAAGCGTGGTTTTCACAACCCTACTCGTGTCGAGTACGCCTGTATCAACCTGGATACACTGGAGAGCCGCTTTGAGCCACAGGCCGAGGTGACGCTGGATGAACTGCGAGCGCTGAAGGTGGTTAAGGGGCGAGTCTCACGATTGAAGATCCTCGGCCGTGGAGAGTTGACCAAACCGTTGATCGTCCACGCCGATCGCTACACCCGGGAAGCGCGGCAGAAGATCGAGCAGGCCGGCGGAAAGGCTGAGGTGGTGTGAAGATGTGGGAAAAGTTCGCAAACATCTTCCACGTCCCGGAGCTGCGTAAGCGACTCCTGTTTACGTTGGGGGCGATCATCATCTTTCGCCTGGGGACCCACATCCCTGTGCCCGGCGTTGAAGCGGCGGCGTTGAAGAACTTTTTCGCCAGCCAGGGTGGGGGAATCTTCGACTTCCTGAACATGTTCACCGGAGGGGCGCTTCAGCGCTTCTCTCTCTTTGCCCTCGGGGTGACCCCGTACATCAACGCGTCGATCATCTTCAGTCTCCTCACTTCTGTCGTCCCGAAACTTAAGGAACTGCAGCAGCAGGGGCGTGAGGGACGGCGGAAGATTACCGCTTACACCCGCTGGTCAGCCCTTGGTTTGGCCTTCGTTCAAGGTACGACGATGAGTATGCTGATCGTGAACTGGGGTCTCTCAAGCGGAGGAATCTGGTTCTACATTACTTCGATTATCACCCTGACGACAGGGACGATCTTCCTGATGTGGCTCGGGGAACGAATGACGGAGAACGGGATTGGAAACGGGATCAGCATGATTATCATGATTGGTATTCTCTCTCGGTTCCCAGCGCAGCTGCAAACGACGTACAACGATATCACCACCGGGACGGTGAGCCCGTTCTGGGGAGCGGCGTTGATCGTGTTGTTTGTGGTGGTGATCTCCGGGGTGATCATGATCCAACAAGGGCAGCGCAGGATTGTCATTCAGTACGCCAAGAGGACCTCTGGTCGCCGTGTCTACGGGGGGCACACCTCCCATCTTCCGATCCGGGTCAACCAGGGAGGGGTGATCCCGATCATCTTTGCCATGGCCCTGTTAACATTGCCGATGACCCTCTTCCAGGCGATCCCGTCCCTTGGTTGGATGCAACCCTACATCCAAAACGGGAGCCCGATCTATATCACAGCCTATGTGATCCTCATCTTCTTCTTCACCTATTTCTACAGTTCTATCGTCTTCGATCCGGAGGATGTGGCGAAGAACGTGCGCGAATCAGGGGGGTTCATCCCTGGGGTACGACCTGGGCGACCGACCGCCGAGTACATCTCCGGGGTGCTGAATCGAATCCTATTGGTGGGTGCTACCTTCCTTGCTGCGATTGCTGTATTGCCGTATCTCCTTGCGGGGCTGAGCGGGCTTAGTGGAATGTACCTGATCGGTGGAACCTCGCTGTTGATCGTGGTCGGTGTGGGACTTGACACGATCATGCAGGTCGAGGCGCACCTTGTGATGCGTCACTATGAGAGCCTCACCAAAGCGGGTGGGCTGCTTGGACGGAGGCGGTGACAATGCTGAAACGAATCACCCTTCTCGGTCCTCCAGGAGCGGGGAAAGGTACGCAGGCGAAACTGATCGCTCAGAAGAGCGGCCTTGTCCACCTATCGACCGGAGATATCCTTCGTGATGAGGTCGCTCGCTCGACCGAACTTGGCCGGGCGGCGAAGGGGTACATGGACCGTGGCGATCTCGTCCCCGATCAGTTGATCATCGATATGATCCGAGGCCGGATAGCCGAGACCGATGGATTTATCCTCGATGGGTTTCCGCGAACGGTGGCGCAGGCCGAAGCTCTCTCCGAGATTACCTCCATCGATTCGGCGATCAATATCGCCCTGACACGGGAGGATGTGATCGAGCGCCTCTCCTCACGGCGAGTCTGCAAAGAATGTGGGAGGATCTATAACCTTCTCTTCAACCCACCTGCGGACAAAACCCAGTGCGATACTTGTGGGGGAGAGTTATTCCAACGCGACGACGACCAACAGGCAGTGATCGAGAACCGTTATGATGTTTACATGCAGGCGACGGCTCCGTTGATCGATTTCTATAGCACACGTGGATTGCTACGGGAGGTCGATGGCTCTCAGCCGACGGAAGCGGTGCTCGAAGCGATCATGGACTATCTTTCTTCATGATCCGCTTGAAGACCTCTGCCGAGATTGCGATAATGCGCGCGAACGGCCGCATCCTGGCAGCGACGTTGCACGCGATTTGCCAGGAGGCAACCCCAGGGACGAGCACGGGGTCATTGGATTCCCTTGCCGAGGATCTGATACGCCAAGCCGGAGCAAGACCGGCGTTCAAGGGATACAAAGGGTTTCCAGCGACGATCTGTTCCTCGATTAACGCTGAGGTAGTGCATGGGATCCCGTCGAAGGGGCGACACTTGCGTGATGGAGATATCCTCTCGATCGATATTGGCTTGGTGCGCAATGGTTTCTACAGCGATATGGCGACGACCGTTATGGTGGGAGATGTCGATCCTGTGGCGAAGAACCTGCTACGGGTGACGCAGGAGAGCTTGTGGCGTGGGATTGGACAGGTTACAATTGGAAATCGGTTGTCAGACGTCTCGCATGCGATCGGCTCCTACGTTGAGAGTAAAGGTTTTTACGTGGTGCGGGAGTATGTTGGGCATGGGATCGGCAGGGATCTCCATGAGGATCCACAGATCCTGAACTATGGCCCAGCGGGGCAAGGCCCGCGATTGCGTGCAGGCATGGTCTTTGCGATTGAACCGATGGTGAAAGTCGATCCTGATCCGACCCGGGTCCTCGAAAACGGATGGACCGTGGTGACGGCGACAGAGGGGCTATCAGCACATTTTGAGCACACCGTCGCTATAACAGAGACGGGGGCAGAGGTTCTGACACGAGGAGGTGAAGAGAAGCGTAGTGGCTAAACCAGATAAACAGGGGCAGAAACGGAGGTCTTCGTACCCCGGCTCCAAGGACACAGATGTTATTCGTCAACGCGGTGAGGTGATAGAGAGCCTTCCGGGTTCGATGTTTCGGGTGCAGTTCCCTAACGAGCATATCGTTCTGTGTCACATCTCTGGGAAGATCCGGAAGCACTACATCCGTATCTTGACGGGGGACCGCGTGATTGTGGAGTTCTCCCCGTATGACCTGACAAAGGGGCGGATTGTTTACCGGGAGAGCTAGTCACAAACGCTCGATTACGATGAAAGTTCGAAGTTCTGTAAAGAAGATGTGTGCTAAGTGCAAGGTGATTCGCCGCAATGGCCGGGTGATGATCATCTGTAAGAATCCCAAGCACAAGCAGCGACAAGGCTAGGGGGAGAGTACTATGGCACGGATATCCGGGGTCAACCTACCTAATGACAAGAGGATAGAGATAGGATTGACCTATATCTTCGGCATCGGTCGAACGCGAGCGGTGGAGATTATCGAGAAGACGGGGATCTCCCCGGACATACGCGGGAAGGACCTGACCGAGCAAGAGGTTGCTGCCCTGCGACGCGAGGTGGAACAGTTCGAGGTAGAGGGAGATCTGCGTCGTCGGGTCTTCTCGAACATCCAACGGTTGAAGGATATCAATGCCTATCGTGGGGTTCGTCATAAGAGGCGGCTTCCGGTTCGTGGGCAACGGACACGGTCTAACGCGCGCACATGGAAGGGATCCCGACCGGCTAAAGCAGGGAAGAAGAGGTAAAGATGGCGAAGAATGTTAAGCTAGAGCGAGCGCGGATTCACATCCATGCCACCTATAACAACACCATCATCACGGTGACGGACATGAACGATAATCCGATCACCTGGAAGAGCCCGGGTGTTGTGGGGTACAAGGGATCGCGGAAGGGGACTCCTTATGCCGCTCAGATCGCGGCCGAGTCTCTCGTGCGTGAGCTTAAGGACTATGGGGTTCGATCGGTCAGTGTGGCGGTAAAAGGCACAGGATCGGGGCGCCAGTCTGTGGTTCAGACGATCAAAGGATCCGGGATTCGGGTTGAAGAAGTGCGCAACGTTACCCCGATCTCCCATAGCAGCGTCAAGGGGAGACGATAATGGGAAGGGATACAGGGCCTAAGTGCAAGAAATGCCGCCGGGAAGGCGAGAAACTCTTCCTGAAGGGGGAGCGGTGCTACACGCAGAGCTGTCCGATGTCGCGGCGTAGCTCTCCGCCTGGAGAACGTCCGAGGAAACACCGTACGAGGCGGAGTCAGTACCTCCTTCACCTGCGTGAGAAGCAAAAGGTGCGTCGGATCTACGGGGTGCGTGAGCGGCAGTTCCGCAATTATGTGATGCAGGCAAAGCGGCAGAAGGGAGTCACTGGTGACGCTCTGTTGACGCTCCTCGAACGGCGATTCGATAACGTGCTCTACCGTGCTGGATTTGCCGCCTCGCGTGACCAGGCCCGTCAGTTCATTACGCACGGACATTTCCAGTTGAACGGCCGTCCGAGCAATATTCCATCCATCTTGCTGAGCGAAGGAGACACTGTTGAGGTGAAGGAAGGAAGACGGGCTCGGTTGAAGGCGATCCTTGAGACGAACAAGGGGCGCGAGCTTCCTCGCTGGCTGGAGAAGAACCTCGACGCGATGAAGTTTCAAGCGATCGCGCTTCCCAACCTGGAGGAGACGGGGTACAGTATCGCTGCGAATCTGATTGTCGAGTATTACTCCCGCTAGGAGGTTAAAGATGGATGAGCTGATCTTCCCGCAACAAGTCAAGGTCGAGGAGCTGTCCGAGCAGCAGGGAAGGATCGTTCTCGAACCGCTTGAACGGGGGTTCGCTATGACATTGGGGAACAGCCTGCGGCGGATCCTTCTCTCTTCGATCCCAGGGGCGGCGGTGGTGCGGGTTAACTTTTCCGGCAAGTACCACGAGTACGATACGATCGAGGGAGTCAGGGAGGATGTTCTCGAGATCATTCTCAACCTGAAGGGGCTTTCACTGCGTCTCTACGGCGAGGAACTGAAGCGCCTCACCCTTGAGAAGAGCGGTCCCTGTGAGGTGACTGCATCCGATATCGCGCTCCCGCCTGGGGTGGAGGTCATTAACCCCGACCTGCATATCGCGACGTTGAACGAGAAAGGGGCCCTTGAAGCGGAGATGGAGGTCGAAACAGGATACGGGTACCGGCCGGCGGAGATGAACCGGCTCGAGGATTCCCCCTTAGCCATCATCCCGATCGATTCTGATTTCTCACCTGTGCGGCAGGTTAACTTCGTGGTCGAAGAGACTCGTGTCGGTGGGAAGACCGGTTACGAACGACTGATCCTCGATCTGACCACGACCGGAGCGATCAAACCGGAGGAGGCGCTCTCCGAGGCGGCGCTGATCTTGCAACGCCACATCGACCTGTTCCAGGGGTTCGCAGAGCACCCGTTCGGGCTTGTTGTCGAGGAAGAAGACGCGGAAGAGAGCCTGCTGGGAGTCCCATTGAACAAACTTAACTTCGACCAGCGTGCCTGCAACCTCCTGCAGGAGGCGGAGATCACGACACTCGGTGAGCTCCTTGCCCGACCGCGCGAGGAACTGCTCGATATCCACGGTTTTGGGTCGAAAACCTTGAACAAGGTGGAAGATCGGCTGCGTGAGCTCGACTACCAGCTTAAGGAAGAAGGAGAAGGTTGAGATGAGGCATAGACGGACCATCGATAAGCTCGGCATGACGAAGACCCGACGTCAGAGCGTCTTGGCGAACATCACCAAGGGATTGATTCTTCACGAGAAGGTGGATACGACGTTCGAACGCGCCAAAGCCGGGCAGAGGTACGCAGAGCGAGTGATCACCCTGGCACGGCGGGGAGACCTGCACGCGCGGAGGATCGTCTTCTCCCGCTTACGGGACAAGGAAGCGGTCGATAAGCTCTTCGCTGAGATCG
The DNA here is from genome assembly GCA_965370555.1 of uncultured bacterium. Classification (GTDB taxonomy): domain Bacteria; phylum Bipolaricaulota; class Bipolaricaulia; order UBA7950; family UBA9294; genus JAJOKK01. The sequence continues at coordinate 33,750 of CBDUVB010000003.1, forward strand.
GGCCACGGTTCAAAGATCGCCCTGGCGGCTATACACGTGTGTTGAAGCTCGGTCCCCGTCGTGGTGACGGCGCAGAGAAGGGCCGATTGATGTTCGTATAAGCGATTGAGATAGTATGCAAGCTGCCCCTCCACCCCATGGGTGAAGGGGTTTTTGCTTTTAATCTCTTAGGAAACCAGGAGACCAGGAGACCAGGAAAGAGGTATGAGATAGTGGTTCACTATGAAGCCAGAGGAAACGCGTGTCTTTCTTGTTTCCAACTCAAGAATTCTGGCTCTTTTCCTGAATTCCTGATTTCCTTAGAGCAAAAACGCAGGCAAACTTAACTTTCAGTTACCCACTAAAAACGATAAAGAACCCTTTTCATCAGTACAGGTTTCCCTGCTGCTGACGTTTGTCCAGGCGTGAGATCATCTCCGTGGTCATCGAAGCGAGGTCGTAGAAAGGCTCCCAACTCCACTCCTCACGTGCAGCACGATCGTCGATAGTCTGCGGCCATGTGTCAGCGATCTCTTGCCGGGTGTCCGGGGCATAGTCACAGATGAACTCCGGGATATGCTTTTTGATCTCCGTGGCGAGCTCACCGGCGGAGAAGCTCATCCCGGCGAGGTTGAAGTCGCAGTGATGGACCAAGCGGGCGGGATCGGCCTCCATCAGGTCGATCGTCGCCTTGATGCAATCAGGCATGTACATCATTGGAAGGACCGTGTCTTCCCGCACGAAGCACGTGTAGCGCTTGTTCCTTACCGCCTCGTAGAAGATCTCCACGGCGTAGTCGGTCGTCCCGCCACCCGGTGGGGTTTCGCTGGAGATGATCCCGGGGTAGCGCAGGCCACGCACGTCCAACCCGAAGCGATGGGCGTAGTAGTTTCCCAGGAGCTCTCCGGCTACCTTGCTCACCCCGTAGATCGTTCTTGGGCGAAGGATCGTCTCCTGCGGAGCACGGTCGTGCGGTGTCTCCGGTCCAAAGACCGCGATCGAGCTTGGCAAAAAGACACGTGTTAACTTGCGTTCTCGCGCCACCTCAAGGATGTTGTACAACCCGCCCGTGTTGACGGTCCAGGCGAGCTGTGGCCTATCTTCGCCGACCGCGGATAGGATCGCCGCCATGTGGTAGATGGTATCGATCTTGTGGCGGTCGACCACCCGTTCGATCTGTTCCCTGTCAACGACGTCGATCGTCTCAAACGGGCCGGAGTCCCGGAGAGCAGGGCTCGGTTCGGTTCGGTGCCCGGTCGCGATGACGTTCTGCGCACCGTAACGCTCGCGCAGCGCCAGGGTCAGCTCAGAGCCGATCTGTCCAGCGGCCCCGGTTATAAGTATTCGTTCTGTTCTTTCCGTCAAAGAAACCTCCCTCTCTTTAGCTGAGCGCTGTATTCTACGCTACCGTGAGGGGGAGGGGCAACGGAGATATCTACGCCCCGTACTGCCAGAGAAGGAACGCGAGAACCGATGTGAATAGGCTCACGATCCCTAATGTAGTGACCGCTTTCTTCTCTCCTCTGTGCGCGGCCAGCCGGTGGTGGATGTGTTCTCTATCCCCTTGAAAGATCGAGCGGTGGTGTACCAGGCGGCGAAGGACGGCGAACGTCGTGTCGCTTAAGGGGACGGCAGCGATGAGAAGCGCCGGAACGACCGCCCATTCACCTTCCCCGCGCTGGAAGATCGCGAGTGTGAGAAGGGCGAGGAGGTAGCCGATGAACTCGGCTCCGGTGTCCCCCAGGAGGAGCCGTCCGTGGTGGCGGTTGAGCGGATAGAACCCCAAGAGGGCACCCAGCGCCGCGAGCGATAGGGCTCCACCCGTGACGTTCTTCCCGAGGATAGCGACGATGGCGAGTGCGCCGAACGGTGGGGCCAAGACCGTGATCAGGAGACCATCGAGTCCATCGATCAGGTTCGCCGCGTTGATCAGGGTGAGGATCCACAGGAAGGTGACGATCCATTGAACACTTCCAAGGGGAAGGGGAACGCCAAGAGACACGGCTTGGATGGAAGAGAGCCCCGCTGTGGCCAGTGCGGCGGCTATTCCCTGGCCTACGAGTTTCTGCCACGGGGAGAGATCGATCCGATCGTCGATAAGACCGATGAGGATAATAACCCCCGATCCAAGCAAGAGAAAAGGGTCGATCGAGGGAATGATCACGGCCCCGCCGACGAGGATCCCGAGGACGAGGGCCAGTCCCCCGATGGCGCGTCCGTCCTCACGAGCGTAGAAGGGCCACCGTTTCACCACGTAGAGGATTGCAAAGGCTCCTAAGATCGTTACGCTCCACCCCAGCCCTGCCGCGATGAGAAGGGTCCCGTTCATACAGCAAGTGTAGGAATCAGACCAAAAACAGACAAGGAACGAGGCAGGCCTTCGTGATAACGAGGTTGCTTGCTACCAGGATACAGTCATCGAGATCTTCCATTCGGAGAACCCGGTGGTATCGATGATTACCGTGCTCGTTGCGGAGAAGGCCTGCCCGAGGTTCAGAGTTACTCCCATCTCGCTCTTCCCCCAGTCGAACAACAGCCCCGTGGAGGTGGAAAAGAAGGTGGAGACCGAGAAGGTGAAACTTCCTCCCATCCCTAGGACCGGAGTCTCGACTGCCAACGAGATGATCTCCCAGTACTCTTGCGCGTAGAACAGGTGACCCCCATCTATGGCATCCGACTCCAGCTCGATGACCGAGCCGTACGCTGGCGTGGTGATGACGTAGTCCGTCGTATTCAGGTTGGAGATGCTGGTGAAAGTCGTTCCAGCGAAGGAGGCTTGAAATGCAACCCCGTAGATCTCGATCCCCGTAATCTCCCCTTCGCTTCCCAAGATACCGCTGTAGATCTTCAGACAACCGTAGTTTGTCTCTAGGGAGGGAGTGAACGTATGACTCGCGGTCTGGAGCGAGAAGACGTAGTTAAGCGTTAGGTTGAGAGGAAGCCCGAACAGGTGTATGAACGACAGTTCGATCTCCTGGCTCTCGAACCCGGTCTTGGCGAAGGTGGTGACGCTCGTCAGGTCGATGCACGAGAAGAGCGCCGCCTTGAATGTGAACTCCTCCCCTGAGAAGCAGAGGCAAGCGGAGTCGCTGGTGGGATCGGTGAGGTACGTCTTTGTGAGGAGGTTTGAGCTGGTATTGGAAGCGGTTTGGACGAAAGTGATCCCACTCAGGTCGGCCCCGAGGAACGTCGCGCTCTCGAACGATGCGTACCCGTTCAAGAGTTCTCCGTAGATATCGAGGACGTACCCATAGTTCAACCCATGGGAGGTGAGCGGGCCGGTCATTGCAGAGTAAATCTTCATTGTCAGCGGGTAGAAGTTAAGCGTGAGGACACCCTGCGTGTAGAGGAACGACCCGGATTGAGGCTCGAAGAGGAGAACTCCATCGAAGGAGACGAACCCCAACGAGGCGCAGAGGCCGAACTCTTGCCATAGCCACCCACTGGAGATGAAATCAGAAGAGCTTGATACCTCCAAGAAACCGATGTGAAAGGAGACGTCAAGGGTTGAGGTGAAAGACGTGAACGGCATTGTCTGCTGTGGGGACAGGCTGATCTCTGACTCCCACGTTCCAGTAAACGGCCCCAAGGCCAGACAGGTGCTCGCCCCCAGAAGAATCAGCACGACTGCAATAACTACGCTACGATAGGTCACTGGATGCTCCCTTTTATTCTGGCCTTAATCCCCTGCAGGCGATGCATACAGGCTCCTTATTCTCTTTATGATCTGACCCTATCTTGTTCCTTGGTGATCCTCCACACACTCCGACCGGGGAAGAGGAGAAATCGATCACCTAGCAACCCATCGCCTGTCCTCATTGAGGGGGACATCCTTATGGCAGCGCTTCTTTCTGCCTTCAAGCTTAATCCATGTTTTCAAGCATTTTACCGCAGAGGACGCTGAAGAATTGAGAGATCGGGAGGGGAAAGGGAGACACAGGGAGCGGGAGACACGGAGACGCGGGGAACTCGTTATCACTCGCTCAAGAGGTTCAATCACTCAATCACTCAATCACTAACTCACTCAATCCTACGGCCTGAAAGCCATTGGAAAAGGGGCGCTCTTGTGGTAGACTCGAAACATGATGCGACGATTCGTGTTCCTTGCCCATAAGGCACCGGTGACACCCGAGTTTACGTTGAACGATCTTCCCGGGAGTGCGGGAAGGCTGGATGTGCTCTGCCGTGGGATAGGGGCCGCCTTCTTCCTGTCGCACGACCTCAGGAGGGATGTCGAGGTCATCCTGCTGTTGCAGGATCAGGTGCAGGTGCGCCTGGTTGGGAAGAGGGTGAAGCGGCTCAATCCCGATGAGCGGTCGACGGCCGCCCTGATCAAACACGCTTTGGAGAAGTTAGCAGAAGAGGAGGTGGAGAGCACACCGGGAGTCTTCGTCTCCCCCCGAACGCTCCCTATGATCCTCGATTGTCTTTATCAGGTGGGGGCGCATCCGATCGTCTTGCACGAAGATGGTGTTCCGATTGAGTCCTTCTCCATGCCTACGAATCCAGCCTTCTTCCTCTCCGATCACGAGGAGTTCTCCCTATCGGATGGGGAGGCCCTCGTGGATCTGCCGCGTGTCTCTCTGGGCAAGCAGCCGTTGCACGCGAGCCAGTGCATCACCATCGTCCACTACTTGCTCGACCGTCGGCAGGAGGATGAGAGTGATCTTGTCCTTTGCCACAAGGTGTGGGGCGATCCGAAGGCTCTTTTGATCCGGGGGCTACTGGATGATTTCAACATTCCGGTCAACCTTGTCACGCACGTCCCTCACTCGGTTTGGCCGATCAATATCGATGGGCTCGGCGAGGTGCGGATCATGGTGCGCGAGCGGGATCTAACACGCGCTAGAGAAATCATATCCGACTACTTTGAGGAGCCGACGGACGCGTAGAGATCTGTGGCTCACCGCTCTCCATGGTGCGGATTGAGTTCAACTATAAAGGAGGGATGTGGGAAAGCGGATTCTGGTTGTCGATGACGAGAAAGAGCTGGTGGATACGGTTGCCGATTACCTTCGCCAAGCCGGTTATCGACCGATCAAGGCCTACGATGGCCAGTCGGCCTTGGCCGCCTTTCAGGAACAGGTTCCTGCTCTGGTGATCCTCGATCTTGGCCTTCCCGACATGGACGGGCTCGATCTCGCCAAAGAGATCCGCCGTCAGTCACAGGTTCCTTTTATCATGCTCACCGCCCGGAGCCAGGAAATCGATCGCATCGTCGGGCTCGAAATAGGGGCCGATGATTACATCACCAAGCCATTCAGTCCGCGCGAGCTTATCCTGCGAGTTCAAGCGGTCCTCCGCCGATTGGAGGGCGCGGCTGGTATGGAAGGACCGCTGAAGGTGGGAGCATTGACGATCGATCTGACGAGTCGTGAAGCGTGGCTCGGCGAGAAGCGGCTCAATCTTACCCCAACCGAGTTTGACCTCCTCCTCTTCCTTGCCCGCCAGCCGAATCGGGTCTTTACACGCATGCAGCTACTGGAAGAGGTACAGGGGTATACCACGGCGGCCCTGATCCGAAACATCGACAATCACGTGATGAACCTACGCCGCAAGATCGAGGAAGATCCAGTGCACCCGCGACTTCTCAAGACCGTGTACGGAGTCGGCTACAAACTGATCGCGGGAAAGGAATGATGCGCCTCAAGGGCTTGGCGTTGCGGTATAAGCTCTTCCTCGGTCTAGCGATTGTCGGAGGAATATCGCTTGTAGCGGTCTATTTTCTCGCTACCCACTTCATCCTTGACGATGTTAAGGTGTTCCTCGTTTCGGAGAACGCCAGCCTAGTAGGGGATCTAAGGGAGCAGTTAGTAAGCTTCTATGCCCGTAGCGGTGAGTGGGACGGTGTTGAGGAAGTCTTCGATGCATGTATCAACCCCGGTTGGCACGGGGGGGGGAGCTACGGTGCGCGTGGGGGTGCGACAGGACGCTTCCAGTGGGGGGATCATGTGCTGTTGACCGACCCTAGCGGGGCTATCCTCTATGCTAGCTCCGAAGATCTCGCGCGCGATATACTCTCTGTCAGTAGGCTCTCCAAGGGCCTCCCCATCCTTGTTGAAGGGGAGGAGGTGGGACGTCTGTTTACCGGTGCGATGCTCGATCGGTTCAGTGGGCTTGAGGAGGATCTCCTGATTTCCGTTCGGCGTTCTGTTGCTGTAACCGCGTTCATCAGCCTGTTAGTGGCGACGGTTGTCGGTCTTCTCCTCCTTCGGTTGATCACCGCTCCGTTCGGGCGACTGATCAGGGCCACCAAGACGATCTCGGGGGGAGATCTTACGCATCCTATCGCCATCGAGACTCGGGATGAGATCGGAGAGCTCTCGCAGGTGTTGGATAACCTTAGGATGAACCTTGCACGCTCGGAGGATGTGCGGCGACACATGCTCGCCGACATCGCCCACGAACTACGTAACCCGTTGGCCATCCTGCGAGCCAAGGTAGAGGCGATGCTCGACGGAGTTCAGCCGACGAGCGAGGAGAACCTTGGATCCCTCAATGAGAAGCTTCAGCACCTGTCTCATCTCGTCGACGAACTGCAGGATATCGCCTTGGCCGAGGCGGGTGAACTTCCCCTTAATCTTGCCTCCCTCGATCTTGTGGAGCTGCTGCACGATGTGGAGGGTGACGCGCAGGCCCTCTTTGCGGGAGATGAAAAGGAGTTTCGGCTGGAGATACCGCCACACCTTCCTCTGGTGCGCGCCGATCGACGGCGTTTGCTTCAGATCCTGTGGAACCTCCTCTCAAACGCCATCCGTCACACAACAGTCGGAGATGTTGTCGCAGTACGGGTCGAGCCGCACCCCGAGGAGGTGTGTTGATCCACGTGATCGACACCGGGGAGGGGATGGATGAGGAGACGCTAGCCCATCTCTTCGATCGCTTCTATCGAGGCACGGGTGATCGTGCTTTTGGGGGATTAGGCCTTGGACTAGCGATCACGAAAGAGCTGGTGCGAGCCCACGGCGGGAGGATCTGGGTCGAGAGTCATCCGGGCGCAGGAACACGATTATCCTTCACCTTACCTCTCTAGAAAACGCTTGCTGCAAGCTGATAACTTCCCGATAAGTTCTCCACTCCATGTTCATACTGGGGTGCTATCATCCCCGTATCTTAAGAAAAGGGAGTGGTCAAAATGACCAAAGCAAGAAAGCTGATTGTAGGATTGTTGATGGTGAGTCTCCTCGCTGTGGGTGTAGTCGCCCTGGCGGAGAACGGGTTCGGCGGAAAGGATTCTGCTGATTGGGCTGCTGCGCGAGCGGCAGGGGAGTGTTCCTGCGATGAAGAGAGGGACATGGACGGAGACGGAATCTCCAACTGTGATGATCCGGATTTCGTTCGCCCCCTCGATGGGAGCGGCTACGGTCAGATGCAGGGCTACGGAAGAGGCCTGCGTGACGGCAGTGGCAACGGTATGTGCGATGGGAGCGGCTACGGCCACGGTGCCCACGGATCGCAGTAGCATTATCATATGATCAACGAGCGGCGATCGGCTCTAAGATCGATCGCCGCTCACTTACAGGTATAAGAAAGGAAGACAAAGATGAAAGAAAGAACGGCTAGGGCCACACTCTTAGTGCTTATCGGGCTTCTCTTGGGGGCGTTTGCTGTTTCGGCGTGCGATTTTGCCTTCAATTACGACGAGATCACGGCCCCGGTGGGGACCGTGGGGGAGATCGGGGTGCGCGTGCAGAAGACGCACATCAATTGCACGATGACCGATCAGTTTGACTATCAATTTGCCTGGGAGAACCTCCAGATCCTCGGGGAAACACCGTGGGAGGAGGTAGGTCCGCAGCTCTACGAGAAGTGGTTCAAGGTCTCTTTGAGTGCACCGGGTGAGGGCTTCTTGAAGATCTCAAAGACCTGTTCTAAGGAGGGGTACGAAGAGGCGATTCTGCCGGTTACGGTGACCGAGGGAGCGGCGGATGGAGCCTTCTTGCAGTCTCTTTCGGGAACCTATCCGTTCGAATTGGAGGCGGACCTCTCTATAAAGACAGTTGTCGGAGCGGTCCACCTTGTGGGGGAACTCCTCACAATCGGCGATCTTCAGGTCTTGCTCCCGACGATCCCCATCGGATTGGAAGACTACTTTGGCGAGGCGCGCCTGTACTATACTCCGGGTGAGGAGCGAACAGAGCCGCTCCTTCTGGTAAGCGAGGACTTTCTCTACCGGTTCGATTACCTGGTTGCAGAGGCCTCTTCGTAATAGAGGATGAACATGAGAAAGATCGCTGCGGGGATAATAGGTGGAGCCTTGCTCCTTATCCTGGTTGCGGGCTCCGTTCTCCTCGCGGATGGTTTTGGCTCTCAGAGCAACTTCGGCACAACCGATGAGAGCCACACCTTTCAAGGCCCGGAGACACAACCATCAGAACAGACGAGCTACTTCATTCACGAACAGGGATTGAAACTCATCCTGCTTGGTCTGTTCAGCGTGCTTGCCATGGGGATCATCGTCCTTCGCAAGTACAGGCTTCGGCGCTGGCTGCTCCTCGCTTCGGTGATTGTCTTGGGATTTGTCATGGGTGGGTTTCTCTGTCCGGTGGCGGCGGTGCAGAACATATTCCTCAAGGCGAACACCGGATACCTGTTGCTCTTTCTGGTCCCGGTGGTGCTCGCGTTGGTCATGGGACGCCTCTTCTGCGGGTATATCTGCCCGTTCGGGGCGGCACAGGAGCTTCTCCACGTACGCAAGTGGGGGTGGAGGATCCCTTCAAAGTGGATGCGCGTTCTTACGAAGCTGAAGTACGCCCTCTTGATCTACCTTGTCGTGCGTGTCCTTGTCACGGGGAGTGTGATCTTACAGGATTACTCCCCGTTCAAGCCCCTCTTCTCCTGGGGAGGGACACCGGTGACGATCGGAGTCACCGCTCTCTTTGCTCTCCTATCCATCTTCCTCTATCGCCCATTCTGCCGAACTCTCTGTCCTCTCGGGGTTTTCCTCTCGCTTTTGTCGCGGTTTTCCCTCTTTCGCATTCGTGCAAACACGAGCTGCGTAAGTTGCAACCTGTGCACGAAGGAATGCCCGAATGGCGCGATGGATGGCGGAACGGTCGATACGGGCGAGTGTCTGCTCTGTGGGGAATGCGCGGGAATCTGCCCTACAAGCTCCTTGTGCATCGAGCGACGACGGTTTGGAAGCACAAGGGAGTGACGCCGGGCCCTTTCTTAACTGCCGCAGGTGTTGCAGCCGCCGATCTTAATGATCTTGGTGAGGAAGCCTGATTTTCCGTTGTCGTCGATCACGGTGAGACGGACCGTGTAAGATTTCGCTAGTTCATAGGTGTGTTGGACAACTTCCCCGCTGCTTGTTGCGCCGTCGCCAAAGGACCAGAGCCACTCGACGATGTATCCATCCTCATCGTATGAGCCAGATGCGTCGAATACAGTTGGTATCAGCCTTTGGGGTATATGGGGCCAGACTCCGAACTCGGCCTGCGGGGCGTGATTTAGCGCCTCCACGTTGTGCGTGATCGCACCGACCGCGCCGGTCGAGTCGGTGACGGTGAGGGTGACGGGGTAGACTCCCTTTTCGTAGAAGGTGTGGGTGACGTTAACCCCGGTATCGGTCTCTCCATCCTTGAAGTTCCACGCGTAGGAGACGATCGCGCCATTCGGGCTGCTCGATGCGCTGGCGTCGAAGTGGACGGTGAGCGGGGGAAAGGCAAACTCGGGATCGGCGCTGAATTCCGCGCGGGGGCTGCTGGAGAACAGGCAGCCGCCGAGGGCGAACAGGCCTGCGAGCAGAACAAGAATAAAGACGTATTTAACCTTCATCGTGATGACGCACCTCGTTGATTGTTGTTTATCGTCATTCTACTTTGCTGAGTACCGTAGCGCACGAAGAAAGGGGACCGAGCGTTCAGCAATCAGCCGTCAACTAGCAATACTCAGTTTTTGGGCTCTTTGTCATTTCGAGTGGGTAACGCCTCCTAACTTTCAATCCCTCAGTGTAGCCAACCGCTCAAGGGATATTCCCGTGTAGGCCAAGCTCGATTTCAGATTGACCACTTGGAACGCGGTCCTTTTAATCTCTTAGGAAGCCAGGAGACCAGGAAAGAGGCATGAGATAGCGGTTCACTATAAAGCCAGAGGAAACGCGTGTCTTTCTTGTTTTCAACTCAAGAATTCTGGCTCTTTTCCTGGATTCCTGGTTTCCTTAGAGCAAAAACGCAGGCAAGCTTAACTTTCAGTTACCCACTCAAGACGATAAGGAACCAGTTCTCGTGGATTGGCTTTTAGCTGAATGCTGATGGCTGAGAGCTTCCTACTCCTCTTTCTCGTTCTCGTCTTCCTTTTTCTCTTCCTTCAAGGCCTGGCGGATCGCTTCCAGCCGTTCTGCTACGTGGGCGAATACCGTCCCCTCCGGGAAGGTGCCGTCCTCCTGCATGGTCCCAGCAGGGACGCCGGTTAGGATCTCGATTCCCTCTTCCACGGTTGCCACCGGGTAAATGTGGAACTTTCCTGCCTTAACAGCGTCGACGATCTCTTCTGCGAGCATCAGGTTGTCGATATTCTGTACCGGGATCAACACCCCTTCTTCACCTGTGGTCCCCTTGACCTGGCAGACCTTGAAGAACCCTTCGATCTTCTCGTTCACCCCGCCGATCGGTTGGATCTCACCCTTCTGATTGATCGAGCCGGTGATCGCGATCCCTTGTTTGATCGGAAGGTTGGAGAGACTGGAGAGGATGGCGTAGAGCTCGGTGCTCGATGCGCTGTCCCCGTCGATCATCGAGTAGCTCTGCTCGAAAGCGAGGCTGGCCGATAAACTGAGAGATTTCTTACTTGCGAACCGCTCGCCGAGGAACCCTTTTAGGATCATTATCCCTTTGGTGTGCGTGTGCCCTCCTAGTTCAGCCTCGCGCTCGATGTCCACGATCCCTCCTTTCCCGGTGTGGACCGACGCCGTGATCCGCGATGGCTTCCCGAACATGTAGTCTCCGAGCTGGAGTACGGCCAATCCGTTCACCTGGCCGACCTTCTCTCCCGTGGTGTCAACGAGGATTTGGCCGCGGGCGATCATCTCGCGGATCTTCTCCTCGATCCGATTGCGGCGATCGTCTTTTTTCGCAAGCGCGAGTTGGACATGCTTGCCGGTGACATACGGTGAGTCCTCTGTGCGTGCCCAGTAGGAGGACTCCTTGACAATAGAGGTTAGGTTTCCAAACCGACAGGAGAGCTTCTTCTGGTCGCCAGCGAGCTCGGAGGAGTACTCGACGATCTTCGCCACCCCACTCGGGTCGAAGGGGAGGATGGTCTGCTCTTCCTTGCAGCGGGCGCGAAGGAAATGTGCGATCTCCTGTTCATGTTCAGGGGTTCGTTCCATCTCGGTGTCGAAGTCGCTTTTCACACTGAAGAGCTTGGGAAAATCCTCATCGTAGTAGTGAAGAAGCTCGTAGATCTGCGGGTTCCCGATAATGATGATCTTCAGTTCGAACGGAACTGGTTCCGGTTTCAGCCCCTCGGTGGTGGCATAACCGAGCATCTGCAGTGGATCCTCGATCCGGATCTCCCCCCGCTTGAGGGCGATTTTAAGTGCTTCCCAGGAGAGGCCGACGCGGAACAGATTGTTCGCGTTCAGGACCAGGTAGCCCCCGTTGGCTCGGTGAAGCGACCCTGGCTTGATCATCGTGAAATCGGTAGTGGCGACCCCCATTTGCACACGCCGTTCGATCGAGCCGAACAGATTGGTATAGGTAGCATTCTGCTCCACGATCACTGGTGCGCCTTCCGTCTTCGAGTTATCGACCAGGACATTGACGTAGTAGCGCTTGAACGGGTCGGACTGCGAGACAGGGAAGGGGAAGGGCATCTTCTGTCCACTGTTCTTCCCCCCGTCCTGAAACTGCTTCAGGTGCTCGACGATGTCCACCTTGACGGCCTCGAGGAAGGAGACCACCTTGGGGAGCTCACCGTAACGTGACTTCAGTTGATTGAACCGTGGTTCGATGGTGAATAAGACAGCCTCCTTGGCGAGTTTCTTGATCTCCGCTTCTCGCTCCTCCTCCACGCGGGCGATCTCCTGCAGGTTCTCCTGGATGATCGTCTGCACCTGGCTCTGTTTTTCACGGATCTGGGAGCGCTCTTCCTCGGAGAGGGCGGCGTACTCCTCCTGGCTGAGCGGTTCTCCCTTCTCCTGCAGGGGGAGGGTGTTGATGCCGATCGGGGTGCGCTGGATGGCGAAACCGAGCTCACGGGACTTTGCTTCCATATCGTCTGCCAGTTTGGAGCGCTTCTCGACGAAACGTTCGCTGATCTTCTTGCTGCGAGCCTTGAATTCGTCGGATGCTAAGACTTTGGGGATGTCACGCTTGAGACGCGAGATCAACTGCTCCATGTCTTTGCGTAACTGGATCCCCATACCCGCGGTGAGATCCAAGTAGTGGGGGCTGTAGGGGGTTGAGAAGTTATGCACGTAGCACAGGTCGGGCGGTTTCGGCTCATCCTTGCTGGCGCGGCTCAAGAAATCCTCCACTGCCGACATCTTCCCGGTTCCTGGGCCTCCAGCGACGTAGATGTTATAACGATTCTTGGCGTCCTTAATTCCTAAGCCAAGCTTAAGCGCCTCTATGGCGCGTGCCTGCCCGATGATCCGATCGAGCGGCTCCAGGTCGGCGGTTGTCTTAAAGGCGAACTGCTTCGGGTCGCACGTACAACGAAGTTGATTGCTATTCAGTTTATTGACCATGTTGTTATCCTCCGGGTAAGATTCTACCGCAGATGTGTAAACGAGTGCAATGCCGAACCGTTCGTGAAGGGATTCTGTTATTTCTCATCCTGGTGGCGATCGTGGTGGGAACCGTTGCGGAGACCCTCGTTCTTCCCCTGATCGGTCGCCCTGGGGAGTGTACCTACTGTCAGGGTGTAGAGGACGCATTCGACGCGGCAGAGAGCTCGATCGACCTCTTGCTCTCCGATGCGCGGTTGGAGGAGAACCCACTGTGGGACAACCTCCTGGCGGCCGCTTCCCGTGGGGTTGCGGTGCGTGTCCTCCTCGACCAAAGTGATTGGGCCCCGTCGATCACCGAGAAGAACCGACCGACGATCGATTATCTGACCTTGCACGGGATCGAGGCCCGGTTTGACGACCCTGCGGTGACCACCCACTCCAAGCTGGTTGTAGTCGATCGTCGGGTCGTGATCCTCGGTTCGACCAACTGGAACCGCTACGCCTTTACCTCACAGGAGCAGACAGACGTGATCGTGGAGGATGAGAAGGTGGGGGAGGTCTTCGCATCTTACTTCGATCGGCTGTGGTCTGGACACCTCATCGAGAACGGGGTTAAGCTCGACCTCTCACCCTTGGATGGCGAGGAGCCACTCATCGTCCCGCTTCCCGAGACGGTGGGGACCGCGAACTACGGGCGCGTTCTCATCGAGCTTCTCCGGAGCGCACAGCGATCGGTGCACGTCGTGATGTACCGCATTTCTCACTACTCAGGTTATCAGGAGGGCCAGGGAAACGAGATCTTGAAGGAACTGATCGCCGTGGCCTCCCGGGGGTTGGATGTGAGGGTCCTCATGGACGACTGTTCCTTCTACAGAGAGTCGGCCGAGGCGAACCTGGAGGCGGCCGACTACCTGCAGCGTCACGGGGTGGAGGTCAGAATGGACGACCCCGATGAGACCACACATGCGAAACTGGTGATCGTCGACGGAGCATCCACTATCCTCGGCTCGACCAACTGGAACTACTACTCCCTGGAACGGAACAACGAGGTCGATATTGCGTTCATCGCCCTTCCCAATGTCGCCGTTCCCTATGAAGCGTTCTTCCAGACACTGTGGCAACAGGGGAGAGCACCGTGAGGTAGCACCATGAGGCAGCCCCTCTACATCGTCCTCGTCTGTTTTTCCTTGATTTTCCCCTCTTTTCCCGCTACTATCTAGGGTGTCGGGAGTGATCCTCTGATGAACAGGGTTTACAGCTTCGGAGCGAACTTCCTTTCGCGAACACGGAAGGTCAGTTCGCCACCATCTCAGGTTATCCAGTGCTGTTGTTCGTATGTCTGTGTGAGTCGTAACGGGTTCACCTAGCGATATAGACGGTCCTTTTCGGACGGTCTGGTGCGATGATTTTTCTACTATCTTTAATGATTCTATCAAATAAAAAAGGAGGCGGAAAATGAAAGAGATCAGGACCGCAGTCATCGGAGTGGGGAATTGTGCAAGTGCGCTTGTGCAGGGAAGGTTTTACTACGCAGACCCAGATGCGGCTGTCCCTGGACTGATCACACAAGACTTCGGGGGGTATCGCCCGCAGCATATCCGGTTCGTGGCAGCGTTCGATGTCGATGAACGGAAAGTCGGGTTGGACCTGTCGCAAGCGATCTTCTCTCCGCCCAACCGGACGACCGTCTTTCAACGTGAAATCCCTCATCTGGACTGTCCTGTTCGGATGGGATATATCATCGACAGCATCGCCCCTCATAACGAGGAATACCCGGAGCAGGAGCGGTTCAAGCCACTTGCGAACGTCTACGTGACGGAGGAGGAGGCGAAAGAGGCGGTCGTGCACGTTCTGCGCGAGGCGCGGGTCGACGTGGTGGTCAACTACCTCCCCGTGGGAAGCGAGAAGAACGTGGTCTTCTACGCCGACTGTGCGATCGAGGCCGGTTGCGCGTTGGTCAACGCGATGCCCGTCTTCCTCTCCCAGTTCTACGGGGAGCGCTTCCGTGAGGCGGGCCTTCCGATCCTGGGAGACGACATCAAGTCGCAGGTCGGGGCGACGATCATCCATCGGGTGTTGACGCGGCTCTTCGAGGATCGCGGCCAGCCGGTCAAGCAGACCTATCAGTTGAACGTCGGTGGGAACACGGATTTCCTGAACATGCTCGACCGGAATCGCCTGACGAGTAAAAGGATCAGCAAGACCCAAGCGGTCACGAGCCAGATGGACGGGGATGGGATCGACCCGAGGAACATCTACGTTGGGCCGAGCGACTACATCCCCTGGCTGAACGACCGCAAACTCTGTTTCTTGCGGATCGAGGCAGAGCAGTTCGGCGGGGTGCCGATGTATCTCGATCTACGCCTGTCGGTCGAGGACTCCCCTAACTCCGCAGGAGTGGTGATGGAGGCCCTGCGTGCGGCGAAGGTCGCCCTCGACCGCGGGCTTGCAGGGCCGATCGCCGAGGCGAGCGCTTACCTCTTCAAGTCCCCGGTGAAGCAGTACGAGGACTCCATCGCGCGGCAGATGCTGCGTCGGTTTGCTCTTGGCATAGAGGAGACGCAGCTCGCCACGACGGGACGCAGAGGACAGTGAACGGAGAGAAGATCCCCGCCGTGATCCTCGCAGCGGGGAAGGGAGAGCGGCTCACATCGGATGGGGACCGCCCCAAGTCCCTCATCCTCCTCCTGGGCCTCTCCCTTCTCGAACGAACGATCCTCTCTTGCAGAGAGGCGGGGATCGACGAGTTCTTTGTCGTCCTTGGTCATCGCGGTGAAGAGATCGAGCCTTATCTTGCCAGATGGGAACGTCACTACCACCTCTCGATCACTCCGGTAACGAATCCGAATTGGGAGGAGGGGAACGGAACCTCTGCGCTCTCCTGTGCTCCATATCTCAAGACGAGTTTCCTCCTCCTCATGTGCGATCACCTCTTCGACCCCGGAGCGATCTCACACCTGATAGCGGAGGAAAAGGACGAGGGAGCGTGCACTCTCCTCGTCGATCGCCGCCTCGATCGTGTCTTCGATCGGGAGGACGCGACTTGCGTTCGGGTGACGGAAGGGAGGATTACTGCGATCGGGAAGGGGTTGTCCGAGGCTGATGGGATAGACACCGGGATCTTCCTCTGCCGGCTGTTCCTCTTCGGCGCCCTGCGAGAAGCACGTGCACAAGGGGACGGATCGCTCTCCGGTGGGATGAGGATCTTGGCTCGTGCGGGAAAGCTGCGCGCGGTTTACATTGGGGAGCGCTCCTGGCTCGATATCGATACACCACAGGCACTGAGAGAGGGACGCAGGCTTCTCATGAGGAGCCTGGGGAAGCCGGATGAAGATGGGATTGTTTCGCGTCTGTTCAATCGACCGATATCGGTCCGAATATCAGCCTTTCTCGTTACCCACCGATTGTTCTCGCGACTGACCCCGAACGCGATCAGCCTGGTGAGCTTCCTCCTCGTTCTCTCGAGCGCGTTCCTCTTCACCCTCGAGGGATACTGGGCGATTGTTGCCGCGGGAGTCCTGCTCGATCTTGGTTCGGTTGTTGACGGCTGCGACGGTGAGGTGGCGCGGTTGACCTTCCGAACGAGCCGGTTTGGAGCGTGGTTTGATACCCTACTCGATCGGTACGGGGACACGGCCGTCGTCATCGGGATCACCTACGGTTTCTCGCGATTTCATACGGGTCCGCTTGTTTGGGTGGGTGGGAGCCTCGCACTCTCTGGGTTTCTCCTTGCGAGCTACACCAAGAAGGAGCACGTTCTGCGCTACGGGAAACCCCTTTCAAGGAGCCTTTGGACTCTCCTCATCAAGCGAGATCTTCGTCTCTTCGCGCTCTTCCTTGGGGCCCTCTTTGGTCGTCCCTACCTCGCTCTCATCGTGATGGGATTCATCTCTCACTTTGGGATCGGGCTCCTCTTTTGGGAAGGGAGGGAGAGAAGAAACTAATCCTGGCGATCATCTGGTGTGGGTTTGTCAAGGGGAAGAGGTATGCTTCTCCTCGCTAGAGTAGCCACAGTCGATGCAGCGCCACTCGATCTCCCCGGTGAACAGGTTGAAGTGGATCGGGAGCATGCTCCCCCCGCACTTTGGGCAGGAGACGAAGGAGACGTTCGTCGGGACCGGCTCGTTGCCCGGCCCGGTGGCGATCAGGTTTACTGGCTCGGGCATGACAAGGTTCACGTCTCCGATCACTCCTGTCTCGGCATCGACGAGCGAGACAGCTCCGGTTACGTTGATCGTAAACCCATGGCGGTTGATTTGAATCAGAACTACCAAGATCCCGACCAACAGGACGATCAGAGCAACAAGGGCGACAGAGAGTGCAATCTGCTTCATGGAACCTCCTTCTGTTCTACGTGGGATGGCAACGGATTTCACAGCAGGGCAGGTTCATCGCGCGCGCCGGACGATGAGGGTGCTCTTCTCGACCTTATCGACGACGACCTTGTCCCCCCTTAGGATTTCATCCTCTACGGAGATAGCATGCCAGTACTCGCCGTGCACGAAGACCGTTCCCGCGGGATCGAGGTCACTCTTCGCGATTCCGACTGAGTCGATCATTCCGTCCTTCCCGGTGACCGGGCGCCTGCGCTGGATGAGGAGCCCCTTGGAGACGATGAACACGAAGAGTGCAGTGATCGTTCCCACGGTAAGGAAGACCGTTGCCCAGGAGAGGCCGATCGCGCGGTTTTGGATGTCAAATAGGGTGAACGACCCGACGAGGAGGGCGATCACTCCTCCGGTGGTTAGGATTCCGTTGGTCGGTGTGAACGCATCGAGAACCATCAACAGCGTCCCAAACAGGATGAGAGCCACTCCGACGGTGTTCACCGGGAGGATCTGCAACCCCAGGAAGGCGAGGATGAGGCATATCCCGCCTGCAGCGAGGCCGAATCCGATTCCTGGATGGAAGAACTCGTAGATCAGCCCGTAGAGGCCGAGGATAAACAGGATGTAGACGATGTTCGGGTCGGCGAGGTAGTTGAGGAGTCGCTCACGCAGGGTCGGCCGTATCTTGGTGATTGTGCATCCACTCGTGTGCAGGGTGCGTCCGTCGGGGAGGGCATAGCCATCGAGACGGGCAAGGAGGTCGTCGAGATCATCGGCGACGAGATCGATCACCCTCTGATCGAGCGCCTCTAACGCGGTGAGCGAGCTTGACTCGCGGACCGCAGCCTCCGCCCACTCCACGTTGCGCCCGCGCTCCTCGGCGATAGATTTGGCGAAGGCGACGGCATCGTTTGTGATCTTCTCAGTCATCGTCTCGTCCTGCTCCTCCCCCCCTCCCATCAGATCGACCGGGTGAGCAGCGCCGATGTTCGTCCCCGGAGCCATCGCGGCGACATCTGCAGCAAGGGTGATCAGGACCCCGGCCGAAGCGGCCCGTGCCCCGGCAGGTCCGACGAAGACAACGATCGGAACAGAGGAAGCGAGCTCGGCAATCACGATGTCGCGCATCGACTCTCCTAGCCCACCCGGGGTGTTCAGTTCGATCACGAGGAGCTCCGCCTGTTCCTCTTCAGCCTGCGCGATCGCCCGCAGGACGAGATCCTTGCTCACTGGGTTGATCGAGCCATCGAGCAGGAGGTGAACGATTCCCCCACTTCCAAAGGACGCAAGGGAGAGGCTGAAAACGATGGCAAATGCTAAAACAAAGGTACGTCGCATCATGATGAGATGACGTTACACCATTCGCGCCATGTGATGCAACACATGAAGTGGAGTCTCCTGTCTAGAAAGGGACCTCCAAAGGGAGGCTATTTCGGGTATCATTAAAAGCCAGGAGATTCGATAGAGAGGAGAAGATAGGAATGATCAAAGCGGTGATATTCGATTTCGATGGTTTGATACTCGACACGGAGCTTCCGGTCTTTCGTGCGTGGCAGGAAGTTTTTGCCAAGCACGGACAGGAGCTTACCCTTGATGACTGGACCGATTACATCGGCCGGTCGCCTGATACGTTCGACCCGTGCGTTGATCTAGAGCAGCTGCTCGGACGGGCGGTCGACCGCGAGGCGCTCCGTATTGAGCACCACCAGTGCGAGGCGAGCCTGATTCAAGCGGAAGAAATACTTCCGGGAGTGGCCAATCTGATCGAGCAGGCGCTCAAGCGCAACATGCGGTTGGGAATCGCATCGAGTTCCGAGCGCGCGTGGGTGGTCGGGCACCTTGCACGCCTTGGTCTTGGTGATCGCTTTGAGACGATCCGCTGCTCTGATGATGTGGTGCACACAAAGCCTGCCGCAGATCTGTACTCATCGGTACTCGTTGCGTGGGGGATTGCTCCGAAAGAAGCGTTCGCACTCGAAGATTCGCCGCACGGTGTCAGCGCAGCCAAGGCGGCAGGGATATTCTGCATTGCTGTTCCCAACGAGATGACCAAAAACCTCGTCTTTGATCATGCCGACCTCGTTCTCCCCTCGCTTGCGGGGACGAGTCTGGAGGAATTGCTGCGAAAGATTGGCGCGGATGGCGTACAACCGTAATCTTGCGTGACCGTTTGTATGATCTTTCACATTCGTGTCATTTGGCCTATTTGTGTAATTCGTGATATTGCTGTCATTCGCGCCGTTCGATCTATTTGTGTAATCCATGATAACTGGGAGGACTTGCGTGGCCACGCTTCTGGACGTTAAGGCGGCGTTGAAAAAGTTCTGGGGGTACGATAGCTTCCTGCCGTTGCAGGAACGAGCCATCGAGTCCATCCTGTGCGGCCGCGATTCCATCGTCGTCCTCCCCACCGGGGGAGGGAAGTCTATCTGCTTTCAGGCTCCGGCAGTGACTTTGCCTGGTATGGCAATCGTCGTCTCCCCTTTAATATCTCTGATGAAAGACCAGATCGACGCTCTTAACGAGTGTGGAGTTCCTGCGGCGCGCATCGATAGCAGTCTATCATCAATTGAGCAAGGCGCTGTGATCGATCAGGTTCTCAACCGAAACCTGAAGCTTCTCTATGTGGCTCCCGAGCGGTTCGCTGCAGACGGGTTCGTCCGCTTTCTGAGACAGGTTGATCTCTCGTTGATCGCTATCGATGAGGCGCACTGCGTCAGCATGTGGGGGCATGACTTCCGTCCCGAGTACAGGCGGCTGGGACGGTTGAAGGAGACGTTCCCTGGTGTGGCGGTCCACGCTTACACCGCCACCGCCACAGAGCAGGTTCGGCGTGACATAGCCCTCCAGTTGTACCTGGAAGACCCCGAGGTTCTGATTGGATCTTTCGATCGGCCTAACCTTGTTTACCGGGTGCAGCGGCGATCCAACACCATGCAGCAGGTTTGCAATGTGCTCGATCGTCATCATGGGGAATCGGTCATCATCTACTGTATTCGACGAGTTGACGTCGATAGCCTGTGTGCAAAGCTGATTCGAAAGGGCTATCGTGCCGTGCCATACCACGCTGGGATGAGCGCGGATGATCGCAAGGCGGCCCAGGATACGTTCATCGCTGAGGAGGTTGAGATCATCGTTGCGACTGTGGCGTTTGGGATGGGGATAGATAAGTCGAACGTGCGCGCCGTGATCCACACCGGCATGCCTAAGTCGCTCGAACACTATCAGCAGGAGAGTGGCCGCGGAGGGCGCGACGGCTTGGAGGCTGAGTGTTCTCTGTTCTGGTCGGGGGGAGACTACGGAATCTGGAAGAGCATCCTAGCAAACTCGGAGTCCGGTCAGGCGCGGGAGATCTCCCTCGCCAAGCTGAACGTGATGTACGACTACTGCACCGGCCTTGCTTGCCGTCATCGCGCTCTGGTCAACTACTTTGATCAGGACCTGGATTGCACAAACTGCGGTGCCTGCGATGTCTGCCTGGGAGAGATCGGCTCTATGGATGGAGCCCTGGAGATCGCGCAGAAGATCCTCTCCTGCGCGGTGCGGTTGCACGAAAGATTCGGTGCCGACTACACAGCGGCTGTGTTGAGCGGATCGCGCGATCACCGTATCCTGGAACGCAAGCATGACTCCCTTTCCACCTACGGCCTGCTTTCAGATCTGCCGAAGAGCACAACGCGAGATTGGATCGAGCAGCTCGTCGGACAGGGATACATCGAGAAAGCGGGAGACTTCAATGTCCTTCACGTTACGGAAAGGGGTTGGCGCGTGCTGCGCGGGGAAGAGGTTCCCACCCTGCTCAAGCCTGCTGAGAAACACGTCAGGGCATCGAAGGTGGCGGCCGATTCGTGGGAGGGTGTTGATCGCGGGTTGTTCGAGACGCTGCGAACCCTGCGCAGGGATCTCGCTACAAGCAAAAACGTTCCTGCCTATGTTGTGTTCGGCGATGCCTCACTACGCGATATGGCACGTCGCCGCCCGTCCACCCTGGGAGCCTTCTTGCAGACGCGCGGTGTCGGGAGTGCGAAGGCCGAGCAGTACGGCACTCTCTTTCTCGGTGTCATCGAGGAATACAGCCGTGAACACTCGCTTGCGCTGGATGTCTCTCCTCCTCAAGGAGCACGAAGCGTGCGTAAGCAGCAGCGATCCACGCTCAACATGGCGCGACAGATTGCGTTCGGCTTGTTCGCGCAGGGCGTCTCCATTGAGGAGATCGCGCGTTCGGTCGACCGCGTACCGTCAACAGTGGTTAAGTACCTGGTCGCGTACATCAATCAGGAGAGGATCGAGGATTCCTCGCCCTGGGTCGAGGAGCAGGCATTCGATCGTATTGCAGAGGCTGTCGTGCGGGTGGGTACCGATCAACTAGGACCGATCCACCATGCTCTTGGAGGTGAGGTCGACTACGACCTGATACGGATCAGCCTGGCGCTATTGCAGAGCAGGAAACGTGGAACGGCGAACACGGAACAATGACGAAGATGGAGGGCAATCCAGATCGTGCTTGCTCGACACAACCCTTTGTGGTAGCTTAGGGTGGTCATGAAGGCAATTTCGATCTCGATCCTGTTTGTCCTTGTCATATCGGCCATCGCGTGTGCCTATCCTCACCAGCTGTTCCTCGATCTACCGATTGCGGAGAGCATGGGTGACCGAGGGTTGACCGGTTACAGGCTCAATCTCTCCTTTGGCACAGGCCCCTCACTGCAAG
Source organism: uncultured bacterium (assembly GCA_965370555.1). Taxonomy (GTDB): domain Bacteria; phylum Bipolaricaulota; class Bipolaricaulia; order UBA7950; family UBA9294; genus JAJOKK01. The sequence goes on from CBDUVB010000003.1 coordinate 55,444, forward strand.
TCGGTCGAGCGATCACCGATCGTCTCGACCTCTGGATAACGACGTCGCTCTACGGTCTATTCTCGCTTGAAGTGCGAGCTTTGCTTATCGATCGCCTGGGGCCGCTGAATCTGTCGCTCGCTCTTTCGCAAGACGGGCTCACTCTTCTTTCCGCGCTCTTGCTCGGTCCGTTACGGATAGATTGGGGGCGGATCATCGGTCTGGATGAGAAAAAATGGGTGACGTTCACCGCATCGAAAACACAGTGGTTCAGTCTTGTCCTCGGTTTAGAGCACAACGTGCGCTACTCTTTCCTCGGTGGGGTTCGTCTCTTTCCAGGAGGAGGGTTCTGGGGGCTCTCCATCCTCATGCAGGAACAGCGCTGGACGATCTCAGCGGGAGGGATCTTTTGAAGTTCTCTATCGGTCTGGTTGTTCTACTCATCTTGCTACATGTTGTGACGATCGCCTCCTCGCTCACGATCCTCTATACCAACGACATTCACAGTCGACTCGACCGCCTGGAAGGGTTGGCCGCGTTGATTGCGGAGGAGCGATCTCAGACTGACGATCTCTTGCTTTTCGACGGGGGGGATGCGTGGCACGATTTCCGTGTACCACTCTACGCGGTGTGGGGAGCCGATGAGATAGTCGCGTGGATGAACCGGGTCGGATATGACGCAATGGCTGTTGGAAATCACGATCTCTATTGGGGGGCGGAGCGGCTTGCCGAACTCTCTTCAGAGGCTGATTTCCCCCTCCTTGCCGCTAATTTGCTTCCTCAGTATGGAGTGGTGGCGCCGTTTATCCCGTACACGATCCGAACGGTGGACGGGTTGCAGGTGCTGATAATCGGGCTGATCACGCCCGAGGATTTTCCCTACCCGGATTACCCCTGGGTGAGGTATATCGAACCGGCGGAAGCGCTGCACATGGTTTTGGAAGAGGCAGGAGCGGAGGTCGACTTCGTGGTCGTTCTGGGGCACCTATCCGTGGCGCGAGCGGTGCGGATTACACGCGTGGTTCCCGATATTGACGTCTTCCTCACCGGCCACTATCACGAAATCACACCTGATCCGGTGCGAGAAGGGAAGACCCTGATCCTTCAGGCCGGTGCATTCGGTTGCTACTTGGGCCGTCTCAAGCTAGAGATCGATTCGCAATCCGGGGAGATTGTATCAGCGCGGAACTCACTACTTGAGACGAAGAAGACCCCGGTCGTGCTCGACCGGGGCTATCTGAAGCTCTTTACCGTGGTGGTACTCATCGCTACATCGTTGTTGCTTACCCATTAGAAGGTGCCTTCAATAGTCGGACAAAGGCCAAAATGAAGATGTAGCTTCACGCGTCTGATTACCCACATTCCTCATTAACCATATTCTCCCTTCTGCAATCGGGTTCAATTCCTCCTCCTGTTGATTTTTTCATCGATTAGTGCTATGGTGAAATTGTTTCCGTCTTAGGGTAGATCAGAAAGAAAAGGGTCAGGAGGCGATAAAGATGGTGACCCTTAAACGAGGAGCGTGGTGGCTTGTCCGGTCTGCCTCAACTCCCTAGACAGAGGAACGCGTCACTTGGGTGAGTAGTTACCACTTTTCTATTCTTACCCTAGGGCTGTACGCACCTTGGGGCTGGTGCAGCATCAAGCGATGGCAGACCGACAACCTCTACTTTGCCAACCCCGGTGATATTGAAAGGTTCTGAGAAGAGGCGATGTTTTATGGTCATAAGGGAGCCAAGAGAGCAGGATATGATGCCCCATTTACAGGGGACATCACTGACTGGAAGGAGCTGTGAGCCCGGTGTTCGAGATTCCGGACTTGACTGGCTGTGTCAGATCGGGACAACCTGGATGACGGAGGATGTGCACATGTTAAATGGTCCCGGTGGCAGCGGGATGACTTTAGCGAGTTCGATATTTTTGAGGTGTTAGGTTGACCGCTTAGGAGGCAATTTGCCATGCGTAAATCGATCTTTCTTGTGCCGCTTCTCTTAGTGAGCTTACTCTTCTTGGCAGGGTGTGACATAATTTTCCCGCCACCCCCACCACCACCACCACCACCACTACTTGAAGAGCCTTACGGTGCTCCTTTTGATCCTAATGCAATTACGGTTGATCCAGCAACCGGAGCCGCAATCGTCTCCAATCAAGTGATCGTCAGGTTCAAAGAGGGTCGCGCTAAGGCTACTATAGAAGCAGTGATCGCCAGGCTTGACTGTATTATTATAGGAGAGATCCCCATACTTAACGTTTATCAACTGAAAACACCAAACGGTGCTGACCCTACTGCTTTGGTCGCTCAATTCGCAAATAGCCCTCATGTTCAGTGGGCAGAAGCCAATCATATTATACGTGTGGATGCACCTACTGGGAGCACTTCTGCTTCCGAACCCACCGATCCGTATTTCCGGGAACAATGGGCATTACACAATACCGGTCAAACTGGGGGAAGCGTGGATGCCGATATAGACGCCCCAGAAGCTTGGACGATAGAGAAAGGTCATCCAAGCGTAACCATCGCTATTTTAGATACCGGGGTAAACTATAGACACGAGGACTTGGAGGACAATCTCCGGATGCCTGCGGGGATTGTTTTTGATTTTATTGATAACGATACCTCTCCCATGGACGAGGGTGATCCTAATCGTCATGGCTATGGCCATGGCACGGCGATGACCGGTGTTGCTGCGGCTAGTATGAGCGATAAGGGGATAGTCGGTGTGGCTCCCCATGCCACGTTTTTACCGGTACGGGTGATAGACCAAGGAAACCAAGTAGATGCCATAGGAGAAGAGTTTGCAGTAACCCTGGGTATACTTTTCGCATATAACCGTATACAGGCCAGGGTAATAAGTATGAGTTTCACCCTTTCCAAAGATACGTATTTACTCAAGGATGCAATTAGTATGCTGGTAAGAAACAACGACGTTCTCCTAGTATCATCAGCGGGAAATAATGATTCTTCCACTCCAATGTATCCAGCTGGGTTTCCCGGGGTTATGGCCGTAGCGGCAACTGATCATAACGACAAGAGGTCGGACTGGGGAGAGAGGCGGGACTGGCGGTGGTGGCCGTTGCCACCAGGGTGGGTGCTGGTCAAATCAGCGTCAAACTATGGCCCCTGGGTAGATGTCTCTGCACCTGGTGGCAGTAGCGAAAGAATGATTTGGAGTACCGCTCTTTCTAACAATGACAGCTACCATAATACTGGTGGAACATCCTCAGCAGCAGCGTTCGTCTCTGGCGTGGCCGCTTTAATATGGTCACTTGATTACAGAACTGGTGGAGGGTTCGATCTGTCCGCTAGCGAAGTCCGGGATATCATCGAAAAATCAGCCGATAACATTGACCACCTTAATCCGGGGTTTGAGGGAAGACTAGGGGCGGGTAGGGTTAACGCTCATAAAGCCTTATTGGAAGCCGCAAGAAAGCTAGGCCTGCACGAACCTCCCAATGTCAATCGACCTGATCTCACTGTAAGCTCTGTCAATCTGTCTACGACCTTAGCTAATCCAGGGGATAAGGTATTGGTTACCTTTACCATACAAAACAACGGTGGCCCTATATTGGGAGAAGTTCAAAACAGGCTGTTCCTGTCGAGTAGCCAATATGGAGGAGCGCAGGAAAACCCATTCGACGATTACCCCATGGCTCTTGGAGATAGTGAGTCCAAAAGCCAAACGGTCGAGATTACCATCCCGCAGGTGTCAGCAGGCAACTGGTACATCGTTGTCTATACTGACTGCAATGCAACAATCGACGAAACTAACGAATATAACAATATCAACAGCGCTGCAATATCGATAGCGGAGCACAGCGGGCCAGAACCTCCTGAAGTGGCAGGAAAGATCATTGATTACAATGCCAGTCCTAGAGAGGTAACGGTGCCAGGGAACGTCACGTTGAGCGTAACCATTGAGAACACTGGCAACGTTTGGCAGCATTCCTTTTACCCGGCTGTGGATCTAAGGGGACCAAGCGGCACTATAGAGCATCTTCCCATCGGGCCCATCACCCTTGATCCTGGAGAGCAAGGGAGCATTTCCTGGACTTATACCGTCGACGCCCAAGGAGGTTGGGACGTGATGTTCGGTCTCTGGGCGGAATCAACTCTGGAGACCTCGCTTGATTATAGGGGCTGGTTCGATGACTACATCATTGCCAGATTGGTAGGACCACTCATAAATATTGTTGGCACATGGTCTGGAATCCTTACCCAACAACCAGACAGAAGATTTTTCTATAAGATGGTTCTTTCCCAGGAAGGCACCACTGTTAGCGGAACATCTAGAGTAGAATGGGCAGAGGATCCACAATACTACAAGATAACCCGGATAGAAGGGACGATAGTTGATGGTGAATTTATCTATCGGGACACGGAAATATTGGAAGAAAGGCCTCGTCCAGGTATCTATTGGTGCTTGATAACGAGGGCGGAGTTGACGTTCGCCCCTGGTCTAGATGTGGATTCATTGTCTGGTCCATATGTATGTATGTGTGAAGCTGATGAATGCTTGCCCGGAGAAATCTATCTAGAAAGACATGAATGATAAAGGTCAAATTCGAACCCTTCAACGAAGGGACTGCGGTTCATTCATTGGATGGGAAAATAGTTATAGCGGGAGGCGTTTCCTTTAGCTTCTAGTCATGATTAATCGTTAGTATTGGTGTCATTGCTGGGAACAAGGGGGTTGCCATTGAATTTACAGTCTTGGAATTAGCGTGATGAATCCCGATGGAAGTAATAGGCAGATTCTTATAGAAGGATACGGTAGGTCTCTAAGCTGGTCACGTTAAGACCGCTTGCAGCAAAAGGAACAAAAGGAGGGCTAATGAAAGTTCGTACGTTAATCGGATTATTGGTGCTGGTAGTTTGTGTATTTAGTGTGGTCTCGGCTTTAGCAGATGAGGTAAAGGTCAAGGACGGCAGGGTATTTAGTGGGGTTATAAAATCAGGGATCCCTGAATTGATCAGCATTGATGTTGAGAGTGTGATTTCTACTGTCAAGAGGACCGCGATAAGAGAGATAAGCTATGAATCCAGGGATGTAGATGTCATAAAGACGGTAAGGGGTGACATCTTCACAGGCTCAATAACCACTACAATGCCTGACCACATTATTATTCAGACAGATTTAGGGATAGTAACCATTAATAACGCGGATATAGCGAGGGTAACGTTTGAATCTTTTGTGAGTGTGGGCGGCGAGGAAAGTCCATGGGATTATATTGGCCTAGAGGGATTGGTGGGAACATTGGGAGCGGCAGGAGGCGGTCTTATCGTTGGCGGTGGTGCACTCATTATGTGCGAGCTAATTACACAAGCAGATCTTTCATGCCTTGCCATTGGAGCTATAGGATATATAGTCGGAAACCTGGCTGTTCCCATCATGGCTGTTAATGCGGTGGGTAAAGCACATGATGTTAGGGGTAACTTGGGACTTGCCTTTGTAATGGAGGTAGGAGGTGGGGTTTTCGGTTTCCTTCTTGATGCAGTCCTTGGCACACCCCTTATATTTACCGTTCTTGGAACCGGTTATGGAGCTGCCACGGGGTACAATATAGGGGCAGAGATAGTGACACAGCCAACGGCTATTAAACAAGGAGAGATCCAATTTGTAAGCGTGGGTATGCAGTTCTAAAGGAAGGAGCATAGTTATAAAAAAGGTATTTTAACGGTACCGATCTCCATTTTACGCGACCACTTGCAGTGAAAGGAACAAAAGGAGGGCTAATGAAAGCACGTGCCTTAATCGGATTGTTGGTGCTGGTGGTTTGTGTATTTAGTGTGGTCTCGGCTTTAGCAGATGAGGTAGAGGTTAAGGACGGCAGGGTATTTAGCGGGGTTATAACTTCAGGCATCCCTGAGCTTCTCAATATCGACGTTAATGGGGTGATTTCCACAATCAGGAGGACCTCAATAAGAGAGATAAGATACGAATCCGGAAACGCGGGTACTATAGAGACAGTAAAAGGAGACGTTCTGAAGGGATCACTAACCACTGAGATGCCCGCCCACACCGTAATTAAAACGGATGTGGGGGCAGTAACCATCAATATCACGGGTATAACAAGGATAACGTTTGAATCTTCTGTGAGTGTGGGCACCGAAAATCCATGGGATTATATTGGGTTAGAAGGCTTGGTAGGAACATTGGGGGTCGTAGTGGGTGGCCTTGTCGTTGGCGGTGGGGGATTTAGCATCTGTGCGCTAATTGCAGATGATCCTCTTTCCTGCCTTGTCATTGGGGGTATAGGATATATAGTTGGAAGCCTGGTTGTTCCCATCATTGCAGTCGATGCAGTCGGTAAAGCTCATGATGTTAGGGGTAATTTGGGACTTGCCTTTCTAATGGAAGTAGGAGGTGGAGTTTTCGGTTTGCTGCTTGATTCAGCCTTTGGTACCCCCCTGCGTTTTACCATTCTTGGAACAGGTTTTGGCGCTGCCACGGGGTACAATATAGGGGCAGAGATAGTAACACAGCCAATGGCTACCAAACAAGGAGAGATCCAACTTGTAAGCATGGGTATACAGTTCTAAAAGAGACAGAATAGTTATAAAAAAGGTATTTTAGCGGTATCGATCTCCATTTTACGAGACCCGCGAAGAATGCCTTGCCTTATGGATGGGGGTCTTCACTCGTTAGAAACTGTACGAGAGGGTCAACCCATCCTTGGTCATTCCCAGCGAGAATCCCGTGTCCTTGGCGACGTTGTAGGCATCCAAGCCGCTGTAGACCGCCCAGGCAAAGTGGGCGAGGCCAATGATGGGATTGTACCTATAGCCGTAATAGTGCCCGGGGAGCAATGGTGCGAGGTACAAGCCACCGATGTTGATGGCAATGATGACTCCAAAGTGAATAATCGCCTTATCTACCTCGTCGTTGAGGAACTGTCCAAATCCAGGAACACAGAGCGACGCAATTCCGGGAATCCACGCATCGTTCGACTGTTGAGCTCCCACACTCATTGCGATTCCAGCGAGCAGCCCCACTAGAACAATACATACCACCAGTGTCTTCTTCATCTTTGTTATCGCTCCTTTTTATGATCTTTACGAGAACCACGTGTTACGTTTAGCTAACAGAAGCGGTATTGTTTTCTGGTCCCTCCTTTTCTAGGCCTAATCGCTTTCGCCTATTTTCGTCAGGATTTCGTCGGGAATATCGAAGTTCGCGAATACTTCCTGTACATCCTCGTTGTCGTCGAGGGCATCGATTAACTTGAGGACCTTCTCCGCGGCACGCCCTTCTACCTTGACGGTGTTCTTGGGGAGCATCGTAGCCTCAGCACTGCTAGGGGTGATTCCCAGGTTGCGTATTCCTTCGCTCAAGGAGGGTAGGTCGGTCGGGGCACAGTAGATTTCGATTACCTCTCCTTGATCGTCTAATTCCTGTGCGCCGAGCTCGATCAACGACATTAACACCTCATCCCGGTCCATTCCCTCGGGGATCTCTTCGATCGTGATCACCCCACGGCGATCGAACAACCAGGCGACGCTCCCTGCGGCGGCTAGGCTCCCCCCGTGCTTGCTGAAGGTGTGGCGAATAGAGGCCGCGGCCCGGTTGCGGTTGTCGGTTACCACGCGCAACAAGACAGCCACTCCGTCTGTGGCGTACCCCTCGTAGGTGATCTCCTCGTAGGAGACCCCCTCAAGCTCGCCGGTGGCGCGCTTGATCGCTCGCTCGATGTTATCCTTGGGAAGGTTTGCCGCCTTTGCCCGTTCGAGCGCCTGTGCCAACCCGGGGTTATTCGCCGGGTCGGGGTCGCCGTTCCTTGCCTGAAGAGTGATCTCTTTGATCACCTTGGCAAACAGACTGGATCGCTTCTTGTCCTGCCGTTCCTTTCGATACTTGACATTAGCCCATTTGGAATGTCCTGACATCCGTTCTCCCCCATTTCTTGCCGGTTATCTCCCTCATCATAGCACTTTGCCGCTGTCCGATGCAAGCACAATGGCGCTAGATTGTGGTATTTGTTTTGCCGCTGAGAAATCGGGAGATTCAGATGTTAAATCACTCAATCACTCACTCGCTCAATCAATCACTTTGCTTACTAACAATCTGCTCAGGAGGATTGAAAGGGGTGACGGCGAGAGAAATCGGGGAGGTATGTCGTGGGGCTCTCCATCTCCTGCATCCAGCCACGATGGAGCCCGAGTCGATCCATTTCGGCGAGAACCTCCTCGTATTCCTCTGGGCGTAGAGGACGACCGAGTTCGGGGTGCGATGCGACCTGTAGGGTGGGGTGATACTGGGACATGAGTGAGACGTGAACCCCGGGAGAGAGTTCCTCGGCGACGAATTGCAGACACTGTTTGCTGTTCTCGACCTGGCCCGGGAGGACGAGGTGGCGGACGATTAGCCCCGAGCGGATCAACCCGTCTTGAGCGAGGACAATCTCCGCTCCTTTTTGGCGGAACATCTCCATGAGGGCGTCTGCCGCTACTCTTGGGTATTCGGGGGTGTCGGAGTAGGACCCGGCGAGGTTTCCATCCATGTACTTGAGGTCGGGAAGATAGACATCGATCACCCCTTCGAGCGAGGCGAGCATCTTTACCCTGTCGTACGCATTGGTGTTCATCACGTATGTCGGGTAACGGTGATGCTCTTCCAGGCGGGCGATGATCGCTCTCATCTGGGGGATCACGTGCGAGGGAGAGACGAATCCGACGATGTTCACACCGCGATCGAGGATCCTCTCGATCCGGTCGGCGACCTCATCGAGCGTGAACTGCCGACTGAGGTTCTTCCCCTGATTGCGGCTGATCTGGTAGTTCTGGCAGTAGATGCATTGCATGTTGCAGCGGGTGAAAAAGATATTACAGATCCCGTGTTCTCTACACAGGATCGGTTCCTCCCCGGTGTGCTCGCAGATCGAGGCAATATGGTAACCGGTCCCTGTTTGGCAATAACCGAGAGGGCCATGTACACGGTCGGCATGACACTCCCGCGGGCAGAGCGTGCAGTCGGAGAGTGAGTCAAAGCTAATCTCTTCTTCTATACCCGACTGAGTTCCTGTATCTCCACCGGGTGATTCTATCTTCCGCAATGGTTTGCCCTCCTCCTTCCCACTGGTTGAGATCTTTCCGGATTCCGAGCTTCGGATCAACTTTGCGAGGAGGTCATTCGGTGAGGTTCCTTGTCGTTTCGAGTGGGTAGTGCCTTCTAATTTCGGTTCGCACGGGACGGATGCCAGAGAGAATTCACCACGAAGAGCACGAAGGACACGAAGAATGGAATTAAATGAGCTGTCAAATCGGGTGATTGGGTATGCGATTGAGGTGCACCGGGGACTGGACCCAGGATTGTTGGAGCCGACTTATGAGCAGTGCTTTTGACCCCTTCGTGCTCTTCGTGTCCTTCGTGGTAAAACAATTTTGTACCTCTGTGAGAATCTGGGCTCTTCACCCTTTCTCTTAAGTTATCCACTCGAAACGACAAAGAGCCGTTTTTCTACTTGGCGACAGGCTGAATAGCGAAAAACCTGAAAACAAATAGTGGGCGAAGCAGGGCTCGAACCTGCGACCTTTCGGATGTGACCCGAACGCTCTCCCAGCTGAGCTATTCGCCCGTCGGGCGATCGAATCGCCCGCGATACTCTGCAACTTATTCTAGCAGTGTAGCAAGAGTGAATCAAGCATCGAACTCCGCGCTTTCCAGCATGTCGGAGAGGCTCTCTCCCGCACGTTTCCGTGTGATCTCCGCGAGTCCGAGTGGCGTAATGTCGACGAAGTCCGCCGAGACACGGTCCTTCTTCAACTCCTCGTTGATCCTCTCGATCAGCTTCTGCTCATTTCGCGCGCTATCCATATCAACGAAGTCGACGATGATGATCCCGCTCATCTGTCGCAGTCGCAGCTGGCGTGCGATCTCCGTTGCGGCCTCCAGGTTTGTGTTGAGTATCGCCGCCTGTTGATTGCGGTGTTTCACATCGCCGCCTGTATTGACATCGATCGCGATGAGCGCTTCCGTCTCGTCGATCACCAGTGATCCCCCGCCAGCGAGGTTCACCCGTCGCGACAGGGTCTCCTGGATCTGCTCCTCCAGGTGGTAATGCTGGAACAACGGGGCCTTCTCCCGATGGAGGTGGATACGGTTCTTGTACTCCGGCATGTACATGTAGTCAAGGAAATAGATAATCTTTTCCTGGAAGAACTCCGAATCGACGATCACCTCGTTCACGTCAGGGAGGAGACGATCGCGGAGGACCGTCTGCACGAGTCCCATTGTCTTGTAGAGAAGTTGCGGAGCGGAGGATTTCTTCGCCGCTGCTTCGATCCCCTCCCAGGTCTCGGAGAGGAACTGGTAATCGCGCACGAGGTCCTCCTTGCTCGCCCATTGTGCTGCGGTGCGCGCGATCATCCCTTCGCCGTCCTTCTTCAACTCGCGCGCCAGGCGCCTCAGACGCCGATGGATTCGCACGCTCTCGATCCGGCGGGAGACCCCGAGTCGATCCTCTGTTGGGAGGAAGACCCAGAATCGCCCCGGGAGGCTGATCTTCGTCGTCCCTTGCGGGTTCTTCGACCCGATCCCTCCCCGCCTGACCTGGAGGATGAGCGTCTGCCCCGGGCGAAGGAGCTTGTTGATAGGTGCCGAACCGTCCCACGGCTTGAACCCGCGTTCGATCACGATGGCGTCGTTGATCTCACCCTTCGAGAGGAACAGACTCTTCTTCTCGCCCACATCGACAAATGCCGACCCCAATCCCGGGAGGACATCCTCCACTTTTCCTTTGTAGATGTTCCCGACGATCTTTTCCTGCGTCGGGTGCCCGTAGTAGATCTCCATTAGCTGGTCGTCCTCCATGATCGCCACGCGTGTTCGCTTGGCCTGTTGATCTGGAGAATCGACCGATATCAGAATTCGTTTCCCTTTAATTTTTCCACCTTCTTATTCTCATCGAGTCTTGCCAGTGCATCAGCGTATCGCACTCTTCTGTCTGGAGCCATCATCGTCGGTGCAATCTCAAGGAGAGGGATCAGGACGAACCGCCGGCAGGCCATCCGCGGGTGCGGAATTTCAAGATCCTGCTCGTCGATCTGGCGTCCCTTGTAGAGCAGAATATCGATATCGAGCGTGCGGGGTCCGAAGCGAACGGTTCTTTCTCTACCTGTGTCCTTCTCAATCCGTTGGCAGAGAGCGAGGAGATCCTGCGGTGGGAGATCCGTCTCCCCCGCGATCACCAGGTTTAAGAACCACGGCTGGTCCACGAGATCGACCGGTTCTGTCTCATAGAAGGAAGAACGGCGCACCACGGTGAATCCGCCCTTCTCCAACGAGACGATCCCCTGTTCGATCTGCGACCGCCGCTCTCCCAGGTTCGCTCCGAGGGAGAGGTAGACCCGTCTATCTATCTCCTCTCCTTCTCCAGCTCGACCGCCGTACATCTCACCTTCCCTAAGCCAGGTGGGTTTAGCTTCTCCACCCGGACAATCACCTTGTTTATCTTGGGAAACCGTTCAAGAAGGCCATTTGCGATCGCATCGGCAAAAGACTCGATGAGAAAATGTTTTCGCTGCCGGTTGATCTCGCGAACGGCGCTCACCAATTGAGCATAATCGACACTCTCCTCCAGAGAGTCCGTGGAAAACGCCTTGTGAAAAGCCCCCTCCACAGAAAGGTCGACTAAGAAACGGTTCCCCTTCACTCGTTCTGCGCCATAGCATCCGTGAAACCCAAGGAGCTCGATCTTGGATACGATCAGACGCGCACTCTTTATCTTCAAATTTTCCTCTTCGCATTCCGCGCGGGAAATATATCCTACGCCGGAGGTTTCTACGATGTAGGTTCCTACTGCGTAGGTTCCTACTATGTAGGTTTCTCCACCCCAATAACCCCGAAATCCCCGATCCTAAGGAAGAGATCGCTCAAGGAACGCAGGAATCCAAGGCGGTTTCGCCTGAGATCCTCTGCCTTGGCCATCACGAGGACGTCATCGAAGTAGCGATCGATCGATCCCTTCAGAGGAAGGAGGTGTTCGATTGCTTCCGAGTACCTCCCTGCATCGAGGAGACGGGCAAGGTTCCCCTCTGCTTTCAGGTACTCCCGCCACAAGATCCGTTCGGCTTCCTCGGCAAACAATGCGGGATCGAACCGGGTTTCCTCGATCCCTTTCGTGATGTTCCGCACCCGTGCAAAGGCGGCCGAGAGCCCCTGAAATTCCTCTTGACTACGCCAGGTGTCGAGGACCTGCGCACGCCGCAGGAGGCGGTAGACGTTCCCCATCTCCCCTGCGGAGACAGCGAGGATGATCTCGTTTGGGATCCTGTAACGTTGCTTGAGAATCTGGTTGGTCCGGTCGGCCAGGAACCTCTTCACGTCATTCATCTCCATCTTCTGTTCCACTGTGGTATAGCTCTCGGTCACACGATCGAGGAGGGCAAAGAGATCCAGATCGACCTTCTTTTCCATCGCCAGGCGTATGAGGTTGTTCGCCTGACGTTTGATCCCGTAAGGATCGCGGGACCCGGTTGGTTCCTCCCCTACGAGGAGGGCCCCGGTCACTGTGTCGAGCTTATCGGCGAGGCTGATCACGACTCCGGCATCGCTCTGCGGCAGCGCACCATCGAACGTGGCAGGGAGGTAGTGCTCGCGGATTGCCACAGCGACTTCCTCTGGTTCCTTATCCAATCGCGCATAGATCCCGCCTGCCACTCCCTGCAGCTCGGGGAAGGCCTTCACCATCTCGGTCACGAGGTCCGCCTTGCATAGGAACGCGGCGCGGTCAACGAGGTCGAGGGAACCTCGCCCCGTCGTCTTAGCGATCTCACCGGCCAGGGCGCGAACCCGTTCCATCTTCTCCCACAACGAACCGAGGCGAACATCGTATGTCATATCGCGCAGCTCACGGACCCGCTCAGCGAATGAATGCTTGCGGTCCTTATCGAAGAAGAAACGCGAATCGCGCAGACGCGCGAGGACGACCCGCTCATATCCGGCACGGACGATTCCCTTCTCATCGGGAAGGCCGTCGCGGAACCCCATGAACGACGGGGTGGTCCCGTCGGGAAGGAGGAAGGGGACGAACTTCCCCTCCTCGCGCAACGTTGCCTGCACCACCTCGGCCGGGAGATCGAGGAAGGCCGCAGGAACATGTCCCAGTATTGGGGTGGGGTGCTCGGCCCCGTTGACGATCCGTCCCAGGAGGTTTGGGTCGAGGAGGATTTTCCCGCCAAGCTCGTGTGCCGCCTCAGAAAGAGCTGTCTCCACCAACTGTTGCCTTGCCTCCGCGTCCACGATGACGAGGCCTTTCTTTAACTCCTCTTCGTACGTCGACGCCTCAGCAAGAGTCAGTCTCTCCTGAGAAAGGAATCGATGGGGACGGGTGATGCGATCTGCCTGCAGTGATCCCAGCGATAAGGGAACGACCTCGTCTCCGAAGAGACAGACAAGCCACCGTATCGGACGGACGAAGCTGAGTCCTGATGCGTCCCAGCGCATCGCCTTGCTCAGGCGGAGTCCCTTTACCAATGAGGGAAGGATCTCGGGGAGGACCTCGACCGTCCGGCGCCCGGGGATCTTTAGGCGGAGGAAGGCGTAACGTTTACCTTTTTCCTCGATCTGAGTCAGGGAATCTACGCTCACCCCTTGACGTCGAGCAAACCCGATCGCCGCCTCGGTCGGTCGCCCCTGTACATCGAACGCGATTGCCGCAGGAGGACCTTTTACCTCTTCCACGCGATCCTCCTGATCCGCAGCGAGGTCACGCACGAAGAGGGCCAACCGGCGCGGCGTATAGCGCACCTCGATCTTACTATGCGGGAGGTGCTTTGAAGTGAAGGCCTCGTTCGCTGCCTCTTCCAGCTGGGTCGCGAGGGTGGGCACTTCCAGCGCCGGCATCTCCTCTGTTCCGATCTCAAAGAGCAGGTCAGGCATCGTCTTCTCCCATCTTCAGGTATCCACGTGCGCACTCCTTCGTTAGATCACGGATACGGCCGATGAAGCTCTCCCTCTCCGTCACGCTGATTGCTCCCCGCGCGTCGAGCACGTTGAATAGGTGCGAGCACTTGAGCGCGTAATCGTATGCCGGAAAGATCAGGCCGGCGGTGAGGCTATCGCGACACTCTTCGGCACAGAGCGAGAAGATGGTGTGGATCCGCTCGACCGTCGCACGCTCGAAATTGTAGGCCGAGAACTGACGCTCCTTCTCCCACCACAACCTTTGGTAGGAGATCTCATCGTTCCAATCAATGTCGTACACGCTCTCTTTCTCCTGCAGGAGAAGGGCGATCCGCTCCAACCCGTAGGTGATCTCGACCGAGATCGGATCGAGGGCGATCCCGCCCATCTGCTGGAAGTAGGTGAACTGAGTGATCTCCATTTCATCGAGCCAGACCTGCCACCCGACCCCCCACGCGGCAAGCGTAGGCGATTCCCAGTCATCCTCCGCGAACTTGACGTCGTGTTCGGCCAGCTTCAACCCCACCTCTTCCAGGCTCGCCAGGAATATCTCCTGGATCGTCGCTGGCGGGGGTTTCAACACGGCTTGGTACTGATGGTGCAGTCGCAGCCGGATCGGGTTCTCCCCGTAGCGACCGTCGCTCGGACGACGGCTCGGTTCTACGTAGCCAATCCGGCGAGGTTCCGGCCCCAACGCCCCAAAGAAGGTGGCAGGGTTGAATGTCCCCGCCCCTGTCTCCACGTCGTAGGGGTGAAGGATCAGGCACCCCTGGTGCTTCCAGAACGTGTGCAGCCGAAGGATGAGCTCTTGAAAATTCATCCTACCCCTTGACCGCTTCCTCCTTGGCCATCCCCGCGATGGCGGTAAAGGTTTCAGGGTCGCGAATCGCGATTTCCGACAGCATCTTCCTGTTAAGAGCGATCCCTCGCCGTTCAAGCCCGCCGATCAATGCCGAGTAGGAGAGCCCGTTCTGCTTCGCCGCAGCGCCGATTCGCACGATCCATAACCGTCGGAAGTCGCGCTTGCGACGACGACGGTCGATGTAACTGTTGCGCAGGGCCTTCATAACCGCCTGTTTCGCGATGCGGTGCGACGTCCCACGTTTCCCCCGGAACCCCTTGGCGAGGGTCATGATCTTCTTGCGACTCTCTTTTCGTTTATTTCCTCCACGTGCTCGTGGCATCTTCCTCTCCTTCTATCTAATAATCTTAGCTTCCGATCATTCGCTTGATGTTCTTTGCCATACCGCCTGTAAGCTCTTTCCCTTGACGTGCCTGACGGATCGACTTCGAGCGTTTATTCGAGTTCTTGTGGAAGTAATTGGACATTTGATGGAAGAGCTTTCCGCTCTTTGACAGCTTGAACCGTTTACTCGCTGCCCGATGTGTCTTTTGTTTGGGCATTTTGAACCCTCCTTATCCTTGCTGTTGCCCTGTTGGAACGAGCAACATCTGCAGTATCTTTCCTCTTGCTTTCGGTGGATCATCCACCCGAGCAATGTCGGCAAGTTCCGTAGCGACTCGTTTCAATAGATCTTGCCCCCGAGACTTGTGAACGATCTCACGACCGCGGAAGAAGATTGAGACCCGGACCGTATCTCCCTGGGTCAGAAATTTACGCACCCGCTTCATCTTCGTCTGAAAATCGTGCTCTCCGATCTTGATCGTGAACTTCATCTCCTTCAAACGGGAGCGGTGTTTCTGTTTCCGGTCGCGCTTCTCCTGTTGATAGTGGTACTTCCCGTAATCGACGATCTTGCAGACGATCGGCCGGGCCTGCGAGGCCACCTCGACCAGATCGAGGTTCCGTTCCTTAGCAAGGGCAAGCGCATCTGCGGTCGCCATGGCGCCCAGGTTCTCACCCTTATCATCGATCACCAGGACCTCGGGTTCACGAATTCGCTCGTTGACGCGTAGCTTTCTTTTGATACCTACCTCCCTTTTTATCGTATCTCAGCCGGTTGCCGATCTCGGTACAAGCCGTGCTCTTCGATATATGTGGCGACGCTGAGTGGCACGCAATCCATTACTGTCTCTCCCTGCTTCACCCGGTTGCGGACCCAGGTTGAGGATAGGTCGACCTCCTCCATCTCCAAGAAGTGAATCCGTGCTCGATCGAACGGGGGGACTCGGAACGTCTCCTTCGAGATCTCGTTCCGCGGTGCGATCAGGAATGGAACGCTTGCGAGGAGTGCCTGCGGTTCCCTCCACGTCTCGATCTGAACGAGCAGGTCCGCTCCAACGATAAAACAGAGCCCTACATGGTACTCCCGTTTCAACGCGCGGATCGTATCGATCGTGTAGGAGGGGCCCAAACGGTCGATCTCAATTCGCGAGACGGAGAAGCGAGTGTCCGCAGCGATCCCTTGTTCCACCATTGCATACCGATCCTCTTTGCTCACCCCCTCTGCGACCTCCTTGTGAGGGGGTATCCCGCTGGGGATGAAGACTACCTCGGAGAGCCCGAACTGCTCGATCGCCGTACGCGCCACGAGGATATGCGCCTCGTGCAACGGGTTGAACGTCCCGCCGAAGAGCCCTACCCTACCTGCTAAGTTCAAGTTGAACCTCGCCGATCTGTACCAGGTCTCCGTGCTCGAACCCTTGCCGGTTGAGTTCTCGCAGCACACCCATCTTCTCCAGTCGCTCGCTCAGGTACTCCCGCGCGTCTCGGCTGTCGAGGATCAACTTTCCCACCAGTCTCTCAACGGCAGCTCCTCTGACCACATACAGATCTCCGTCCCGTTCTACTCGGAACCCTTCTTCCCCGTGATACCGGTAGACCCTTCGTTGTACGATCTCCCCCTCATCCGAGGCAACAACCGTCAGAGACTGTAGGATATTGTACGTCCTCATTACAATATCCCGCACCCCGGAGCTGGTGGCGACGGAAATCGGGAAAAGCTCGACCCCGAACTCGGAGAATCGTGCCTTCTCCTCCTCTACATCCGACTGATCCAAAAGGTCGATCTTGTTTCCCACAACGATCTGCGGACGCGTCGCCAACGCAGGGCTGAATGCTGCCAATTCCTCGTTTATCCGCTGGTAATCGCGGAGAGGATCTTGTCCTTCGAGCTTGGCGAGATCGATCAGGTGAAGCAACACTCGCGTTCGCTCCACATGCCTGAGGAACTGATATCCGAGTCCCTTCCCGACGTGTGCCCCCTCGATCAACCCCGGTATGTCGACAGCGACAAATTGGTGCTCACCGTCTATGTCGACCACGCCAAGGTTGGGTACCAACGTGGTGAACGGGTAGTCCGCTACCTTCGCCCGCTTCCCCGAGATGCGAGAGATGAGGCTCGACTTGCCCACGTTCGGATAGCCGATGATCCCCACGTCGGCTATCAGCTTCAGCTCAAGGGCGAGGGTCTTCTCCTCCCCTTTTGTCCCTCGCTCGCAGATCCGCGGGGCCTGTCTGACCGAGTTGGTGAAGCTCCGGTTTCCCCGTCCGCCTGCACCTCCCTTTACCAGGACGATTTCTTCTCCCGGCCGGGAAAGGTCAGCGATGATCTCCCTTGTGGAGAGGTTGCGTACCACCGTTCCCACAGGGACGAGGATCACCTTGTCTTCTCCACACGCGCCCTGCTTGTTATTGCTCCCTCCGTCAACTCCCGCGTCGGCACGGAACTTTGGGCGATTGCGAAACGCATACAGGGTGGAAAGACTCGCCGAACTTCGCATTACTACCGAGCCGCCACGTCCGCCGTTTCCACCGTCCGGTCCACCCTTCCAGTTGTGTTTGTTAGAGATGAATCGGATCACTCCGTTCCCTCCACGTCCACCCTGGACACGGATCGTTGCTTCATCAATGAACATGGGGGATAGGTGGAGAGACCATCGAGCGAGTTCTATCCCCCCTGCGCAGGGATGACGCTTACGTATTTTTTCTTTCGCCCGTCGAACTGAACATACCCTGGAACGGTCGCATAGATCGTGTAGTCCCGGCCCAGGCCGACATTCTTGCCTAAACCGTACTTGGTGCCGTGCTGGCGAACGATAATCGTACCAGAGTTCACCCATTCCCCGCCGAATCTCTTTACACCAAGGCGTTGACCTGGGCTATCGTGTACATTAGTAGTTGAGCCAGTGCTCGTCTTATGTGCCATCCGTACTCCTTTCTATACCCTTATCATCGCGGGAGCCTCGTGCACCACGAGGTCATCGGGATATTCCTCTGCCAACATCTTGAATCCAACAACGATGGTCTCCATGATCGCGTCGATCTCACGATTCAGGTGTGGATCGCTCCGATCGATAATGAGACTAATCTCCTTGTCAACCTTAAACTCGGGAGAGAGATGTAGGTACTCGGTCATCGAGGCGTCCGCCGCCCGCAAGAACTGGAGAACACCTATCATCGCTGGGCTCCCTGCCTCCATCTCTCCGCCGACAAGGCCAAAGATTCTATTCTTCTCGTCGCGTTGAACGAAGATCTCTCCCACGTTAATTAGCCCCTTATGCTTCGATCGCCGTGATCTTCGTTCGCATATAGGACTGGCGATGTCCCTGCTTACGGCGATAACCCTTCTTGCTCTTATACTTGTAGACGATGATCTTATCGCCCCGTCCTTCCTCGTGGATCTCACCCTTTACGGTAACCCCATCGAGATAGGGCGTTCCCACGCGGACTTCGCTTTCATCGACGACGAGAAGGACCTTATCGAAGGTGATCGTCTCGCCAACTTCGATGCTATCAATCCGTTCGTGATCGAGGAAAATCCCGTTCTCGACACGATACTGTTTACCACCGGTTTCGATTACTGCATACATAGAAAGGCACCTCAACCAAGCTTGATTTTAGCGATCCTTGCTTCCTATTGCAAACACCCTATCCGACCGGAGTTCCCGGCGGGACCTCACGGTCGGGCACAAGAAGGGTGAGTGTCTTACCCTTCGCAGCGAGGATCATGCACTCCGATTTTACACCACGGATGGTGGTCGGTTCGAGGTTGACGAGAACAACGGTGAGCTGATTCGTCAACTGGTCCAGGCTGTAAGCCGTTCGGATCCCAGCGACACTCGTCAGCGTCTCCCCTCCGATGTCGATAGTCAACCGGTAGAGCCGGTCCGCATTTGGAATCGGTTCGGCAGCCCTGATCGTCCCCACCCGCAGATCGAGCTTCTCTACCTCCGAGAAGGTGATCATCTTGCGTACAGGGGCCTCGACCTTCTTTCTCATCTTCTCAACATCGATCCGTTCGAGGAGGACCCGTTCACCGGTGATCCTCCGTCCTGCATCCATCGCCTCAATCTCCTCCCAGCACGGCTCCGAGACCCCCATCGACCGCAAGATAGGTCCGGAGAACCCCGGCAGAAACGGAGAGAGGAGGATCGCCATCACCTTGACGAGGTGGAAGGCGCTCGCCACTCCCTGCGCATCCTCGGTCGCCCACGGGGCCTTCCGTTGGAAGTACCCGTTACCGAAGACTGCGAGGGAACAGACGACGCGCAGGGCTCGACTGAGATTCCCCGTTCCCATCTCCTTTTCGTAGGAAGCGAGTGTGCGATCCAGGTGGTCCGCTATCTCTGGATCGAGTGTCGTATCAGGGACGACCCGATCGTAGCGGGTTTGGACAAAGGAGAGGACTCGGTTGATCAGGTTGGCCACGTTGGAGATCAGGATTCCGTTGATTGCCTTATCGAGCTCCTCCCACGAGAAGTTGACGTCGCGCCCCTCCGGCCGGTTGTACAACAGGTAGAACCGCCACAGATCCCCGGCCATCAATTCAAGGGCATCGTCGCAGTAGAGCCCGACCCCATTGGTCTTAGAGAACTTCTCCCCATCGATCCAATTCAGGTACTCAGTCGCCGCGATCTGATCGGGGAGGTGATATCCCACTCCGGAAGCAATCAACTGGCCGGGAAAGATCAGGGTATGGAACGTGATGTTATCCTTGCCAAGCGTGTAGATTTGGTGGAGATCATCGCCGAACCAGAAGTCCTTCCACCCATCTTCCCCATGGAAGTGTTCGATCGTTGCCGAGACGTAGCCAAGCGCGGCCTCTCCCCACACGTAGATCACTTTCCCCTCGGCTCCAGCGAATGGAGCCGCGATCCCCCAATCGATATCGCGCGTCATCGCACGCGGCCTCAGTCCATCATCGATCATCTGCTGGGTGAATCGATGCACATTCCCTTGGAAATTTCGGGAGATAACGTATTGGGAGAGGGCAGGGCTGAGCTTGGCGAGGTCGAGGTACCAGTGTCGAGTCGAACGGAAATCGATATCCCCCTTCCCACAGAAGCTGCAGGAGGGATCGACTAGCTCCTCGGGT
The DNA here is from genome assembly GCA_965370555.1 of uncultured bacterium. Taxonomy (GTDB): domain Bacteria; phylum Bipolaricaulota; class Bipolaricaulia; order UBA7950; family UBA9294; genus JAJOKK01. The sequence goes on from CBDUVB010000003.1 coordinate 75,602, forward strand.
TCGAGGATCGCTCCGCACGCATCGCATTGGTTTCCCATCGCTCCGGACGCCCCGCAACGCGGACAAGTCCCGGTGATCAACCGATCGGCGAGGAATATCTGGCAGTTGCGGCAGTACGCCCGTTCCTCGTCCTGGGTTGCGATGTAGCCGTTCGCCTCCATCTGCAGGTAGATCTCCCGCACAAACTCCGTGTGGACCGGCGATTCGGTTGTCGTATAGTTGTCAAACGCGATCCCGAACCCTTTGATCACTGCGCAGATCCGTTCGTGGTTGCTGCGGGCAAGCTCCGCCGGGGAGACCCCCAACTGCTTCGCCTCGTACTCGATCCGCGTGCCGTGGGCGTCCGTCCCCGAAACGTAGAGAACGTCATGCCCACGCAGGCGGTAGTAACGGGTGAAGACATCGCCAGAAAGGAGGGAGGAGACGAGATTCCCCAGGTGGGGAATCCCCGAAGCGTACGGCCACGCGCTACAGACTAAAACACGTTTCTTGCTCATCCGTTCCCTCCCCCTCCACGGCAAACCAGGATAGGGTAGAATTATATCCCGGTTCGAGGAGGGCGCCAATCAAAAGCAGAAAGGTCGGATACGCGCTGGTCGTCTTTGCCACCGCTGGTTGGGCAAGCCTGGGCCTGCTGGGGAAGCTCGCTTTCGCCTTGGGGATCGGGCCGCAGGCGTTGGTGACGCTTCGCGTGATCATGGCGGTGGCGATTGTCTTGATAGTTCTTCTCCTTACTGACCGTACCGCACTTCACCTTCCGAGGAGATCCCTCCCCCTCTTCATCATTCTTGGCGTTGCCACCGCCCTCAACTACAGCATGTTCTTCCACGGAGTCGCTCGTTTGAGCGTGGGGGTCTCGATCTCGATCTTCTACCTCTATCCCGTCTTTGTGACGCTGGCAGCCCACTTCTTTCTGAAGGAGCCGTTCTCCTGGGAGAAGGGCGGAGCTCTCCTGATAGCTGTCGTCGGCACGAGCTTCGTCTCCGGCATGTGGGAGAACGCCGTCTCGCTCTCGGCAGTGGGGATTGCCTTCGTCCTCGCCTCTGCCGTTGGGTGCGCCGCCTATACCCTCCTCGTCAAGGTGGCACTGCGTGTGCATCCTCCCACACGCGTTCTCGCTTACTCCCTCACCTTCTCCCTCCCGTTTCTCATCGCGGCGACCCTCCTTACCCACGAAAGGCTCATTGCCCCCTACCCGATCGAGGCCTGGGGGGTAGTCCTCCTGATAGCCCTCTTCCCCACTCTGATCGCCTACTACCTGTTCAACCTTGCACTGGAGCGGATCGAGGCCGGGAGAGCGAGCATCATCGGGACCCTAGAACCGGTCCTGGCGAGCCTCCTCGCGTTCATCTTCCTGAGAGAACGACTCACCCTGCTGCAGGGGGTGGGAATCCTCTTTATCCTCGTCGGTGCGGGGCTCGCTCAGTACAAACGGGTTGAACCACGTGGGATCGATGAGCTACCCTTAACGGGTGAGGAGGCGATAAGATGAGCGATGCGGCGGCAAGAACGGTACGGGCACCACGCGGGATGAGCCTTCACTGCAAGGGGTGGCTGCAGGAGGCGGCGTGGCGGATGATCCAGCACAACCTCGACCCCGAGGTTGCCGGAGACCCGGCCCACCTTATCGTATACGGGGGGACCGGGAAGGCGGCGCGATCGTGGGAAGATTTTGACCTTATCCTCCGCTCCTTGGAGAAATTGGAGAACGATGAGACGCTCCTCGTTCAATCCGGGCGCGCGGTCGGGGTGTTCAAGACTCACGAGGATGCCCCGCGTGTCCTGATCGCCAACTCTCTCCTCGTCCCGGACTGGGCAACCTGGGAGAAATTCCGCGAACTCGAACAGATGGGGCTCACCATGTACGGACAGATGACCGCTGGCTCGTGGATCTACATCGGTACGCAGGGGATTTTGCAAGGGACCTATGAGACGCTCGCTGAGTGCGCACGCCAGCACTTCGACGGCACACTGAAAGGGCGGCTCGTCCTCAGCGCTGGTTTAGGGGAGATGGGTGGGGCGCAGCCCCTCGCGATCACGATGAACGACGGGGTGGGCCTCCTCATAGAGGTGAATCGCGAGAAGATCGAACGACGCCTCAAGCTGAACCAGCTCGATACCTCGACGGAATCACTCAATGAGGCACTGGAATGGGTTGCCGCTGCCAAGAAGAAGGGCGATTCCCTGTCGGTCGGCCTCTTAGGGAACGCCGCCGACCTCCTCCCGGAGATCCTCGCCCGCGGGGTCGTCCCCGATGTCGTCACCGATCAGACCTCGGCTCACGATGAACTGAACGGCTACATCCCTGGGGGGATGAGCTACGACGAGGCCCTCTCCCTGCGCGAGGCGAACCCCGCCCGCTATAGCGAGCTCGCGTTCCGATCGATGGTGCGGCATGTCGAAGCGATGAACGGGTTCCTCGATCGCGGAGCAATCGTCTTCGATTACGGGAACAACCTGCGTGGTCAGGCACAAACCGGCGGCTTGAAGGAGGCCTTCCGCTTCCCAGGCTTCGTCCCCGCCTACATCCGACCGATGTTCTGTGAGGGGAAGGGGCCGTTCCGCTGGGTTGCGCTCTCCGGCGATCCGCAGGACATCTACCGCACCGATGAGATGATCCTAGATCTCTTTCCGGAGAACGAGTCGCTCCACCGCTGGATCAAGAAGGCACAGGAGAAGGTGACCTTCCAGGGGCTTCCCTCGCGGATCTGCTGGCTCGGCTACGGTGAGAGAGCAAAAGCAGGCCTCGCGTTCAACGAACTAGTCAGATCCGGGGAGGTCACCGCCCCGATCGTAATCGGACGCGACCACCTCGACGCTGGCTCGGTCGCCTCCCCCTACCGCGAGACCGAGGGGATGAAGGACGGCTCGGATGCGATCGCCGATTGGCCAATCCTGAACGCCCTGTTGAACGCTGTCTCCGGAGCGACGTGGATCTCGGTCCATCACGGGGGTGGCGTGGGAATCGGAAAGTCGATCCACGCGGGGATGGTAATCGTCGCCGATGGGACCACAGAGGCCGATCGCCGCCTGGAGCGGGTCCTCACCTGCGACCCGGGGACGGGGATCATGCGGCACGTCGACGCCGGCTACGACAAGGCGATCCGCGTTGCTAGCGAACGCGGAGTGAAAATACCGGGAATTGAATAATTGAATGATCGGAGGATTGAGTGATCGGGTGATTGAGATGTTAAATCATTCAATCTCTCAATCGCTAAATCACTCAATTCTTTCCTCTGTGCTAAACCGATGTGCGAGTGAAAACGACCATGAACAGTGGATCACAGGGCAGTGAAATCAAGATCACGGTGAAGGCCTTTGGTGGCCTGCGTGAGTTGATCGGCTCCTCCGCGGCCTTCGTTCATCTTCCTCACGAGGCGACGATCACCGATCTTCTCGCTGAGATACGGCGTTGCTATCCGCTTTTCTCCGAGAAGCTGGAAGTGGGCCTAAGGAAAGGGTACATCAACATCCTCTTGAACGGGCGCAACGTTCGTTTTCTGGATAGGATGGCCACGCGGCTCTCCGACGGGGTCACGGTCGCTTTCCTCCCCCCGGTCGGAGGGGGGTAGATCTTCCAGGCCGCCGCTTCCTGTCTTAAACCCTTTCCACAACCAAAGGAGGATCCCGAGGAGGACTATCGTCGAGATCGCGCTCCCCTCCAGGCCGAACTTCCCTCCGGTGAGCCAGATTGGGCCAGAGATTTGCGAGACAAGAAGGGTCGTCCCAGGAAGGCCCAGGCCATCGGGGGAATACCCTGAGTTCGGCAACCCAAGTAGGAAGAACTGGGCGAAATTCCAGGAAGCGTGCCACCCGATCGGAAACCAGAGCGACCGAAACCGCAGCATTCCCACGGTGAAGACGATGGAGATGAGCGCGATGTTCACCAACCCCAGCGTGTTGGCGTTGGGATTCTGCATGTGACGTGCCGCAAAGACGGCCGCGGTCACGATAATCGCCAGAATAGTTCCCCAACCGCGTTTCACGTTCTGGAAGAGGTATCCGCGGCACTCGATCTCTTCCAGGATCGGTGCCAGGAGAGACGATACGACGAACCAGCCTGCAGCCGCAAGGAGAACCTGGGAAGAGATAGAAACGTCCCCCCACTCTATGTGGACAGACCCGAGCACCGCCAGGATTCCGAACACTAGCAAGATCTCGCCAAGACCCGCGATAAGACCGAAGAAGAGGGGGCGCCATAGGCGACGCGAGAATGCCAGAAGCATCGCGCCAAAAGGCTTGTGCTCCAATCGCTTCCACGCCCAGATGAATAGGAGAAGGTGGACAACGCCCCCGATGACCAATGCCCACATCTGCCCATCGGGGTTCACGCTCCATCTCTCGCCGGATGGATCCATCTGCGGCCAACCGAACAAATAGACCGTGATGTTGAAGAGAAAGGCCACGGCGATGAAACGGAGAAGACCGCTCCATGTGAGTGCGTGGAGGAGAAGGGCGCGCACGATAGGCCAGACGCGTTCTGTCAGGATCGATCGCGGGATACGCTCATCGTTTATCATCCTGTTTGGACGAAAACGAAATCACTCCCCCATTGGCGGGAAGAGGCTCTTGAACATGAATTGCTGCAGGTCGCCGAGTTTCTCCAGCGCTGCCGCGATCCTGATCCGATACTCTAGGGGAAACGGTTCTTTCCGCTTGTTCTTGATCTTCGTGATGTCGATGACGGGGTCGGGGTCGTTTAAGCGCTCTTCCTCGCCGAGCGAGACGTAGTTTAGAGCCTCGCGTGCCTTGAAGATCTCCGCGATCCCTTCCTCTGTAATGTTGATCGCGCCGGAGAGCTCGGCGAGCGTCGGCAAGCGTCTCTCCTGACGGAGAAGGCGTACCTGTGTCTCCTCGATGCGGCGGTTCAAGTCCTTCAACCAACGGGGAAACTGCGAGCGGTTCACGCGCTCGCGGATGTGTTGGCGGATCTCCCCTCGAATCAAGTTCTTCGCGTATTCACTGAAGTCCTTCTCGTGTGCTAGCTCGACATTGTAAGTGGCGTTCAGTAATCCCAGGTACCCGGCGCGGAAGAGTTCTTCGTGTGAGAAACCGCTATGCGAGAACGTCTCCTCAACCACCTCATCGATTAAGTGGGTCGTCCTATCGAGGATTTCCGCCCGGATTGCATCTTGATCGGTTCCTTCCGCTCCGAGAAGGGGCAGGAGCTCTTCCAGCGTGAGTCCCGAGATCTCTCTTTCGTCTTCGGCCATCAGACTAGAACGTCAACTCAAATCCGAATGAGACCTCGTTGATTCCGCTATAGTCGAATGCGGCCGTGGTATATAAGGTTATGCCGCCGAATGCTACATCGGCCCGCAGCCACTGACCGGAGAAGCCCGACATATCGAAGGAGGTGAGGCTGGCGAAGTGGACTGGACCGATCGTCGCTTCGAGCGCGATAAGCTGGCGCTCGAAGAGGAAGGTCTCGTCGAAATCGGTCTCCGCAGTAAGGATGACCCCGCATATATCGACCGAGATAGCGAACGATTGACCGTCGAATACGATCGGAATCGGCATGGGAGTAGTCGGGGCAACGAAACTCGTCTTGGCCGTGAACCGCACCATCTCGATCTGAAGGTCCAGAATGAAGTTGAGCCCGCTGATCGAGATCGTATCATCGAAGCTGACAACGGTAAGAAAGGCGAGTGTCGGTTCTTCAAACCGATACCCAAACTCGATGATCTCCTTGGAGAAACCGAGCAGATCGAACCACGTGCTGCTGCTCGCAATCAACCCTGCGTAGTCCATCTCCAGACGGACAAGCTCCTCCTCAAAGTAGAAACCAGGGACGATCGTCACCCTGAGATCCGGTGTAGCCCCAAACAGGGAATCGAGGTGGATAAAGAGCCCCAACAGGTCGTGCGAGAATGGGGCTTCGATTCCGTCGAGAACGGTCACCAGGTCTACCGCGCCGAACCCGGTTAGCGTGGTGATGGAGAATCCGCAAAGGATCCCGCTCGAAAGCTCGAGAACCGCTCCCATGCTGTAGTCCGGGGTCTGGACCGAACCGATATTGGCAAGGATCAGGTCGAGGCCGACTTGCACTCCAAGAAACTGCACATCAACCCCTAGCTGGTTCCAACTGAAGTAGGGATCGAATAGGATCTCTTCAAAGATCTGCGCCGCACCGAGGTCGACTGTCGCGCCAAACCCCTGCGACTGGAACCCGGATAAGTCAAAGACCGTCTCCGATGCAAAGGTGAAACCGGCCACACTGAACGACAGGGTCAAACCCGAGTCGATGTTGTACGAAAGAGGGGGGATTGGGGTGAACGTGAATTCGAGCCCAACACTCCCAGAGAACCCAAACCCCGGACCATCGGAGCAGCAAACATCGTCAGCCAGGGCAAGCCCCCCCGTTATCGACAAGACAATCAGCATCAACAAAACCATGAGGCGGGAGTAGATCCGCGGCATGATAACCTCCTTCATCGTGAATAGAATCCTAATCGACCCCCAGAGGAGGTGAGAGGAAATCAGAGAGACCCAGGTCGTGGGTTTGTCTCTACAGGAGAGGACAAGTGTCGATCCGTTCCGGTCCCGCGAGAACCGCGAGTCTCCTCGTTTTCGGAAAAGCGCGTAAGAATGTGCGCAACTGACACGGTCTTCTCAAGATGGAGTACGAACCCCTTGACTTTCCAGCGCGAATTGTGTTACGGTGACCCCATAAGGAGGTGTGTGTAGTATGAAGAAGTTTCTGATTGGCTTAACCGTACTGAGTTTAGTGGTGTTGCTCGGAGGAGGACTCGTCCTGGCGCAGGATAAATACATCGTCGCCTCGGACATCCCGTGGGCCCCGTTCGAGATGGTCACAGCGGGCGGGGAGTTCTTCGGGTTCGATCTCGATGCGATTCGCATGATTGCGATCGTTGCCGGTTTCGAAGTCGAGATTCAGAACATCGGCTTTGACGCGATCATCCAAACCGTAGATACAGGGAAGGCTGATCTGGGCGTATCCGGGTTCACCATCACCGCCGAGCGTGAGGAGACGATCGACTTCTCCGCGCCGTACTACCTCTCGAACCAGGCGGTTGTCATTCGCAAGGATTCAGGCCTCAACATCATCACTGCGATGGCCGGACTCGGACCGAAGAAGGCAATCGGTGCGCAGAACGGAACGACAGGCTTCTACTACCTGGAGGACAACCTCCAGGCCGCGGGGATCGATATCGAGGCGAAAGGGTACGAGTTCTACCCAACGGCGATCCTCGATCTAGTCAACGGGCGGGTCGACGCGGTTATCCAGGACGAGCCCGCATCCCGGGCATCTATCGCCGCTTACCCGGACGTACTTACGATTGCTGGGATCATCAACACCTACGAGTACTTCGGATTCCTCGTGGCGGACGGCGACCCCGAAGGTCTCCTCCCCAGGATCAGCGCAGCGATGGCCGAACTGGGTCTTGAGGTCGTGGAGGGAGCAGGAGGCGCAAAGGATCTCGTCGTTACGCTGGGGAGCCCTTGGGACAATCTCCTTTCAGGTTACTTCGGCCCGACGAACGACCAGATCGAGGCGGCCTGGCTCGCTTCCAAGGACCTGCTCCTGGTCGATAAGGACGTGGAAGCCTTCGCCGCGAAGTTCGCCGAGGAGGCAAACAAGTAGGCCGATCAGGTCTTAGTTTAGTTGTATAACCGGGGGCCTCCGATTGGGGGCCCCCGCTCGATCCATAAAGGGAAGGAGAGGGCAATAGAAGGGCTCATCGTCATCGGGAAGAGTCTCCCTATGCTCCTACGGGGGACGTTAATCAACATCGAACTCTTGCTCGCTCTGTTGATAGTTGGACTGTTGGTCGGCACGGTCATCGCCCTGTTGCAGGTCTATGGGGGGCGATTCTTCGGAACACTCGCTTCTGGATACGCGTGGATCTTCAGAAGCATTCCCGCTCTCGTCCTTCTATTTCTGTTCTATTTCGGCCCTTCGCAGTTCGGAGTGAATGTTGCGCCATTTCTCGCCGCGACCATCGCCCTTGGATTGCGCTCCTCGGCGTACCAGTCGCAGATCTTCCGCGGGGCGCTCCAAGCGATCCCCAACGGACAGATGATGGCCGCTCGTTCACTTGGGATGAGTCGTTTGCAGGCGATCGTCTCGATCATCATTCCACAGGCATTTCGCCTCTCTATTGCCGGTTGGTCTAACGAGTACTCTTCAGTCGTAAAGGACACCACCCTTGCTTACGTCGTTGGCCTGAACGAGGTCCTTCGTCATGCGCGTATCATCATAGATAGGCACTACGATCTGGCGATGCTGGCCTACCTTGCTGTGGCACTGATCTTTCTCGTGTTGACCTACGCGGGCAATTGGAGCTTGGGCCGATTGGAAGCGCGAATACGAATACCCGGCCTGCAAATAGGGGGGGAGCTGTAATCAATGAGCCTGTTAAAGGTTGAAGACGTTCATAAGCGGTACGGGAAAGAAGAGGTCCTCAAAGGGGTCTCTTTCGAGCTTGAACGCGGGGAGACGAAGGTCATCATCGGTCCCTCCGGGACTGGGAAATCGACGCTCCTCCGTTGCATAAATCAGTTGAGTCCGCCGGAAAAGGGACGTGTATGGCTCGATGGGGTAGAGATCACGCATGCGCATGCGAAGATTAACGATCTGCGCGCGCAGATCGGCTTCGTCTTCCAGAGTTTCAACCTCTTCTCCCACCTGACTGCCCTGAGGAACGTTAGGATTGGCCCGATCAAGGTCAAGGGGATGAGTAAGGAGGAGGCGACAAAGCTGGCGATGGAGGAGCTTACCCGGGTCGGATTGGAGGACAAGGCTGATGCCTACCCAGCGCAGCTCTCCGGAGGGCAGCAACAGCGCGTGTCGATCGCCAGGGCGTACGCCATGCGCCCCAAGCTCATCCTGTTCGACGAACCAACCTCGGCCCTCGATCCGGAGCTGATCGGAGAGGTTCTCGAAGCCATGATCAACCTAGCCAAGGGCGGAATGACGATGCTCGTGGTCACACACGAGATGGGATTTGCCCGCGCAGTCGCCGATGAGATCATCTTCATGGAACACGGGGTGATCGCCGAACAGGGGAATCCCCAACAGATGTTCTCCGCCCCGAAGCACAAACGAACAGGGGAATTTCTCAACAAGATCACCGAGCTGTACGGAGAGACGGACTGATGGTCTTCGACTTGGCATGGCTGTCGCCACTGGCGCACGGGCTGATCCTTACACTAGAGATCACACTAACCTGTATCGCGATTGGGATCGTATTCGGAATCCTGCTTGCTCTCGGTCGTGTCTATGGAGGTCGGCTGATCTCCATCCCGTGCAGCATCTATATTCAGGTCTTCCGTGGCACGCCACTCTTGGTGCAGTTGCTCATGATCTACTATGGGCTTCCCAGCTGGGGAATTTCGCTATCCGCTTTTACAAGCGGGATCCTTGCGTTGGGACTCAATACGGCAGCCTACCAGGCGGAGTACCTGCGGGGTGCGATTCAGGCCGTCAAAGGAGGCCAGATGATGGCCGCACGCTCATTGGGGATGACCCTACCCCAAGCCATTCGGTACGTGATCCTGCCGCAGGCGTTCCGCATCGTAATCCCCTCATGGTCTAACGAACTGATCCTAATGTTCAAGTATTCATCGATTGTCTTCTCGGTCACCCTGCTCGACCTGATGGGAGTGGGAAAGAGGATCGCCGCGCGTAACTTCCGCTACTTCGAGGTATTCATCGTCGTTGCACTCTTCTACCTGGCACTCGTCTTCGTCATCACCCAACTCTTGCGCCTGTTGGAGAAACAGGTGAGAATCCCCGGCCTCGGCGAGCACGCCGAGCGTCGATAACCACATCAGGGGCTTTTCTGGTTCCTTGTGGTTTCGAGTGGGTAGTAACTTCTAATTTCGGTTCGCACGGGACGGATGCCGGTTGCGAAGCAAGACCGGAGGTCAGAAAGAATTCACCACGAAGGGCACGAAGAATGGCCTTCGGTTCTAGTTCTTTTCCCTATGTAACGCTTTCCTTCGCGTTCTTTGCGAGAGGCATAAGCTTTTTTCTCTCGCCCGCTTGCTACGCTTGCTCAAGCCGCAAAGGTGTCGCGACACCAAGATCGCCAAGGGGTACAGCTCAACATCGCTCTTTTTCTTGATAATTCATGGGAGAAGACCTGACCGCGCTGGTAAACTCAAAGCAACAAGCTCCCAGGAATTCGTTTAGCGAAGTTGTTTTTCGCTTTACGTTTCGCTATAATGCCAAGCGATAATCAAGAAAGTAAGGGAAGGAGGTCCATTGCCATGCAGATGGCGAAGGTGAGTAGCAAGTATCAGATAGTCATCCCTAAGAGTGTTAGGGAGGCGCTTGGGCTGCGTCCCGGCGACCGGCTCCTCATTGTAACCGAGGGTGACAAGGCCGTGATGCGCCTGCGGCCGAGGAGCTATTCCGAGCATATGCGGGGGCTGCACAAAGAAGTTTGGCAGGGGATCGATGCCACTGAATACGTAAGGGAAGAGAGGAAGTCTTGGGAACAAGAGCCCTAGAGGAGTTCCTCGCCCGGCACAAGCAAGTCGGAGCAGATACGATGGTCTTCATCTATCATCTACAGGACCACCCCACATACGCTCCGCTCACGCAAACCATCTTCGAGGCCTGGGAGGAGGGCAGGAACTTCGGGATAACCTCGGTGATCACGGTGTTGGAGATTTTGGTCAAGCCCAGAAGGGAGGGGAACTTGGATGCGGCCCGCGATTACCAGGAGCTTCTCACCACGTATCCCAACCTGCACATCGTAGACGTGGACCTTGCGGTAGCGGGTCTGGCCGCCGATCTGAGGGCCAAGTACGCGATTCGAACTCCCGATGCGTTGCAAATCGCTGCCGCCTTGCACGCTGGAGCGAGTGGTTTTATCACCAACGATGAACAGCTTAAGCAGGTGGCCGACGAAGGGATCGAGGTGCTCTTGCTGGATGATCTGCTGGAGGTAGATAAAATCCCGGAGTAGTGGTTTTCTATTGGGCAACTCGTGTCTCCTCTGGTTTTCCTCCTCCACAATCTTGATCTCCTTCATAGGCTGGAAGAGGACGCTGACTTCGTGGGACTGGAGTGCTCCACCATCAGCATCATCGCGAACCGCACCGCTGAGGCTGGGAAATGCCAAGAATGAAGGTCTGACCCCACGCCCCATTCTTGTTGGGTTGACTATCGAGGTTTGGCGGGAGAGATGCGGGCGGGCTCTCTTTGTGCAAGCACGATCGCGAGCATGATGTACGTGGCAGACAGCACGAGGAGTCCCACGGGAAGAAGGACAAATGAGGCGATGCAGACCCCGGCAATGACGAACGTGGCTCCGATCGTCCGAATTCGGGATGAGAGAACGCATTCTCTACGCAACCGAACGCCAAACATCGCGAGGAGTATTCCGATTCCGCAGGCCACTGCAATCTGACCGACTTCCCACGGTGTGCCCGTAGCGAGCGTAGCATCGACAATGGCCATCCCGGAGAGGAGGAACATGAGGCCAGCTGTTGCTCTCGCAATCCGGACAAGGGACCGCGGTGCTTCGAGCACTTGATCGCAAAACGCGAGGATCGGGTAGATTAGGGCTAGTGCTCCGAAGAACGGAAGAAACGCGGAGACAAACCCATCGTACGTGCCCACAAGGTGACATCCTAGGAGAGGCTCAGCGATCCATCGTGACCAGACTGTCAAGAGGCTTGAGAAGGGAATGCTCGGCCCCCACGGCGAGATGACCAACAACAACGCGCCAGATACTGCAATGCACCATTCGTAGGGGAAACGTTCCCGCCGGCGGATCACCCAAGAACCTCCTTTTCAAGGCGTCAGACCTAGAGTAGAGCGAAAGACTTGCCCGGTCAACATTCGTCATGCAAAGGGCGACTAGCAAACAGCTCTGTACAACTTCTAAGTCCAACCATCTGGAGCATATGATCCCCGGGTCCCCTTCCATCTACGTCTTGCGGATTCACCAAGTTCTTGATGCCCGAATGAACGAAGACAAGGAATCACGGTATGCGTCCCCGGAATCCTCTCACGAACTGCTAAACATGACTAGATAACCGTGCCAGATTGCAGGACGCGCATCCAATGACTTCAACCTCAGTGGAGAGAACAGAGAACGTCAAAGAAGGAAGATCCTAGCCTGACGTATCCTTCTGATCCCATCCCTTCAGCGTCTTGATCATCTGGGCAGTGTTTTTGCTCAGTGCAAGCACGTCATTGTAAGTCAGGATTGTAATCCTTGGATGCATCTTCTGCTTGCGCCGAAGTGCCGCACTCTGATCGAGAGAGAGATCGTAGCCAAGCAACAAGTAACAGCGTGGATTGTCAAAACGCAGGTCCTTCCGCCTGTAGAGGAAGTCGGTGTCTGAGAGCGCAAACTCCAAGTAATCTTCTGCTTGCTGGCAAGCGCGATGGAACTCGGCCCGAAAACTACCATCTTGGCAGAACAGAGGCATGAACGGTTGTTTGATTTCTATGATGTCCCGTGCGTGGTCCCTTGCGCGAACGCCAGTGAAGTCAGGGATGTTCTCGTTGTCGAGAGCCGTGTGGGAGTCGATCCTGACATACTGCAATCCAAATACCCAAGGGTTATTGGCAAAGAATGACTGATACTTGGCCTCGTTCTTCTCCCGCTTGCCCAGCATACGCCCAAGCTCTTCCAGGACTGAATCGAGATCCCCTAGGCTGGCCGGTATTGCCTTCTTCGATTCCAATTGTATGTACTCGTCGATGTTGAGGAACAGCAAATCATCTGGGCCTATGTTTTCGCCGGCGCGCACGTCCCGTGCGGCTACGGCGAACTTGACCTGCTCGTTCTGGTATAGGCCTATCAGTCCAGCGAAACGTTCTTTCCCCTGTAGGAACATGACGCCATCGTCGAACCACTGATGGAAGTCGGGTGAAGCAAAGCATTGGTGGCCATTGACTGTGCCCCTTATGCTGTAGTTCTGATGGATAGCGTGCCGAAGGAGGGCGACCAATTGTAGCCGGTGCTTGTTGGCAAGCAGGTAGTCATAGATAGTCTGCTCTGTGTCAGACTTGCGTGGCGCCATTGCCCCAAGAAACTCGTCTACGATGCCGTCTCCCAGAAGCGCTGGAATCTCCGAGTCGGCTTTGCTCCGAATAATGGAGGCGGCCTCCCTGAGAAGTGCGTCAAGCTTTTCCTTACCCGTATCGCTCATGTCATTCCTGCGTAGCCCTAACGATGATTATTCTACAACTCCGCAACATACTATGACAAAGAGCGGCGGGTGTCAACTCTATTCCTGTCATCTCTTGGGATATTGGATGCCCAGATATTGACAATCGTATCATGGAAGTCCAAATGAGGCCTAGTGTGCACTGCAACCCAACTCCTCAAGGATAGAGCTACGACGAACAGGCCCTATATCGTAGACTTCTGTCAGCTCGTCAACCGTAGAGAAAGTTCCGTGACTCTCGCGATACTCCAGGATACGTAAAGCACGAATACCTTTGATATCATCGGCTTTCACGAGATCCGCAAATCGCGCAGCATTCAGGCGCTCCAAGCAACTCATCTCGTCCCAATCGGGGGTTGGTGGTCTCGTCAGATCCCATAGGTAGTCGAACTCCAGTTGAAAGGATTCGGCAACGGCTGTGCTCGTGACCAGCACCGCATTGCCCCACCACTTGTCTAGGCCCGTGAGAACCGTCTTGCCGTCAACCACAATGAATTTGTGATGCGGAGCTCCGTGGGTATCGAGGTACTCAATCTCAAAGCCCATTTCCGTCAACTGGCTGAACTTTGCATCATTCTTGGGTGTTATGATGATGCGAACAGGGACATCATCAGATACTGAATCGAGTGCTTCTTCGAGCCACACAATATCCCCCTCTTCCATCTCAGCTACAAGAACCTCTTGCCGCGCGCTCGAAATGAGACTGAGAATCTCGTCGGGACCTGGAAAAACCTCATTGGTTCCTAGCCTTACGAAGAATGCCTGTGGAACGGGATTTCTCCCCCACAGATAGTACCCTCCACTTACACCCACACCGACCAGTACCAATGCGAGAACAACTCGCAGCAAAATGGACCACTTCTTATTCGTGCTCATCCCTAGCCTCCTTTGCGGCAAAGCCGCAACAAGAATCCCCTCTCAGCAGCACACTTGCCTAACTGGTAACACGAATCTCAGCGCATCACGGAACAAAATACGGGTTCATCCCTGGGACCTGCGTTCTTTCCTAGATGCGCGTGAACTCAGTGCCCTTGCACTTCGGGCAAGGAGGTAACGTATCCGTCACATCATCAAGCGTTACCGTCGTGCCGCAGTTGTTGCACTTGTACGTCCCCTTGCCGGGTTTCTCACCTGTCGTTGGCATTCTCTCACCTCCTTGTTCTGCTCTTCTATTCCTGACCCCATGATAAACTTAGAATACACCTGGAGGTGATCTATGTCCAACACCCAAGAACTAATCATTGAGCGTCCGTTCAGGGAACAACCCCAAGAGCAGAAGCCACAGATGAAATAGGTATTGTGCCCCCGAGATTTCCTATTACAGACTTCTCCTTGAGGGGTCATGGTATGCGTCCCAAGAAATTCCCAGTGATCAAGCAGTCACCCTTGCTAGCCAATCTCCCGGGTCTCTGTGACCTTCCCATTCTTGATGACCTCAATCTTCACCCTCGCCTTCAGCGTCACTTTTCCCTGGCACCCGACAAACACTTGTCCCAGGAACTTCATGATGTAATCGGTGGTTGTGCTACTGGGGTCTAGGGTTACGTGTATGATCTTTGAGTGCTCTGCGACTTTTCGCGCTCCACATTGGAGCCCAAGCGGTGTCACAAGAATGGCTCCCGCGGCCCCAGTATCGACAATGCGGAAGGCAATCGCAGCAACACTTTCCTGGTTGATTTTCGACTTCGTGTGACGCCGACATTCGACAATCACGAAACCCTTGCCTCGCGCATATACGCCTTTCGCGTCGATCTCCCAGTCTGTACCAGATGCCCCGGGCACGATCTGCTTGCCTTCGACACGACCAAGCCGAAACCGGTCTGCGAACTCATTCAGAAGGTATTGCGCAACCTCCTCATAGGATCTCCATTCGCTTGGGTCTGTGGTACCCATACCTCACAACCTCCGATTGCTCTGACTCTAACAAAGATCAGGTTACGGCTCCACAGCACTTGGTTCCGGTGACTTCCCGTGGAGCGGCCATCTTTACCTTACCTGCCGGACTTCTTTCCACATCGTAGTTAGTAGTTTATAACGTTACACATTCCCGGACAAGCATGAGAGTTGTCTCACGCAAGATGAGAATGAAGAGACGCAGCGCTCAAACGCGCTACGGTACCTGCAACCAAGCAGGTGGGGAACTGGCGCTAGATAGTCTTGTATCTTGGATCGATGTTGTTGATTCCTTGTGCTGTTCAAGTTGCGCTTCTAGGCTCGCTACCGGGGCGACGTGTTCAGCCAACACAAGTCGCGACGCGGCGTCGTGAAAGATCGATCCAGCGGTGTACCCTCCCCATACCGGGGTCGTCTTCACCTCATCGAGGACGACGAGCGCAAGGTAGGTCGGCTCATCGGCCGGGAGGAACCCAACGAAGAGAGAGGTGTACTTACCATCCACATAGCCCTGTCCAGGCAAGGCTTTCTGTGCCGTTCCGGTCTTTCCAGCAACATCGAATCCCGGGAGGTCCGCGCGGGTTCCGGTCCCGCTCTCAACGACCTTCCGCAGTAACCCCCGCATGGTGGCACAGCTCTCCTGCGAGACGATGTGCTGCAGCACGATCGGCTCTTTGGGATTCTGCCCTTCCGCTCCAAGACCTTGCACGATCCGCGGGGCGAGGAGGTAGCCGCCGTTCGCTACCACGGCCATCCCCCGTGTTAGTTGGATCCCGGTTACGCCGACCGACTGCCCGATTGAGGTGGCGGCGAGTGCAAGCTTGGACCAGTCCTCGACGTCGCGCAGAATCCCGCTCTCTTCGCCGGGAAGCTCGATTCCTGTCTTCTCACCGAACCCGAGGTCGACGAGGGCCTGGTAGAGTCGCTCCTCCCCTAGTCTCTGCGCAACCCGGATCATCCCTACATTGATCGAGTACTGGATGATCTTAGCGAAGGTGACGGTTCCGAATGACTCATTATCCGAATTGTGCATCGTGTGCCCGGCGATGTTGATCCCATCATTCCCGTTGAACGTGTCTTCGGGACGCACCGCACCGCAGTCGAGGGCGGCCAGCCCGGTGAGTGCCTTGAACGATGAGCCCGGTTCAAAGAGGAATGAGACCGCCAGATTCCGCCGTTCCTCCGCGGTCGATCTCCAGAAATAGTTGAGGTCGTAACGATGATCCTGCGCCATCGCCAGGAGATCTCCGGTCTTCGGGTCAAGGAGGACGATGAACCCGGTGTTAGCCCGAAAACGCGCCACCCCGGCATCGATCTCCTCCTCACAGACAAGCTGCAAGCGTGCGTCGATCGTTAGATAGAGATCCTCCCCAGGGATCCCCTCCTCGATCGTCTCGGTGCTATAGGTCCGCCCATCCGCCCCTTCGAGGACGTGAAGCATCGTTGGAGTCCCGGAGAGTGCCTCATCGAAGGAGAGCTCCATCCCTTCCAACCCGTGCCCATCCATCCCCACGAAGCCGAGGAGGTTGGAGGCAAGCGATCCTTGCGGGTAGCAGCGCTTCCATGTGTCGATGAATATCAATCCGTAGGCGAAGGTGTCCTGAGCACGGCGTTCGATCCTCTTTGCCGCTTCCAGTCCGACGGCGCGATCGATCCAAGTGAAGTAACTCTGACGGTATACCAGAGGGGTTAGATCTTCACTCGAACGTCCGAGTTCCTCGCTCAGGATCTCGACAAGTGCCTCCGGCTTGGTCATGTTGAAACTATCGACCGCGATGGCGATAGCCTTCACGTCAAAGGCGAGAGGGACGCCGTTACGATCGTAGATAGCCCCGCGTTGGGGGAGGATCTCGATGGTCCGTTCCTGGGTAGCGCGTGCAGCGGCGACCCAACGATCGTGTTCCACCACCTGGAGCTTGACTAAACGGCCGGCTATGAGAAGGGCGACAAGTACCAGCCCCATCGCAAGGACGAGGGTGCGCCTTCCAGTAGTCCTAGTCTCTTGCTGCTTAGGAATCGATCGGTACATAGCGGATATTGGACGGTTCGACCATGTGAAGTATCTCACGGGCGATGCGGGAGACGCGCTCCAAAGAGAACGCTTGTTCAATCTGGAATTCCAGATAATGGTTCACCTCCTCGGTCGAGGTGAGCATCGCTCGCATACCCTCCCGCTGCGCTGTCAGATCGAGGATTGTCGTCCCCTGCCAGAGGTAGAGGAGGCAGAACCCAGCGAGGACCATTGCTGCCAGCAGCACGAAGATCGTCGCATGAGGCCAGGTAGTAGCCTCCGTACGGACCCGTTGCCGGGCCTGCCCGATCGGGTAGCTGATCGTCCCTATCCTCTGGTGTGACATCGTCTTCCCACGATAAGGGAGCACGGGACTGTCATCCGGGACATTTGTCGAAGCAGAAAGCGAACTAGATTACCTTGTAAGAGACGGGCCGCTAAGAATGGCTTGGAGAGCGGCACACTGACGCTTTTTTGTAAATGTGCTGGATCGTGCTAGGATGGTAATGAAGTCAGGCTGAAAGAACGTCGTATCGGAAAACGGTCGAGTTTAGTGGCAGAGGGGCTAAGGACACCAGAAGGAGCAGGAAAATCACCTTAAAGAGTGGGATTGGCAAAATCAGGTTCGAACAGTCTAGTTCCAGGAGTTCCTGACTCACGGTTTAGAGATGGACGAGGTGATTGACATTTTGGATTGCGACTCCTGGTGATTGCAGAAGGAGGAATTATGAAGGTACTTCGATTGATCGGCTCGTTGGGCTTCGTGCTCGGATTCTTCACCGCGATCTTTGCCGGGATACCTTGGTACGTCTACCACGATCCTATTTTGCCCTGGTGGCTCAGGATCGCGGTCTACTGTCTTGTGGGTGGTATCCTGCTGGTCTTACTGACAGTGGCTGCTGAACAGCGGAAAGGCAGGGCCCTAGGAGAGAAACTTCCACCCGGTGAGGCCCAGTCTCGGGTGTTACTCCAGAACTCTACGGAAGTTCCGGGTCGCGAGATTACCGAGGTTCTAGGCTTGGTCCAGGGGCACACTATCTTTGCCATCTGGCTCGGAAGGGACCTTTCTGCCATGGTGCGACTCCTTCTTGGCGGGGAGCTGATTGAGTACACGGAGATGATGGGACGAGCCCGCAAAGTGGCTGCCAATCGGATGATAGCCCAGGCTACGGAGCTGGGAGCTGACGCAATCATTAACGTCCGTTTCATGACTACCAGTGTCGTCGGCAGCGCCGCTGAGCTCTTAGCCTACGGCACAGCCGTCAAGCTCAGTAACCCGGCCGCCTGACGACGGACAGAGATTCAAGTAAAGGATTCCACAGCAAGCTACCGGGTGTCTAGAGGAGACTTTTGTGGAGCTAACACCAGATTGGCGGTCTACTTCATTCTTCGTGGTGAATTCTCTTCGACCTCCGTCCCGTGCGAACCGAGATTAGAAGTCGCTACCTACTTGAATCGACAAAGGGCTGAGAATAAAGACTAGAATTCAGGCACGTACCTCGAGTTTCCTTGCCGCGCGCAGCTTGGCGCTGCGGGCGCGGGGGTTCTTTGCGACCTCCTCAGGGGAGGGGCGGATCGGCTTCCTGGTGATGATCTCCACCTCCACTTTCTTATCGCAGACACAGACCGGAAAATCGGGCGGACAGGTACAGGAGAGTGCCTTATACCGGAAGAAACCCTTCACGATCCGATCTTCTAAGGAGTGAAAGCTGATTACCGCGATCACTCCCCCGGGCGCAATGGCTTGGAATCCCGCTTCTAACCCCTCTTTGAGGTTCGCAAGCTCCTCGTTGACCGCGATCCGCAATGCTTGAAAGGTGCGCGTTGCCGGATGAATCGCTTTAGAGTGAAACTTCCTTGGGATCGCGCTGTGCACGATCTCCGCGAGCCTCCCCGTCGTTTCGATCAACTCCTTCGCCCGTGCCGCAAGGATGGCGCGCACGATCCGCCGTGCGAACCGCTCCTCCCCGTAATCACGCAGAATGCGGACAAGCTCATCTTCAGAGGAATGGTTCACCAATTCGGCAGCGGTCATTGACTGCGTGGTGTCCATACGCATGTCGAGCGGCCCATCGTAGCGGAAGCTGAACCCACGATTGGCCGTATCGAGTTGAAGTGAGGAGAGCCCAAGGTCGAGGAGGAAGCCTGTGATCGTATCGATTCCCAAGACACCCAAGTGTTCGCCGAGGTCGCGGTAGTTTCCGTGGATCAACCGAACCCTGTCCTTGAACGGGGAGAGCCGGTTTGCCGCATGTCGAAGCGCCTCCTCATCGCGGTCGATCCCGATTACTGTAACTCCGGACTCCGCTTGCAAGAGTGCTTCGGCATGGCCGCCGAGGCCGACCGTTCCATCGACGACTACCCCACCGGGGCGAGGATCAAGTAGGGAGACGATCTCCTGAGAGAGCACGGGTCGGTGAATCGGGTGGTCCACTTCAGACATCACACGCTCCTAAGACAGATTCCAACCTATCGAGGAATGCCGCAACCGCGGCTCTCGTTTCCTCGTGCATCCTGTGGTAAGTCTCCCGGAGAGCCTCCCGGTCCGGTGGATTGTCAAGAACCTGGAGAACTTCTTCAACCGATGGGAACGTGGTATACGGGATACGTGGACCGCCGTGCGAGGCGACCTCCTCGACGAAATACTCGACCTTCGGGTCTTCGGTGATGGCAAGCATCGGCGTCCCTGTGCGCAAGGCGAACTCGAGGGGATGGAGGCGGGATGAGATGAGGAGATCGGCCCTTGCAAGCTCTGCGCTTGCTTCGTCAACGGAATTGGGGAGAACTATCCGGCACGGAAAATCGAGCTGTTGCACGATCGACTCTGCCAGAGAACGATCCTCCGCAGGGAAGAAAGTGAGGAAGGCGAACGAGACGTTTCTCCTTGCATGAATCTCCTTCAGGAGAGCCATAAAACGCTTAGCTTTCCCCTCACCCTTAAGAGATAGAACGATTCGCACCTTGTCTTTCTGATGCTCCTCTAGCGATTCTTCCCGCGGAGGAGTGAGGAAGAAGAGATCACCGCTCAACGTTCCATCAAGGCCTAGCGACTGGATAAAGTCGAGACTCCCTCGATCACGGCAGCCGATATAATGCACCTTGGAGAGCGCAAACCGTGTCATCGCTCGTGCGAACCGTCCATCGATCGGGCCGATCCCCTGACCGAGGAGGAAGACCGGCCTACGAAGAGACCGTGCAAGTAGGATGAGGGAAAGGTAATAGAGGAGCGAACGGGTACTCGTCTTGTTCTGCAGGAGTCCTCCACCGCCAAAGATAAGGGCCGCTGAACGGCGCAGCCCTGCAAAGATGGCGAGCGGACGCGCGCGGTTCACTTCATTCGTATCCTGTGGCTGCGAAACGAGCCAGACCGGTTGCAGATTCTCTCGCTCGTTCAGAGCCGCGCGCAAGGTCACGCGGATCGCCTCATCACCGAGGTTCCCGTACCCGTAATATCCGGCAATAATGATTGTCTTTACTCTGCGCATCTGCCGTGTCATGCAATCAAAAAGGAGCTGCTTGGCTCGAATTGCTTTCCTCTATGGGATCGGACAGGATTCGTCGGAACATTACTTCCCGTCGTAGGCGGTCCATCTCCTCAGAGATTTCCTCGGTCCTCTTCCTCTTCGCGTTGAGTTGGGATTGGATCTGGCCTACCCGTTGCTCAGCTTGATTCGCTTTTTCAACAGTCTGGCAGTCCTTTTTAAGCTGTCGGAGCCGAGCAGATTTTAATCCAAGGCGCCACAAGAGCTGTCGCAAGAACCCCGCGCCTTCTTTTACCGCATCGAGCTCTCTTCGTACCCGATCTCGCTTGATCCCCTGAGCCCGATCCACCTTGATGCGCTCTTGATTCTCTTCTGTTTTCAGTTGATCAATCTCCTGCTTAAGATTTCCCAACCGTTCTTGTCGGTACTCGATCTCTTGCTGTGGGTCACGATCTCTAAACCCTGGATCCCTGAATAGCTCGTCGACGAAACGGCTCTTCTTTCCCCTCTCAGCGGTAACCCACAGCGTTTCAATCGCCCGTGTCGCACCCACATAGACTACGCGCCGCTCCTCCTCTACACTCTCCTTCTCCTTTTCGTCTGATTCATAGGAGGAGTTGTTTCGCGATTCAAGGTGGAAGAGGGCCACTCCTCGCCATTCTTTCCCCTTTGCCCTGTGAATTGTCATCACTTGTACAGTGACATCGTGACCGTTGCTGTTTTCTTCTCTCTCCTTGTTTTCCTCCTCGCTATCTCGTTGGGCCTCGCAATACTTCAGGAAGTCGTGTGGATTAGCAAACTTCTTTGAGAGCTCTTCGAGCTGTTCAAGAATCAAACCTTCATCAGCTGTGTCATTATCGTCAGAAATTCCACGTTGCTGCTTGAAGTGCCTATTAAGCGCGAATGCACCATCGATCTTACGGAAGAGAGCATTGGCATCTGAAGGATCCGTTTTCTCCAGCTCATGCAGTCCTTGAAGGTGGTCAAGCAACTGAACAACTTTCCTTCTTTTCTCTATATCGCTCTTGCTGGTGGTAAGACCCTCGCCGGAGCGAAGGAAAGCGACCGGTTTCTCAGCATTGTTGACTCGGGATATATAGTCGTCGCTAAGATAACGATTTGGTACGTGAAGGATTGCCTTCCAAACATCTCTAGGAGGAGATGGCCAGTCAAGCACTGCAGCAAAGTAGCCTATCATGGCACCGGCAGCTCGTCGGGAGTAGAAAACTGGCTTTTCTTTACAGAAATATGGAATTCCAGCCCTCTGTAAGGCGTCTACAACCGCGCGATACAAGTCCCTATACCGTACTAGTACCGCAATCTCTCCCCACTCAAATCCCGCTTCCTTCGCTTCTTGAAGGCTTTGTACTAGAAATGCCGTTTCTTGAGCGAGATCTGATCCGATGAAGAGTTCAACTTTCCCTCGTGAGGCACTCGCTTGTGCTTCAATCTTTTTCTCCTCACGTTGCGTGTTATGGCTAATGAGGAAGCCAGCATGACGCACGATAAGCTGTGAAGAGCGGTAATTTGTAGACAAGGTAACCTTGCGTGTGTGAGGATCCTTCAAAAACCTTCTCAAGCGCTCGATGTCCGCCCCTCTCCAGCCATAGATCATCTGGTCATCGTCCCCGACGACAAACAGGTTCCCGTGTCCAAGTGCCAGGATCTCGATAAGCATCAATTGTGTTGCATCAAGATCTTGGAACTCGTCAATCAGAAGGGCATCGAGCGACATTTGTTTTTTTCTTCGCAGGTTCGGATCTTCCGCAAGCTCCCGAACCGCAAGGTAGACCTGATCGGCGAAGACTAGGTGATCGCTGCCCTTTTGCCACTGGATAAACTCCTCAAATACCTCGGACCAGATCGGATCTGCCTCCTTTGGGCATTTACCTTTTATGAGACTCCTACACACTGGCTCAAGGAATCGGCCTGGTGACACTAGTTCGTGCTTTGTGTTTTCGATGGCCTCTTTCAGGGGTTGCGAAGCTCCCCTTTTTCTACGAAGCTCCCCGCAGTGCTTTTCTACCACTGCAAAGAGTCTCTTAGAGTATTCCTTGTCTTCGTACGCAGCAAACCCCCGCCCTGTCAAAGCATATCTATCAGCGAGCAGATTAGCTCCGTAGCTGTTGAAGGTATGAACCTGGCGTTTAACGTCTGAAAAGCCCATCTTCCGAAGCCGTTTCTGCATCTCTTTTCTTGCCTCACTGTTGAATGCCAAAGCCAACACCCGATGCTCACGGAAACCTTCATTCACAAGATGAATGCCTCTATTGGTGAGAACTAACGTCTTCCCAGATCCGGCCGGAGCAAGAACACACACCTGCCCTGGTTTGGTGAATACTGCCTCCTTCTGAGATTCATCAAGGTTGCCGTCCAGCGGAAAACCCTGCGATTTGTCCACCTGCGACTCATCCAAGACCTGCTCAATCTGTTCCACGCAGCGCCCGGCCCCGCCCCTGCTATTGATCTCTCCCCCGGTAAAACGACGGACAGGATAACCGCGTCCCTGCAGATACGAGTCGCGCTCTCCGTCCTTTTCTTTTGCCTCATCGCTTGAGTGATAGGCCTTGCCATCACATTCGACAACGACCTGTGAGCCATTCTTTTCCACAAGGAAATCAACGTGATATCGGCCAATGAGAGCCTGCGCTCTGTAACACAGTTCCTTCTCATTTAGAGCGTCTGCCATCTGCTGTTCAATATAGGTCATCTCGGGTTGATCAGAAACGAGGTCCAGAATGGCGGGGGTAGGGATCAACCTATCCTGGTTGAGTATAAGGGACAATGAATCGAGCCGTAGACCATTCTTATCGATCTTTCCATCTCCCAACCATACATTTCCCCTCTCCCAGTCAGCTGAATGGTCAGGGCTCAATAGGAAAACAGACTCATTCTCCCAAAGGATCAGGCGAATAACCAAGCGATGCAAAGCATCGGCATTTTCATAAGCGTCTTCTGCCGCGATGTTGTACAACAATACCGGCCCACCAGGTTCAGGTAAATCCAGCAAGTCGGAGGGGTACACCGTTGTTAAATCCAGAATGACCTTGCCTAAGATCTCCGCAATTTGTGCCGCATCGTGCTCGGAACACTGGAAGATGGAGAAACTGCGCCCGCGTCTTCCCCAATCTTGGATCTTCTCACGTCCTTTATCAGATAGCAATCTTGTCCTCCCTAACGATCCTAGTCTACCAAAGTGTGGCGTCAAATGAGAAAATACACCTTACATCGCCCTATAACCAAAAGCACTTTTCATCTGGATAATCGCCAAAGAGAAAGAGGGTCCCGTGCTTTGGGGGCCCTCTTTGTAAGGAGGTCTACCTTGTTACATCTACCAGGTCACAGCAAAACCGAGGAGCTGGAGGTAGCTTCATGGCGTGGTCTCAGATGAATCCTACAGCTCTTTTTTCAACCGGGCTAGGAGTTCGAGCGCTTCCAGCGGAGTGAGTCGGTCAGGATCGAGCTTGCGAAGTTTTTGCAACACGGGATGATCCTCTGATCCAAAGAGGGAGAGAGCCTCAGCACGCTTGTCTTTCTTCCCGAGGCGGGAGAGTGGAGCCTCAGCGAGAAGCTCCTCCAGGATCAGATCGGCGGTCTGCGTCACCCGCTCGGGGAGGCCGGCGAGGCGGGCGACATGGACTCCGTAGCTCCCCTCTGCCGTGCCCGGCTCGACGCGATGGAGGAAGACGACCTGTTTCCCTAGCTCCTTCACCGCAACGTGAAAGTTGACGATCGCAGGGATGTCATCTGCGAGGCGGGTGAGCTCCTGGTAGTGGGTCGCGAACAATGTTTTCGCCTTTACCCGTGTCGCCAGCTCGCGCGCTACTGCCCAGGCGATGGAGACGCCATCGAAGGTGCTCGTCCCCCGCCCCATCTCATCGAGGATGATAAGGCTCTTTCTCGTCGCCCGTTCGAGGATTGTTGCCACCTCGAGCATCTCCATCATGAATGTGCTCACCCCCGCAACGAGCATGTCGCTTGCCCCGACACGCGCGAAGACACGATCGACGATGGGAAGGCTCGCTTCTTTCGCTGGGACGAACGACCCGATCTGCGCCATAAGGACGATCAGCGCAGCCTGTCGTAAATAAACCGATTTTCCAGCCATGTTTGGGCCGGTGAGGATAACGAGATCCTTCTCCTCCTCAAGGACGAGATCGTTGGGGACGAACTCCTCGATCTGTTCGACGACCGGATGCCGTCCAGCGCGGATCGTTATCGAATGCGTACCCGTGAAGCGCGGCCGTACGTAGTCGTTACGGTGGGCAACGACGGCGAGCGAGAGGAGGAAGTCGAGCTGCGATAGGGCATCTGCGATGCGTTGGAGGAGCGGAATCTCTCCAGCGAGCCGGTCAAGCGTCTGTTCAAACAGGTCAAGTTCGAGCGCCTTAGCACGCTCCTGCGCAAGAGCGATCCTCTCCTCATACCCTGTTAACTCCTCGGTGATGAACCGCTCGGCATGAGCCAGCGTCTGCCGCCGGTGGTACTCTGAGGGGACCTTGGGAAGGTGCGTCTTTGTCACCTCGATGTAGTAGCCGAAGACACGGTTGTAGCCGATTTTGAGGGATGGGATACCCGTCTTCTTACGCTCCCGTTCTTCGAGAGCTGCAATCTGCGAACGAAGCGCGCGCATCTCATCGCGCAACCGATCGAGTTCCTCGTTGTAACCCTTTCTTATAAGTCCACCATCGCGTGCCTCGATCGGCGGCTGTTCGACGAGCATTCCGGAAAGGCTTGCGCACAGGGGAGAAACCTCCTCTTTCCCGAACACACTTCGAATCTCAGCCAAGAGAGAAGATGGCTCCTGCACCTCGGCAAGCTTCGTGGTGATCGCAGGGATCTTCTCCAGCGTCTTTTGGAGAAGGAGAAGGTCGAGCGGCCGCATCCGGCGCGTCCCCAGCTTTCCGATCAACCGCTCAAGGTCGTGCACCTCTTTGAGTAGACCCTGTAATTCCTGCTGGAGGAGCTCCTCGTGTGCCAACGTTGCTACAGCATCCAGACGCTCCTCGATGATCGCTCGATCGGTCGATGGGGCGAGGATCGCCCGGTGTAACCGCCGTCTTCCCATGCTGGTCACGGTCTGATCGAGGACGTGCAGAAGGGTCCCCCGTTCCTGGCCTTCGCGCAAGGGTTTGACGAGTTCGAGGCTGCTCACGGTGAACGGATCGAGGTCCATCTGATCGGAGAGGAGATAACCGCGTAGCGGTCGGATGTGGGAGACGGCTCCCTTCTGCGTCTCCTCTACGTAGGAGAGGATCGCCCCGGCGGCGCGGAGCGCTTCCTCCGAAAGGCCGAACCTCTCCCCTCTAACTCGGCTGGCATCAAACGCTTCTTCTGTAAGAGGGGTGAGTACAGCTGAGGAAAGGATCTCCTGTAGCGCGTCCACCTTCTCCTTGGGAAGGAGGACCTCGCTCGGTGAGAGACGTGCAATCTCTCCTTTGAGAGCCCCGGCGTTCTCCGCCTCGGTGCAGGAGAACTCCCCGGTGGAGAGATCGAGGGTGGCTAAGCCGAAACGCCCTTGCTGTGCTGCTGGATAGACGGCGCACAGGTAGTTGTTCTCGCCCGTTTCTAGTGTGCCGTCATCGAGCGTAGTTCCCGGAGTGACGACGCGCACCACCGCGCGCTTCACCAGGCCGATCGCCTTGCGCGGGTCCTCCACCTGTTGGCAGATCGCCACCTTGTATCCCTTCTTCAGTAGCTGATTGACATAGGCCTCGCCCCGCCGGATTGGAACCCCGGCCATTGGATTCCCGTTCCGTGAAGTGAGGACCACGTCGAGCTCCCGCGAGAGGATCTCCGCATCCTCGAAAAACGCCTCGTAGAAGTCACCTAAGTGGAAAAAGAGGATCGCGTCCGGATGATCGGCCTTGATCCGCAAGTATTGTTCCATCATCGGGGTGGATTTCGGCATAACGTTCCTAAGTATAGGATGGGTTCATCCCTGTTTCGAGTGAAGGGGTGAAACAGTGATAGGTAATGAGTGACGAGTGATGAGAAAGAACAAAAGCACTCTCTCGCAAAGATGCAGAGAACGCCAAGGAAAGAGCCAAAGTAAAGAACTGCAGCAATCTGCGGAACATTGAAAGGCAGAAGCCAAAGATCTAACCGGAGTTGGTCTTCATGCTGCAATTTCATGTAGAGCTTTGTTGCATCGAGAGTAACGTTGCACACAAGGTGCATCAAGCTTTTCGTAGCGTCGGAGCTTGTCTCCGACGTTCTGGGGTTTATCCTTGGCGGAACTCATGTGACCAATACGAACAAGGGGCTGATTTGCTGCAACGAATCTTGGCTTTCCTCCCCACAGCAAGCTGCGGGGTATCTAGTACCTACTTGCATAAATCCGCGTATTTCTTGTTGAGCGGCGCCGCTGCAAGGCGAATGTGATCTTTGTTACATGCTTTTGATGGTGAGAATGCTATGCTCTAAAGGATGCGAAATGAGATTGGTTGCGGTGTTTCTCAACTACTTGACAAGTGGATAGTAACGTTGTATACTGGTGACACTTATGAGATGGTTCTGAAAAAGGCAAACCTGTTGTAAGGCAGGGACGCAAAGCTACGGACCTTAAAGTTAAGGTAGCCGGGTTGCCAGGGAACACTGGTGACTCGGTTTTTTTCTTGGTCTCGGGGGGAACGAGGAGAGGAGAAAGATGCAGACAACGATCTACTACAGTGACGACGACAGTTACGTGGTTAAACAGGTCGACATGAAGGGACGCCGAGAGCGCAAGAGCCGTTCGTCGGTGATTTTGTCCATTCTGGAGGAATACTTCGAGCACGAGAAGCGCATCGGCGAGATCCTGATAGACCTCGGGGCAATCTCCCACACCGACTTGGCCAAAGGCCTCGAACTCCAGAAGAGCAAGTTCACAAAGAAGCTCCTCGGTGACATCCTTCTTGAGGAGGAACTCGTCGAGCAAGAAGCGCTTGAGCGCGCGGTGATCATTCAAGGAAGGAAGAGCGAAGGATAAGAATCAAGCGCTCTAGGAGCGCCAAGCTTCCTTGTAAAAGGAAGCGGGCTGAAAAAGGCAAACTGCCCGAGAGGGTAGGACGCAAAGCCGCAGACCTTATAAAGGTCGCTGGGCTGCCAGCCTCAAGAACCACACGAGAGGAGGGCCCAGATGAACAACGATAGTGCAAGGATTAAATGGCAATACTCCCCTAAGCGAAGCGGCATAAGCAGCCCAGTCTTGCTTGTGGTTGCCGCCCTGCTTCTTATTTTTGCGTTACCATCCTTTGCTGCCAGCTGGGACAGCGACTGCAATTGCGGGGGCGAAACGCCTGCAACGGGATATTCGTATAATAAATTCCAGGTGAACGATCTAGGCCAAATCCCAATTCCCTCCTATGAAGGAGCAGATAACCCTGAGGTGGGCGATCCACCTGGCCACGTTGTGACGGTGACCTTCCTTGGAGAATCCGGCGGCCAGTATCAGTACTCCTACGAGAACACATCTGCTACGTGGATGATAACCCGAATCTACGAGAAAACCGGCAGCGCGACTGCTGATGACTGGACGGATAATCCAGCTCCGTCCGGTGTTGTTATCACGGACACTAACCTCTCGCACATAACTTTCTGTCTAGAACAGATCGTAGCCAACCCCGCCATTGACATCGAGAAAGCAACCAACGGTGAAGACGCTGACAGCGCTCCCGGACCCTCCATCGCTGTAGGAGACACCGTTACTTGGATGTATGAGGTCGCCAACAGCGGGGATGTGGCACTCGAAAGTCTCGTTGTGAGCGATGACCAGTTGGGTGCGTTGGATTACGCGACCTATTGTATCAGCGGAGACGTTGGCAATGACAAGATTCTTGGTGTTGGAGAGACATGGACTTATCAGGCAACAGGCAGCACCACCCTAGGGCAGTACACAAACATCGGTAGTGCCACCGGCACCTACAATGGCACTCCCTACACAGATACCGATCCCAGCCATTACGTCGGGTTTGTCCCGACAGCCAGACTCACCATGTCCGCAGACGCCACCAACCAGATTGGCACCACGCACACCTTCACCGCCACGCTGAGTCTGGATGAAGACGGCGATGGGACTTATGAGACAACTCCGTCGGGCGAGACCATTACCTTTAGCATTGTTAGTGGCCCTGGATCGATCTCCGGTAGTGCGACGGATACTACTGACACTAATGGGCAAGCCGAGGTGACGATCACCTCGTCAGTGGCCGGCGTTACTGAGGTAAATGCGACCTGGAACGGTGGGACGGTAGGTAGTTACACCTATACGACCACCACTCCAGAGGATCCGGCTGAGAAGACATGGGTGGATCCGGATGCCAGGATTACCATGTCCGCAGACGCCACCAACCAGATTGGCACCACGCACACCTTCACCGCCA
>CBDUVB010000004.1:0-95681 GCA_965370555.1 uncultured bacterium
ACGCACGAGCAGGAAATGGATCGGAGAAGAATTCCCCGTAGACCTTGTTCATCGCGCTAAAATTCCCCATATCGGTGAGGAAGACGGTCGCCTTGACCACGTCGCTCATCTGTGCCCCGGCTGCGCTCAGTACCGCATTGACATTCTCCAGGCTATGACGCGTTGCCGTAGCGATGTCGTCGATGATCAGTACTCCTTCTGCATTGGCAGGAAGCTGTCCGGAGACGAAGATAAGGTCACCAGCACGTATCCCCTGGGAGTAAGGGCCCACTGCACCAGGAGCTTTGCTTGTTTTGATCGCTTTCTTTTCCATCACGAGATCACCCTTAATTCCTTTCCTGCTTTTTCGAACTTCTCAAGTGCGAAGTCGAGGTCGTCCTTGGAATGGGCCGCGGAGAGCATCACCCGGATGCGGGCCTTGCCGCGGGGGACAGTAGGGAAGGCGATCGCCGTACCAAAGACCCCTTCTGAAAAGAGCCGTTTGGAGAAGTCCCACGCCGTCTTGGCCTCGCCAAGCATCACCGGCGTGATCGGGGTCTCGCTCGCCCCGGTATCGAACCCGAGGGCTACCATATTCTCCTTGAAGTAGCGCGCGTTCTCCCACAGCTTCTTCACCGGCTCGTCAGTCTGTTGCAGGATATCGATTGCCGCGATGCACGCCGCGACATCCGGGGGCGTAGCAGCGGAGGAGAAGAGGAACGGCCGCGCCCGTTGCCGGAGGTACTCCACGATATCCGCGCTTCCAGCGACGTAGCCTCCCATTACCCCGAACGCCTTGGACATCGTCCCCGCCTCGATGTCGACCCGGCCGTGCAGTCCGAAGTGATCGACGATCCCCCGGCCGTGGCTCCCCAGTACTCCCTCGCCGTGCGCATCGTCGACCATAACCATCGCTCCGTACGCCTCGGCAGCGTCCACGATCCCAGGGAGCGGAGCGAGGTCGCCGTCCATCGAGAAGACCCCGTCGGTGATGATCAGTTTCTTCTCGATCTCCTTGTTCTCCTCAAGGAGCCGACGCAGTGTCTCGACATCGCGGTGGGGGAAGATCACGCGCTTCGCCTTGGTGAGCCGGCAGCCGTCGATGATCGAAGCGTGGTTCAGCTCGTCGGTGAATATGACATCCTCCTTCCCCATGAGGAGGGGGATCGTCGCCAGGTTGGTGTTAAGGCCGGATTGAACAGATAGGGCTGACTCCGTTCCCTTGAACTCGGCCAGCTTCTCCTCCAACTCGATATGCAGACTCATCGTCCCGGCGATCGAGCGTACAGCGCCTGGCCCCACACCATACTCATCGATCGCTTTCTTCGCCGCCGTGCACAACCGTTCGTCGTTGGCAAACCCGAGGTAGTTGTTCGAGCACATGTTGAGCACACGCTTTCCTTCCACCACCACCCACGCTCCGACCGAGCTTTCGATCGTGCGGATGGTGTTGTAAAGCCCTTGTTCATGCAGGTTTTGCAGGGCCTGCTCAATGAATTCATGTTTTCCCATCGTTCACGGCCTCCTCCGAGGTTGATAGTTAAATACTAAGGGAACTGCTCCCCTCTTTCCAAGGAGGAAGGGAGCCATATAAGATAAGCATGAAGCATCGATACAGGAACTTCATACCGCTCAGAGACAGATCATAGATTGTAATAGAACGAAAACTCGTAAGGGTGGGGCCTCCTACGAAGCTGACTCTGTTCCTCCTTCTTTATCTCGATCCAGCACGCGATCTGCTCTTCCGCAAAGACTCCGCCTACGGTCAGGTAATCGTGGTCTTCCTCAAGAGCAGAGAGAGCTTCCCCGAGATCGTTGGGTGCTTGTGCAATCCCTTCCGTCTCTCCTGGGGATAGGGCATAGAGGTCTTGGTTGTGAGGCCCGAAGCCAAGGTCCTTCGCGTTCAGGTTACGTTTGATCCCATCGATACCGGCCATCAGCATCCCGGCATAGGCGAAATACGGATTGCACGTTGCATCGACCGTCCGCAGCTCGATCCGCCGCTCTTCGGGTGTGGCGTAACCAGGGATGCGAATAGCAGCCGAACGATTCTCCTCCCCAAACGTCAACGATACCGGCGCTTCATACCCCGGGACGAGACGACGGTAGGAATTCGTTGAGGGGTTAGTCAACCCG
Organism: uncultured bacterium; assembly: GCA_965370555.1. Classification (GTDB taxonomy): domain Bacteria; phylum Bipolaricaulota; class Bipolaricaulia; order UBA7950; family UBA9294; genus JAJOKK01. Next base: position 2,116 of record CBDUVB010000004.1, read on the forward strand.
AACAGGCTTCGCCCGTGTGACAAGATCCCCCCGATATAGCAAAGCCCTGCCTCAGAGAGTCCTCCATCCTTCTCGAACACGCTCTTCCCTCCGCTCGCTAGGTATTGGTGAACGTGGAGACCGGTGCCGTTCTCACCAAAGATCGGTTTAGGCATGAAGGTAGCACTCAACCCAGCCTCCTCTGCGAGATTGCGGACGATATTCTTGACGATAAGCGTGGTATCGGCCATCTTTAGCAACGAACCGAACCCCAATTCGATCTCCAGTTGCCCTAGAGAACCAACCTCATGGTGGTGGTACTTGACAGGGATTCCTAGTCCCTCCAGTCGCTTACAGATCTCATTGCGCAGTGTGAACAACCGATCCTCAGGGGGACAGACGTGGTAAAAAGAGTACGCCGCAATCTCATTTAATGGTGTAAGCGCATAGTAGGATTCATAAGCTCTGCTGCTGTACTCGGCTTGGGAGAAGACATAGAATTCAAACTCCGGGCTCAACATTGCAGCGTCTGCAATACCCTCGGATACGAGGTACTCTTCAGCCCGCTTGGCAACACCACGAGGGTCTCCGCTGAACGGGCCCTTGCCTCCAGCCAGGTAAATGTCGCTGATCACGGAAAGGATTTTCTCATCGTTGTGGGATACGACGGCGACCGTATCAAGATCCGGGCGCAGCACCATATCGCTTCCCTCCACGCTCGCGTAGCCGAAGTTTGAGCCATCGAAGGCAATCCCTGTTGCGATCAACTGTGGGGTGAACCTTTTCGCGGGCACGGTAACATGGCGCCACCGTCCGATCAGGTCAACGACCCTGAAATCGACGAATTCGATCCCCTCCTGAGCGATGAGCTCTTTCAACGCATCGTATCTGCTCACTTCCTTACCTCGCCTCCTTACTGAATCTCCTATATTGCTCTGTTATCATCTTCTGCCAGACAGTTGCGATGGATTCATTTCCGGTGTAGATCGAGAGTTTGCAGTACATGCCGCTCAACGAGCTTACGGGCCTTTTTGCCGTTCCGAGCTTCCAAAGCCTCGACCAACTCCTTGTGTGCCTTAGAATCCTGCTGCCTGTCCTCCTCTTTCGGAAGCGCAGAAATCAGAACCATCTCCCACAATTGCTTGAGCAATCTGATCAGGTGCTTATTTCCACTTGCCTCAATAGCGACCCAATGGAAGTCACGGTTGGCCTGACGGACCGCTCCGATTGAGCTCGCTCGGCCTGAGGGAACCGTAGCCGGGAGCAAGCGGCGCATTCTCGCTATATCGCGAGAGGTAATGTGATCGACAGCAAGCTCAACGGCCAAGCCTTCCAGAAGAGCACGCAACTCGTAGATCTCCTCCAGTTCGTGGAGTGGTAATGAGACAACGCGAACGCCCTTGTGGGGTTCGTGGGTTGCTAGGCCCTCGGATACGAGACGTGCAAGTGCCTCCCGAACCGTACGTTGGCTGACACCAAGATCCTCAGCTAGCTGCAGCTGATTGAGTCGCTTGCCTTGTTGGATATGTCCGGTGATGACCTCATTTCGGATCCGGTCGTACGCGAGATCAACAAGACTCTTGTCACGTCGGATTTTCTCGATTTTCTGTGGACCTATGGAATTATTTCCCACTTCTCACACGCCCTTCGAATTATGGATCAAGCTTTATGCATACTACCCAAAGCCGAACCATTTATCAAGTGCTTTTCAGGCTGTTGCACAAACCTTTGTTCCTTGCGAAACAGAAGCTTTCACCGCCGAGAACGCGGAGCACGCAGAGAGGAAGAGCTAGGGTTGAGAGAATTGAATGATTGAGTGATTGAACCTCCCAATCTCCCGATCATTCAATCTTCCGATCTCTCAATTCCTCAGCGTCTCGAGGAGGTCGAACGCTATTCGCAGGTGAGGGATGGTAATCGAGCCGCCGATCAAGAGGGCAATCGCTAGTGTCTCTTCGATCTCTGCGTAGCTCGCCCCCTCCCTCTTCGCTTGCAAGATGTGATAGGTAATGCAGTCGTCGCACCGCAGTACGGTGGAGGCGACGAGACCGAGGAGTTCCTTGTACTTCGCAGGGATCTCACCCTCTTTGTACACTGTGTTGTCCAGCGCGAAGAACCGTTTGACGGATAGATCCGCTCGATCGAGAAGGATATCGTTCTGGTGGGCACGCCTGGCGAGGAATTCCTCGGCTTTATTCATGACTCACCGTTTCCTTTGGTTAAGGCCCCTGGTGGGTACGCAGGTGACTCTCCGCTGTTGCCAGGATGCGCCGTGCGTCCTCGTAGGTAAGGGTCTCGCGGGCCATTGCGTAGGGGAGCCATTCCCCATCGAGGTGCTCGTTCGAGAGGACCGGTTCACCAGGGAGGACACATCCGAGGAAATAGACGACCTCTTTCAGGAGCGACCGCCCATCACGGAGGAAGTGGTAGCGATTCACCTCGCGAAAACCAGGGATCTGTTCGATCGGATCGATCCCCGTTTCCTCCCGCGCCTCGCGTAGGGCCGCCTCCCTCTCTCCCTCCCCATCCTCGATCTGCCCCTTGGGAAAGCCCCAATGTCCACCGTTTTTATGGCGAAGAAGGAGGTAACGTCTCTCTCCCTGTTCGAACGCGTAGAGGACAAAGCCTGAAGATCGCTCTTCGGGCTCCTCCTCAGGCAATGTCGATTTCACGGTTGTCACGATCGAACAGACGGGGATCGAGGCCGAGGCTCCTCAGTTCGCGGATGAGGACGCGGAACGACTCGGGGAGTCCCGGCTTAGGGAACTCTTCTCCCTTCAGGATCGCTTTGTACAGCTGGATCCGTCCGCGGGTGTCGTCCGACTTCACGGTGAGCATCTCCTGCAACAGGGCCGACGCGCCGTAGGCTTCGAGGGCCCACACCTCCATCTCCCCCAACCGCTGTCCGCCAAACTGTGCCTTCCCACCCAGGGGCTGCTGTGTGATCAGTGCGTACGGACCGGTCGAACGGGCATGGATCTTCTCATCGGCTATGTGCTCCAGTTTCAGGACGTACATGCTTCCCACCGTGATCGGCCGATCGAATGGTTTGCCGGTCCGCCCATCACGCAGGATCACCTTGCCGTCGTAGTTATCTCCCTGTGCCAGGTTGGCCTTCACCCGTTCGTCATGCAGTTCCTCCAGGATCTCATCTTCCTGAGCTCCGTCGAAGATCGGGGTTGCCATGAGCTCCCCTTTGAGCTGCGCTAGCCAACCGAGGTTCGCCTCAAAGATCTGACCCAGGTTCATACGCGATGGAACTCCCATCGGGTTCAAGACCACATCGAGCGGCGTGCCATCGGGGAGGAATGGCATCTCCTCCACCGGACGGATGGTGGAGATCACCCCTTTGTTCCCATGTCGGCCAGCGAGCTTGTCCCCGACGGAGATCTTCTTACGTTGGGCGACGAAGATCTTGACGAGTTCGTTCACCCCGGCATCGAGTTCATCCCCTTGATCGCGGGAGAACTTCTTGACCTTGATCACCTTAGCGGTTCCCGATACCGGGATCATCCGAAGTGATGTGTTCTTCACGTTGCGTGCTCGTTCGCCGAAGATGGAGCGGAAGATCTTCTCCTCTGGGGTCGGTTCGGATTCTCCACGTGGCGTGATCTTCCCCACGAGGATGTCCCCGGTGCGAACGACTGTTCCCACACGGACGATCCCGTCCTCATCAAGATTCTTCAGGTCCTCTTTGGAGATGTTGGGGATATCCGCGGTGATCTCCTCGGGGCCAAGTTTCGTCTCTTCGGCCTTCACCTCGAACTCTTCGATATGGATCGAATCGAGCAGGTCCTCACGGACGACGCGCTCGCTGATGACGATCGCATCCTCGTAGTTGTACCCGTTGAACGGCATGATCCCCACAAAGAGGTTGCGCCCCAGTGCCAGCTCACCAAAGTCGCTCGACGGACCATCGGCGAGGAGATCTCCTTCCTTTACCTTATCTCCTTCAGCGACAACGGGGCGCTGGTGGAGGATGGTGTTCTGATTCGAGCGCTCAAAGTTGATCAGTGGATAGATCGCCTTCTTGCGCCCTTTCTGAATCGTGATCTGGTGCGCATCGACCTCCTTCACCACGCCGTCGCCCTCGCTCAAGAGGAGCATCCCCGAGTCCATCGCTGCCTGGCGTTCCAGCCCGGTCCCGACGAACGGTGCTTCCGGACGGAGGAGCGGTACCGATTGGCGCTGCATATTCGCCCCCATCAACGCGCGGTTCGAGTCGTCGTGTTCGAGGAACGGGATCAGCGCCGAGGAGATTCCCACGAGTGCCTTCGGAGAGACCCCGATAAAGTCAACCTCCTTCGGGGGAACGAGACGGAGGTCCTCATGCCCTGTGCGCACCTCGACCCGTTCGCCGAGGATGCGGCCAGCTTTCCCCACCGGCGTCGTCGCTGGGGTGATCTTGTAGTTCTCCTCATCGTCGGCCATCAAGTAGACTATCTCTTTAGTAACCTTACCCTTCACGACCTTTCGATAGGGCGCGACGAGGAATCCAAAGTCGTTCACCTTGGCGTAACAGGAGAGAGAGGTGATCAAGCCGATGTTCTGCCCTTCCGGGGTCTCGATCGGGCAGATACGCGCATAATGGGAAGAGTGAACGTCCCGCACCTCAATCTTCGCGCGGCGCTTGGTCAGTCCTCCCCCTAAGGCACTCAGCCGCCGTTTATGCGTCAGCTCGGTCAGCGGGTTCGTCTGCTCGAGGAACTGAGAGAAGCGGCCGGTGTAGAAGAGCTGATTGATCGCCCCTTGGACCGTGCGCGTGGAGATCAGGCGCCGGATCGTGTCCTTCTCATCGAGAACGTACTTGGAGAGCTTGTCTCGCGCAATCCGTGCCATCCGCACCAACCCAGTCCTAAGCGCGTTCTCCGCAAGCTCACCCGGGAGGCGGACCCGTTTGTTCGCCAGGTGGTCCTTCTCATCGATGAGAGATGGATCGTTCGGCACCTCGATAAGTCGCTTGATTGTGCGCACGATATCCGCAGGGTAGAGGACGGTCTGCTTCAGCTCCATACCCAGCTTGCGGTTGACCTTGAACCGCCCCACCTCGGAGAGGTGATAGCTCGTCGGGTGGAAGTACAGATTCTCCAGGTACTCTCCCATCTGGGCAGGAGAGGAGCGGTCAGAGGGGCGCAGCCGATGGTAAACCGCGCGGAGAGCCTCCTCCTGTGTCGTGATCTGATCCTCTTCCAACGTCCTCTGGATATAGGGGTTGACGAGCTTGATCGAGGAGAGATCAGCGTTCGCCAGAGGAGCAAGGTGATCCTTCTGCAGCTCTTCCCCCGCGGCCAACAGGAGCTTCTCCCCCTTCTTCACGGCTATTGCTGCACGGCGCCCGATCTGTTCCTCCAGCGTCTCCACGGTTACCGGAGAGATCTCGTAACTGAAATAGGAACGAATCTTTGCCTCATCGATCCCCAACGCCTTCAAGAATACGGTCGCCAGGACCTTTCCCTTGCGATCGAGGTTCGCCCTGAGGAGCCCCCGTTTGGTATCGAGGATGATCTCCAGCCACGCCCCCAACTCGGGAAGGATGTGTCCCTTGTACTGGGCCTTGTCCTCCTTCGTGAAATAGACACCGGGAGCGCGGGTGAGTTCGTTAACAAGAGCGTTCTCCGACCCGTTGATGATCAACGTGCCTCGGCTCGTCATCATCGGGAAGTCCCCGATATAGAGCTCTGTCTCCTGGATGAGTTTCCCTTCCTGCAATAGGCGCGCTGTTACCCTTAATGGGCGCGAGTACGTGAGATCCTTATCCTTGCACTCCCGTTCCGTGTTCCTCGCCTCACCAAGGTACGGGTTGATGAGCTCCAGACTCAATCCATCCTTCCCGTGCCCCACGATCGGGGATACATCGGCAAAAGAGCGCTTAATCCCTTCATCTATGAACTTACGAAAGGACTCCCTTATATCTCTCAATAAGTAGGGTGGAGGAAGGACCTCCTCGATCCGGCCGTAGGACCTCCGTTCTCGATGACTCATCGTCCCCCTCTAAGAAATAACGCTCTGCCCTAAGGCGACAGGCACCTTAAGGCAGACCGTGCACAAAAATGGATACAGATGTCGAAGCTACTGCTGCAGCTCGACCTCGGCTCCTGCCGTTTCTAGTTTCTCTTTGATGCTCGATGCTTCGTCGGCCCCCACGCTATCCTTGATAGTCGCGGGGAGGTTATCGACGAGCTCCTTGCACTCCTTTAATCCCTTGCCAGTTATCTCCTTAATCTCCTTGATGACTTGGATCTTCTTCTGACCCGGGCTGGTGAGGACGACCTTATATACCTCTGTTGCTGCCCCCCCGCCTTCAGCGCCAGCACCCGGGGCGGCAGCAACCGCGACCGGGGCCATCATTGCTGCCGAGACGTTGAACCGATCCTCGATCATCTCTACCAGATCAGCAAGGTCCTTCACAGTCATATTTTCGATCTCTTGAAGGATCTCATCTTTACCCATCTTACTCCTCCTTACTTCTGTTCTTCGCGTTGTTTTTTAACTTCGCTTAAAACCGCGGCCAGCTCACGAATCTTCGCCTGAAGCATCATCGCCAAAGCACGCATCGGGCTCTGCAGGAGCATCGCCAACTTCGCCTGCAACTCCTCACGAGAGAGAAGGGTCGCGTAGCGTTCCACTTCACCTTCTAAGACAAGTGTCCCCTCAAACAGGCCTCCTTTTAGGGTGTAGCGAGGCGCGTAGGCCTTACGACACTCCTCGGAGAGCTTGAAAGTCAGGACCGGATCGTCGTGTCCGATCGCCACACCGATCGGCCCGGCGAAGAGATCGGCGAATCCTGTCAGGCCTGCCTGTTCCGCGGCGATTCGCGCCAGCGTATCCTTGACCACGCGGTACTCCAGCCCCTGTTTGGTGAATTTCTCGCGTAGCTTCACCATCTCGTCCGCTGTAAGCCCTCGGTAGTCGGCAAGGACCAACGAGACGGCTTCCTCGAATAGGTCCTTGAGGCGATCTACTTCCTCTATCTTCGCTTGCGTCGGCATCTTTTTCTCCTAATCAGCTTTCTCTGCGATCTCCGTCACTGCATCGAGATCGAGGACGATCCCCGGTCCCATCGTCGAGGAGATGTGCACCTTCGCTATATATCGCCCCTTGACGCCCTCCTCGGGGCGATACTCGACCACGCTGCGAATGAATGCGGCGAGATTCTCCTGTAGTGCGCTCGTCTCGAACGACGTCTTACCGAAGATCGAGTGGATCACTCCGTAACGATCGCTGCGAAACTCCACCATCCCTTTCTTCAGCTCGCCGATGATCTTTCCAACATCTTTTGTGACGGTGCCCGTCTTGGGGCTCGGCATTAACCCGCGTGGCCCGAGGATCTTCCCCAGTTTTCCCACAACGGACATCATGTCCGGAGTCGCGACGACCTTGTCGAACTCGAGCCACCCATCCTTGATCTTCTTCGCCAAGTCTTCTCCGCCGACGTAATCCGCACCTGCTTCCTGTGCTTCTGTCTGGGCGGCTCCCTTGACGAAAGCAAGAACGCGCACGCTCTTCCCGGTTCCGTGGGGAAGGTTGCACGTCCCACGCACGATGACTTGGCTCGCCTTGATCCCCAGGGTAACCACGACCTCAGCCGTCTCGTCAAAGGAAGTCGTAGCAGAGCTCTTCAGTATTTTGATAGCCTCTTCGAGAGCATATGTTCGGTTTGGCTCAACGAGCGCTACAGCACTCTGATAACGTTTACTGTGTTTCACGCCTCGACCACCTCAACCCCCATATTCCTTGCCGTTCCTTTGATAATCTCCATCGCCGATTCTAGCTTGTAGGTGTTCAAGTCGGGGAGCTTACGCTCAGCGATCCGTCTTACCTGTTCGGTCGTGATCTTGGCGACTTTCATCCGGTTCGGCTCAGGAGACCCAGATTGTACCCCCGCGGCCATCTTAATCAACTCCGCAGCTGGTGGCTGTTTGAGAATGAAACTGAACGTTCGATCCATGTAGACCGAGATCACCACAGGAATGATCACTCCAGCGGTCTCGCCCTTGGTCGCCTCGTTGAACTTCTTACAGAAGTCCATGATGTTTAGTTTATGCTCCCCCAAGGCCGGGCCGACCGGAGGGGCGGGCGTCGCCTGTCCAGCTGGGATCTGAAGATTAATCTTTGCAATTGCGTTCTTCGCCATCTTACCTCCTACCTATCAACTACAGCTTTTCAATCCCATCGAACCCAAGCCGGACCGGGGTCTCACGCCCGAAGATCTTCACCATCACCGTGACCTCTTCGGCATCCTTGTCGATCTCCTTGACATCACCGGTGAAGTCAGCGAATGGACCTTCCACGATCTCCACCACTTCGCCGACGGAGAAGTCAACTTCGATCTTCGGCTCACCAGAGGCGATCGGGACCTCCAACAGGCCCGTCTTGCGTTTGATCAGCTTCATCTCCGGACCTTCGATCGGGACCGGTTTGAACCGGGAGCCGACGTAACGGACCGCTCCCCGTATCCCGTCGATCAAGGACATCATCTCTTCGATATCGAGCCCCATCCGACCGAAGACGTATCCCGGAAAGAGGCGGCGCTTCTCGATCCGCTGGATCGTGATCACCCGTTTGTCCTTGTACTCTTTCACCTTGAGGAGCCCGGAGGCACGACTCGTGATCTGGTCGGCCATTTCGATGGGGTCCCCCTTCTCGAGAGTCATCCCCTTGCGCACCTTCCCATGGTACTTCTCCGGGATCAGTCGCGGCTTCACCTTCCCATCGGCATACTCAAACGTCACTCTGCGCACCTTGTCCCGCAAGGCGATCTTCCCTGTGTTCGTCACGACAAACTTCTCGTCGCTATCCGATGTGAGAGGAACCCCGTTTCGGATCTTCTCCCCTACCCGAATATCACGGCGGATCCGTTTCTCATCCGGGATGAGGTACTCCTCCTCGTTTCTGTTCGTCATCTCGACGATAACCCGCTGCAGAACTTCCACTTCGACTACACGCGCCGCTGCATCCATGTGCCGCGGTGCCTTGCGGGCGATCACCTCACCGCGAGCTATCCGCTCGTTCGGCTTAGCGACCAAGTCGTACTCATACGGAATCCGGTACTCGGTTCCCGCCCCACGCCGGCTACGGGATGTGATTACCTCCTCCACAGGAACGAGGAAGAAGGTCTCCTCTTCTCCTACGTGAAAGAGTTCAAACCTCTTCTCCCATTCCCGCTTCCTGATCCGTTCGTTGAGGTCTTCCTTGACCTTCAGCTCCGAGCCAGCGTAGGTTTGAATCGCGTACCACTTCTTCATCCGCATAATATTATATGTGCTAGAGTTCGACGAAGAACCTGAGGATCCCCTGGAGGATCGTATCCACACCCCAAATGTAGATCGTCAAGATGATAACGAACAACACGATCAATCCGGTCATAGATATGACCTCATTGCGCGTCGGCCAGCTCACACGGGAGACTTCTCCACGGACCCCTTTCAAGAAGTTTGTGATCCTCGCAAGCATCCTTCCCACGTCTCCTTTTTCACCAAAGCTTTTAATGAAGCAGGCCCGGGAGGAGTTGAACCCCCAGCCTTCCGATTTGGAGTCGGACGCTCTGCCAATTGAGCTACGGGCCTAGATAAGGTCTAGCGTGCTAGACCTCCTTGTGAGCGGTGTGGTGTCGACACCACTTACAATATTTGTTAAGGTTTAACTTCTCGCGGACATTGTTCTTGTTCCGCTTCGTGTGGTAATTCCGCCGACCGCACTCGCTACAAGCAAGTGCAACATTGATCACCGTCTCCCCTTTTTTGGCCATCGCTCTTCCTTATTCGATGATCTTGGTGACGACGCCCGCACCGACCGTCCGCCCGCCCTCGCGGATTGCGAACCGAAGACCGACGTCCATCGCGACGTGGTGGATCAGGTTACCGATGATCTTCACGTTATCTCCAGGCATCACCATCTCCACTCCCTCAGGGAGCTCGACAATACCAGTGATGTCCGTCGTGCGGAAGAAGAACTGCGGCTTATATCCGCTGAAGAATGGGGTGTGACGCCCACCTTCATCTTTACTGAGGATGTAGACTTCGCCCTCGAACTTCGTGTGCGGAGTGATCGATTTTGGAGCGGCGATGACCTGTCCGCGTTCGATCTCGTCCTTATCGATCCCACGCAGGAGGATTCCCACGTTGTCCCCGGCGATCGCGTAATCGAGGATCTTGTTAAACATCTCCAGACTGGTGGCGACGCTCTTCTGGACCTTATCGTGAATCCCAACGATCTCGATCTCCATTCCCGGAGTGATCTTCCCACGCTCGACGCGCCCGGTAGCGACCGTTCCGCGTCCCTTGATGGAGAAGATGTCCTCGATCGGCATCAGGAACGGCTTATCCTCCTCGCGATCCGGCAGAGGTATGTATTCGTCTACCGCCTTCATTAGCTCGATCACCGACTGACAGGCTTCATGACTCGGATCATCACCGTGTTCCATAGCAGCAAGCGCCGAGCCGCGGATGATCGGGATCTCGTCTCCAGGGAACTCATACTCGGAGAGGAGTTCGCGGATCTCCATCTCGACAAGGTCGATCAGTTCAGGGTCGTCAACCTGGTCAACCTTATTCAGGTAGACGACCATCGCCGGCACGTTCACTTGCTTCGCGAGGAGCACATGTTCACGCGTCTGCGGCATCGGCCCGTCCGAGGCGGCAACGACAAGAACCGCCCCGTCCATCTGAGCGGCCCCGGTAATCATGTTCTTGATATAATCTGCGTGCCCCGGACAATCGATGTGCGCATAGTGACGGTTATCGGTCTCGTACTCAACGTGTCTGACGTTGATCGTGATACCACGGGCTTTCTCCTCAGGCGCGTTGTCGATATCCTCAAAGGCCATCGCCTTCGCCTTCTTCCCTTGAGCGGCAAGGATCTTCGTGATCGCCGAGGTCAGCGTCGTCTTACCGTGATCGATGTGTCCGATCGTCCCAATATTTATATGGGGTTTATCCCTCACAAACTGTTCTTTCGCCATTACCTCTTACCTCCTTAACTTGACATAACCAGCCAAAAAAACCTTTTGCTCACTAAGAGCCCGCGATCGGAGTCGAACCGATGACCTCCCCCTTACCAAGGGGGTGCTCTACCGCCTGAGCTACACGGGCGTTCTGGCTGCTCGAAAATTTCGTCTAGTGTAACCGCAACCCCCAAGGTTTGCCAAGTGGAGGGGGAGGGATTCGAACCCCCGTAGGCGTCCGCCAACGGATTTACAGTCCGCCCCGTTTGGCCACTTCGGTACCCCTCCAGCAAAACCAACAAATAGCCAGCGGCCAGAATTGAACTGGCAACCTACTGATTACAAATCAGTTGCTCTGCCGATTGAGCTACGCTGGCACGCTAGACCAATACTCAGCGGCTCATTTTAACGGAGGGCTTGGACCCTGTCAAGATGCGACCCGAAGCCAGATCTTCCTCTCCCGCGGACCGTCAAACTCAGCAAGGAAAATTCCTTGCCACGTGCCCAGATAGGGCTTCCCTCCCTCGATAAGGATCTGAATGCTTCCTCCGATAAGGGCGGCCTTGACGTGCGCGGACGAGTTCCCCTCTGCATGCGTCCAGGCCCGGTGTTCGGGAACGAGTTCTTCCAGGAACGAGTCGATGTCGTGTACCACCGCAGGATCGGCCCGTTCGTTGATCATCAAGCCTGCCGTGGTATGTGGACAGTAGAGAGTACATATACCCTCTGCCACCCCAAGGCGTGAAACCACAGCCTCTACCGCAGGGGTGATCTCGACGAACTCAGTCTTCCGATGCGTCGTTACCCTGATCGTTTGCATCATGATCTTGCAGCACCGCATCGAGATCAGTGCGCAACCCTTCCTTGTCCGTCAGGTTCTGCACTCGCAGGATTACCCGATCATAGGTGTCGTCCCGCGCGCCCTGCACCAGGCTCACCAGCTTCACATCGTGACGGTTCAGAATATCGAAGATATTGTAGAGGCCTTTTGCACCAGTATCAGTTGGGATCTTAAGAGTGATCCGGGTCCCCTCAAGGCCAACCCCCAGCGCTTGAGCAAGGGCACGCAGGATCTCGCTTTGCGAGATAACACCAACTAAGTGCCCATCGTCAACGACCGGGAGGAGGACCAATTGGTTCTCGATCAGGACGAGCGTTGCCTTCTCCACGGTATCACTCGGACTCACGGCAAAACGCGCCTCGAAACTGGCTCCTTCGACCGGAACATCCCAGTCAGTCACTCCCTTGAGCGCGCCCTTGGTGATGAATCCCGCGAGCTTGTTCTCCGCGTCGACGACTAAGAGGAGGGAGAACCCCTTCTCCTCCATCACCTGCTTGACCTCGGAGAGCGGAGCATCCGTCCGGACGGTTACCGGATCGGAGTGCATGTAGCGACCAACGTTCATTCAGTCTCTTCCTTAGCCTCGGAGATGATCTTATCTTGCAAGTTTGCCGGTACAGACTGGTACTTCAAGAACTCCATCTGGAACGTAGCCCTCGCTTGGGTCAGCGACTTGAGATCGAGGGCGTAGCTTTGCACCTCAATCAAGGGCACCTCGGCACGTATGAGTGTCACTCGCCCCAAAGGTTCCATCCCCAGGATCCGTCCGCGCCGACCGTTCAGGTCGCTGATAATATCACCGGTATGATCGTCCGGGACCCGCACTTCAAGGGCCATCACCGGTTCGAGAAGACACGGGCTTGCATCGTCGAACGCCATACGGAAAGCGTGCCGCGCCGCCAGCTTGAACGCCAATTCCGAGGAGTCAACCGGGTGGAATGACCCGTCGAAGACGGCAACGGCAATGTGCGACACCGGATACTTCGCCAGGTTCCCTTCCATCATCGCCTCGACAATCCCCTTCTCCACTCCAGGGATGTACTGTCCAGGGATCGACGCTCCTTTGATCTCATTGAGAAACTTAAAGTCCTCACCCTTGAGCGGCTCGATGCGGATGACTACTTCGCCGAACTGGCCACGCCCGCCGGACTGCTTCTTGTGGCGGTACTTGGCGATCGCCTTCTTGCGGATCGTCTCTTTGTAAGGGATGCGCGGCCGGTGCGTTTCCAACGAGACGTTGTGGCGGTTCTTCAACCGTTCGATGACGATGGAAAGATGGATGTCTCCCATCGCCCACAGGAGCATCTCCTTCGTCACCGGATCACGCTCGAACTTGACGGTCGCTTTGGTGGCGGCAATCTCCTTTAACGCACCACTCATCTTCTCCACGTCGGATTGGCTCTTAGGGAGGATCATGCGTGAGTAGACAGGCTGTGGGAACGCAGGCATCGGGTACGGTTCGCCCTCATGCTGAACAGAGAGGGTGATACCGAGTGGAACGTCCTCTACCTTCCCGATAGCGACGATTGCCCCTGCTTCCGCTTGAGGGATCCGCTTCTGTTTAGTCCCATCGAAAGCGTACAGGTCGCGGACCTCCACCTTATGATGCCCCTCGGGGAGAATATAGCACGTGTCTCCTTCCTTCAGCGTCCCTTGAAGGACACGAACGTAGGTAAGACGACCGAGGTAAGGATCGCTTGATAGGTTGAAGACAACTGCTTTGCAGGGAGCGCCACTCACTTCGTCAGAGACGGGGACGAGGTTCGCAAAGGCCTCCATCAGCCGATCGATCCCTTTGTCCTCGCTGGCAGCACCCCATAGGATAGGGATCATCGCTCCGGCAGCGATCCCTTTGGACATCGCGGTGGCAAGCTCAGCGGTGGTGATCTCCTCCTCCTCGAGGAACTTCATCATCAGTTCGTCATCGAGGGTGGAGACCTCTTCCAGCAGGAAACCTCGCCACTCCGCAACCGCAGCCTCCAGTTCGGACGGGATCTCCCTCTTCGATTTATCGGCGAAGTAGAAGGCACGATTCGCCAGCAGGTCCACCACTCCGACAAACTTCCCTCCCTCCCGTATCGGAAGGTCCAACGGGACAAATTTCCCGTCGAAGGACTCGCGTAGTGAGCCGATAAGTGCCGTGAAATCGACGCCTTCCTTGTCGAGATGGTTGACGAACACAACGGTCGGACGGTGTGCAGCACCTGTGAGCTCCCACGCCCGTTCCGTCATGACCTCGATCCCCTTCTCTCCGTTGATCACAATCAGGGAGAGATCGCTGACAGGAACAGCTTTATACATCTCCTCGACGAACTCGTCCCCGCCCGGTGTATCGAGTAGCATTACCGGCGTTCCTTTTATCGTGAACGCCCCAAACCCCATATCGATCGAATAACCACGCTCCTTCTCCTCCTGAGATGCGTCGAGCGTGATTTGTTCCTTGATACCGCCCTTCCTCAATAGCGAAGTGGCTAGGGTTGTTTTACCGGAACCGGAATGCCCCACCAAGCAGATGTTCCTCGCTTGCCCCATTGATGATCCCTCCTACGTATGGTTAATAAAGAACTCTCGCGCAGTATACCCATCGTGGCTGATATTGACAAGATGCTCTAGCGAAAGGCGCTCGCCCCAATGCAGAGGGGGAGAGGGGGAGAGGGGGCGGGGGGGGGGCCGGGGGGGCCGCGGGGATGCGGGGACGCAAAGAAGGTGCGACTCTCCGCGTCCTGTTTCAAGCCCTGGTTGCGCGGCTTTTTCCTGCCGCGTATCCTTTCTACTGGGTTCGTTTCACACAGGTCTACGAGGAATCCATTCACGCTCCCTTTTCACGATCGACAACCAGGAGGTAACGATGCGAAGTAGAGTGCTTCTGGGAGATGAGGCCCTGGCCCAGGGGGCAATCGATGCCGGAATCTCCGGCGCCTATGCTTATCCAGGGACCCCTTCCACAGAGATCACTGAGTACATCCAGAGAAGCGAACCCGGACGGAACGGGAGGATCCACTGCCGTTGGTCGACAAACGAGAAGACCGCGTTGGAGGCAGCGCTCGGGATGAGCTACGCCGGGAAGCGCGCGATGGCGAGCATGAAACATGTGGGATTGAATGTCGCTGCCGATCCGTTCATCAACGCGGCGATCGCCGGAGCGAACGGCGGGTTGATCGTGAGCGTCGCCGATGATCCGTCGATGCACTCCTCGCAGAACGAGCAGGATTCCCGCTTTTACGCCGAGTTTGCCCTCATCCCCTGCATCGAGCCGTCGACCCAACAGGAGGCCTACCAGGCCCCGGAGTACGCTTTCGACCTCTCCGAACGCTATCGCGTCCCGGTCATGATCCGGTTGACGACCCGCCTTGCCCACTCGCGAACGGTCGTGAGGCTCGCCTCTCCGAGGCTCGCCTCTCCTCGCAAACAGAACACAATCTCCCTCCCGCGCGACCCGCGGAAGTACATCCTCCTCCCGGTGAACGCGCGGGTAAACTATCTCGATCTGGTGAACCGTCAGCCGCAGCTCCTGGCGGAGAGCGAGAAGAGCCCATTCAACACGTACACCGATCGGTCAAACCGGTCGTTGGGGATCATCGCGTGCGGGATAGCCTACAATTACGTGATGGAGGTCTACGACGGAGCGTGCCCGCACCCGCTCCTCAAGATCTCCCAGTACCCGGTCCCAGTGAAACAGATCGAACGTCTCCTTGAAGGGTGCGAGCGAATCCTGATCCTCGAAGAAGGGTACCCCTTCCTCGAGGCGAAACTCCGTGGACTCCCCGGGCGAACGACCCCGGAGATCCGCGGGCGGATGGACGAGACTCTCCCCCGTACCGGTGAACTCACCCCGGGGATCGTTGCTGCAGCATTAGGATTGGAACAAGGCGAGAGCTTACCCCCCTCCTCAATTCCAGCCCCGCGCCCTCCGGCCCTCTGCATTGGCTGCCCGCATACCGATACCTATCGTGCGTTGAACGCAGCGATGGAGGGGCACGAGTCAGGGCGCGTCTTCTCCGATATCGGCTGTTACACCCTGGGTGCTCTTCCCCCACTCGAAGCTGTCCATACCTGTATCGAGATGGGCGCTTCGATCACCATGGCCAAGGGAGCGTCCAACGCCGGTGTGAGGCCGGTGATCGCGGTGATCGGTGATTCCACCTTCACTCATTCCGGGATGACCGGACTCCTCGACTGCGTGGTGGAAGGGACTCCAATTACGGTGCTCATCCTTGACAACCTCACTATCGCAATGACCGGGGGGCAGGATTCGAACGCCACAAACAGACTCGCTGCGATCTGTCATGGTCTGGGAGTCTCGCCCGAGCATACGCAGACAATCGTCCCTCTCCCTGTGGAACATGAGAAGAACGTCGCCATCCTCGCCAAAGAGATCGCCTATGATGGCCCATCGGTGATCATCGCAGAACGAGAGTGCGTCCAGACGGCGCGCAAACACTCGAAACAGAGTGCTACAGAGGGAGGTACACGATGAAGAAAGACATCATCCTCGCCGGAGTCGGCGGCCAGGGACTCCTCTCGATCGCTGCGGTGATCGCGCAAGCGACTCACGCCCTCAACATCAACATGAAACAAGCTGAAGTACACGGGATGGCGCAGCGCGGTGGTGTTGTTCAAGCTCATGTCCGCCTCTCGGATCGACCGATCCACTCCGATCTCATTCGAGAAGGGACCGCCGATCTCATCCTCGCCACCGAACCGATGGAGGCACTGCGCTACCTTCCGTTTCTTACACCAGCAGGGATGATCGTTGCAAACTCCGTTCCATTCAAGAATATCGAGTCTTACCCCGAAGAGAAGGCACTACGCGCAGAGATTGAGGCACTCCCACACCATATGCTGCTCGATGCCGTTGCTCTTGCTAAAGATGCCGGTTCGATCCGCTGTGCGAACATGGTCGTCTTAGGAGCGGGAGCGCCCTTCCTCGGCATCCCCGCAGAAGCGCTGAGAGAAGCGATCGCCCATGTCTTCCACGGGAAGGCTTCAGAGGTAATAGAGACGAACCGCAGAGGATTCGACCTGGGCCTCAAACGGGGGGTAACAGGATTGAATGATTGAGCGAGTGAATGATTGAGTGATTGAACCTCTTGAGCGAGTGATAACGAGTTCCCCGCGTCTCCGTGTCTCCCTTTCTCCTCCCGGGCGCTCTACGCCGCTTTCCCTCCGTGACGATAGGGTCGGCTTTCGTTGTAGGCCATCTTCGCCGAGAGTGCTCCCTCTATATCGAGCCCGGTCCCACCGGCGAAATCAAGGAGGCGAATGATCACATCGACGAGTTCTTCCTCCATCTTGGAGAAGCCGGGGATCTTCTCGCTTTCGGGGTTCCCGTCCCGGTAGGCTTCCATCGCCTCGGCAAGTTCCGTCACCATCAGCATCAACACCTCGCCGGTCGGGCGAGGCGACTCCCACCATCCGTGCTCGATTGCGGTCCGATGCACTGTCTCCTGAATTTCTGAGATTTTCATTCTAAATATTGACACTCCTTTCTCGATTCGACTCTGGGAGAGAGTAGCGCCCCACACCGCGCACGACAAGGATCGGGTTTGCCAACCCGCGAGCGATGCGATAGGCTCTTTACACAAGACTGAAGCTCCAATGGAGGGAGACAATGCAATTCAGAAAATGGTCTATTGTTCTTGTTCTTGGGTTTTCCCTTTCCGCGCTTTGCGGAGGAGTGCTATTCGCGGATGACGCTCTCCCGAACGCACCTCTGCACATCGGGATCTTCGCCGATCTCCACGCGCACGACACCGACTCACCCAACGAAAAGAAGGTGATGATCGACTACAAGGAGCGCCTGGAGGCATGCGTAGAGGCAATGAACGCCTGGCCGGCCGATCTTGTGATCCAACTCGGGGACTTCGTCAACGGGAAGTTCGTCATGGGAGCAGAACTGGGCGATCCGGCGCGGATCACGGGAATCCTCGAAGAGACCGAGGCGATCTACACACAAGTGAATGCACCTCGCTATTACGTCCTTGGGAATCACGACGTTTACGACCTCTCCAAGGAAGAATTCCTCGACAGGGTAGGAGCCTCTTCCCTTTACCTGAGCTTCGATGCGGGAGGCTATCACATCGTGATCCTCGACGCTCAGTACAACAAGAAAGGAGAAGATCTCGGCCACATCGGGTGGAGCGTACAGGGGAACATCCCGCAGGATGAACTCGACTGGCTACGTGACGACCTCGCTGCAACCAGCAAACCAACAATCGTCTGCGTGCACCAGCCCCTCGATGTCGACTTCGACATGCTCTCCGGCGGTCCGGAGATCTTCAATAACGAAGCGGTGAAAACGGTCCTTGAAGAATCCGGGGTGGTCATCGCCGTCTTCCAGGGGCACGACCATGAGAACAACTACACCCTGATCAACGGGATCCACTACCTCACCTTCGAAGCACTCGTCAACGAGGAGGAGAGGGCGCCATCGTGGGCGTACGTCACCCTCGACCCGGCAGCACGAACGATCACGATAACGGGAGAAGGTGAACAAGCGGATTGGGAGCTGCAGTACTAAGAACAAGGAGGAGAAGATGATCGTCGATTTCTCCATCGCGCCGGTGGGGACGGGAGAGAGCCTGAGCGCCTACGTCGCTGAGGTGTTCAAGATCATCGAGAAGAGCGGCCTTCCCTACGAGCATCATTCGATGGGGACGAACATCGAGGGCGATTGGGATGAGGTGATGGCCGTGATCAAGACCTGCCGCGATAGGATGCTAGAGCAGGCAAACCGTGTCTCAATCTCGATCAAGATCGACGACCGCGTAGGCGTCACCGACGGCATCGCCCGCAAGGTAGCCTCGGCCAAGACGAAGATGTCTTGACGCTTCGATGAAGATCCACGTCGGCTGTTGCGATCGAAGCTACCTCCGACCAGCAAGGAGATCCTGAAAAGCGGAAGAGAGCCCCCTTGAGACCGGGCACGCTGATCCCGATCATTGCTCCGACACACCGCTTTAGATAAGCAACACATCCCCGGCAATGTTCACCGCGTGATCGCCGATCCGTTCGAGGTTGCGCAGCACCTCAACATACAGGATCCCAACAGAGGGATCACAGACCCCTTCCTCAACACGCTCGATGTGACTCTCCTTGTAGCGAATCTCGAGATGGTCGATCTCCCGTTCCAACTCGAGCACCTCCTCCGCCGAGGAATGATCCTCCCCCTCAAGTGCCTGCAGGGAAAGACGATAGAGGCGTAGCGCCTTATCGAACATGTCTGAAAGGTCACGCCGCGCCGCGTGTGAGAAGGTCACCTTCCGATCGAGAGCCACTTCGGCTCGCTCGGCGATGTTCACCGCGTGATCACCGACCCGCTCTATATCACCGGTGACATGCTGTAAAACATGCAACCGCTTCGCATCGCGGAGGGAGAGCTTTCCAAGATCGATCTGGTCGAGAAAGTCTCCGATTGTTCGCCACAGTACATCCACCACCTCCTCGGTCTCGATCACAGTCGCAACGTGCGTGCGGTCACCGGAGAGGAGCGCGTCGCGACAGGCAGAGAGCATAACGCTCGTCATCTCTCCCATCCGCAACACTTCGTTTCGTGCCTGCGTGACCGCGATCGCTGGTGCGTTTAAAAACTCGTCGCCGAGGTACCGCGGTGCGGTATCGACCTGTACTTCTCTCCCGGGGACAACCTTTTTTGCTAACCAGACGAGTCCTCCTACACACGGCAACAAAAGGAGTGTCACCGTTACGTTGAAGAAGGTGTGAGCGTTTGCGATCTGGCGGGTGAGGCTCCCCGCTGTCCGCGCAACCAGGTCAGCGTAGTGGGGGACAAAGGGAAGTAAAACCGCCACTCCGAGGACGTTCACCAGTACCTGCGCGACCGCCAACCGCCGCGAGGAGAGAGACGAGCCGACCGAGGCGATCATCCCGGTGACCGTGGTCCCGATGTTCGCTCCCAGGATGAGACTGATCGCTGCAGGGAGGGTGAGGAGCCCCGCACTCCCCATGGCGATCACCATCGCGGTCATCGCTGAGGAGCTCTGAATAATCGCTGTCACCCCCGCTCCGACCAATACACCGAGGAAGACATTCGTGCCACAGGAGTGCAGGAGGTGGAGGACAGTGGGAGATTCGGAAAGCCCGCGCAGGCCACCTGAAATGATGCTCATCCCTAAGAAGAGGATTCCAAACCCAAGGATGATGCGGCCAACATCACCGGTCCTCTTCCCGCGGAAGATCTCTGCCAGGATGAACCCGACAGCGATCACCGGAAGGTAGTAATGCCCAATCTTGAACGCGATGATTTGGGCGGTAAGGGTCGTTCCAATCTCCGAGCCGAGCATCACCCCCACCCCTTGCGAGAGGGTGAGCACTCCGGCGTTGATGAGCCCGATCAGAAGGACCATTGTCATGCTGCTCGATTGTAGGATTCCGGAAGTGAGCGCCCCAACGATCGCCCCGCGGTAGGCCCTCCCGGTGAGCCGTTCGAGAAGCTCGCGCATCCGTTCACCGATCGCGCGCTTGAGCGCATCGCTCAAGATCCGCAATCCATACAGAAAGAGTGCCAATCCACCCGCTGTGGAAAAAATCACATTAAAGACTGACATACCCCTCCTCGACAATACCATTCCCGCGAATAAAGATTTTCAAGAAAGTATATACTTCCGCTCTAATAATGCAAAGTACTCCGTGAAGGAGAGAAGCCGGATTTGCGATTTTCGATCGCTTCTTGGAAGATGAAGGCATGGATTACAGATGGATCAGAGAACTCCCGAAGTTCGACCTGCACGTCCACCTCGATGGTTCGATGCGCCCAAGCACGGTGAGGGAGCTCGTGCGCGCGCTTCCAGAGGATAGAAAGCTTGCCACAACGCTCGATATCGAGCGAGCGCTCTTTCCGCCACAGAGATGTACGCTTGAGGAGTACTTGAAGGCCTTCGAGATCACCGTCGCCGTGCTACAGAGTAAAGCTGCGCTCGAACGAGCGGCCTACGAGCTGTGCGAGGACGCAGCTAAAGAGAACGTCATCTACATGGAGATCCGCTTCGCTCCGCTACTTCACCTGCGAGACAGACTAGAGCCGCAGCAAGTGGTCGAGGCAGTCCTTGCTGGAATGCATCGGGCAGAGAGCACTTATCCGATCCGTACTGGGTTGATCCTCTGCGGGATGAAGCAGGAACCGCCCGCCCGTTCGATCCAGACAGCGCAACTCGCCGCAGAGTACTTGGAGAAAGGGGTGGTCGGGTTCGATCTCGCTGGTCCGGAGAACGGATTCCCGCCGTCACTTCACCGCGAGGCGATCGAGATCGCCAAGCAGGCGGGGCTCCACGTGACGATCCATGCTGGTGAGGGCTGCTGCCCCGAGCAGATCAAGGAAGCGATCGATCTTGGCGCCGAGCGGATCGGCCACGGTGTATACCTCTACCAGGACGAAGCGACCGAACGTGTTGTTGTGGAAAAGGGAATCCCACTCGAAATTTGCCCGACGAGCAACCTGCAGATCTCAGGGCTGATGAACTCCTACGCCGAGCACCCGCTGAAACGCTACCTCGACCGTGGTATCCGCGTGACCATAAACACTGACAACCGATTGATGTCGCGGATCGACGTCACCCATGAATTCGAAAAGATCATCGAAACCTTCTCCCTATCGCGAGACCAGGTCAAGAGAATCCTCCTGAACAGCGCCAACGCCGCGTTCGCACCGGAAGAGGTAAGGAATTCACTTCGCACAGAAGTGGAAGAAGCCTTCTCCTAACCTGGTTAAACAAGTCTCCAAAGTGAGAACTCAGAGTACGTGGTGAATTCTTTCTGACCTCCGGTCTTGCTTCGCAACCGGCATCCGTTCCGTGCGAACCAAAATTAGAAGTCACTACCCACTCCTGCCTGCAGCAGGCAGGCGAAACAACAAGGAACCCGTTTTCTTGAAGGCAATACTCGTGCTTGCAAAGGGATGCACGCTAGTGGTATAATGTGCATATGCAAATAAAAAGCCACCAAAAAGGAGGCCTATGATGCCAAGAGGAGATCGAACAGGACCCGGAGGAATGGGACCGATGACCGGACGTGGTGCGGGTTACTGCAGTGGAAGTTCCGTGCCGGGATTCATGAACAGTTGGGGCGGACGTGGGGGAGGATATGGACGCGGTTTCGGCCTTGGCCAAGGCCGCGGAATGGGACGTGGTTTTGGTTGGTATCAAGGCAGCGCACCGATGTATGCACCTCCAGCCTACGGTAGCATTCCCACAGTTGACCCGCAGGTTCAGGCGAGCATGTTGCGTACTCAAGCCGAGGACCTCAAAGCACAGCTCAGCTCAATTGAACGTGAGATCGAGAAGCTAGGATCTTCCAAGGAAGATTAACTCGAGATTCCTTGTGGTCTTGCCACAGGGTTTCCTTATTCGGACGTGCTCCCGCTTTTCACGCGAAAAAGCGGGGACACGATCGTTATTTTCCCTCTATCGCTTAATGGGGTGCTAACTACCGCACCCGCACCCACCACCCGAGGAGGGTGTGGAATCTCCGGGGTCCTTCACGCGGTAGCTGATGCTCGTGGTGGTGTTCGCCCCACGGCTATCGGTGACGGTGAGGGAGATCGTGTACGTTTCAACTGCCGTAAAGATGAACCGAACGGTTACAGCTTCTGAAGTCGACAGCCCTCCAAGATCTCATTTATAACGGATGATCTCCCTATCCGAATCGCGGGAAGTGACTCCGAGGAAGGTCATTTCCTGTCCGACTATCCCCGAGGAAGGGACGACACGGATAGCAGCGATCCTCGCTACGAAAGCAGCCACCTCTGTAACGGTATGAGGGAATCTTATATTCAGGCTCTATCCAGCTTTTGCAAGCTATGCCGCTCAAGGGGACGGATGATGCGATCCTCTCTTCTCTGGAAACTCCCCTGCCTTCTGCAGGGCGAGCTTGGAAGTTAGCGGTCCGATCAGTTCGTGGATGACCGTGGCCCCGATTATCACACTCACCAGGATGTCGCTCACCGGGGCAAGGGCGGGGTTCTGCTTCATGACAAGTGCGAGCCCGATGACGATCCCACCTTGCGGTAGGAGTCCCCAGCCGGTGTAGCGACGCACCGCATCTGAAGAGTGGGCGAGGGTGGCTCCGGCATATGCTCCTCCGAGCTTCCCCACTGTTCGGAAGGCAACAAATACCAGGACTAACGGTAGGAACCGCAGCAGAATCTGGAAATCGAGGTACATCCCGCTGATGGTGAAGAAGAGGACGAAGACGAGTGGTTCAAAGTAGTCCTCGATCACCCGGAAGATTCTGTCGCGTTCGCGCCCGAAGTTGACCACGGTGACCCCCACGCTCATCGTGGCGAGGAGCTGATCGAGATCGAGGAAACTGGCGATCCCGTAGCATAGCGTGAGGACGGCAAGGATGAGAACGATGAACAGTCCTTCCGATTCCGACCGGATGAGATGGGAGACAAAATGGAATGTCAGGCCGAAGAATATGCCGAGGAGGATCGAATAAGCAATCCCAAGGAGGGGAGAGGTGAGTGACGAAGCGTGCAAAGCAGAGTGGCTCATGAAGATCGTTGCCAGCGCCACCGCGACGCTGAAGTTGATGATCCCGAGGGCATCATCGAGGGCGGCGACACCCATGATGCTGAACGAGACCGGGCCCTTTGCCTTGTACTGGTGGATGACGGCGAGTGTCGCCGAGGGGTCGGTCGGCGAGGCGAGTGCCCCGAGGAGGAGAGCGAATGGGACGTACGTGGCGAGGAAACTGGGTCCTTCGAGGTGGATGATGAACGGGAGGGTGGCCAGGGTTCCCAGGGTGACGGCGAGCGCGGCAAGCTGTGCCTCTCCAAGGGCGATGAACGCGATCCCCTTCCCCAGCTCGCGTAAGGGAGCCAGAGCGAGCGTCCCTCCAACAGAGAAGGTGAGGATCGCAAGGGCGATGTTCGTGATCGGTTCGGTCGCCTCGACGAACGGTATGGGAATGATGTGAAAGACCGCTGGATTTAGGAGGACGCCAGCAAGGATATAGCCGGTGACGCGTGGGAAGCCCAGCTTCTCGACCAGCTCCCCGAGGGTGAATCCTCCAGCAAGCAAGATCCCAAGAATGAGCAATGTGTTCATGTTCTTCCTTCATTACTGGGACGGGTAGCAATCCGTTCCATTTGAGATCGCTTGAGTGTAAGGCCTTTCAAGGGTCTTGGCAACAGGTGCTTCGGCACACGTGTCTTGACACAGGTGCCTCGGCAGCAGGGATCGCATCGCACATGATAGATTTGACATAGCATCCATCTCATGATATCCTGAAGGTTAAGCCGCGAAAAGCGCGGTAAAAATTAAAAAGGCTCTAAAAGGAGGGCTAATGTCCAAGAAAACACTGGGTACGTTCGTATCGGTTATGGGGGTCTTGCTTCTCATAAGCGTTCTCTCATGGTCACAGACGATCGTGATCAACGAGGTGGCGTGGGCCGGGACCGCAGCGAACTCTGCTGATGAATGGATCGAGCTTTATAATTCTTCGGAGGAAGCGGTCGACCTCACCGGGTGGACGCTCACCTTCGGAAAGTTCACGATCGACCTTGGTGCCGGGTTGGAGACGCTCCTCGAACCGGGTGTGTACTTCCTGCTCGAACGGACCGACGATACGACGGTCTCCGATATCGATGCCGACCTGATCTACACAGGGGGACTCATCAACGATGGAATGCTGATCGAACTCCTCGATCCGATGGGAGAGGTAGTCGACACGGCTAACGCAGGACAGGAGACTGAATGGGCGGGCGGAAGTGATAAGAGCGGTGATCTGCCGTATGCCACGATGGAGCGGATCGATCCGCTGGCAGCGGATACCCCGGACAACTGGCGCTCGAATGAAGGTACACTCACCTGTGGACACGATGTGGAAGGGAACACACTGAACGGAACACCGAAGGCAAAGAATGCGGCAACGATTGTCTTTGAGACGGTTCCTGTTGTGGCAGTGCTCTCTCCGGTAGAGGATGGAGAGGTGGTAAGCGGGACTTTCATCATCACCTGGACGGCGACTGATCCCGATGGTCCTTCAGATCAGCTACTGCTGATCGATATCCTGCTCTCTGCGGACGGTGGTGAGAGCTGGGAAATGATCGTAGAGGGGCTGGTCGGGGGTTCCTACGCCTGGGACACGACCACGCTTCCTAACGGGGATACATACCAATTGAAGGTGATCGCAATGGATACCGGTGGGAACGTCGGTGAAGGAATCAGCCCCCTCTTCTCTATTGCGAACCCGGGTTAAGGGTGCGGGGAGATAGCGACACCACATAGCCGCTTGATCTCGTCCATGTGAGCGAGGGCCTCTTCCTTCCCGGCTTGCACGGCCTCGGGGAGGTGTTCGAAGGCGAGCATCGTGATCCATTCGACATCAGGATGGAGGAGGAGGAAACGTCCGTCGAGGCGGTCCCGCGCTTGCGCGAGTTGAAGGGCGGTGAGGTGCTGCGACGTGATTCGTTGAGATTGGAATAAGACATCCAGGCTGGTCTTCACGCTTCGCGTCAACGGAGCGCTGGTGTCTACTGCGATAAGGATCTCAGCCCCGAGGTCGATCGCTACGTTCGCCGGGATCTTATCGATCACCCCTCCATCGATTAGGTAACGGCCCTCGTGGAGGATGGGGGAGAAGATCCCCGGGACCGCAGCGCTCGCTGCCATCGCCAGATAGAGTTTCCCCTCGGTCAGAACAGCCCGCTCCCCGCTCTCCAGGTCGGCCGCCACCGTGGCGAACGGGATCTGGAGGTCGGAGAAACTCTTGTTGGCAGTCAACAGGGAGAAGAACTGGCACATGCGGGCAAGGTTCTCCGGGGCGGTCCCATCCTGGCGCCAGCTTGCACCACGCACATACTCAACCATCCCCCGTCCGATGGCGCGTTGCACCTCACGCAACGTGCTATCCGAGACCTGTAACAGACTGTTCAGGTCCAGGCAGTTGAGGATACGTTCTAACTTGCGAAGGTCCATCCCGAGCGCCTTGACCGCGCCCATCCCGGCTCCCATGCTCGTCCCGGTGATAATGTCGATCGGGATCCCGTTCTCTTCCAGGGCGAGGAGGACCCCCAGGTGAGCAAAGCCGCGTGCGCCACCTCCACCAAGAGCGATACCGACCTTTCGCTGTTTGAACAAATAAAACCCCCCTTTGCTCGATCATAGTCGGGCAAAGGGGGTGAAACAAGGTCTGTTCTTATCTAGTAAGGCATGCCACCCGGCATCTGTGGCATCGCCGGTGTCTCGTCTTTCTCCTTCACCTCGGCGACGAGCGCGTCTGTGGTGAGGAGCATCCCCGAGATGGAGATCGCGTTCTGCAGAGCGGCACGGGTGACCTTCATCGGGTCGACGATCCCGGCATCGAACATGTCGCGGTAGCTCTCGGAGATGACATCGAACCCAACCCCGGGCTTCTCCGCCTTGACGCGTTCGACCACGATCGCTCCCTCGAACCCGGCGTTGTTGGCCAGCTGTCGCAGGGGGGCCTCCAGCGCCTTGCGGAGGATGTTGAGTCCGACTGCTTCGTCGTTCTTGAGTTTCAGGCTGTCGAGTGAGCTGGCTCCGTTCACCAGGGCCACGCCCCCTCCGGGGAGGATCCCCTCGTCGACGGCCGCCTTGGTCGCTTCGAGCGCGTCCTCCATCCGATGTTTCTTCTCGGAGAGCTCGGTCTCGGTCGGTGCACCGACCTTGATTACGGCGACTCCGCCGGCGAGCTTCGCCTTGCGCTCCTCCAACTTCTCACGATCGTAGTCGGAGTCGGTCGTGTCGATCTGGGCCTCGATCTGCTCGATCCGTCCCTTGATCGCCTCGGTCGAACCGCCTCCCCCGACGAGGGTCGTGTTGTCGCTGTCCACCTTCACCCGCTCGGCGTGTCCGAGTATATCAAGGGTGGTGTCTTTGAGCTGCATCCCTGCATCCTCGGCGATCACACTCCCACCGGTGAGGACCGCGAGGTCTTCGAGCATCGCCTTGCGTCGATCCCCAAACCCAGGGGCCTTAACGGCGCAACTGGTGAGCGTTCCCTTCAACTTGTTGAGGACTAGGGTCGTCAACGCCTCGCCGGTGACGTCCTTGGCAATAATGAGGATCGGTTTACCGCTCTGGGCTACCTTCTCCAGGAGAGGGACGAGGTCGGCCGCGTTCTTCAGCTCCTGATCGGTGATCAGGATGTGCGGGTTCTCCATCATGACTTCCATCTTCTTGGGATCGGTCACGAAGTACGGTGAGATGTACTCGCGGTCGAACTGCATCCCCTCGACGACCTCGTAGTAGGTCTGGATCGTGTCGGAATCCTCGACCGTGATCACTCCGTCCTCACCAACTGCTTCCATCGCATCGGCAATGATCGCGCCGATCGCCTCATCGTTGGCGGAGATCGTCGCCACCTGGGCCGTCTCCTCCTTGGTCTTGAGGGCGCGGCTCTGCTTGCCCAGCGACTCGACGAGCTTCTCCGACCCCTTCTCCAGCCCTCGCTTCAACTCCATCGGGTTCGCCCCGGCAGCGAGGTTCTTGAACCCCTCTTCGATCATAGCATGGGCAAGGATCGTCGCGGTGGTCGTCCCATCGCCAGCGATGTCGTTCGTCTTGGAGGCGACCTCCTTGACGAGCTGGGCGCCCATGTTCTCGAACGAATCCTTGTACTCCTGCTCCTGCGCGATCGTCACCCCATCATTGGTGATGTCCGGGCTGCCGAACTTCTTGTCGATGATCACGTTGCGACCGCGGGGCCCGAGCGTAATACGAACAGCATCCGCCAGCTTGTCGATTCCCGCCTTCATGTGGCGACGGGCTTCCTCACCGAAAATGACTTCTTTGGCCATAGCAAAATCCCCCTTATCCTTAATTACTCGATGATCGCTAGTACGTCAGTCTCTTTGACCAGGAGGAGTTTATCTCCCTCCACTTCGATCTCGGTGCCGGCGAAACTGGAGACGAGGATCTCGTTTCCCTTTTTCACCGTGAACTTCTCATCGGTTCCTACGGCGAGCACCTTCGCCCGTACCACCTTATCGTTCTTCGCGCTCTCCGGGAGGACGATCCCTCCTGAAGTTGTCCGACTCTCTTCCTCGATCTTCTTCGCCAGGATCCTTTTGCCCAATGGCTTGATCTTCATTGTCCTATCTCCCTCCTTACGTTATTTTTAGCACTCTCATGTGCGGCTTGCTAAAGTATTCTAACCG
Source organism: uncultured bacterium (assembly GCA_965370555.1). GTDB lineage: Bacteria > Bipolaricaulota > Bipolaricaulia > UBA7950 > UBA9294 > JAJOKK01. The sequence continues at coordinate 30,016 of CBDUVB010000004.1, forward strand.
GTACCCCCTTCCTCGTCAAGGCGAAGGTTGCTCCACCGTGATAATGGCGCTACCGTCTGGGTATGCCATCCGGGCGGACGCACTTGAAAATCGAGATGATCGGGCTTCTGATAGGCGCCATTGCCGTTGCCGTTCTCGTTGTGGAGGGGAGGATCGACGCCTGGCTCGGAGGGATCTTCCTCAGTGCCTACCTCTTTTCGAGCCTCTTCCTGAGCCCCGATCTCGATCTCCACAACAGCCGGGCGACGAGACGTTGGGGGATCGCTCGTGCCTTGTGGCTCCCCTACTCATGGGTCTTCCGCCATCGTGCCGTCTCGCACCACCTCTTATTCGGCCCATTGACGCGGATCGCCTATCTGGGGGGGATTCTCCTTCTCATCCTATGGGGGATTGGTTCTCTTACAGGGAGATCCCTACGCCCGGCACTCCCACCGTGGCCGCTCTTCCTCGCGGCCCTCTGCGGGCTCTACCTGCCCAATCAGATACACATCGTCGTCGATCGATTGGTATCGTTCCGTTGGCACCGCTAGGATGTTGTGAGGCATTCCCCCTCCCTCTATAATGGGAAGTATGAAGGAATGGACCCTCTATTTGATATCGGTCGTCGCGCTCCTCGGATTGGTTCTCCTCTATCAGGTGGCAGGCCCCTACTATGAAGTAGGGATCGCCTCCTGGTATGGACCGGGGTTCGATGGAAACTACACTGCAAACGGCGAAGTCTACGACATGAACGGGATCAGCGCAGCTCACAAGACTCTCCCCTTCGGCACAATTGTCAGGGTGGTCGAGTTTTCGACGGGGAAGAGCATAATAGTGCGCATCAATGACCGAGGCCCGTTCATCGAAGGGCGGATCATCGACCTCTCCAAGGGAGCGGCGAGGGAGTTGGGGATCATCGATAAGGGGATCACCAAGGTAGGATTGCGGATCATCCGCTGGCCCTAAAGGCCATTAACTCCGCGCCTCTTAGGCTCTTCGCTGTGTCGAGTGGGTCACGGTTTCCAACTTTAGTCATTCAGTGACCCGACAAGGACATTTCTTTCTCTCGCCAAGACACCAGGATCACCGGTCTTCGTCCAGCCCTACCTCTACTTGTCTTCCGCTCTTCTTTGCGCCTTTGCGAGATACAGTCTTTTTTCTCTCGCCCGTTCGCTACACTCACTCAAGACGCAAAGGTGTCGCGACACCAAGATCGCCAAGGGATAGTGGTTTTCACTCTTCGTGTCTCCGTGTCCCCGAGTCTCCCCTTCCTGCTCTTCGGCGAGAGACTCATCTCGTGAATCGTTCTCTGGGTTACCTTAGCCGTGAGGAACCACAACAAAAATGCCCTAATGCCCCAAAATCACCGAAACTAACGATCAGAAAGGGGTGATGAAAGAGAACCTCCAGGAGGTGGAGTAGCAGTATGGCTTTTTCGAGCATCTCTGTGCGGAAACCAGTGGCCTCCGCATCGGAAAGCAGCCTTTCCTTCGAGATCCTCACAGCACTTCCTCCCAACTACGCTCCAGGATTGCCAGAGGAACTACTAGGTTCCACTCTGGGATCAGACGCCCTGATCCTCTGGTGGTGCGTATCATATAGTGTGGACTCCGTGGCCGATGGGCGCGTAAAGCCGCCAGGTGATCATCCTCGACCACGAACCTATCCCGATGTTCCTCCAAGAAAAATCCGACCTTGCCGACAGTAGTTGCATTCTCCAGGAGCAGAGCGTACTTCACAACCGCATCCAAATCGAAGAACTCCACTGCCTCTAGCGATCGCCATATCTCTTCCCATCCTCCCCCCAGCTCCGGTCGGTCGAGGACATCCACCAGTGTCCGTTCCAGGCTGGTGACCCGAACGGGCACTCCGAGCCGCTCATGTATCTCTACGCTGAAAAATCCCTTCCCCTTCTCCTGAAGCTGCTTAGGCAATCGGACACCACGGAACTCATTCGCGCGGAACGTAGCAGCACGCGTTGCACGCCTAGTCAGGTAGAGGTACAGACTACTAGAGGAGTAAGCCTTGCCATAGAATTGCAAGGCAGTATGGTACCCAAGCACTGCATCATCGGCCATCTTAGCTGCTAGCAGGTAGGGGTCAACTTGGCAAGATGCTGGATTAGAACCTGCTGGGACTATCACGTACAATCCACGACGCGCCCGCAACAAACGCCCCTTCTTCGTATGATATCGAAGGAGCGACTCCGTCGTTCTTTTACTACCAGGCCTCTGTAGCTGGAGAAATGCTGCGAACTCGCTTGTAGAAAAGACTGGATTTCTCTCGAAGAACCCATGAACGTCCACTTTACTCACCTTCTTGACATCAAGTAGCACAACCCGCAAGATTGTTACGTATTGTGCTGGCCTTTGTCAAGTAAACGGGGCCACGTTCTGTCACCGCGTTGGCAGATTGACTAATCGCAGTGGACAGCAATGCGCGTATTCCGATTGACCCGAACCGAGCAGAAGAGTTTGTCCCACCATGGGTGCGTCGCCCCGTGATTTGCCACAAAGTTCAAACCGATGAGTTAAGCATTAGGTCCCCGTAATTCCAGAATGAAGAACCGTGGGGGCGGCGTAAAAAACACCAAGAATAAAGACCTGACACCGGCGCCCTTGCCTGGTGCTGGAAAGGGTTTTTGTGTATCCATATTCCCCCTTATCACTCACCCTCCCGGCGCTCTAGCAAAGCTGGGCCGGGAAGATAGTAGGCTCCGCACCGCTCCCCTTTTAGTTGAAGATAGCCTTCATCTACAAGTCGTTTAAGTTCGTTTTTTGCCGCGTTGTGGATCACAAGACCAGGCAGTAGGATCGGCCAGGTACTTGACATCCTCGAGGCAGCTTCTATAATGAACTTGACCTCTACTTATAGTTTGGGTCCTACAAAGGCTTCGACCGCTGGGCCAATACTAACCAGCGGTCAAACACTTCAGCCTACACTCCCAATGGTTACCACCTTGGTCCTGAGCGGATCTTTTGGACCGCGGGTTGATCCATGGCAGAGAAAGGCAGAAACACCAAAAATAAAGATCAGGCCCCAATTCTCCTGCATCTTTCAGGGCCCCTGACACCTCAGGTCTAAAGCGAAATGCCATCACTACCACCAAGATCCCTGCAAGCACAAACACTACTGACAGAATCACCTGTACAAACATCACGAAGTCCCCAACATCGAAACCGAAACCCGTTCAACACCCTCCTTTCGATACTCGATTAGTCCCATGTCTCGACACCTTCTTCTGCAGAGTTCGGAAGAGGCGGCGAATTGGGAAGGCCTCCATTAGCAGGCCTCGCTGCTTGGCACCATGAAGATAGGCGACCGGAGATGTATCCAGCGCATCTGCAATCGCGTTCCTCTCACGGATCGCATGTTTCGTTATTTCCAAGACAAGCGGAGCTCCGATCCCAACTGCTTTCCACCATACTGGGATCTCGGAGGCAAAGGCCATCCCTCCAATCGCCTCAACGAATGGACTCGACTCGGTCTTGAGCACCACATCGACCTTATTGAACACTGCTTTGAGTCTGCGGCGCCTGAGCTTGGATGCCAACTCGTGCCGTTGGATATCCATGTCGTGCATGAATCGCCGCAGGCATCTGAGTACTGCGGCCTCATCGCTTGCGGAAGCTACTTCAAGCGCCAACTCATCAATCAGCAGGCGGAAACGTGCGTAGCGTTCCCAATGGCGTTCTTTGAATCGGACGATGTCCTCAATGCGCGTGTCATGCGCAGGCATCGGAAACGCGTTCGATAGAACGAGCCCAAGCACAGGGGCGCTACTCGTCTGTGCCGAAGACGAGTACAGCAGTTGTCCGATAGCCATAGCGTCCGTGCTCGGCACGTAACGTTCTGCCTCGAAGGCACTGTAGTCACGAGCCAATAGCCCCCAATGAAGCGCATTTCGAAGAACGGCGTGGCGCCTTGCTTCATCAACGGAAACGTTGAGCCGTTTGGCAAGTCTTGTTTGCACTTTCCCGTGGAGACCCAGGTCGGCTACCTCCTCCAAATGCTTCCGGACCGCTTCTTCAAGAGTGATCCCTTCCTCTGTCGCTTTGACCTGCGATTGGAGGATGGTAACACTGTCCGCTAGCCAAGCCCGAATCGCTTCTCCGGTAGGGCTTGTCTGAATCGCCTTGGCCAGGGGAGTCTCCATCAGAGCGGCGCGCTCCCTGTCACGTTCTGTCTGTGCATCTAGGATCGGTGGCACGAAGAGGCAGTCTGGCTTCAGTGGAGAGAGCAACCCCTCTCGAATGAGGAATGCAATGTCAGGGACAAGCAAGCAGAGCGCATCAACCCAGCGCTCATCCGCAAAGAGCGCTAAGCCATCCCAGTACAGGAGGCCCTGTCGAAGCCACAGCCCTGACGGAATGGTCATGAATGGAAAGTGCAAAAGCTGTTGGCTTGTCAAATCGACGTATAACTTGCTCATCCTTCCTTAGACACTTCCTTGGGCGGGTGGATGTAGGACGGCCAGTTGGGGGGCTTGGGTTGGCCGGGTTTCCATTCGGGAAAACGTAGGAAGTTGCCGTGTTCGTCTGCGGACAGACCGGGGGGCGGGTCGAGGAGGGTCTTGTACGATTCGCCCAAGTAGATGGCGTGTTGGAACGCATCGTAGATGCCAAGGATTTGAAGCTTGGTGCGGTATTCGCCGTAGTGACAAAGCTCTTTCTCTCCGGGGAAGCGCAGGAGTAGGTCTTCCACTGCAACATCAAAACATGTCCTCGGGCGAACATTTCTCTCCGGAGCCTCAACCTCTCTTGTAATGACCTGTTCTGTTCTCACCCTCACAGTCCCGTCCTTTCTATCCGATACATAGGCCGCCTATTCACCGTATTTCCTCACCCTCACCCGTTTACTCATTCATTGTACAAGATTCTCACCCGCGGTGTGAAGCCGGATCAATGCTGACAGCTAATCTTGAGTTTTGAATCTGGAACCTTGAATCACCTTGCGGCCCCTCTCCGTGAGCCGGTACTTCTGCTTGCTGCTGCGGGGTTTGTCAAGAATTGTCATCTCGATAAGTCCCGCTTCAATAGCAGGTTGAAGATAGCGGTCCCCGAAGTTCGCTTGACCTTTCAGTCCAAGCGCAGTTTGGGACTGAGAGCGGGTCATTGTGTTAGTTCCCAATACCTCCAAGAGACGACGCACTTCACCTGCAACTTCACCCGTGACTTCACCTACGACTTCTTTCGTGACTTGTGGGGTATCGGGCAAGGCGGCGGGCAGAGTCCCATCGGCAATGCTGTCAAGCTTGCGACGACGAGATCGAATTGCGCTCGGTTGCCTCCCAAGGATTTCAGCAATAGTTGAGATGGGCACTTTCTCCTTAAGTAATTGGAGAAGCTCCTGCTCCTCATGCTCAGTCCATCTTGAATAGGCATTAGGGTACTTTTCCTTGATGCGCGCCAATTTTTGATGATACACCGAGTGTTCGAATTCTGTATCTTTGCGTGCGTTGGCGGGTGCTACATAGCTCTGGCTTGGCGGTTGAGCCTTTTGTTCATCGGTGGTTCTCGAAGAGCTAGGGCGAGATCGAATGTGCTTCCTGGGACGATACCCGCATAGGTTGCACTCGCGCCATGGTCCGTATTCCCCTGACATCTTGATAAGGACACCGGTTTCACACCTCGGACATTTCTCAAGAAGTGTCTCCTCCAGCACATCAATCTGGTTGACTTGTTTATCGTTTACTAGCTCACGAATGAATTCGGAAGTGTGGGTTTGATCAGAGATAAGAAAAGCCTCTCGCCGAGCTCGCGTTAAGGCCACATAGAAAAGCCTTCTCTCCTCGGCATTGGGGAATGATTCGCTGTGCGAGAGCATGAGCTCAATAACTGGATCTTCTGAGATCTCGGAAGGCAACCCGTATCCACGTGAGTCGGAGATCACGTCATCGATAATTACATAGTCGGCCTCCAACCCTTTACTCTTATGGATTGTTCTGAATGCGAACCTCAGAAAAGGGAACCGTGCTTGTAAACGTGCTATCAGGGCTCTTTTCGCTTTGCTATGCGTGTGGTTGTACCTGCCTAGCACAAAGACAGAAGCGGGGGTACCCATGGCATGCTCGGCGATCATCTCAACAGCTCTAACAAGCGGGGCTTCCCCGCCTTTTTCGTCCTTGCTTGCAAGCAGGAGATGCACTGATTTCTTGCCAGCCGGACGCTTGCAGGTAAGCCTTTTCCTGATCTGGTATGGATTTTTCAACACGAACTTTGAGCTAAGTTCCTCGATGTTAGGCCCGAAGCGAAAAGTCTCAGGTAGAACGGCCTGCTTATGAAAACCGAAGTCGTCGTCGAAATGCGTCATAACGCTTACATCAGCGCCAGCAAATCGATAGATTGATTGCCAATCGTCACCCACGCAAAAGAGTCGTGGTTGATCTGCGTTGTCAAGAATTGCCTTCAGGAAGCGTACCTTAGCAGGGGAGACATCCTGAAACTCGTCAACAAGGACATATCGGCAACACAGCGAGACTCGCCCGCTGTCCAGCACCTGCTTTCCGCCGTGAATCATGTCGTGGAAGTCGATCTCATTACAGCACCGCAGTTCTGTCTCATACACCTCAAGGATTCTGGCGAAGATCTGAAGGATGGCCTGTGCTCGGTGCGATTGTGCGGCTGGAGCAGTGAAGAGCTCGGCCAGCTCATGTGCGCCTTCTTTGTAGAGATTCAGGAAAGTGGCAAACAGGTTCGCTAAGCGCGTCACGCGACCACTTTTGTTGAACCTAGTCAGCATCTCACTGCGGCTCCTCGGTTTGAACTCCACACCCAGCTTGTTCAACTTCTCCGCTAGATTCGGTTCAAGGACACCTTCCTTTGCTTCCCACGAGTAGGATTCAATGAGCTTTGTTCCATGTTCACGATGCAGTAGCCGCTTCCAGGACATGCCGTCCTTGTAATCCTCTGCATCCCGCCCCTGGAGAAAGCCAGGGTTGCCTTGTCGATCAATCCCGAAGTGTTCAATGTAGATTCCGTAATCGAGTAGGTAAAAGTCTGGTTTATACTGCTGGCGACCTGGAGCTGTTGTTTTGCGTTCGTATTTTCTTTCATATTCATACCTAATACCTTGAGAGAACAAGAAATTTGCGATACGAACCTCTTCGAAGCTCCGAAGTTTCTTGCCTTCTAGAAGAGCACGCGGCTCATGTGCTCGGATGTACTCCCAGTACTCCTTCTTCGAACGGCAATCGAGCCATAACTTCGCAGGCGAAAGGTCATTAAGCAGGAAGTTGAACAGTTCTTGCTCGGCAGGATCCGCAAGCATCTCTCGGATCAACCCCTCGATGAACTGCACGAGAGCTTTGTTATCCTCTGCAAGCTTTGAAGCTGACAACCTCTCAGTCCCAACTTCGGCCATGAGAGAGCGACCGAAGCTGTGAAACGTGTATACCTCAACCCCTAGACCTCGGAGTCCTTCTCGCATCTCGCCAGCAACGTCTCTGCCAAACGATAACACAAGAAGGTCCTCGGAAGTGGCTGTTCCGGAGAGCACGAGGGACCGCGCCTTGGCGAGGAGTGTTGTTGTCTTGCCCGTCCCCGCGCCCGCAATCACAAGCGTACGGTCCTCGTCATGCAGAATGGCTCTTTCCTGTTCCTCGGTCAGAGGATAGTTCATAAGAGACTGGAGCAGCTCTCCGTGCTCTACGCGTTTTCGCTCTACGAACTCATAATTCCGGTCATCGATCTCCGGGCGAGCATCGACAATTCGGCTGAGAAACATGGCAGAAAGTGCGGCCTCGCCTTCCGGCAACCCAAGGATTGCCTTCTCAAGTAGCTCCTTTCCAATGATGTTCTTTGAGGTTTTCAACCAGTCCCGATGCTCACTGTTTCTGAAGTAGTCATTCTTGGAAAGGAGGTTATCAAAGACCTGATTGGCCTCGCGAACCTGTGGCAGTAACCCCAGGAATAGTTCTGCTGCATGCTCACGATGAACCGCAACTTCCAGGATGTCCATACACAACCTGTGAAGCACTCTATTCCGCGCGGCCGTGGTGTTTGTAGCGATCCAGATGTTACGGGAAAGATAGAGAAGCAATAACACTGCAGCGAGCACACCTAATGCAATGCCCATGATCAATGTTCTGCTACCTCCTTAGGGGAATAGACATGGGGAGGCCAGTTGGGGGGCTTGGGTTGGCCGGGTTTCCATTCGGGAAAACGTAGGAAGTTGCCGTGTTCGTCTGCGGACAGACCGGGGGGCGGGTCGAGGAGGGTCTTGTACGATTCGCCCAAGTAGATGGCGTGTTGGAACGCATCGTAGATGCCAAGGATTTGAAGCTTGGTGCGGTATTCGCCGTAGTGACAAAGCTCTTTCTCTCCGGGGAAGCGCAGGAGTAGGTCTTCCACTGCAACATCAAAACATGTCCTCGGGTAAACGTTTCGCTCCGAGGCCTCAACCTCTCTTGTAATGACCTGTTGCGATCCCACCCTCACAGTCCCATCCTTTCTATCCGATACATAGACCGCCTATTCGCTCACCCTCACCCGTTTACTCATTCATTGTACAAGATTCTCACCTGCGGTGTGAAGCCGGATCGATGCTGACATCTCCTTGACTGACAATAACTTGCATTGTGCTTTACATAATGGAGCAAAAGTCGTGCGTTCACGTGGTTTTGGGGGATGATTCCCTTGTCCCATGGTCCTGACAAGGTGAGATAGGCTGTTTTCGGGCTCGCTTCATCCCTCACAGGAACATCATTCGCTGTTCACGGGAACTTCATAAGTGTGGCGTATAGTTACGGTGTGCGAGCAGAGTATCGCACCTCCTTACAGGCAAGAAAAGTTTGCAAGCAAGCGCAAGGCCCCGAAAGGGGCCTTGCGCTTTTAACACCTTTGTATCCCCACCAGTAGGACACCACGCCACAGTAGTTGCACGAGTTTTCACGATTGCGACCGCGCTTGTCCAGGACGTGTAAGTAACAGATGTCACATTCCTTGGAGTCTCGTACCCTAGGCATCATCTCGTTGCGTCTATAACTTAGTGGGTGAAAAGCATCTTCTCGTATGTCTTTCTGAGAACAGAAGAGGAGGTTCACGATGTGCACGGAATGGTGCTATATTCGGTTGGTCACTTGCGTTGCCCTGATTCTGATGTTCATGGGTTCAGCAAGGGAATTTGCTCAGGAGAAAGCCACAATTGTGCCTCGCATGTCAGAGGAACATGTCTCTCAGATGTGGGGAAGCCCTCATCGAATTGTTACCTCAGGCGCGGGAGGTGGAGGAGATAGTCTGAAGGAAAACAGTTACGTTTGGATCTACTACAATCCTTATCGGGTAGTGTTTTACAAAAACGGTGCCGTCACGTATTGCGTTAAATCGGAAGGATAGGCCCCTCAGATTCTCCAGCTTCTTCCCTTACTGTTTTGACGCCTCATGCGCCTGGCCCTGCCTTCGGAGGAATAAAGAAATCCCTTGAAATTGACTATCCCCGTAGCAAGACTACGGGGTATTCCGCCAATTTCATTTTGACCTGAAGGTCAAAACCAGGATTTCATTATTTCACCTCACCCCGACCCTCTCCTATCAAGGAGAGGGGTATAAGGAAACCCTGTGGCAAGACCACAGGGAATCTCAAGTTGAATGATCTGGAGATTGGGAGGTTCAATCATTCAATCACTCACTCGCTCAATCACTCAATCCTGTTCCCTACAGCGCCTCAACCGCTGCTAGATCGACGTTCTCTTTGACTAACCGAGTGATGATCTCGATCTTCTTGTCGTCATCCTTGGTCAACAGTGGTTCCAACTTGTCTACCTGCATTGCCGTGGCGTAAGTGTCGGTCGGGACAAGTAGGACGGGGATCTTCAGCTCACTCGCTTTGGCGGTGACGTTCGCTGGTGGGACGATGTTGTTCGTGAGGACGATGCACGAGGTTCCACCGGCTTCCAGCGCAGCGATGATCATGTCGCTTCGATCTCCGCTCGTGATGATCAGCTTGTCAGGCTTAGCGAATATCGGCTCGGCCTGAGCAGCACTAACCGACATCGCCCCAACGAAGACGTTGCGAATCAAGCGGTTCAACCCGTCTTCCCCGGCGATCACCCGCGCAAAGAGCTTCTCCGCCAGGTAGCTCACTGAGAGGGTGGTCAACTCCTTCTCGTACGGGATGACCCCAAGAACGTTCACCCCGAGGGACTCGATCTCCGGGAGGTAGGTCTCCTTGAAGTCGTCGATCTTGATGACCTTGTTGATGATCACTCCGCCGACGTGTGCCTCATCGGACCCGACAAACCGCTTCAAAAAGGCGAGATCATCGGCGATGTCATTCTTAGATCCTCCGGTGATGATGAGGACCTGGTGCCCGGTCGCCTGAGAGAGGGTGAGCGGATCGAGGTGCACGGACGCCCCATAGGAGAGGTCCTTTCCGCACTCGATGAACAGCGCTTCCTTGTTCTTCTCCATCTCCGCTATCACCTGTTTCATCTCGTGGGTGATCGACTCCTCGTCGTACATGTAGCGGAGCTTGGAGTGGTCGAACCCGATCGAGATCCTCTCCGGCTCTTCACCGAGATCGAACAGGTTCACCATCAGGGCCGCGTCGTAATCCCACAGTCGCTTCTTCCGATACAAGAACCGATCCCCCAACGGTTTTATGTAGCCGAACTTCTTGTTGAGTGCCCTTCCTATACCGATCAACACGCTCGTCTTTCCAGCACTTTCCCGCGTTGAGGCAACGATTAGCGAGCCCATATCACTCCACCTCCCTCTGGTCCTTAAACAGAATTCTGACATCCACTGCCTTCACCCCGTCCCCGTGATCATAGACGACCAGAGGGTTAATCTCGATATCGGTGATGTCGCGACAGCGGTCGATCAGGTTACTCAACCTGATCACTACCTCGACGATGCCGTCGATATCCTTGCGCTTCTCCCCGCGTACACCTAAGAGGAGCGGGTAGGAACGAATGTCGGCAACCATTGCGTGCGCCTCTTTGTGGCCGATCGGGGCGGCGCGGAAGGCGACGTCCTTCATCACCTCCACGTATATCCCGCCGAGGCCGAACATCACAATAGGACCGAACGACCCGTCTTGACGTGCGCCGATGATCGTTTCCACACCGGGACGCACCATCTCCATAACCTCAATCCCCTCGATCAGCGCATCCTTCCTGTAAGCGCGGCAACTTCGCATGATCGCCTGGTAGGCGTCGATCACTTCCCCCTCATTCAACAGGTCGAGGGCAACTCCACCGGCGTCACTCTTGTGGATGATATCCTTGGAGACGACCTTCATCACCACGGGGTAGCCGATCTTCTCCGCAGCCTGCACCGCTTCGTCGAGATCGTGCGCGATGATCGACTGCGGCATAGAAAGGCCGAGGATCTTCGCCATATGCTGCGCTTCGTCAGCGAGGAGGAATCGGCGGTCGTCGTGGCGGGCCCGTTCGAGGAGCGTCTCTACCGCAGCGACATCGATCTCAATCTCTTCATCCTTCTCCACAGGCGCGTTCAGGCGCTCCCAGGACCGGTAGAGAACACCCAAGCAGGAGACGGCATCGTAAATATCGGAGAAGACAGGAATCCCTTCGTTCCGCAGCTTACGGATGATTGCCTCAACCTTAGCCCCGCCGAAGAGGGAGAAGACGATCGGCTTCTTCCCACGATAGCGCGCGTATTCCTTCTTCAGAAGCCGGGCGAACTCCTCTGTATCGAAGAGAGCGGTCTCGCAGTAGAGGGCGAGTGTAGCGTGCATCTCATCACTCGCGAGCGCCGCTTCTATGGCGTCCTCGTAGTCCTGCACCGTGGCCTGCCCGGTCAGGTCGACCGGATTTTTCGATGAGCCGAAGTCCGGCATTACCCCGGAGAACGTCTCTTTCAGCCTCTTCTGGTCGTCGTAGAGGGCAACCCCGTACTTCTCACAGGCATCGGTCGCCATCACCCCGATCCCACCGCCATTCGTAATGATGACGGCCTCTTTCCCGCTAGGAAGAGGAGAATCGGCGAGGAAGCGCGCCCAGTTGAACGCCTCTTGCACGCTCTCCGCACGTAAGACGCCGCATTGGCGCATCACGCTATCGAAGATCTCGTCTGCTCCGGCGAGCGATCCGGTGTGCGATGCAGCGGCCATCGCCCCACGTTTCGACCGGCCGGACTTAATGACGATCACGTGCTTCTCCCGCGTCACCTTCGTCAGCGTATCCACGAGGCGATCACCACCCTTCACCCCCTCGATGTAGAGGAGGATTACCTGGGTCACCTCGTCATGGGCCAAGTACTCCAACAGGTCAGACTCGTCGATATCGGACTTGTTCCCCACCGAGACGAGCGCGGAGAGGCCGAGCGATTCAGCTGCGGTCTTCCCGATCATCGCAATTCCCAATGCCCCGCTCTGGGTGACGATCGCCACGTGCCCGGGGAGGATACCGCCTGGCCCAAAGGTCGCATCGAGCGAGACTGCCGCGGAGTAGATCCCGAAGATGTTCGGCCCGAGGACCCGCATCCCGTGCTCGCGGGCGTAGCGGACGATCTGCTTCTCTTCCTCAGGCTTTCCTACCTCGGAGAAGCCTGAGGTGATAATCGCTAGGTACTTCACGCCCTTCTCTGCACAATCTTTCACGGCATCGAAGACGTGTTTCGCCGGGATGGCGATCACCGCTAGATCGACCTCACTAGGGATACGGGAGAGGTCGGGATAGATCTCGTTTCCCAACACTTCGTCCCCCTTCGGATTCACGGGGTAGATCTCCCCCTGATACCCACAAGAGACGATGTTCTCCACGATTCGATAGCCGATCTTGGTCTTATTCTGCGAAGCCCCGATCACAGCGACCGACCGTGGCTCGAACAGATAGTCAATATCAGACTTCGTTCTCATCGCACCACCTAACAGCTTGTTGTGTAAATCTTCAGCGCCAGTCTACAAATCCAAATCCTATTCTCTATCATCTTACCGCCTCGGGGGGTGTAGTATGTGGAGAAGGATTTACTACACCCCCCAGGGGCGCTGAAGCATTGAGAGATCGGAAGATTGGGAGCTTCCCTCAATCACTCAATCATTCAATCATTCACTCACTCAATCATTCACCCTAAGTATCGCTCAGAACAGCATCCTCAATTCATAGGCGCCCGCCTCCCGCCTCTTCTCGATCGCAAACCCGCCCTTCTCGAACAGGTGGAGCATCGGCTGGTTGTCCACAAGGACTTCGGCGGAGAAACCGAGCAACCCCTTTCGTTTCGCCAGGTATGTCAAATAGGTGAGGAGCGCTGTCCCCACCCCTTGGTTCTGATAATCGTCGCGCACCACGAGGGCGACCTCTGCCGTGTGTGATGCCTCATCGATTCCGTACTGTCCCACTCCGATCACAATCGATCGCTCCTCCTGCTCGATCACCGCTAGGATGACCATCTCCTGTGTGTAGTCGATGACAACGAACTCCTGCAGACGCTCGTGCGGCATGTCCTTCCGCGTGGAGATGAACCGGCGGTAGATCGATTGATCAGAGAGGGAGTAGAAGAAATCCTTGAGCAGTGGCTCGTCGCTGAACCGTACCGGTCGCAGTAGGATCTCCATACCCCCCGTCGTTGTACGGTAGGTCTCCAGCGATTCGGGGTACTGCCCGTGCTCTCCGGGGATATAGGCTTGATCTTTGTAGATCAGGTTGAGTTTCTTTGCCTCACGCAGGAGCCACGGCTTGAACTTGGGGTGAGCAATCCCGATCAGCTCCATCGCCCGCTCTCGCATGTTCTTCCCGTGGAGGTACGCGATCCCGTACTCGGTCACCACGTAATGAACGTCGCCGCGGGTGAGGGTCACGCCTGCCCCCTCGCTCAGCGTGGGAACGATACGAGAGATCTCACCGTTCTTTGCCGTCGATTGAATGACGAGGATCGATTTGCCGTGAGGAGCCATCACCGCCCCCCTCATAAAGTCGGCCTGCCCACCGATACCGCTGTAGAAGGTGCTCCCAATTGACTCAGCCGTTGCCTGTCCGGTCAGATCGATCTCGAGCGCGGTATTGATCGCGGTCATCTTCGAGTTCTGTGCGATGACCATAGGACTGTTCGTGTACTCGACCGGACGGAACTCGATCGCCGGGTTATCGGAGAGGTACTCGTAAGTCTCACGCTTCCCCATACAGAAGGTTGCCACGGTCTTGTTACGATCGATCGCCTTCTTCGTATTGTCTATAACGCCCTCTTTCATCAGCTCAACGATCCCATCACTCACAAGCTCGGTGTGCACTCCGAGGTGTCTCTTTCCTTTCAGATTCTTGAGAATTGCATTCGGAATCTTTCCATATCCCACCTGAATGGTCGCCCCGTCCTCTACCAATCGGGCAACGTACTTGCCGATCTGATGAGATATCTCATCGGGGACTTCCATCTCATACTCAAGGAGCGGTTCATCGTGAGGAAAGATGTAGTTCACATCGCTGATGTGGATGAAGCTGTCTCCGTGTATTCGCGGCATCTGTTCGTTCACCTGGCAGATGACGAGCTTGGCGCTGTCAACAGCGGCACGAACGATATCCACACTGATCCCCAGGCTCATGTAACCGAAGCGATCCGGGGGAGAGGTTTGAACCAACGCGATATCGATCGGAACGACACCACTGTAGAAGAGGTCTGGAACCTGAGCGAGGAAGATCGCTGTGTAGTCGGCCAACCCCTGGTTGACCGCATCGCGCGTTTGGCCGCTGATGAAGAAGGAATCGAGGCGAAAGTTGCGTTTGACCTCCTCGCGCATGTACGGGGAGACGCCGAGCGTCCACAGGTGGAGCACCTCCGCGTCGAAGAACGCCTTGGGGTGAGCCTCCACGAAGCGCACCATCTCATCCACGAGGTACTGTGGCTTCCCGCAGCCAGTCCCGATGAAAATCCGATCCCCGCGATGAATCTTGGAGAAGGCGACTTCAGGAGAAGCGAACTTCTCTGGGTACACTTCCTTCAGGCGCGTCAGGGTCGTCTCTATACTGCTATCCCTCATCCTTCCCCTTCCTCACAAAACGACCGTGGCAAGGGAAGCTCCCTCTTCACTCGGCCTCTGTCGCGATGGTCGACCCCCGCCTTGTGATTCCATAGACGGGCCCCCATTCTGCGGCAATCTCGCTCCGAACGCAACCATTTCACAGGCAGCCGGTCACCGCTCCGAGCACTACCCGCGCCGCCATTGATACCGGATGAGTACAGGCTCTTTGGCTGATAGAGGAAAAGGTACGGTTCATCACTTTGCCTCCCCGTCCCTCCCCCTATTATGTCGCGCTCCCAACTCCCTACAAAAAACGCCCCGTCTTGTGCTATAGTGGATTATCACTTCCATCATCGACAAAAGGAGTCTTCGTGAAACGTATCTTCTACATCCTCGCGATCCTCATCTTGCTTACTCTCCCCGCTTACGGAGAGGCCTCCCTATCGGGAAGCGGAGACTTCTCCGGAAGAGCAATCCTCTCGTTCTTGGGAACGAGCGTCACTGCAACATTAACCGCGGAGATCTCCCTATCCGGAACGTTAACCGATTGCGGGGAGGCGATCCCGTTCACCGCCAGCGGGACGATCGGTGGGACTGCAACCGGTAACAGTGAAACCCTCGCCGGCATAGCCTGGGCGACTCTCACTGCTCGCGGCACCCTCCAGACAGGAGAAGCGATAGATATCCGCGGGGGATTCACCATAGATAGCAACGACCTCTCCCCCATTAGTACGACTGCAGGAACGGGAACCGGAAGCCTATACCTCGTGATTCGCACGCGCGGAATGATGCTCAAACTCACGGGACAGATCGAAGGGTCGGCAAGCGGGAGCTTCGTCATCCCGGAGGATCCACACACAATGGAAGTTGCAGGCTCAGGAACGATGCGCTTCGAAGCCACCTCCCTCACCCCTCCCAAGGAGGATGTTTCCTCCGATCTCGAAGAGGAGGAAGACCCACTCCCGTGGGATCTCTCCACGTGGCCAGAGGAGATGTCATCGCGCCTCTTGCACCTGCTTGAGGAGCATCCCCCTGAATAACGCTCCTCGGACAAGTTGCCTGTCGTTGGTTCCCCACTCTTTCACTGCGTGCAATCTCCATGCAAAGCCCACCCTTGCGGTAGAGCAGTGATACATCAGAGAGCCGGAACTTTTCTTGAGTTCCTGGATTCCTAATGATCTCAAAGGGTTGTGCGCTAGTTACTAGAAGCGGATAGAATCCCGACAGTCGTTGTCGCGATGTGAGCGACAGCGTGCACATTTTGTGGAACGAGGGAGTGAGTTATGCGAATCTTGGTGCTTGGCGCGGGGATGATGGGACGGGCGATCGCCTACGATCTTACGCGTCGCGTGGGGATCGATGAGATCATCCTTGCCGATCGCGATCGTACGCTGGCGGAGGAGGTCACCGATTGGCTACGCGATCGACGGGTGACGCCCCGCCATCTCGACGTGAGCGCACCGCGAGCGGTGCGTGAAACAATGAAGGGATGCACCGTCGCTGTGAGTGCTGTTCCGTACTTCTTCAACCTATCTCTGGCAAAGGCAGCTATAGAGAGCAAGACCCACTTTTGCGATCTCGGGGGGAACAACCGTGTCGTCGCCGGCGAGCTTGCGCTCGATAGTATGGCAAAGGGAAAAGGGGTGACGGTGATCCCCGACTGCGGCCTCGCCCCAGGTCTCGTCAATATCCTCACCGCGGCGGCGATCGAGGACCTCGAAACGGTGGATCGGGTGACGATCCGTGTCGGTGGACTCCCGCAGCATCCGCACCCACCGCTCGATTACCAGATAGTCTTCTCCCCCCACGGCTTGGTGAACGAGTACATGGAGCCGGCTACGATCCTCCGCAACGGGGAGATCATCGAGGTCCCTTCCCTCACCGGCCACGAGGAGATCTCCTTTCCCGCCCCATACGAGCACCTCGAAGCGTTCCACACCTCTGGCGGAAGCTCGACCCTTCCGCAGACCATGCACGATCGAGTGCAGAACCTCGACTACAAAACGATCCGCTATCCCGGGCATATGGAGAAGGCGAGCGCGATGGCTGAGCTGGGCTTCTTCGACACCGTTCCAAGGTCGATCGACGGAATCGACGTCGTCCCACGCGAGCTCGCGGTGCACCTACTAGCCGAGAAGCTGTCGTACGATGAGCCGGATGTCGTCGTCCTGCGCGTGAACACATTCGGTACATTCGAAGGGCGCCCGCGCGAGGTACGCTACCAGATGATTGACCTCTACGACGAAGAGACCGGCCTTTCCGCGATGATGCGCACGACCGGTTTCCCCATCGCGCAGATTGCGTACATGCTCGCGACCGAGCACATCTCTCAGCGTGGCTCCCTCCCACAAGAGGTTTGCGTCCCCTCACAACCCTTCCTCGCTGGGCTGCAAGAGAGGGGCCTGGCAATCGAAAAGACGGTGCATGAGGGATGAAACCGCTCATCGGATTTGACATGGACGGAGTCATCATCGACTCCGAGGATTTCAGCGAAGCCAACTGGATTGCCACTGCATTCATGAATACCTTAGCCGAATTCGGGATCCCCAAGAGTGAGGAGAATGCCCGCAGCCTCTACGTCAAGAACATGCGTGAGAACTCCGCAGCCTTCTGCCAGAGGTTTGGAATCGACGTTCCGCACCTTTTGTGGGAGCGCCGTGAAGCGCACTATGTCGCGGAGAAGTTTGCCGCACTGGAGGCGGGACAGATCCACCTCTACCAGGATGTCTCCGCCCTCGAGGGGCTCAGTCGCAACTATTCCTTGGGCCTGGTCAGCAACTCTCCACAAACCGTGGTCGATCGCGTCATCGCCCACTTCTCGTTGGAGGGGCTATTCCGCGTGTGGATCGGCCGCGGGAGCGCCCTCGCGGACCTACATCGCGCCAAGCCAGCCCCGGATATGTTGAACGAAATGAAGACCCTTATAGGAACGGATCAAGGCTACTACGTAGGGGACCAGCCCGACGACGCCGAGGCCGCCCGCGCTGCATCGCTCTACCCGATCACTCTGCGCCGCAGTGATGGAAAGTGCGACATTACCAGCCTTCTCGAGTTAGAAGCCTTCTTGGAACATCGTGAAGAGCATCAGTAATCAAAGAATTGGCTGTGAACACCGATGAACCTGCCAAAGGCCGTCTTGTGTAATCCCCGCAAAGACAGCGCCCCCGTTATTCAGAACGCCTCCCGAAACGTAGTATATACCTACGTTCACCCCAATATCCCCTATCCTCCTGGCAAACCTTAATCCGAAAAGAGAATCGGCCCAAGCTCAGAGAGGTCGCGGATGACGTAAGTGGGATGGATCCCTTTCCGGATCATCTCTTCTCGGGTCGACACGCCCGTCAGAACGAGAACGGAATCTACTCCGATGTTCTGTGCGCCAACGATATCGGTTTCGAGATGATCGCCAACCATCAGACAATCCAGTCCGATATGCATTCCTCGTAGTGACAAGGCCTTCTCCACCGCCCACCTGTCGGGCTTCCCGCAGTATTGCTCGGGCTCAAAGCCCATCCCGCGAAAGGCGCCGACGATCGCTCCGGCAGCTGGGTAGACCCTTTCCTCTCTCGGATAGACCGCATCAGTGTTCGTGGCGATGAACCTAGCACCATTACGAAGTGCAAAAAGCCCCTGGGCAAGCTTGTCGTAGGTAAGCTCCATGTCTACCCCGACAACAACGAACTGCGCCTCTTCCGCCGTGACCAAGCGATGCCCTGCCGCCTGTAACGCTCTTGGGAGGTCTCCCGAGTTAAGCACGAATATCGACGCATTCTGCTGTAGTGATGATACGTATTCCACTGTTATAGTTACTGAACTGATTACTTCGTCGTTACTTGCATCGAAGCCGAGCGTGCGAAGTCGCTGGGCTAGAGCGGTCGCGGACTGATTCCCATTGTTTGAAAGGAACAACAGATCAGCCCGGCTCTTGAGGTGATTGATAGTCTCTACCGCAGACGGGATAGAAGATCGCCCACGGTAGAGCGTGCCATCCAGATCGAAAACGAGCTTAGAGTATCTGCTCTTCATTACGGGATTGCGCCCTAGATCGCCGAGGAGCCGGAGTCGACTCGATTCAAGAGGTTGGCAGGACGCTTCCCGGTGAAAACATCCAAGATTGTCTCCGCGCACATGCGGTCCATGTGTTCCATCGCCTCGTAGGTATACGCCCCAATATGGGGAATCGCGAAGACGTTACTAAGCCCTAAGAGCAAACTCTCCTGAGGTGGTTCTGTAGAGAAGACGTCTAGCGCCGCAGCGGCAATCCGGTGAGCTGCCAGATGGTCATAGAGGGCTACCTCATCGATGAGATCCCCACGCGCAGCGTTGATCAAATACGCAGATTCCCTCATCAAACCAAGCTCGCGAGCACCAATCATGTGCCGGGTCTGCTCCATCAAGGGGACATGCAACGTAACGATATCTGAGTTCTCAAGAAGCTCCTCCAACGCAACGTAGCGTACGGCGTAGTTCGCAATCAAGTCAGCCTGTTGCACTACGTCAAAGGCAATAATCCTACTGCCAAATCCATGGATCCGCTTGATAACTTCGGTGCCAATCCGCCCTGTTCCAACGACGCCAACCGTCATTGCACCAAGCTCATGCCCCATGAAGCGATTCCACTCACCGACTCGCGTTGAGTTGTTCGCTTCGCAGATACCGCGCAACAACGCTAGCATCATTCCAACGGTCAGATCCGCTACCGCTTCGGTATTTGTACCAGGGGCATTGGCAACCATGATCCCCAAGGACTTTGCGGCGTCGAGGTCGATGTTGTCGACCCCGACACCGTGTTTCATAATCATGCGCAATCTCTTCGATGCAGCCAGTACCTGAGCCGTAATCGGTTCCGCACCGGAGATGATCACATCCGGATCTTCGCGGGAGACAATCCGCGCCATTTTCGCCGCATCGAGAGGTCGTTCCTCCGGACTGACGCGCAAGACCTCGAAGCCCGCCTTGGTAAGGATCTTCTCTCCCACGGGGACAACTTGCGCGAAAGAACGGGAACTTACTAAAGCTATACGCATAGAAACATTCCTTTTCCCGTTAGAATGAGACACCCATCGCCTTGAACTCGGCGATCGCCTTGTTCACCAGTTTCTCTTCTGGGAACACAAAGGGAAGCCGGGGGTGCCCGGCATTGACCCCTCGCGCACGGAGGATCGCTTGGATCATCGGCAAAGTTGGGGCGTAATGCATGATGTCCCGCATCAAGGACACCTTGGCCTGAAGAAGCCGAGCTTTTTCAATATCCCCGGCTTTGACTGTGTTGAACAGTTCAACCACCGGCTCGGGGATTGCGTTTGCCAGACCCGATACCGAAGCGTGTGCCCCCATTGCAACCGCTGGGAATATCAACGCTTCGGTCCCAACTACAGGGATGAAGTCCTCCTTCTTGACCTTCCATAGGTAGTTGTAGAAGACCATGATGTCGAAGCTGGAATCCTTCACACCACGGACACCGATCTGGGCAAGGCGATTGAGGAAGTCGGCCGATATGGACACCCCGGTTGCCTGCGGATTATTGTAGACGAAGACAGGGATAGAGACCGCACCGACCAGTTCTTTGAAGTGGCGTTCTACCTCCGGTTCCTTGAACCCGTAGTAGATGGGCGGCACAGCGGCTACAGCGATGGCACCGGCCTTCTCCGCATGTTGGGCAAGCTCCACCACCGAACAAGTCGAAGCACCTCCGACATGCAAGATAACCGGAACACGCCCGGCCACCTCATCGATGACGACTTCGGCCACCCTCTTTCGCTCATCGACACTCATCAACGGACCAGAACCGTAGGTCCCACATGGGTAGAAACCTTGGACCTTGTCCACAAGGAACGACACGATCTCACGTTGTGCTCTCTCATCGAAATTGCCCTGTTTGTCAAACGCTGTTAGCAGGGGAGGAATGATCCCCGAGATTTTCTTATCCATAATCTAAAAGCTCCTTTCTTCGAAAGATTTTCTTTGTGTGCATCCAGTCAACCGCTACACTTCCCTTACTCTTTGCTTCTGTTCTTACCCCCTTCCGTATCGTTATCTATGCATCCACATGGGCCAGATCCTCAAAGATTGGCACAAGGGCCGAGTAAGCCGCTTTGAATACCGGGTAGAGTTTCTCATAACGCTCGTGTGCTTCAGGATTGGGATCCTGAGTGCTCACGATCTGTACCATCTTCTCTGCTGCCTTGAAGTCCTTGAACAAGCCTACGCCAACGCCTCCTGCAATCGCCGCCCCTAGAGAGGTCGCTTCTTGCAACAACCGGGGCCGCAGGATTCGTTTGTTGTACACATCGGCCATGATCTGCCTCCAAAGATCGCTTTGTGCGCCACCGCCGATTACGCGCATCTCATCGACCCGTGCCCCTTGACTCTCCAGCGCGTCCAGAATCATCCTTTGATTGAGCACAACGCCTTCAAGGACGGCCCGTGTCAAATGCTCCCTCTTGTGGTTGGGTGTTAGCCCCAGGAAAACGCCGCGAGCGTTGGGATTGTTGTAGGGGCACCGCTCTCCACGAATGTAAGGAAGGTAGAGAAGTTTGTCCGCCCCAGGAGTTACTCCTGCGGCCTTTATACCCATCATGTCGTAGATGTTTACGTTTAGATCTTCGACCATCGCCTTTTCACTCGACCACACCGCGTCGCGGAAACATTGGTAGGAATAGCCCCCGTTATTGGACGCGCCAACCGGCATGAATAGATCGGGATCCAGATGGAAGAACGTAAAGGTGCGCATCTGGGGATCGTACACCGGTTCGGCGGCTGCAATCCCGATCCACGCCGCCGATCCGAAGTAGTTGTAGGCACTCCCTTCTCGTACAACACCTGAACCGACCGCTGCACACGGCCCGTCGCCCCCGCCAATTACCACCGGAATGCCTGGGATGAGGCCGACTTCTTCGGCGGCTTTTTTCGTGACTTCTCCCGCCACATAGGTGGAAGGATGAGGATCCGGCAGAATCTCTACCGGGATCTGGGAGGCTCTGAGCAAGTGTTCGGACCACTCCCGCTTCTTCAAATCAAACAGGTTCATCCCGGAAGCGTCAGACAGGTCGGTCACGAACGCTCCTGTGAGCTTGGCCGTGATGAAATCCTTTACGTGGAGGAACTTGTATGTCTTCTTAAAGACCTCGGGCTCGTTGTCCTTCACCCACATGATCTTTGCCGCAGAGTACATCGCGAGCAGTTGATGACCCGTGATCTTGTATCCCTCTTCCATCCCGACTTGATCCACCAGTCGTTGCGCTTGCTCAACGCTTCGGCTATCGGCCCAGATGATACACGGCCGTAGTGGATTGGCGTTCTTGTCCACGGGAAGGCAAGCCATCATGTGTCCGCTAAACGAGACGCACGCAATGTCCTTCGGCAAGATGTTGGCCTCGGCGAGGACTCCCTTGGTCGACGAGCAGACCGCCTCCCACCAGTCATTTGGATTCTGTTCCACGCAGTTATGCCCGAAGTAATTGGTTGGGTACTCGTTGTAGCTGCTAGCCAAAAGATTTCCTTCCGTGTCAAAAAGGGTCGCCTTGTTCCCGGTGGTTCCAAGATCGTGAGACAAAATAACCTTGCTCATTTTGACATTGCCTCCTTGCTTTCCTAGTCCTGTTTTGTGCTAGTTTTCAATTGGGAGAGCCATCCGATATCGAGCTCTTCCAGCTTTTCTTGCGACGGCCAGCCGGTTGTTTGATCCCAGTCCCTCATTCGGTAGTAGGCCTGCCTTGCTTCCTCGACCTCCTGCCTTGACATCTTGACCCCCTGATTCGGGCCGGAGGTGATTGGTTCGTATACCCGATCCGGCAGCCGGTCCTGCTCGGGGCCGATGCCCTCACGCAGATTGAATACGCGCTGCAGATTGAGCCGTCGCTCCCCCACCTTCATGAGCTCCCACAAACTCACCTCCCATCCTGTAATAGCACGGATCAAGTCGACCATTTCCGCAAAGGAGTAATAACGACAGGGGGCAAAGGCAAACTTACACAAACAGACGCTGTCCATGAAGCTGAACACTTGCTGGAGATAACAGAGCATCCGTACTTTCTCTGGTCCCAAATCTGTCGCCTCACGACGCTTCCAAACGCCAAGTGTTGCCACCCGCTCCATAAACAGCTCTGGCGCATCGGCATCAAAATCCGTGTCGTGTTCCACCGCGAGGTCATCGGGCCCTGTCGGGGACAGAGCATAGGATAGGCCGAGCATCGCTTTGGTCCGCGGATCATGCAATGGCAGCTCAAGTCCCTTGACGTGCATCGCATAAGGCTCTGAGGCCTTTCCTAGCTTCTGTGCGGCTCGTTTGGTGCCCTCCGCTAGCAATGCGCCTACCCCACGCCTGTACGCAATCTGCTCGATCAAATCCAGGATTACACTCGCATTGCCAAACGTCAGGTCCATGCCGTCGGTATCTTTCTTCGTTAGCACTCCGTTCTCGAAGCACTCCATCGCGAAAGCGATTGTGACTCCAGTTGACGTATAGTCTAGGCCATATCGGGTGCATGACTCACTTGTCTTAATGAGCACCTCAAGGTTGTCGATGTTGCACCCATTCCCAAACGCCATCATCACTTCAAGCTCAGGAGCACCATAAGCCGGGTCAACGTCAAGCTCTTCTACGTTCTTGAGAACACGTCTGCACGCGGCGGGGCAGCTATAGCAGGGGACCCGTTTGTCAAAGTAGGTCTCGTGGATGTGCTCGCCCGAAACCTTCGCTGCACCTTCGAAGTGCGTGGTTCGCATGTTGCGCGATGATGTAAGGCCGGCATTGTTAAGAAACCCTAAAAAGCTTGCGGTGCCGGCATCGTAGACAGCTTTATTGACGAAGTTTTCTTGGAAGTGCTGCTCGAATCGATTCGCAAGAAGCTGGAGCCGGCTCGAATCGGCAACGTCGATCGAGCCAGAACCCCGAACCACGACGGCTTTGAGGTTCTTCGATCCCATAACCGCACCCATCCCGGTGCGAGCGTTCATGTACATCCCGCCGCTTACAACGGAGGCGTAACGAACCAGGTTTTCCCCTGCTGGGCCGATGCAGGCCACTCTGGTCTCGGGATCCCCAAGTTCTGTTCTGATCACTCGGGTTGTTTCTCCCGTATCCATCCCCCAGAGCTTCGAAGCATCCTTAATCTCCGCCTGGCCATCACGGATTGAGATATAGACTGGGCGATCGGCCTTCCCCTGAATGACAATCGCATCGAACCCCGAGAACTTCAGCTCCGGACCCCAGTATCCCTCTGCAAGAGCCTCTCCTGTACCGCCTGTCAGTGGTGACTTCGCTATAACAGCATACTTGACAAACCCGGGTGCCTGGGCACCGGTGACAGCACTGGCAGCGAATACCAGTACATTCCCCGGAGAAAGTGCATCGCTGCCTGGCTCGATCTCCTTGAGGAGGTAGTAAGCACCAAGACAGCTTCCGCCCCAATAGCGGCGGTAGAAGTTCTTATCGCTTTCTTCGGGAGTCTCAATCCAAATCTTTCCCGTTGATAGATTCACACGCAGGATCTTCCCTCGATATCCGTTCGGCATTGATTCCTCCTTCTACTCGATCAACGTGTACCAACCTACGCTCTTCTTCTGCCTATTTGAGGAATCACGATAGCTAGTATGATGAGGCCTCTCACAACATCCTGCCAGTATGTATTTAGGTTCATCAGACTCATTGCATTGTTTATCACCCCGAGAACCAAGACACCGATTAACGTCCCCACCATGGTCCCTTCTCCTCCAGAGAGCTTTGTCCCTCCAAGGATTGGCGCTGCGATTATCGTCAATAAGAACGCCGGTCCTACCGACGGGTCCCCAGAATCAAGACGCGAGCTGATAACCACGCCACCCAAACCCGCCAAAAGGCCGCATAGAGCGTAAGCAGCGATACGAATACGATCCGTATTGATCCCGCATAGCCGCGCAGCGCGAGCGTTGGCGCCAACTGCATAAATCTTCCGCCCAAGGGAGGTCCGGTTCTGCATGATCTGCAGAATCACAAAGACAACCACCATGATGATCGCAGGGGTGGGTATTGACCCGAGGTGTCCACGACCAAAGACCCTCCATGCTTTGGGCAAGAGTGAGATAGGGTATCCCCCCGTAACCAAGAAACTGGCGCCGGTAAGTGCACTCATCGTCGCGAGTGTCGCAATGAAGAAAGGTACACGTATCTTTGCCACCAGTGTCCCATTGACCAAACCGACAAACGCTCCAACACCGAGCACCAGCAAGAACGTCCACGGCGCATCTACTCCTCGTTTCAGCAAAAATGCGGCTACAACGCCGCAGAACCCGGCGTTCGCCCCCACGGAAAGGTCTATTTCGCCCAAGGTAAGAACGAGCGTCATCCCCGCAGCAAGCAGGGCATAAATGGAGGTCTGCCTGACAACATTTATCAAATTATGAAAAGTAAAGAAGTGTTCTGTAAGGAACGCGAATATCACGGCCATGCCCAGTAAGGCAATCAGCGGTTTCTGGTTCTGCCAGAAATGCAGCCCGGCTCTTTGAAACCCTGATAGCACGATTTGGCTAACTGGAGAACTACTTTTGCTTTCCTCTGCTGACATGTTCTTAAAACTCCCCCTTATGCAGCCCTGCACTGTAGTATAGAATCCCTTCTTGAGTTGCCTCCTCGCGGGAAAGCTCATGGACGATCCGTCCTTCGTGCATGACCATAATCCGGTCGCACATGCCGAGCACCTCTGGTAGTTCAGACGAAATCATAATGACACAACGACCCTCCTCAGCAATCCCGTTTATCAGATGGTAGATCTCCTGTTTCGCGCCGATATCGATCCCCACCGTGGGCTCATCGAGAATTAGGACCTTGGCGTGCATCAACAACCAACGGGCAAACACGACCTTCTGCTGGTTTCCTCCGCTTAGATTTACCACAATCTGGTTGATACTTGGAGTCTTGATTTGCAAGAGCTCTTGAAATTTCTTCGCTTCTGCTTTTTCCCGACTCCAATCGATAAACGACCAATGCGACATATTCTTAAGATTGGCAAGAGAGATGTTCTCCTTAACAGATTTTACTAGAAGTAGGCCATCCAATTTGCGGTCTGAAGGAATGAAGCCGATACCGTGTCGAATCGCAACAGTTGGCGAGGTGACCCTAATTGGCTTTCCGTCAAGCACCATCTCTCCACGATCGACTTGCATGACGCCAAAGATCGCGTTCGCTACAGCGGTCCTTCCCGCACCAACCAATCCTGACAGGCCGACAATTTCTCCCTTCCTGACGGAAAAGGAGACGTCGTCAATGACGCCCTTCTTCGTCAGGCCGGAAACGGAGAACATCTCCTCTCCCGGCGGTTTCGATCGCACGGGAAACACACGCTTCAGTTCTCGCCCGACCATCCATTGAACCAACTTGTCCTCGGTTGCATTCTGTACCGGTATCGTGGCGATGACCTTGCCGTCACGCAAGACAGTAACTCGGTCGGCAATCGAATAGATCTCTTCCAACCGGTGCGAAATATAGAGCGTTGTGACTCCGTGAGTTTTGAGGGAACGAACAATCTCGAACAGGTGTTCCACTTCTTGTTCTGTAAAAACCGTCGTCGGTTCATCCATAATGAGAAGCTTTGCGTTCATCGAGACCGCGCGTGCGAGTTCGACGAGCCGCCGCTGAGAAATACTCAGATCTCGTACCAACGACGAGGCTTTAAACGTAGCTCCCACCTTATCCAGCCACATCTGCGCTTCCCGATACATCCGCTTGCGGGCAATGAGCCATTTGATGGCGTGCCGTGGCTGCCGGCCCAAAAAAATGTTCTCCGCTGCGCTAAAAGGGAGTGCCAACTCCGACTCTTGGTGAATGATGCTGATCCCTAACTTCTGAGCACTATGCGGATCCGAATGGGTGATCTTCTTGCCTTCATACTCGATAGTTCCGGCATCGGTACGAAGCACACCGCCCAGAATCTTGATGAAGGTGGACTTCCCCGCACCATTTTCCCCAACAATGGCATGAACCTCGCTTCGGCGAAGCTCAAAGTCAACTTTGTCCAGTGCCAACACGCCTGGAAACCGTTTTGTGACATCGGTCACTCTAAGCAGGACAAGCCTTTTTCTTTCGTCTGTCATGGTTACAAGAATCGGAATCTAGTCGGCATTCCTTCACTGAAGCAGGACCGCATTCTCGATCTTGCCTGCCCTTATAAGGGCAGGCAAGATCGTCCTACCCTACTACTCTCCCAGCTCGCAAACCTCGCACACTGGAGGAGTTCCAACAACTTCGTCCACGTTGTGCCGCTCTGCCAACCGGCACGGGGCCCAGATTCTTAGCGGAACCTCCTCGCCCCAAACCGACTTGATCGCCTGTACCAGCATGCACTTGGTGATCAAATAGGGATACTGAGCGACGTCACACATGTACGCCGGATGCTCGGCATCCTTGAGAGTCCCAATCCCATCCGGATCGCAGTCGAACCCACATGCAACCATATCGGTTGCGCCAAACTTGGCCTCGCAGGCAGCCAACGCTCCGAGTGACGTGGGATCGTTGATCCCAAACGTGCAGTCCACCCGATCGTACTGGGCAAGGATATCCTCCATCTTCTCCATGGCGTCAAGCTTATTTGCGACAGTGTCACGCCACACGAAGATCGCATCAGGGACAAACTCCCTCACTCCCTCCTGAAACCCGGGCATGCGTAGGTTCGGGATGGGATACCGTGTGGCTTGGAGGAGTGCTATGACAGGGACCCGCCCGACCACGTGCTCCTGCAACCATTTCCCGGCATACACACCGGCAAGCCGGGCACCGACGTAGTTATCGCTGCCGACGAAGCAGACTTCACCGGCATTGTGCCCGGCACCGCTGACGGTAGGAATACCGAGCTCGGCGGCCTCAGCAATTATGGCCCCGAGGGTCCCCGGCACACAGGGATCGACGCAGAGCGCATCCACTTTGTGAACGTAGATGAGCTCCTCGATCATGTCGACCTGTTTGGTCGAGCTCTGGTCTGGATCCTTGATGATGATGTTGACACCAAGGTCTGCGGCTGCCTGCTTGTACCCTTCCACGATCTGAACGTAGTACGGGTGCCGCAGCGTATTGATGACACAACCGATCGTCATCTCCGAAACGGGTTTCTTCTCCGCCAGTACAGCACCACCGATCAGTAACAGCAAACAGAGGGTTATTGTTAACCCAACGAATATACGCTTTGCCATTTGTCTCGCCTCCTTACTAAATTTCTATTTCTTCTCCTCGAACGTGTTTCCAACTTCTATACTTCCTCGTCAGTACTCACCTCCCTTGGGCCTCCAACCCGGGTTTTCTGTGGAGAGGCTTAAGCTTTTTAAGTTTCACGGCGTTGACACATAAGCGGCAAGCCCCAGTTTTTCGAGTCTTTCCCTAGTTGGAGTACCATCTTCGCTCCACCCTCGCTCATCGTAGTAATCATCCAGAAGCCTTTCCACATCTTCTTTGGTCAACGTTGTAGTTTCATAGTAATCCTGCATCTCGATGCGGCCCTCTGGAGATTCCATAGGCCTAAACCACAAGTCAGGCACCTTGTCCTCTTTTCGCGTGAATCCTTCCTTGACGTTGACCATCTTCGCCAGGTTGCTGATACGCTCACCGTGCTCGATCAACTCTCCTGCAGACAGACTCTCTCCACTGGCAGCGTTGTACAGTCTCGTCATGTCGTCACCAAAGACGAGCCCTTGGTAGGTGTATATCGTGCACAGCCCCAATGCGTTCTTGACCCGCATCATGTCCTCCATATGGCTGGTGTAACGGCCAACATTGAACTTCCCGGTGTACGGTGCTGCGGTAAAGATTCGTTCGACCACCTCTTTGGCGATCCCCCATCGCTCAACTTGCTCACGGATCTCCTCGATACTCTTGTTACGGCTGTTTGTCCGTGTGTGTGAACCCCCATGATGTGGCCGTGGCCGGGTGAAGAAGGTCATCATGAGGGGATGGAGATTGGAAGGTCGAGCGTCGTAGATGAAGTCCACACCCTTGCAGATTCCGGCATACCAATACTCCTGCGGATCAAGGCCAAGCTCTTGCTTAAGGCGTATCCACCCATCGGCGAGGATCTCCCCGAAACCCTCTCGATTTACGGTCATTTCATAGAGTTTCAAGTAGGTCGGGTATTCGCGTTTGAGCTCCAGGCCACCCGTATCCGCCTTACTTAACCGGCCAAGCTCGTACATTCGCGTAACGAAATCGATCAGTCGGGTCGTCGTATAAAAGTCGATACCGGTGCGAGAGTTGGCATCCGCCACAAAGTGGATCATCTTCCTGTGATCTTCCACACCCAAAAGCATCCCTGACGTGGCGCTCTTGCTGAACGGAGATCCGAAGCCGATTTCGCCGTCATATTCGCCACCTTTGGTCTTCCACCTGAGACGGCAACCAAGGAGGCAAGAATTGCAGGGGATAACGTCTTCTACGGTCTCCATACGAGTCTTTTCCCCGTACAGTTCATCCCAACGGTCCTTCGGCCAGATCCCCGGGTATTGAGTGTGCTTAAAGGTATCCCACCCCGCTGCCAAACCGAGCTCGATCCAGTGTTCCCGCTTGGGCCATTGGAGGACATGGTTGCGAAGGGCTTCACTAACTTTCATGAACTCGGCCGGCTGCGCGACCCCGACATCTCCTGTGCCGTTCGCAACGATGGCTTTCAGATTCTTTGAGCCCATCACTGCTCCCAGCCCGCCCCGTCCTAGTGAGTTCGTCTTGTCAACGATGGTCAAGGCGTGACGCACCAAGTTCTCTCCGGCCGTTCCGATCACGAGTGTGCCCGTCTCCGGGCCCTCTCGGCGGACGAGGTCGTTT
Organism: uncultured bacterium; assembly: GCA_965370555.1. Taxonomy (GTDB): domain Bacteria; phylum Bipolaricaulota; class Bipolaricaulia; order UBA7950; family UBA9294; genus JAJOKK01. The sequence goes on from CBDUVB010000004.1 coordinate 59,690, forward strand.
GCGACCCCCTCAATCCCGTGTCCCCAGAAACCTCGAGCGTCAACGATATCTGCTCCACCATCTCGGATTCGCAGATAAACCGGGTGAGACGCCTTTCCCGTGATAAGCAAGTGGTGACAGCCGGCGCGCTTGAGGGCAATACCCAGGTACCGCCCTCCTGCTGTACATGCACCGACATAATGCTTCCCGTCCTCCGACGCGACCGTAGGAAACTTCGTGATCACGGTCGTCTTTGGCGTACCCGGAGTGAGAGTTCCTACAAAAACGCCGGGGTTGATACTGATGAGATTCTCCGGAGAGAGTGGATCGATATGGGCCTGTAAGTGGTCTGTTACCAACTTCCAGCCAACACCTGAACCTCCTAGAAAGGCACTATCGATTCTTTCTTCAACTGGCTTCCTTTCAACCTCTCCGCTCGATAAATCTACATGCAAGATCCAACTGTTCGGACTAGACACGGCGATTCTCCTTTCTCATAGATGCACAAGGATTTTGAACCCTTTCGTATCGCGCTCGTATGTGATCGCCCCGTATTGACATGCCTTGGCGCAGGCAGGATCTCCACCGCAGAGGTCACACCCGATGGGGCAGATCATTGGTGCTGCATGTCCAGTGTGCACATCCCGCTCCATAACAATCATGGACTTCGCCGGGTTAAACAGGCTGTACTTCGCAAACGAACAGGCCAGTTGACAACTTCGGCAACCGCGACAGTTCAAGGGTTCAACCACTAAACCCCCCGTGGATTCTTGCAAACATCCCTCTAGCATTAAACCACCTCTTCTCTTGATTTGGACAACCTATCTTTTTGCTTCTGGCTGATAGCACCTTACCCTAAGCCACGTTGAAGACGGGCCGAGGATCGGCAAAGAACCTAGGAAGTACCAGAATATCGGGGTGCTTCTTTCCGACAGTGTCAAGTGCAATCTCGAACGCCCGGTCAAAATCTTTTGCCGGCGTGAGCCCATGCTCACGAATCAATCCCGGTACAACGTCCCCAGCTATGATCGACTTGCGTGTCAGCTTCCAGTGGTGAGCTGCATCTCCGCACATGAAGATGCTGTGCTTGGGGCTAAACGCATAGTGATACTTGTACGCATGCAGGTACTCCGGATGGTGCCAGAAGTAGTCCGAGTGCGAAAAGAACTCCTCAAGGTCGTAGCACTCTCTGAAAAGTCTAAGTGCCTCGTGATCGGCCGGTCTGTGTTTGGAGATAATCCCTTTGCACTGTGACAACGATATAAGGACACCTCCTTCTCGCAGCAGCGGCTTGTCCCGCGCCATCCGCAAGACTTGGGACGACACGCCAAGAGTACCTGGATTATCGCTTGTGTCGTATGAAAGGTCGTGAGGAACCCCAGACACGACGATATCGAACTGAGGAATCTGAACCAGGAAACACTTGTCGGCATCTGGATACTCCCTTTTCTCCAACTCCGGGACGTGTCCACAATAGAAGGCTACGGCTTGATGGTCAGGTCCCAGGAGGGCGTCGACATAGAAGACTTTCTTTCCGATCTCTTGTTCAACCTTCCTGTGAACAGCAAGTTTATGCTTTCGGTAGATGTTGCGCTCGGGCAGGTATTCGGCGTTTAATACTGCTTTCGTCTTGTAGACCGAATGGCTATGCAATGAGTCGAGGGAGCGAGCCCCAGCAAGACCGATCGAAACACCTTGGCCAGCGTATCCTCCAAATCCCAGTGGGAAGATCGTGCCAACGTAGATTACCTGGTCGGCTTCGACGAGCACCTGATCGTACTCGACCTGATCGCCGAGGTCTGTTGCACCGAGATATACATTGCCCTCGGTACAGTCGTGATTGCGGATCCTGCTCTTCCCGCCGTCGAACGGGCAGAATCTCTTGTATAAGTCCTCGCCCAGGTGGGCTCGCAATTCCAGTGGGGTCATCTTGCGGTGTCCACCGATTGCACAAACCAACGAGATGTCCTCTTCGTTTACCCCTGTTTCTCGTAGCTGCTCAAGGACTATAGGGATGACATACTTAATTGGTTCGGGTTTCTTGAAACCGTCATCAAACGCAATGACTACTTTGTCTCCCCGTTTCACCAAGGCAGGAAGAGGCTCCATTCCAATTGGATTGGCCAGCGCATCGCGCACCGCCTGCTGCGGATTCGGGTGTACAGCGATCTCCGGGAATGCCGGGGTACCGTATTCAAGAACCATCGCGTCACTTGGTACCGAGATATCCATCCAGGCAGTGCTGTATTGCATCCGAACCGTTTTAAAACCAGTCATATCACCAACCTTTCTAAGTTCTCCCATCCCAGTAACCCAGTCCCCATCTCCCGCACACCCAGAGACAATTCTCTACCCGGATGTCTCTTCCGAAGTGCTCCTCGCTGCTAGCGTCGCACAATCTCCAGTACGTTCCCTTCCGGATCCTTGAAGTATCCTATCTTCCAGCCGTTGCTCGTTTCTCTAACACCTTCGAGGGAAACCCCTTTTTGATTCAGATCAGTTTCGATCTCCTCAAAATCCTCTACGATCAACCCGATGTGACTGAATCCTGCATCATTCAGCTCTCGCGTTGGTCGAGATTCTTTGGTGGGAAGAATCTCAATTTCCCCACCCTCGTCAGCCGCCAGAAAGTAGATTGGTGGCCGGCCTTCCTTCTCGAGGGTCCTAACAACGGAAAACCCCAGCGTATTGCGATACCAATCCGCTAAGGCCTTCGTATCATAAGCATAGACACCAAAGTGCTCGAGCTTCATTGCCCAATCACCCCTCTACATCCGCGAAGCCTGTGACCATCATTCCTTCTGCATCGGGCAGAAGAAGAGGAATCGCATAAGATCGAAGAAGTTTCTTGCCGAGAAGGGGCGCAAGGTTTGCGTCCTCCACGAGATAGAACTTCCGACCTGCTTTGAGGAAAGCTTTGTGAACGGGGAACTGTGGGTCCAGGCCCTTGGCTTCGCCGATGTTCTCAATTCCCATCAGGTCGACACACACCCCTTTCAGGCTAAAGTCTTCCATCAGGTAGCGCGCGGCATCGACTGAGAAGCTCGGTTGTTGGTTGAGATACCGCTCCGGGTCGGTTTTCCGATACTGAGAGTATCCGGTACACACAAATAAAAAATCGCTTTGCTTAAGTGCAGCTGAATGAGGTTCGAGCTCTTCTACGAGGATCCGCTCCATGTCTCCCTTAGGAATCTCAAGGAGCATGGGTCGTTCGGAGATGAAGTCAGTGATTTCGAATGCTCCCATCTTGAATCCATCTGGGTCAACGTGGAAGTTCACATCCATGTGGGTTCCCGAATGCACAAACATGTGTACAAAACTCGTGTTGTTATACGACCCCCACCTCACCTCTTCAGGTCCTGCGTCTTGTGGCTTTCCGGCCATGCGTGATCGAGGGATTACGCGCGGCGGATCTATCGGCCCTGGCATCTTGATTTGGTCTGGTTCCAGCAAGTATGAGAACTGAACTATCATCCCTTCCACCTCCGTAAAGATATCTTTTTGCTTCTTTTGTCTCATTATCTTGCCTATTCAGGCTCGCTAAATTCCTCAATGGCCTCCATCACCAATTTCAAGTGTGATTGAGCGGGACCGCCGTCCATGAGCACTGCTACGAAGGCTGCTTCCAAGATCTCTTCTGGCGTTGCTCCAAAGGAGAAAGCCGCTTGAGTATGGTAGGCGATACATTGCGTGCATCGCTTAGACAATCCGATGGCAAGCCCGATCAATGCCTTTTGCTTTTGAGAGAGTGCGCCCTCCTGACGAGCGACACCGGAAAAGTCTCGCCAAGCTCCAATGTACTCGGCATACTTACCTTCAGCCAATGTGCTGTTAGTCTCCTGCATCTCCTCAAGCAGTTTTCGTAGCTCGGTTCCCATATGCGCTCCTTTCGCCCATGATCAGCCAAACATATCATTACATTGTAATGACAGCTTTACAATATCCGCACCATTATACATCACCTCTTTGGGTGCCGTCAAGTCTTTGTGAGTAAATCGCTCGCGCGAAGGCAAGAACAAGCCCCTTCTCAAGCATCCCTTCTCGTAGGAGGAAAAAGAACAAAAGAACCTTCCCCACGTGCAATGCCCCGCCAAAGCATATAGCTCAAGCCGCAGGGCGAAGAATTGGTTTTTGCATGTCTCCCTCTATTTGCTAGGCCCACTTGAAACGCTACGAGCCATCTAGTAATATTGTTAAGCTATTATGCTAAGGTAAGGAGGTGAAGGGTAGGGTTCTGGGAAAACACATGGTTTTAAAATGACCAGAAACGCCAAGAAGCTACCTGGACAAGAAATCCCAAGTTTGAGTAAGCGTAGCCATCAAGGGAACACGAAAAACACTCTGACGAATAAAAAAAGGAGGAGTTATGGCTCAAATCGAATCGATGAAGCCAGAACAAATGGCTAAGGTCATCATCTCGTCCCTTATCGAGGCTAACGTGACCGCCGCTGACATCACCAAATTCGTTAACGAAGTAAAGCCTTACGGTTTTGCATCGCTGGCTGTGGATCTACCCTTTATTGACATTACCGTGGAATTGTTAAAGGATGTGTCTACCCGCGTGACGACCGTAGCGTCCTACCCCTTGGGGGGGATGACCAAAGACGTCAAGGTAAAGCAAGTCGAGTATGCGCGCGACCACGGAGCCTACGATATCGATGTCTCCATGAACTACCTTGCCATTAAGTCCGGTGATTTCGGGACAGTTGAGGAGGAGGTCCGGCAGATTATGAACGCTGCTAGCGATCTCAAGATCGTCATGATTCCTCAGGTCACCGTTCTCACCAATGACGAGAAGGCGAAGACGTGCGAGGCACTATTGAAAGGAGGCTGTAAAAATATCAAAACCGCTTCCGGTTTTGGCTGGAAGACAGAAGTGGAGGACGTCGTTTTTATCAAGCGGCTGTTCGGTGACGATATCCACATCGAAGTCTCGGGTGGGATTCGCACCCACCAAGACGCCATCGCTATGTTGAATGCTGGAGCTGAGCGAATCCATACGAGCACCGCATTCCAGGTCATGGGGATGGATAAGACCTTGGCTTATCAAAAAAAGGAGTGAACGCCATGACGATCGATCGAAAAACCTTTGCCAAGACCATTGACCATACCTACCTCAAGATTCACCGCAGTGACGCGGAAATCAAGCGTATTTGTTTCGAGGCAGAGAAGTACGGGTTCGCCTCTGTGGCAATCTTCCCTGTTGCGGTTCCCTTGGCTGCCTCGCTCCTAAAGGATACGGGCGTTGCTGTCTGTGCCGCCCTTGGATTCCACTTGGGTGCCTACCCTCCTGAAATAAAGGCATTTGAAACCGAAGATGCTATCGCAAAAGGGGCAACCGAGGTCGACTTAGTGATGAACGTAGCCGCGGCGAAAGCAAAAGACTGGGATCTGCTGAAAAGGGAATTTGAGCTGTTCCGGAAGGCAGCCGGGGACAAGATCGCCAAGATCATCCTAGAAACGTGCTTGCTTACCGATGATGAAAAGATCAAAGCGTGTGAACTCGCAAAAGAGATCGGCTTGGATTTCGTGAAAACGTCCACCGGCTACAAGAAAGGAGCGACCATTCCGGATGTCAAGCTCATGCATGAAACAGTAGCCCCTCAACTTAAGGTTAAGGCTGCCGGCGGCATAAGAACGTTGGAGGATGCCTTGGCAATGATCGAAGCAGGGGCTTCGCGCCTTGGCACCAGCGCGGGCGTCGCTCTAGTCAAAGCCTATGAAAAGAAGTTCGAGTCAGCGTTGAGCCAATAATAACCGCTAGAACTATCTTCCCTGCCTTGGCTTGAGTTATCCAGCACGCTGCTGTTGCGAGTACGGATGTCCACCTCGCACGGACATCGCAGAGCAGGCTCTCGCTCTCTAATGGATACCCTTCGCTCAATGCCGCCAACTCAGAGCTTGCAAGGGACATCCATAGGTCGCGTTACTACCTGGGTCTCAAATGAGGAGGCGGAGGAGTCCGACATGAAGGGGATAGCACTTCTCTTCTGTCACTTCTTCCGCAAAGAGGAGTGATAGATCGCCACACCAGCATCAGTCCCTATTCTACTCGCTCCGACCTTGATCATGGCCAAAGCATCCCCGTACGTACGAATTCCTCCCTGGGCCTTTACGCTCAATTGTGGCCCAGCAACTTCTTTCATCAAGCATATATCCTTACTCGAAGCTTGTCCTACACTCTGCGGATCAGTTGAGACGATGCGGAAGCCAGTCGAATTTACTACAAAATCCATACCGACATCTCGAGCAAGCTGACAAGTGAGCTTCTTTTCTTCCTCGGTCAAATACATGCTTTCCAAGATCACTTTTGCAACGAGGGCCCCTGCGACATCACGAAACGACCGCATCTCGTGTTCTACTTCCTTCCATTGCCCGGCTCGGATTGCAGCCGAGTTGAGAACCATCTCCAGTTCGCCAACCCCCTGCTCTTTTGCCAGCGAAGCTTCACTAAGCTTAACCTCCAGCACCTGACCGCCAAATGGGAAACCAATCACGCTTGATGCCTTCACAGAGGAACCTGATAAGCAATCAACGGCTAGCGGCACGTTAATGGAGTGGACGACCACTGCAGCAAAGCCGTAGGTGTGTGCTTCCAGACAAAGCTTCTCAACGTCAGCATAGCTCAGCTCCTTGCGAAGATCGGTGTGATCGATCTTTCCCACCAGTTCCTGCTTTGCCCTCCCTGAGTCAATCGTGTTTCTCACAGGCGTTCCTCCATCGCGTGGTCAAGTATCTCGAAGACCCGGCTTGTATGAATTCTCCTCCCTCCTGCTTCAATCATGCGAATCGTTTCATCGTAGGTTCTGACACCGCCCGACACATCTACTTGAAACGCATCGCCAAAGTTTCTGCGGATGAAAAGCACATCTTCGATCGGCGTATTCCACCCATATCCAGAAGACGTCTTAATCGCTTTAACCCCACAGTTTGCAAAGACCTCAAGGGTACGCATCTTCTCGCCGTTGGTAAGAATAGCTGTCTCAGGGATAGGGACCAGCCGGATATCATCAGCTGCTGCATCCACCATGGCGCGGGTGTCCTTTTCCAGCGCCTTGAAATCCCCGGACTTGATCGCCGCAAAATGTGCACCCACATCAATTTCTACAGCCCCCGCGGTGATAGCATAACGGATAGCAGCAACCTTTGTCTCGGTGGACTTGTTGCCAAGTGGATAAGCCGCTGCGGTTCCCACGCCAATGCCGACTGACCCCAAAATATCAGCCGCCATGGCAATCCGCACTTGGTCGACAAACACGCCCGCAATGGGAGGATACCCAATCACTCGCTGCAGGAATGAGATAACCTCTGAGTCCGAAGCAGCAGGCATAAAGATCGCCCCCATCAGGCGTTGAGCAAGCTCTTCAACGGCAACATAGTTCATGAAGCTTCCTCCACCATCACAACGACAAAGAGAGAAGTCTCTCCTTGGAGAAGTCAGCCTTATTAAGCGTTCCGGTTACTTTCCCATCACGCATGACAACAATTCTATCACACATTCGTATAGTTGCCTCGATGTCCGATGAAACCAAGATAACGCCGCTGTCTTTGCCACAAAACGCACGAAGTATGGCATGGACCTCGAATTTAGCTCCGACGTCAATCCCCGCGGTTGGTTCATCAGCAATCAGCACCTTCGGATTGGTCAAGAGCCATTTTGCGAGACATACTTTTTGCTGGTTTCCTCCGCTCAAAGTAGCCACACGCTGCTTGGTAGACCTAGTCACTACATTCAGCTTCCTGCTCCAAAACGTGCCTTCTTTCTCAATGACTCCATGTTGCAGCATCCCCCTTCTTATGAAACGACTAAGAACGGCGGACACGATGTTCTGCTCAATGGTCATATCAAGGAACAGGCCTTGTTCACGTCTGTCCTGGGGAAGATACCCAATACCCAACCTCATAGCATCCCTAAGACCTCTAATTCGAATTGGAGTCCCTTCCAAGTTGAGCTCACCTCTTTGCGGGGTTTCCAGACCGAATAGGCACCTGGCCACCTCTTTTACACCGGACCCAAGCAAACCGAAAAAGCCCAGTATTTCTCCTCGATGAAGCTGGAAACTCACGTCAGAGAAGGAGCTATACACAGTCATAGAACGAACATCTAGAAGGCTTCCGCTTTCATCGTTGACGGAGGGGGGCATCGTTTCTCGTTCCTCGAAGTGATCTAACTGTTCCTGTCCCACCTGCAACCTGATGATCTGGTCCCGAGAGGTAGTCTCGGTTTTGTAGGTTCCTACATACCTCCCGTCCCGAAGAACGGTGATGCGGTCAGAGATCTCGAATACTTCATCGAGCCGATGCGTGATGTAGATAATTGTCGTGCCAGCATCACGCAGCTTTCTCAGAAGCCGGAACAGCTCCTGGACTTCCTTCGCGGGCAATGTAGAGGTGGGCTCGTCCAGGATGAGAATCTTAGCTTCCTGACGAAGCGCTTTCGCGATCTCAACAATTTGTTTTTGCGCCACGTTCAGATTCTCCACCATCGTGCCAGGATCCGCGGCTACCCTAAGCACTTCCAGCAGTTCTTTGCTTCGCTGATTCATCGTTCGGTAATCGATTAATCCTAGTCTAGAGGTTGGTTCACTGCCGGCAAAGACGTTTTCACTCAGTGTCAGATCGTTTGCCAGACTGAACTCTTGGTAGACCATGTGAATCCCAGCCGACATTGCGTCAGCGTAACTACTGAAGGAAATTGGATGGCCTTCAATATGAATCTCGCCTTGTCTTAGAACATAGTTCCCGGTGAGCAGCTTCATCAGCGTACTCTTGCCCGCACCGTTTTCACCAACAATAGCATGGATCTCACCAGGATCGATGGAAAAGGAGACATGATCGAGAGCGCGCACTCCCGGGAAGCCTTTTGTCACATCCACGAACCGGATAATCTCACTCGGCGCAACCATGTTGATCCTCACCTGATTGTCCAGTGCTCATTAGTCTCTCTATTGAAGAAAGCGATGCTTCCCCGAAGTTCTCCGGGCTTGTGCAGCACAGTGCCCCACAGGCATTCGCAAAACGCGCGATCCTCGTTTCCGACCAGCCATTGATGTACCCGAACGCAAAGCCAGCGTGGAATGCATCGCCAGCACCAGTTGTATCCACCACCTTGACCTTAAAGCCGGGGACCATTATCTCAGAGCGCTCGTTACGGATCAGGCAGCCATCCGGCCCCAGCGTGACCGCAACAAGGCAAGGCCCGGCTCCAAGGAATCGACCGGCAATCGCGCTTGGATCCGAGAGCTCTGTGTATTCTTCCATTGCAATGTACGAACCCGACAGCGCGTCGCACAATCGAACCACTTCCCCCACTTGCTCTTTGGTCCCAAACCCCCCGGTCCCTGGACAAGCGGCGGAATCGAAATCGAGAATCACCTGCACCCCATTCTGTTTTGCGATAGTAGCCGCAGCCAAGACACTATCGAGCGGAAATTGACTCACCTCGACCAGAAGGAAGCTTGCCTTCGATATGGGGGCAGCAAAGCAACTAGTAACTTGCTCGGGAGTGATCCGAACCGTATCTCCCAAATCGCAGTAACCAGTGCGTTCACCAGAAGGGTCTGTGAGAACCCAGCAGTAAGAGGATATTCCCTCAGTCAGTACTCTCACATGGCTTGTCATTACGTGCACCTTCTTGAGGGCCTTAAGGAGGGCGTTCCCAATCTCATCATCTCCCAACACCCCCAACCATGCAACTCTCAAGCCTAGTCGGGCAAGCTGGGCAAGGGAGTCCACAGTAACCCCACCTGGTCGGACGGTCATCTTGCTGATCGATCCCTTCTCGCCCGGGCCCAGGATTCTTGGGACACGAGCCATGTAGGCCATTACACAATTTCCTAAACCCACAACTTCGCTCTTCCCACAATCTTTGCTTTCGACCCTCTCAGATACCATCCTTATTTACAACTCCTTCATTTGTGCACGACACAAAATCTCTGTCACATGCCTCACCAGCTAAGTCTTGGGCCTATCGAAAATCAACTCAGGGTTCCTGCCATGAGACGCTGTCTTCGTAGAAACGCTCAGCTGCGCGGCGAGCCCGTCGATCTGCGCAGATTTCTTGCACCACCTCTAATTTGACAGCCCCAAAGTGCGCTCCCGCTTTCCAGGCTGCGTATAGGTCATGTGTATTTCGGATGCTCGCCACCACAACCCGAATTGAAAGGTCGTGTATTCTCGTTAGATCAACGACATCTCGCACAACCTGTTCAGCATCTCCTCCACAATCCCGTATGCGGGCCAAATAAGGAGCGACAAAGCTCGCTCCAGCCCGAGCAGCTAGTAACGCTTCGTTAGCTGAGAAGACAGCCGTCGCTGCGGTTCGAATTTGATCTTTTGAAAGGATGTAGATTGCTCGAATCCCGGCTTCAGTAGCGGGTATCTTTACAATGACCCGAGCTGGGTTGATCGCAGAGAAAGTCCGGGCTTCTTTGAGGATCTCCGATGTGCTCAAACTAGCTACCTGGACAAAAACGGGGTCTGGAATTATGTTGAGAACCTGTTTTAGCATCGCCTCAGTCCTAACACGTTTTTTCGCCACAACAGAAGGATTGCTGGCCACACCGCTGAAGACCCCAAAAGTGTAACCCTCTCGTATCTCTTCAATATCCGCTGAGATAAGGAGCAGCTTCATCTCCCCTCCTCATGACGATCCGTAGACTGGACCAAGGAGCTAGGCCGATTCCGCAAGGACGTCCCCTTCTTTGAACGAGCGGAGGAAGTCTGCCACTCTGACCACAGCTTCCTTGACTAGCCGTTCCCCCTTCTGCGAGGTCGCGAGCGTCGGATCCCCTATAACTCCAGAACGGCTGTACTTTGAGAACTTCCTCGGAATCGAAATTTTGGGCGGCGTAACAATGTCAAGCCAGCTAAACTTCGATCTGGGGAAACTAATCTCTTTAACAGCCTTTTCAATTCTCATGCCCTCAAAATTAAGAAATAGAGCGATAGACGTTTCGAACTCACCCGCGTGTGACATGCCACCTGGAAACTCTGACTCTCGGATCTCCTCAGCAACGTCTGAAATCAGATCGTAGTAACTCGTTGCCGCACAGAGTGCTTCGGTACGCTCGGCAAGCATGTGTGCGGCGGCGGAAAGCGCCGGTTTGTTCCAGCCATGGCCGTTCAAAAGCACTACCCTGCAAAATCCTGTCTTGACAAGGCTTTCACATACATCAAGTAAATAGTGTGTTAAAGTTATCAGCTTTACAGAGACCGTTCCAGGAAACATGAGCTCTTTTTCGTTGTATCCAAAACTTACCGTCGGAGCCACAATATCCCCCGTAACTTCAGTCGCCTGTGTAGCAATATATTCAACGATAAGACTATCGGTTCCAACAGGGAGATGAGGACCATGCTGTTCAATTGACCCCACCGGGACAACCATTATTGCATTTCTTCTAAGTGCCGCTTCGACATCTTGCGATGTCAGAGCAACCAATCTCATGAAACCTCCTTCCAAGATTCGGTTTCTAAGAACAATCTAGCAGTTCTCTGGCGGTGGTGGAGGCTGGCTAAAAGCCAGTCTCCACCACCGTGACCATACACTCAGTTACGTTACTCCGTCCCTCCAAGGTATCCTTCTATATTCTCTTGCGTGACAACCATGCAACCGGGATCAATGTACACAGGAGTTGGAGCAACACCCAATGTATCCCAATCTTCATCGGGGTTGTGAAGCCAAGAACTGTGCACAGCATTGTATGCTGCTACTACTGCCCAAAAGCCCATGTTGTAAACGTTCTGCACAACCAAAGCATCAATTGTCCCTTCTTTAAGTAACTGAAGGGCTGGTGATGTTGCATCCATCGACACACCAGCGATTCTATCCACGGTGCCTGTTTCTACAAGGGCTGCACCAATTGCGATAGCAGCAGTAGCATGAGCACCGTATATTCCTACAAGATTAGGATGTGATGCGATCAACTGCATCAACTGTGTCTGTCCCAACTGCGCTTGGCCCTCGTCGTTAATGCGCGCGATTACCTCAAGGTCGGGGTATTTCTCCTCGACTTGCTTTGTAAAACCATTAGCGCGAAGTTCAAGATTGCCCCCACCAGGCACATACTCTATGACGACCTCACCCGAGATCTCTCCCGTTTTTCTAAGGACAGCTTCCGCCAACGCGTCTGCAGCCATTCTCCCAAGTTTCTCCTGATCAGATCCAATAAAGCAAAATCTTTTGCTTTCAGGACTGTCAGCATCTGTAATAACTACGGCAATCCCCCTCTCAACAGCCTGATTGTGAACGTACAAGACTCCCTCTGGAGTCGCTGCTGCAGCTCCTGAAGTAATTATGGCATCTGGGCCCAAAGCAATCACGTACTCAATAGATTTTACCACCCCTTCGGCTGTGTAATCAAGTGAACCTGTGACTTTGATATCCACTCCCAGCCATTCTCCAGCATCTTTCGCCCCTTTGATCTCAGGCTTCCAGTAGTCATGCTCCGGCCAGACGAAAACGAGATAGTACGTTTCGCTTGCGAAAGCCCAACCCCCAAACAACGCTAATAGACATGCAAAAGCTGTTAGATAAAGCGCAATTTTTTTCATGCTACTTCCTCCTTTCGTAAAAGAAAATCTCACTTACGCCTCCCTACTTGCGACAATCATTCTTGATCTGCAATCACCTCCTTCCTCATGTTTGTAATTCTCCACCTATATACCCCCAGCCTTATCTCGCCATGGCCTCTCGGCGTTTGGACAAAATCTTGTCTACTACAACAGCAAGAAGTAGGAACGAACCAAGAACCACTTTCTGCCACACAACGGATACGCCTAACAGAATCAACGCATTATTCACTAGACCCATGAAGAGCACGCCAAGACTTGCCCCAAGAATGGTCCCTCTACCTCCGTCTAAACTGACACCGCCGATCAGCGCTCCAGCAATCACTCGAAATTCGGTTCCTACTCCATAGTTAGGCTGAACCGAACTAAGCCGACTTGCCATGAGGACCCCGGCCAACGCAGCCAGCGAGCCTGAGATGACCATTGAAACGAAGCGGACGCGGTTTACCGCGATTCCAGAGAACCTGGCTGCATTCTCATTCGAGCCAACAAAGTAGAGCTGATGAAAGAAACGAACCTTCTTCATCAAGAAACTGAACACAGCAAGTATGACTAACATAATAACAATGGGAACTGGTATGGGCCCAAGCGTACCGCGGCCAAGAATACTGAAGACCTTAGGGAAGCCGGTAACTGGTACTCCCCTCGTAATAACAAAGGCTAAACCTCTGGCCACGTTGAACATGCCAAGGGTGACAATGATCGCCTTTATACCCAGCTTGGTCACAAAGAAACCATTAGCGCAACCAACTACGCCACCGGAACCAATTGCAAGAAGCACCGCCAAGAATGGATTCATACCTGCTCGAATGAGGGTCCCCACTACAGCTGCCCCTAGCCCAAGCACAGAGCCCACAGAGATATCCAAGCCTCCCAGAATGAGGCCCATCGTCACGCCCACCACGATGATTGCGTCAAGAGAGATCCCAACAAAGAGGGCTCTCAGATTCATGGAGGTAAGGAAAAACGGGCTCACCAAAGAGAGGCTAATAAATGCCAGCGCGATAACCAAGATGATCGCGGACTCCCTCATTCTCACTACACGAGTGAAAGAAGTCTTCAACGACGTAGCGCCAGACGCAGCTTTTTCTTTCCACCTGTTAGAAGCAGATTTCTTTGGCATGCTGCCATTGCCGGACTGATCCTCCAAGCTTTACCTCCTTATGTTGCTGTCTCCGTCTACAGATTTGAGATCAAGCACGATAACTTCGCGGCTGGGATCCCGATGAGTCCTGCTCCATGTCGAATAAGGGCTTCGATATCCGCGCCCAATTCGCCTGCGCAAACGGCTTTCAATAAAACAGAGTCACCCAACATCCTCCTCAACAGCGCAACCTCCTCTGTAGAAGGTCCTTGCTCGCTTAGGAATCCCGTCGATGTGCTGATATAGTCCACTTGCAGATCCATCGCTAACTTGCACAGGGCCTTCTTTTCTTCATTAGTTAGATGATCAATCTCCAAGACGAGTCCCGATACTTTCCCCCGGCAGACACTGACGAATCGCTCGATCTCTTCACCTATAAGCTTGTAATCGCCCTCAGCAAGCACGTCCGCGTTCAGGACCATCTCCGCCGCATTGGCCCCCCTCTCGAAGGCTTCTTCTGCCTCCAGTATCTTCGCCTCAATCGGCCACGCGCCAAATGGATAACCAATCAAAGCCGTTACACAGATACTCGCTCCCCTAAGTTGAGTGAGTACACGGGGTATGAGCTGAGGGGCCACACTGATGCCCGCTAACTCGTGCAGAGTAATCTCCTGGCAGTACCGCTCGAGTTCTGCGTATGAATTTCCCATTCCACTGACTATGACATCGGTGCGGCTACACCATTCGCGTCTGCTAGAGTGCATCACATCGAATCCCATCCAATGCCAGCAGTTGGGAAGAGTCCCCGGAGTGGATACGATCCGCTCCGGCACTTAGCATAGCCGTGGCCTGTTCAGGTGTTCGGATGCCGCCCCCTGCCTCAATGCTAAGTACCTCCCCGAACTCTTTCTTGAGCAGAGCGACGGCGGCGACGGTTGTATTCCAACCATACCCCCACGAGGTACAGATTGGTTTCCCACCACCTCTTACAATCGCTTCGCACACCCTAATCTTCTCCTCATCATCCAGGATGGCTGTTTGAGGGACGAACACAAGTCGGATTGCTTTTGCAGCCTCTCCAATAAGTACCTTTACCTCTTCTTCAACTGATCGGTAGTCATGCGACTTCACCGCGCTGTAGTTGAGGCCAACATCCATCTCATCAACTCCCATTTCAATCGCTTCTTTGATGTGAACGACCTTGATCCTTGTTGTCATGGTTCCGAATGGATGTGCTGTTGGTACCCCAAGAGATATTGCACTTCTTTCGAGTAACTCTCGTGCCAATGGAACCCGCGTAAGATCGACAAACACGGCAGCAAAAGGATATTCTTTTGCCCATAGGATAAATCTACGGAGTTTCTCCTTAGTTATACCCGGGCTTATGAAAGCCAGCACCAGTTTATCAACAAACCTATAAATTAGTAACGCCTCCACATTCCGTTCATGCCACATGAATTGGTCTCACCTAGCTACCATCTTACCAGCGCAAACGTTAAATTGCCATCCAGTAATGCTATAATGATGGACTAACAACATTATATATTATTCCCATTACATTGTCAAGCAATCTGCCCCCGAAGACTTGTCCACCTGGAGTAAGAGAAACCAGTAGGATAGACGAGCAAGAAGACGATCATGGGATTAACGATGCAGAAAAGGCAGCCGGGGACAAGATCGCCAAGATCATCCTAGAAACGTGCTTGCTTACCGATGATGAAAAGATCAAAGCGTGTGAACTCGCAAAAGAGATCGGCTTGGATTTCGTGAAAACGTCCACCGGCTACAAGAAAGGAGCGACCATTCCGGATGTCAAGCTCATGCATGAAACAGTAGCCCCTCAACTTAAGGTTAAGGCTGCCGGCGGCATAAGAACGTTGGAGGATGCCTTGGCAATGATCGAAGCAGGGGCTTCGCGCCTTGGCACCAGCGCGGGCGTCGCATTGATAGAGACCTACGACAGGCGATTTGGCTAAGGAGCCTTATTCTGCGTCTTCCAGCACTGAGTAAGGGGTCGACGTATGGATGAAGTTTGTCCCCAGTTCCAACAACTCAGCGGCCTGTGCCGTGGTCCGGATGCCACCCGAGGCTTCGATCGATAGATCGTTCCCAAACTCTCTTCTCAGAAGGGTGATATCCTCCGGCCTGCACAGGCTGCCATGCCCGTTGGTTTTCACTGCGGTAACCCCCCCTTCTAAGATGACGTGGCAGACCTTCAATTTTTCTTCGTTGGTCAGAACGTACAACTGAGGAATCACGATCACGTCGAGATTATCGCCCGCTGCCTCGACCATGCGCTTTATCTCATCCAAGACAGTGGAGAAATCGCCTGACTTTATCGCATTAAAATTAAGTGCCGGATTGATCTCGTCTGCACCTACTTTGATGGCGAACGCTATTTGATCAAGCCGTGTTTCTAGGGTCATTCCCCCAAGGGGATAAGAAACGGGAGCGGTGAGCAATACCTCAGTTCCCTCGAAGAGCTCTTTGGCAAGCTCGAGATAGGGTGCATCAACGGCGTAAGCGACAAACGGATATTGCTTCGCCCGTTCGATGGCCTGCCTGACCTCGTTTTCCGTCAAGTCTGTTCGCTGAATGCCCGTCTTGATCGTCCGTGCTAGAGCCTGTTTCTTCATTCCTTCTCCTTTGGTCAGATGCCGCTCGTCCTTACTCTCTTAAGCCTTCGATAATGGCAATCCCCGCACTGGTGCCAAGCCTGGTTGCCCCTGCCTCGATCATGGCGAGTGCGTCTTTCGTATTTCGTATGCCACCCGATGCTTTGACGCCCATCTCTCCCCCAACTGTTTGTCTCATGAGCTTGATGTCTTCAACAGTTGCGCCCTTCTCGCCAAATCCAGTTGAGGTTTTCACGAAGTCTATCCCTGCCTCTTTGGCAATCTGACAAGCGATTATCTTCTCTTCGTCGGTGAGCACACAGGTTTCCAGGATCACCTTGGTTACGATATCACCCGCTGTTTCCTTGATCGCTCGCATCTCGTCCTTGACTAGGCCATAATTGCCGGCTTTGAACATCCCGACATTCATGACAAAATCGATCTCTTCGGCTCCCTTTTTTATCGCGTCCTTGGTTTCGAAGACCTTCCCCTCGATCGTAAACGCGCCGGTGGGGAAACCAATGGCAGCATCGACTTTGACCGTTGATCCCTTCAATAGCTTGACAGCAAGCGGTATGTTGACCGGATGGATGGCCAATGAAGCGAATCCATACTTAGTGGCTTCCAAGCAGAGCCTTCGTATATCGCCATACGACGCATCCACATGTAGCTCCGTGTGATCAATCATGTTCGCTAAGGTATTCTTGTCAAGCTCTCTTACTTCCATGTTAACTCCTTCTGAAAAGCTCTACAGTCCGCGCCTCACTATCCGATGGGGATGTGGCCCAATCTATTGTCCGATCTCTTCCTCCGGTGGCTTTTTCGCAGCAGATTGTTGCACCCTTCTGCCACCACTCCCTCGCGCAGCTCCGAGACGGACGTTGACTACAACAGCGATTAGGATGACTGCCCCCAACACTCCGTTTTGCAGGTACGGATTCGTGCGCATCAACACTAACCCATTCCTGATTACAGCCAAAATAAATGAGCCAAGAAATGCGCCAAAGATGCTGCCGATACCCCCCGATAGGGCTGTCCCACCGATAACCGAAGCGGCTATCGCCTCCAGCTCATATCCTGCTCCTTGCACCGGGGCTACCATGCGCAGGAAGCAGAGCGATATGATCCCTGCAAAGCCCGCGGCAAAGGAGGTCAGGAAGTAGTTGATAATCTTAATCCGATCGGTATTGATCCCAGATAGTTTGGCTGCCTGTATATTCCCCCCTGTCGCATAGACCTTGTAACCAAAAGTCGTTTTGCTGAGAAGGACCCAACTGAGCCCTACCACAACGAGAAGCCACACGATAGGAACCGGTATTGTTCCGAATAGGGTCCCGCCCCCCATGACTTCACCGATCAGACCCCGATCTCCAAGGATCCGTGGTCGCCCCGCTGAACTGATAAGGACCAAGCTCCTGACAACCATCATCGTGCCAAGCGTCGCAATGAATGACGGGATCTTAGCTTTGGTAACAAGAAACCCGTTCATCAATCCAATGATTCCCGCCATAACCAGGGCAAGCAGAAATGCCAACGTGGGGGCGATGCCACTCTCCATCATTACGACAGACACAATAGCCGTGAAGGCGAAGGTGGACCCGATTGAGAGATCGAACTCCCCTGAGATAATAAGAAATGTAACCGCCATTGCCATGATCCCAAGGACAGAGCTTTGGCGAAGTACATTCGTCAAGTTCCTAGCGGTAAAGAAAGTGCTAGTATAGAAACCGAAGAACAACATGATTAAGATCAACGCCAGCAGCACTCCGGCTTCGCGCATCCTGAACAACCTTCTCAACAGCCTCTTCATATTAGCTTAATCCTCCTAGCGGGTTTTATGCGCCGTAATGCCCTTCCTCCACATTTGTTCAAGGACTCGATTAGCTCAAAGCCGAGTCATCCAACCTAGTACGATTTAGATTGGTCAACACGCACAACACACCCTACAACAAATTGTCACGTCTCTGCTCGACGATCAAGTCCCCGGGATCATCCGATCTGGGCGCACCTACCTAGTTCGTCGTCATTACGTCTACAGCCTCGCCAAGGCACAGATCGTTACCCACTCGCTCATACCTGTTTATCATCTTCACGATGTTAGCTACTGTCATCTGGTCATTGCGTAACTCTCGAACAAGTTCGCCGTGGGAGATGAGCAGGATTCGGTCGGCCACCTGCACCAGTTCTTCGAAATCGAGAGAGACGTATATGATCGAAATCCCCGCGAGAGCCAAATCCAAGATGCGGCGTCGGATCTCCGCCTTGACACCAACATCGATCCCCCGGGTTGGCTCATCGAGTAACAGTATTTCGGGCCCCGCCGAAAGCCAGCGCCCAAAGAGCACCTTCTGTTGATTGCCGCCACTCAGATTAAAGACCTTGCTATGAATGGTCGGAACGTCAATCCGTAGGTCCTCAACGTATTTGTCAGCCACCTTTGAATATTCTCTATTATTGATAAGCATAAAATGCCGTAATCGATCAATGATGACCGAAGCGATATTTGAACGAACACTATGCATGTAGTAAAGAGCTTCATTTCGCGATTCACTCAGCAAACCCATCCCCATCCGGATCGCATTCGCAGGCCTTCGCACTGTGACCCTCTCTCCTCGAACGAAAACCTCTCCTGAATCGGGTGGCTCAACACCAAACAGGCACTGCAGGAGTTCCGTTCTACCAGCCCCACGAAGCCCAGCAAGCCCGAGGATCTCCCCCTCATGTAGCTCAAATGACACGTCTTTTAACCCATACTTTGCTTGCATCAGGCTTTGAACCTTGAGAACGACTTTGCTCGTATCCACCACCCGATCCTCTTGTCTGACAACCGTCCGCACCTCTCTGCCAATGATCCGCTCGGTGAGGAGGTCGAGAGGAATGTTGTGGAGATTATTCTCCAGAGTATCGATATACTCTCCATTTCTGAGCACTGTAATCCGATCGCAAATGCTGATTACCTCCCCCAAGCGATGGCTGACGAACATGAAGGTTGTCCCAGCTTGTTGAAGCTTCCTGATGACGCCAAAGAGGGTTTCCACTTCATCATCCGACAGAGAAGAGGTGGCCTCATCCAGAATGACAAGCTTCACGTCCTGAGCAAAGGCTTTCGCGATCAACACCAACTGATGTTCGGCAGGGGAACAGAAACCAGCAACTCGTTCTGGATCCAGGTTGACCCCAAGTCTGTGTAGGATCTGGACTGCTTCACGATTCATCAGCTTTCGATCGATGAATATTCCTCGACGGGGAGGGGAGGGGTCAAGGAAAATGTTCTCTGCCACTGTCAAGTTTAAGCAGACAGGCACCTCTTGGTGGACGATTCGTATCCCGAGCCGTTCAGAGTCTCGGGGGCTGTGAAAGGCCGCTTTCCGACCGCCGAAGAAGATGCTTCCTCCATCAGAGTGATACACTCCGCCTGCAATCTTGATCAACGTGCTCTTACCGGCACCGTTCTCTCCCACTAACCCATGGATCTCACCCCTTCTGACAGCAAAAGACACCCCTTTAAGCGCATGCACACCACCAAAGGATTTCTGCATGTCATGGAATACGATTAAGTCCCGCATAGGCTCACTCATCGTTTTCTACAGTCCTCCTTGCTTCAGCGTAGAACGAATCTCAATAATACCGAGCAACAGTATCCTCAGTCCCCGTCTCTAACTCATTATCCCAGTCGCGCCAAGCCTACTTGGAGACGATTTCGAAGCTCGTTGTCTGTCGCCATATCTTCTCGTCTTTGAGAACGATCGCGTCGACCGCGTTCGTAATCGTGCCTGTATCCGATTCCGCAGACCACCGCAAGAGCAGGGTGTCTCCTTCCACAATTAAGGCATTTGTCGGAGACTCTATGCCTCTCATGTCGGGCATATCCTTTATGAGCTGCTCCAGGGCCCGTCCGATCGCTTCCTTGCCGACATGAGTCCCTTTTAGGGTAATCAACACAGCATCGTCTGTATAGTCAGCGATTATCTCTTCATAATCATTACCCATGACTGCCTTATTGTGATGATCTAAGATCTCTTCCACTGTTCGAGGCATTCTTGTACCTCCTTGATCGTTCTACACGGTTGAATAAGAGAAAGACGGGGCTTCCCCCGTAAGAGGAGAGGAAGGCCCCGTCGTACATTGCCTGAGAGTTAGCGATACCCCTTCTCCACTAATTCATCAAGGTTATATAGCGGTATATCCTCTGGAGTCACAACGTGACCACCGGTGTCAACCCAGGACGGTTTAATCCCCAACGTGTTCCACAGGTAAAGCTGCATCATGGAAAGGAACCCCGCAGCATAGGGATGCTGGTCAATCGTAAACGCCATACTCCCTTTCTTCATACCCGCAATAACTTCCGGTACGAGATCGAAACCCGCAGAGAACACACTACCGATAAGGCTCTCCTTCTCGATGAAGGTAGCTGCGACAGGGCTCCCCGTGGTATCGACGGAGCAGAACGCGACAACATCCGGATTGGCAGCGTAGTAACTCTCCACTGCACCGTAGGCCACCCCCCGATCGGTCGTTGTGTCAACTATATCCACAATGACCCCCGCCGGCTCAAGGATCGTCTTGCCCGCATTCATTCTATCTTCAAGCGAGGTTTGGCCGGGGGTCTCGGTTAGGAAACACACCCTCTTGCCGGCCGGATTGGGCCCGAGGAGCTCAAGAATCTTTCGTCCCCAGATTAGACCTGCGTCATAGTTGTTCTGACCGACGTAGGCCAAGCCATATTTCTCCGCAGCTTCATCACCTGTATTCTGGATGAGAATGGGGACCCCTTCCTCAAGGATTTTCTCGATGATGACGTCACATGAACCGGGAACGGCCACAAACAACGATATACCATCGATCCCTTCTGCAAGCAGGGTTTCCAGCACATCTGTAACCGCTGGGATATCCGGCCCCGGTGGTCCCATATGCACAGCTTCGATTCCGAGCATAGCTGCGGCATCTTTCATCCCCTGCGCCACCGGCACCCAGAACTGTACTGACGTGCAGATGGTAACCATCGCGAATCTAAGCTGTCTTTCCCCATAAGTGGACTCAAATGGCTTGAGTGGATTCTCCGTCGCGAACAAAACAAGTGAACTCACAACCAACAGCAAAACCGCAACTACTCCGATTCTACCCATTCGCTTCATGCTCTTCCCTCCTTAGTCTTGCGCATCCTTTGGATCTCGGTCACCGTCTTAATCGTAACCACACCACTACAAGTACAAAAGGTTCGTTTATCACCTCCCTCGCATGCCGAATATAGGCTTCATGGTCAAATTGAAGTAGCTATGCTCGCAAAGCGCTTGTGTTTGGACTGAATTGCGTATCCGGCGTGTTCTTTTCCTTCGCGTGGGAAGTGATGGGGAGATAGAAGGGTCCTGAAGTCCGATCACGCCAACTCCAAGCAACAGACTCGCTTGGCAGAACCAAACCGCACGTGCTATCGCTCGTGGGTTCACCATACTACGTGCTGCCACTATCTCCTTGTTCATGAGGCCCCTCTTTAGGCAAGCCGAGGTTGTAAGCACAGCTTTACATCATTATAAGATGTGGGGCTTGGCTTGTCAAGGGCCTGCTCGGGGGCTGTTGTCTCACTCCTCTGCAAGGAAGAGCGAGGGAGTATGAAACGCCGATAAATTCTAGGAAAACAAGACAGTCGAAGCTCGCTGATCGACTCACCCTATCGTTTCAAGCAGCAACCCAGGTTGGAACCACTGGTTGCAAGGCGGTACCTATCGCTATGTCACTCCACAGTAGCAAGACGGCTGCATACGCCACTAATCTGCGCGACAGCGTCCTTAAAAATCGGAAGCATCTGCGCGTATATCGCCACTTTCTCCGGCCGCGGTTCGGATACGCTCACCATCCTAGTCAACTCATCTACAACGGTAAAATCCTTCCACAAGCCGACACCCACTCCGCCGATCATGGCGGCACCGAGTGCAGCCGCTTCTTGACCGATGTTCGTCATGATGACCCTGGAATCGAATACATCCGCAAGAATCTGCCTCCAGAGACGGCTCTTCCCGCCTCCGCCGACAAGCCTGACCTCCGGCGCTTCAATCCCTAACCCCTTGAATTCGTGCACCAGGAGCCCAAGATCGAGGCTCACTCCTTCCATGGCAGCCCTAACAAGATCTGCCCTGGTGTGAGTCGGGCCGATACCAATATACCCCCCTTTGAGATCTGGGTTGTTCTCGTGAATCGTGCCTCCGCCAGCGAATGTAGATAAGAACAACAGGTTGTTGGCCCCCACCGGCGAGGTTGCCGCTTCAAGCTCCATCAGATTAAAGGGGTCAATATCAAGGCTCTTCGAGGCAGCTACTTCTTGATGGCAGATGTTGTCCTGCACCCATTGGTAAGTGCTCCCTGCCGAGTACACACCCATCTGTGGTGTGTACATCCCCGGAACAACGTGAATGATGTTCGGGATGCGCACACCTTCACTGATCAGGGGTTGCGGGCTCGCAACAGAAACCCAACCCGACGTCCCAATATATGCGTAGATCCGTCCCTCGGAAACGACCCCCGCCCCCGCCGCGGTACAAGGCACGTCTTCCCCACCAAGAACTACTGGAATACCGGGTGGCAAATCGAGCTCTTGGGCTGGTCCTGGAAGCAACTCTCCAGCCACATGTGTGGAAGGATATACAGATGGGAACTTCTCCCGCGGAATCCCGGCTAGCTCCAAGAGATCGCTTGAGAATTCCCGCGTGTTGATGTCGAACAGCCCGGTAAAGCTCATGTCGGAGTAGTCCGTACAGAACTTCCCCGTAAGGCGCATTACGATGTAATCCTTGGTCGCAAGAAACACATGGGTTTTATTGAATAACTGCGGCTCGTTCTCCTTGACCCACATAAGTTTAAAACCCGTAAAAAACGCCGGCTCAAAAGCACATCCAGTTATCTTATACCATTTATCAAGGCCGATCTTATCAATTACCTTCTCGGCCTGGCCGGTACTTCGAGAATCGAACCAAACCATGCTGGTATCACGCAATAGATTGCCTTTCTCATCTACTGGAACATTCCCCATCCCGTGCCCACTGAATGAAATGGCTGCAATTTTGCTTTTGTCAATCTGCACTTCGCCTAGCACCTTTTGAGTCCCATCCACAATCGCTTGCCACCAATCCAATGGTCGCTGTTCCGCCCAACGGGATTGCGGGTAGAACGTTTTATACGGGTGAAAAGATTTTCCCAGCAGCTTCCCTTCATTATTGTAGAGAACGACCTTGTCCCCGCCTGTTCCCATATCATGAGCTAAGATATAACTTGCCCCCATGTCATGCCTCCTTTATATGGATCCCTTTAGTAACCACTCAACTCTTGACAGCCAAGCTAAACGAAGATGCTCTCGACCAAAGCTCAGAATCCTTCATGCACCATTAGGTGTGTCTCCTGCTATCAAGCCAGAAAAGCTAACTCAAGCAATCCTTGAAGACGCACTTTGAGACACGGACTATCCTCCTTCCTTCGACAGCACCTTCTACGCCTTGATTTTCAGAGCAGAACGCCGCACAGTGCTCTCCAGGCTCACCCCCTCTTTTAAATAGGATCTCATATATTCTATGGGTTCATTCCCTTTCGTGAAGGTGGTGCCTGTCAACAGGAGGATCGGGCTGAGCAGCGGAATTTCCAGTAGTGTGGCTACCTCCTGCTCTATAACTTCGGAAGCCTCAACACACCGCTCTGAGCGAACAATAGGGCAATTGAACACCTGTTCCAGTGTGGTGTAGAGACTGCCTTGTATAAGCGATTGCTTAACAAGGCCGGGAAAGCGCTCTATCGAGAAAATGGAATCGCAAACCAATAAGGGATGGTCATGTACCGAACGCAAACGGCGCATGAATAAAAGTGGTGCCCCGGGTTCCAACCGCAAAGATTGGGCAATCTGTAAATTCGCACGAACCCTTCTCCTTTGAACAAACTTGTAATGGAGGTCTCGGGGAGAGAACTGCTCGGTGGGACTCATGCTACAACCCAACAGCGCGAGTTGTACCCGGGGGTCCTCCTTCAGAAAGGTACCCCGCCCGCGTACTCTGTATAGCCACCCTTGTGTCAGAAGCTCTTGGATAGCCTTATTGACCGTAGGGCGACTAACATCGAAGCATATGCCCACCGCCTCCTCCGAGGGGAAACGCTCCCCTGGTTGAAACAGATTTTCCCGTATAAACATCTGCAAGACGCGTGCCAATTGGAAATACAAAGGAATCTGGGAATCACCCACAAGTTGAGCCTGAGTGCGTTTGGCAAAATTTGCCAACAACTCATCAGCGTTTCTACCGATGATATTCATACTGCCTCCTCTCGTTCGCAATAATTACAGGTTCTTCATCCCATTGTCAAGGCGTATGCTCAGGGTATCTGCATGACAAGCTGGAACTAGACGTCCTTTCCGCCCCTTACCGCCTTTTTGTCCCTTATATGTTCAGCCAACCTGGGATTCGACTTCCACGTGCTGACACGTATTACCCTTTGCGCACACTCCCTCTAATAGTAAGACAGGCTCTACAAACAAACAGAGCTCCCATATTTGCGAGGATAGTAGCATGTGCTTACAACTTGACATTCAGCATCGTGATGCGTACTATGGTTAGTAATTCGGTGACCAAACGAGGGAAACGAATGAGTAGTTCAGAAACACATGCGCAAATACTGACGGATTTCGCTTGTCGAAACCGAGTTCAGTTAACTAGTCGCTTCTCAATACCTCTATACTACCAGCTTTACCGCGTTCTACAGAAACTGATTCTGGAGAGAGGGTTTCCCCCAGGTGATCGGTTCCCTCCCGAGGAGGTAGTTGCTCTGTGCTTTGGAATCAGTCGTCCAACTGCAAACAAGGCAATTCAAGAACTTGTCGATCAGGGTTGGCTTGTGCGCAAGCGGGGACGGGGAACCTTTGTGACGCAGAAGCCGTCAGTTGAGTTGACGCTACTGCAGGACAGTCTTAGCTTAACAGAACAGTTCTGGCCTTCATCGCAGCTTAAGAGCAGATTAGTCAAGTGCAAACGTATCCCTGCCACCTCAGAACTCTCCCGCACAATGCGAATGGCTGCAGAGAAAGAGGTTCTATACCTCCGTCGGGTACGATTCGTCAATGATCGGCCGATCATGGTATGCGATTCGTACCTGCCAGCAGAACGGTTCCCTCATCTCGGCGAAGAGCCATTCATTCGGGGAAGCTTGTATGCCACTCTTGAGGAGCGCTACGGGTGTTCGGTTATGGAGTCGGACCGGCATGTGGAAGCCGCAGAGATCGTAGAGCATGAGATTGCGGAACTGCTGGAGACTTCCTTATTCAGCCCGATTCTGTTACTGAAAGGGCTCACTTTTACTAAAGAGAATGCTGTTATTGAATACATGGTCTCTCATATTGGAGAGGGAGTTTCGTTCAAAAGCACCGTATCACGTGCATCTGATGTCTCTACTGTGAGCAATCCAACGAAATCACGGCAAGGAGAATAACGTTGACGAAGGACGTGATACTGGCTCATGATTTCGGCACAACGGGGGACAAAGCCTCGCTTTTCGATTCTTCCGGCCGGTTGTTAGCCAGTCGTTATTACGCTTATGACACTTACTATCCTCATCCAGGTTGGTCCGAGCAAGACCCAAACGATTGGAAGCGTGCGTTTGTTGAGTCCACAAAAAGCGTACTTACCTCAGCTAGTATTCGCTCGGAGCAGATCGCGGCGATCTCGTTCAGTGGGCACATGCTGGGATGCATTCCCATCGATCGGCAAGGGAACGTGCTGCGAAAGACCGTCTTTCTTTGGGCGGATTATCGTAGTCAACAGCAAGCTGAGTTCATTCGGGAAGTGGTGGGATGGGAGAGATTCTACAAAACAACCGGCGGAGGGCTCGAACTCGCCCTCTATCCAGCGGCGAAGATCCTTTGGCTGAAAAAGCACGAACCCAAGCTGTACACCAAGACCTACAAATTCATCGGTACGAAGGACTTGATCGTCCATTGGTTGACGGGACGCATCTCCACGGACTTCTCCGACGCTTCAAACACGGGGCTATTCGATATTCATAGCAGGCACTGGGCAAGTGATCTGATTCGCGCGCTCGGGATTGAGGAAGAAAAACTGCCTGAGGACATTCTTCCCAGCACCACAATCGTCGGAGAAGTCTGTGCAGAAGCGAGTCGCGAAACCGGTCTTGCTCAAGGGACCCCGGTCGTACTGGGTGGAGGAGACGTTCCTTGTGCCGCAGTGGGAGCGGGAGTTATCACGGAGAATTCCATCTACAACAACATCGGCTCAGCATCATGGGTCGCAGTGGCAACAAGGAAACCGATCTTTGACCTTAAGATGCGCCCCTTCACTCTCTGCCATTTAGTCCCGAATATGTACGTGACACAGCTAGCAACCTATTCCGCCGGCGTTGTCTATTCCTGGTTCAGAGATCAGATATGTCAAACTGAAGCCTCTCGTGCGGAGGAGCTTGGTAGCAGTCCATTCGCGCTCATGGACAAGGCGGCAGCTCAATCGGAGCCTGGTGCCCATGGCCTTCTCTTTCTCCCGCACATGAGACCGGGTGGAGCTCCGTTTCACGATCTGGATGCTCGGGGCGCTCTGTTCGGACTAGAGCTCAGTCATACGCGAGCCGATGTCATTCGAGCTGTATTGGAAGGGATTACTGTCAACATCTGTCTGCTCTGCAGAGCCCTGGAACAGCAGATAGGTACCGAGTTCTCAGAGATTCGCATGATCGGCGGTGGCGCAAAGAGTTCTCTCTGGCGCAGCATCGCCGCGAGCATTCTCAACAAGGATGTGTTGAGTCTATCCGCTCAGCAGGAAGCAAATTCACTTGGAGCCGCGATGACAGCCTGTGTTGGAATCGGTATCTTCGATCAGTTCGACGATGCCGCACGGGAATTCATCCGTGTTAATGGGACAAGCTCGCCGGATGAGAAATCCACAAAAGCATATGAACGCCTCATCGCGCTGTTTCGAGACGCTTATCACCATGCGTCAAGCGTGCATGATTTACTCAAACAGTCTGATGCAGTCTGAGATAAACACGAAGGTAAAGCAAGACGCCTCTACCACGGCAACGGCATATGCAAAAGGGGGTGATCGGTAAAGGAAACAAGCTGGAGAAGGAAGTGAGACCAGAGGGAGCAAGTACTATTTAGGAGGTGCAAGATGCTCAGAAGACTTAGTTTTGTGGGAATCGGCCTACTTATCATCCTCATCGGATTGGTGCCGCTGGCCGCTTTTGCCGCAGAGAGAACAATCGGAGTTGGGGCGCAAGGCCTCTCCAGCCCAGTGCCTAGCCGGATGGCCAATGAATGGAAACGAGTAGGCGAAGCTAACGATTGGAAGATACTGACCGTGGACGGGGGCGGTGACATGCAGAAGGTTATCGATGCTGCACTGATCTGGGTCCAGATGGGAGTCGACGCCATCCACATCTTCTTCCCTCCCGCTGGCTCCATCAGCGAGCTAGCAGAGGCATGCGAAGCGGCTGGTATTCCACTCATCACGACAGGATACGGTTGTGGACAAGGACAAACCCTCGACGTGGGAATGAGTGACTTTGAGGGTGGAGTCAAGATGACCCAGTGGTTATTCGATACCCTTGGTCGGAAAGGGGAAATCGCTGTACTGCACTGGGACCAGGTCCCTTGTCCTCGTCAGCGGTATGGTATGTTAGAAGCGATGCTCCCTGAGTACCCGGACATAGGAGTTGCGGCTAGCCACGTCGCCAAATTCCCTGGTGCTGGTGAGAGTTGCCGCGCCGCTATGGAGAACATCCTGCTAGCCCACCCCGAGATCGATGGAGTATGGGGTGCGTGGGATGAACTGACGATGGGCGCTGTTCAGGCGATCATCGCCGAGGGCAGGGATGACATCGTGTGCGTTGGCATCGATGGAAACTTATCCACCTTTGATGCGATCCGTAGTGGTGGACCATTCAAGATGACCATCGCCCCTGACTGGGAACAAGGAGTGACCTTGGCTGCGACGGAGTTACAGGAGCGCCTCTGGCAAGGGTTGCTACCTGCGCAACAGCAGTTCTATATAGATATACCGATCGTCACTGCATACAACTGTCCCCCCGCTGGTTGGTACTACAGCGAGTGGGTGGGAGCCGGCATGCCGGACGAGCCGAAGTAAACCAATGCGTTGGAAAGGGGCTTTACCCAATAGCAAAGCCCCTTTCCGTATGTTCCCGACAGCCGAATAAGTAGAATGGACCAACCGATTAGCCCACGAGACCCAATAATGAACAAGCTGGTCATAGATCTACGTAGTATCACCAAGACATTTCCTGGCACCGTTGCTTTACAGGACGTCGACTTCGATCTACGAATAGGTGAGATTCATGCCCTGGTGGGACAAAACGGTGCGGGAAAATCGACCTTGGTCAAGGTGCTGGCTGGAATCTATACGCGAGATAAAGGTGAGATCGTAATCGGTGGTAGCCCAATCGATCACCTTACACCAAGACAATCCCACGATCTGGGAATGCGCTTCATACATCAAGAACTGAATCTCATCCCCCAGTTCAACGTAGCGGAGAACATCGTGCTGGGAGATCCCTATCCATTACGGGGAAAGACACGTTTCATCCGCTGGCAGGCGCTGAACGCTCATGTGCGCTCCCTTCTTGAAAATCTAGGAATCTCTATCGATCCGAGGCGATCCGTTCAAGAACTGACCGTGGCCGAACAGTGGATGGTCGCCATCGCGCGTGCGCTTTACTCCCGGGGGAAGATCCTAGTAATGGATGAGCCAACCTCATCTCTCACGCGCAAAGAGGTCCAGGAACTGTTTCACTTGGTCCGATCACTAGCCGCCAAAGGCACTTCCGTGATCTACATCTCCCACCGACTCGAGGAAGTGTTTGAGCTTGCGCAGCGGATCACCGTCCTCAAGGACGGGAGGAAGGTTGGAACATTCCCAGCCGCTGACGTAGACATTCGTAAGCTTGTCCAGTTGATAGTTGGAGGGAAACCTCAGGATCTCTTCCCTGCTAAAGAACCCTGGGAGGGAGATCGTAAGACGGTTTTGAAGATCGAGAGATTAAGCACAGTTGACCAGCGGCTGCAAAACGTCACCCTCTCTATCAGAGAGGGCGAAGTCGTTGGCCTGACCGGTTTATTGGGAGCAGGACAGAGTGCCTTGGCCGACATCCTTTTCGGTACGAGTCGTGCACGATTCCAAGAGGGAAGTATCCAGGTTGACGGGAAACCATACACGCCTCGGTCGGCACACCACGCGATTACACGAGGTATCGCCCTGGTTCCGGAAGAACGACGAAGCCAAGGACTGGTCACTGAAATGAAGCTGTGGGAGAATATTATCCTTCCCAGTTTGGGGCGATTCGTCCTCGATCCCATCTCGCGACTCATCCACTATCGCAAGAGTTTAGCAGAAACAAAACGACAGATGGCACTCCTGCGTATCCAAGCCACGAGCCCGCACCAACAGGTACGTTACCTGAGCGGTGGGAACCAACAGAAGGTCGTACTAGCAAAATGGCTCTTAAGAACTCCTCGCTTGCTGATCCTGAACGAGCCTACAAGAGGAATCGATGTGTCGGCAAAAGCGGAGATATATCGACTCGTTCGGAAGCTGGCTGCTTCCGGGAACGCGATCTTCTTTATCTCGACGGAAGTCGAAGAACTGGCCGGAGTCTGTGACAGGGTGCTGGTCATGCGAAAAGGCTGTTTGGTCGCAGCGCTTGAGGACACGAACCTTACTCCGAGCAAGGTCATGGAGTACTGTTACGAGGGATGAACGATGCCACAACAACGCAAACTCCTAAACGCTCTTGACACCAAGGCAGTGTGGATCACGTTAGGTCGCTTCGGTACGCTGATCGGCTTGTTTCTCCTTGTTGCCGTATTCACGGCTCTCAAACCAGCCATCTTTCCAAACCCACGCAATCTTCTGAATATCCTGAATCAGATCTCGCTGCTTGGAATCTGCTCTGCAGGGCTGACGATCTGCCTGGTAATGAACGAGTTTGATCTCTCTATCGGCGCGATCGCCACACTGGGGGCAGTGTTGACTGCTGGCTTTCTCCCGCATATGCATACTGCGGTCGCAGTGCCCATTGTCCTTCTGATCTGCACTGGGATCGGCGCGGCAAATGGACTGGTCGTCGCCACCTTAGGTGTCTCCTCGTTCATGGCAACTCTGGGGAGCATGACAATCCTCACCGGATTCAGTTACTGGTACACAAGCGGCAGCGGATCGATCCTGTATAGTGGTATCCCAGAGGGATTTCTGGTAATTGGCAAAGGAACCTTCTTTCACATCCCGTACCTTGTCTTTTTTATGGTAGTTGTCCTATGTCTGCTGCACCTTTTCCTCAATCACACCTCCACCGGAAGGTACATGTATGCGGTGGGGGGAAACCCGGAAGCGGCACGTTTTGGGGGCATCCCCATCCGTAAGCTCAAGATCCTCGGATTTATGACATCCGGTTTTCTTGCCGGACTGACCGGGGTGCTCCTAGTTGCCCGTTTAGGATTGGCTGAACCAACCATCGGAGACCGCTTCCTATTCGACGCGTTCACAGCGGTTTTCCTCGGAGCAGCATCGCTCAAGATAGGGCAGTTTCATATCCTCGGTACATTGATTGGGGTTCTCATCATGGGAACGCTTTTTAACGGATTCACTCTGCTCGACGTGCCTTACCATCTACAGTTAGTGGCTCAGGGGGCTATCTTGATTGCAGCCGTAACAGCTGCGGGCTTATGGAAAGGGTTCTCCAGGCAGAAAGGACAACGTGTGGACTAGGGGACCGGGGGCCAAGATAGCAATAGGAGGATAGGCTTGATAGAGAGTCATCAGAAGCGGATCACAAGCTCCTGCAAGATAGCACAACGAATGAATCCTATCTTGAGACGGTATGGGGTCATCACCGTTTTACTCTTGCTATTCACGGTCTTTTCTATCCTACGCCCAGGGATCTTCCCTTCAGTAGGGAACCTCATCGCGATCTTCAAACAGATTGCGCTTCTGGGCATAATCTCAACAGGACTGACTGTTTGCTTGATCTTGGGCGATTTCGACCTCTCTATTGCCGCCGTGGCGACTTGGAGCGGGGTTCTTGTGGCTTCATTGCTCCCCCTCGTCAATATGTGGGTAGCTATAGTGGCCGTCCTATCAATGGCAGTCGGTGTCGGACTTGTCAATGGGTTCTTCTCAGCCGTAGTGGGAATTTCTCCCTTTATCGTTACACTGGCCATGCAAACCATGCTCCGGGGCCTCACCTTATGGTACACAGGCGGTTATTCCCTTTACTCGGGCATTCCGCGAGCCTTTGTAAATCTAGCACGCGGAACCTTCCTCAGAGTCCCCTATCTCGTGTACTACATGCTTTTCATCTTTTTAGTCTTCTATGTTGTCATCAACCATTCCTCATTCGGAAAGAAGGTGTACGCCGTAGGGGGGAACCCAATTGCTTCTCGATACTCAGGCATCAGTGCCGTACGAACACGCTTGCTGGGGTTCATGATCTCATCCGTCCTTGCCTCATTGGCCGGAATACTTCTTGCCGCACGCCTTTCCTCAGGACAACCACGGGCAGGTGAAGGTCTTCTACTCAACGCCTTTGCTGCCGTCTTTCTCGGGGCCGCCACGTTTCATGGAGGACGATTTCACGTTGCCGGGACATTAGTTGGGGTCTTGTTCATCGGAGTTTTGAATAATGGTCTGATTATCTTAGGGATCCCGTTCTACCTTCAGTACGTCATCCAAGGTGCTGTCCTGGTTCTGGCGATTGCTGTTTCCCGTGTCGCACGAAGAACCTGAGCACATCGCCGATCATAGCGTGAGAACGTGAGCGCCCCTGTCGCACCTCGCTCGCGTTGACGGTTTCAATCCCTGTTGTGAGGGACTACAATGACGGGCTATGACAAGATCAGACGATATCGAACGAGAGATCCGCTCCCATACTCTCCCTGGCCTTCCAGAGGGGCTTATTGTTCCGGATTACAACGGGTATTCCATCTGTGGTGTGCCGCGATTCATCCGTGCTCTCTTCGGAGATAGCGTCGATCGCGCAGAGGCGTTCGCACCCCTCCTCCCTGACCTTTTACCGGATCGGGTCGTCTTCCTCCTCCTCGATGGGATGGGATACCTTCACTTGAACCGGCTCCGCGCCTCCTTCCCCGATCTCTTCCTTAACCGGTTGATCGATAGCGGAAGATTCGTCCCACTCACTTCAACCCTCCCCGCGACCACTGCCACCGCGCTCGCCAGCTACAACACCGGCCTCACACCGCAAGAGCACGGGATGCTCGGCTACCGACTCTACCTGAAGGAGACCTCCGCGATCACCAACATGGTCCGCCTATCCCTTCTGGGGAATGGCCAAGGGGATTCCGCACTCGCTGCGGGGATCGATCTCAAGACCTTCCTCGGGGAGATGACACTGTACGATCACTTGGCGCAGCTGGGCGTACAAGCGCACATCCTGCTGAGTAAGTACATCGCCACAAGCGGGCTGTCGCGGCTTATCTACGACGGGGATGCGCAATCGCACCCGGTCGTGAATTTCTCGGACATGCTCGTCACCACCCGCCATATCCTCCAGGAGACAAGCGGAAAGACCTTTCTCAGCCTGTACTGGGGAGGAACCGATGCCATCGCCCACACCCATGGGCCGCAGAGCGAGGCGTTCACCGCCGAGCTGCGTTCGATCGATGCCGCGCTCGAACGTGAGCTTGCCGGGAGAATCGATGACACTCTACTCCTGATCAGCGCCGATCACGGATTCGTCGCCATGGAGGAATCCGATTACATCATGATTCCTGACTACCCGGAGCTCGCCCGAAACCTCCTCCTGCCACCGGTAGGAGACACGCGTGCCGCCTACCTGTTTGTAAGGGAGGGGAAGAGAAAAGAAGTCAAGGAGTTTATCACCGAGCGCTTTGGCGAAGATCTTCTATGTCTGGATTCACACGAGGCCCTTGAAGCGGGGCTCTTTGGACTAGGGAAAATCAAACCGGAGGTTCCCGATAGGATCGGAGATCTCCTCGTCATTTCCACTGGGAGTCGAGCCCTCTATTACCCGTACAAGGATAGCGCCAAACTGAAGGGAATGCATGGTGGGCTGACCCCACAGGAGATGCTAGTTCCGTTCATCATGAGCCGGTTATCAGAGGAATCCGGTTCTTGCTGCTCCGGGCGAGAAGTTTGATCCTGATCGCTTTTTTGCTATAAGGAAGCCAGGAATCCATGAAAAATATAAGGTGAAGAATGGTATTGCAATATGAAGAATTGACTTCAAGAGTAATCGCAGCCGCCATCGAGGTACATCGACGACTGGGCCCTGGTTTTATTGAATCCATATACGAACACGCTCTTGTCGTGGAGTTACACAAGCGGGGATTGAAGGTAGAAGAGCAGGTTGAAGTACCTATAGAGTATGAAGGAGTAGAAGTGGGGCGGCACCGGCTCGATCTGCTTGTTGAAGAAACGATCGTGGTAGAACTGAAAGCGATCAAGAATCTGGATAATATTCACTTTGCCATTGTAAAGTCGTATCTAAGAGCAGTTGGGAAGGAGCACGGATTGCTGTTGAATTTTGCCAAGCCCACTCTGGAGGTAAAAAGGGTGATATGTCGGAAAGCTGGAATTCTTCCTGGGTTCCTGGCTTCCTCATAATTTTAAAAGCCTTCGGGTCACGTGGGTAACCCAAGGCTGGATTTATCCCTACACAATCACAAATTACCCACACCAAATAGCGAAAGACTTATAAAAGGAGGAGCTGTGATCGTTATCGGGAGAAGCAAAGAAATTCGCACACGCGATCTACACGATGGAAAGACGATCTTCCATACGAAGAAACGCATATTGATCGGCCCCGAACAGGGGGCGAGGAACTTTGTCATGCGCCTGTTCACCGTAGGGGCAGGCGGATGCAGCCCATATCACACCCATGATTGGGAGCACGAGGTGTTCATCCTTTCGGGAAAGGGAACGGTCAAATCGGACTCTGGGAGCACCCTGGTGAGCGCAGGAGACTTCGTATATGTCCCCCCGAACGAGGAGCACCAGTTCCTGAACGCTGGGGCCAACCCGTTTGAATTCTTGTGCCTTGTCCCCGCCAGCGGCGAGGGGTAAGAAGTGACCAAGCGGGTCCTCGTCTGCATGAGCGGCGGGGTGGACAGCACCGTGGCTGCACTGCTGTTGAAAGAAGAGGGCTACAAGATCGAGGGACTCACCTTCTGGTTCTGGTCCTACCCCGGTGCTCCCGACTATGCAGGGAAGACAAAGTGTTGCTCTCTCGATGGATCCTCTCTCGCTGCTGCGGAACTTCAGATTCCCCATTACACGATCGACGCAAGTGACCGGTTCTACAAGCTCGTCCTGCAGGATTACATCACCCGTTACCGCCGTGGAGAGACCCCAAACCCCTGCGGTCGCTGCAATCGGCTTCTCCGCTTCGCTCTTGCATTTGATTATGCGGAAGAGAACGGTTTCGACCTTGTCGCGACCGGGCATCATGTGCGGATCCTGCACGACGCAAGTGGACACCTTCACCTTCGCCGCGGTGCCGACCCGAGTAAAGACCAATCGTACTTTCTCTACGGGTTGAGAGAAGCGGATCTCGAACGCCTCGTCTTCCCAGTCGGAGACCTGAACAAGGAAGAGGTATTCGCCATCGCTCGCGAACACGGGTTACACGCCGCTTCTCTCCCCGAGAGTCAGGATTTGTGCTTTGCACACGAAGGGAGTACCGATTTTCTTTTTGAGCCAGACGATCTCCGCCCCGGGCCGATCTTAGACCTTGCTGGTCAACAACTCGGGGAACACGAAGGGCTCCCCCGTTACACGATTGGGCAACGCCGGGGGCTCAGGATCGCAGCCAAGCGGCCACTCTACATAGTGGCGATCGACCATGTGAAAAACGCACTTGTTGTTGGAGAGGAGAAAGATCTTTATGCAACCGGTCTTGTCGCAACGGATGCCACCTATCTCGCTGGTACGCCTCCACCTGTAGATTCCCGGATCGCGGCGAAGATCCGCTATCGCTCTCCCGCCTTCCCCGCCATTTTCCACCCTCTCTCTGAAGAGAGTTTCTCGCTCGAATTCGAGGAACCCCAGCGTGCCGTCACCCTCGGGCAGATCGTCGCTCTATATGACGGAGATCGCCTCCTTGGCGGGGGAATAATCACGGAAAGACAGTGACAAGTAATGAGTGATGGGTAATGGGTACCAGGGGTTCAGCGCTCAGCAGCAGACCGAGTGATCGGCGTGCAGAAAGTGGGTTCACTATTTACTGATTACTCATCACTCGTCACTGCTTTTCTTGCTGAATACTGATGGCTGAACGCTGACGGCTTTGCTATAATCCCCTCGGAGGGGTGGGCGAGCGGACGAAACCACCGGTCTTGAAAACCGGCGAGCCTCCCGGCTCCGCGGGTTCGAATCCCGCCCCCTCCGCCAGGGGGAGACACAGTTGAACGATGGTCCTTCCCAAAGTAGAATGAGGATACCCGGAGGGGTAGTCAAGAGGTCCAAGACAACGGTTTGCTAAACCGTCGACGGGTTCATAGCTCGTCCGCGAGTTCGAATCTCGCCCCCTCCGCCACTTTCACGCGCCCGTAGCTCAGTGGATTAGAGCGTCGCACTCCGGATGCGAAGGTCGGAGGTTCGAGTCCTCTCGGGCGTACTTGAATGTCAGAAGACAGTTTCCCGACGCGCTAAAGTTCCTTTTTTGCTTAGAAAGAGATCCTCCAATCCCAGATTCTCATCAGCTAAGGGCCTACATGGTTCAC